>NZ_JAFMTY010000036.1 GCF_017329605.1 Alicyclobacillus fructus
CCCCAGAGTTCGTGCCAAACTCCAGGGTACAGGAAAGAGGTGCCGGGGTGGTCAACTTTTTGGTTGTCAATGTACCCCCACGTGGTCAACTTTTACGTTGAGCCTTTTGCAGAATCAAGAGCCCTTGTGCGGCAAGGGTTTTTCGAGCACAAAGAAGGACTTCACCCCAACTTGAGAGAAAGAAAATGGTATCCACCAAACCATTTCTACGGGGGCGAAGTCCAACGTGTACATTCGACAAACATGGCTCTTTTCCTTTGACGAATGGATGGAAATTGACCCTTCGGAGCGGCGTGAACGTTTTTTCTCCGCGCTCGATCTGGGTCCGTATGCCGCGAAGTTGAGAAGTTTGACACCCCAAGGGGCAAAGCCCATCTCTCGAGAAGCGATTTTGCGCGCATTTCTCGCGGCCCCCCTTGAAGGGATTTCGACCTTTACGCAGCTTCACCGACGTCTGGAGAGTGATTTGCGCTTCCGTTACCAGTGCGGTTTCTCCCTTCACGAACCTGTTCCGTCCGTCTCCACCCTAAGCCGCGTCTTTCAGGCCATCGTCGACAAAGGGATTGCGGAGACACTATTTGCCGAGTTGGTTCGTCAATGCCGTGACGAAGGGCTCATCGAGGGCGAACACGTCGCCATCGACAGCACGGCGATCCATGCGTATGAGCGGAAACACCCACGCTCAGGTGTCCAGCCCTCCAATCGGGCCAACTGGGGCGCGAAGTTCGATGCCTTTGGCAACAAGCTGGCGTGGTTTGGCTACAAGGTTCATTTGGCGGTCGATGCCAAGAGTGAACTTCCCATGGCGCTCACGGTGACGCCAGCGAACGTCTACGATGGAGAGATGGCCATTCCCTTGATGGAGGAGCTCCATCGCCAAGATTGGCGGATTCGCTTCGTGTTGATGGATGCGGGATACGACCAGACGAAAAACTATGAAGCCGCTCGAGCATTGGGCGCTCAGGCTATCATTCCGATGAATCGCCGGAATGAGAAAGAGCCGCCGGAAGGGATGGATTTCGACGGCACGCCCCGCTGCACGATGGGGTACCGAATGACGTATTGGGGCGTCCATAACACCTGGCTCAAGTTTCGCTGTCCCCATGCGACAGGACATGTCGATTGCCCGCTTGGCATGGCTGCCTGTTCTGCGTCGAACTATGGCATGGTCGTGAAGAAGCACATCGATGAGGACGTCCGTCGATACGCGAATCCACATCGCGGCTCTCGGACATGGAAGATGCTTTATGATGAACGGACCGCTGTAGAGCGCTGTTTTGCACGGCTGAAAGAGTGGATGACGCTGGACGGCGTGCATGTGCGGGGTATCGAGAAGGTCACAGCGCATGCGTACATCAACGCCAGTGTACTGTTGGCATCTGCTCTGGCGATGCACCGGACGAATCGTCTCGAGCAGGTGGCTTAACCTGATGCTTCGAACGAACACCACTGAAGGGGCGTGATCTATCCACACAGCAGAAAAGGATTTTTATGGAGTAAGTTATCTTTCACGAGAAGTGTGCGTGGTTTTCGCTCGCGATGGAATCAGTCATTCTGCAAAAGGCTCACGTTAGCAAACACAACTCGCAAGAACCAGTGGTCAAAGTGGGGCGCAGGTGGTAGAATTGGGTCAGAACATACGTTCTTCCGTTCTTCGCGAGGTGTTGAGGGTGAACCTTGCAGAGTTCATGGCCCGCTTTGCAGATGAAAAAGCCTGTGAAGAGCACCTCATTAAGCTGCGGTGGAAGGATGGTTTCGTGTGCCCGAAGTGCAGCCATACGTCAGCCACCTTGGTCCATGCAAAGCACCGCCGGGACGCAGACAAACGGGCACCGCTATTCGAGTGTACACGGTGTCATCGCCAAACATCAGTAACGGCGGGGACCATCTTCCATAAGACCAAGATTCCGCTCAACAAGTGGTTTTTGGCCGTGTACTTAGTGGCCAACGATAAAAGGGGCGTGGCTGCCACGACGTTGTCCAGGCACCTTGACGTATCGTATCCAACGGCCTGGCTGATGCTCAAGAAGATTCGCAAAGCCATGGCGGAGCGAAATGCCCGCTACAAGCTGGGTGGCCTGGTGCAAGTCGACGACTTCTACTTGGGTGGAGTAAGCCACGGCGACGGCAAGTCTGGCCGAGGTACGGACCAAGATACCGTCGTGATTGGGGTATCGATACAGCGAGGCGGTGCTCCAGCGCACTGTTTTATGGAACGGGTGGATGACATGAGTGCACAGACGGTATCAGACGTACTGTCGAGGCGGCTGGCACCGGGTGTGACTCTAGAGACAGATGGGTACCCGACATATGCTGCATGCGCCAAGGACTTGAACGTAACGCACATCGTCACGAAATCGAGCGACGATGACGCTCACGAGGTGTTCCGGTGGATCGACACGCTCACCAGCAACCTGAAGAAGTTTATCGATGGCACGTACCACGGAAGAGTAGTATACAAGCAGGCGTATTTGGAGGAGTACGTCTTCCGGTTCAACCGCCGCACCGCTGGCTCCGGTCTGGTCAATCGGCTCCTAAACGCTTGTGCACTGGCCAAACCACTCTACGCCAACAGTACACCAGCGTAAGTGGGGGCTCGTCCCTACGAACTTGCGAGTCTTGATATGTATATTAGAAGATAAGTTTCCGTTGCGCAGCGCGGAATGTGGGCTTCGACTCTGTCGACATAGCTCAGCGGATTTTCTCAACTTTCGAGTCAAATCCTTCTTTGTGCTCGACTCGTGAGTCTGCCAGAAGCTTGTATTCGCATATACGGTATATCTTCAATTGTCATCGATGTTTTATGATTACAGCCGCGACGATAATCAAGATAAAGATAACACCGATCACCTTGCCAAGAGGGGTGGCAAAGTTGATCGTCACACCAAACCCTACTGTTCTCCGAACGAAAGTTCTAGGGTTATCCGGATCGTAGTAAATGATCCAATTCCACCATCGACGATGATTCTTCCGGTTCTTGTCGTCCATTCAGCATCCTCCTGGTTTCCATTTGCGATAAGGGCGCACCCTTGCCAACCGTGGTGCAATCGTAACATCGATTCTCACCTAGATTAGCAGTAAGAGCAGTATTCCTTATATACTCACCAGGTCCATCATCACATATGATTATTTTTCGAGTATCATTTCTGCTCGAAACCATCGTCCACATAAGTAAGCAACCATAAACGAACCCAGGATACCTATTCCAATACCTATAAGCGCTAACTCAAGCAAATTCATTTCGGGATGGAGAGTCACAACGCCTAGAAAGACCAACGAGGGCATGATGGCAACAAGGCGTGCTAAGTTCCCGGAACCACCTGTTCTGATTTTTGCCGCTTTCGGAAATACAATTGAAATCAACAACGAGACGAGCGCAGAACATATGCCGAGGCCAAGTGGCAAAAGGAACACCAGAACCAAGTAGTTGGCATGAAATGGGAATGATAATCTTGACGCGGCCATGACCCCGAAGGCGATTCCATACGTACCAACGGCAACACAAGTACAGACCGTTATTGTCAGACCAACTGATGATAGCAAGATTGCTCCAAACACCTCAGACAAAGTGTATGGCGCGCTCAGCAGCAACTCCAACCCTCCTCGGGTCGCCTCATCTGCGAAGCTACCTTGAGCATTGGAAGCCGCCATGTTGGAGACCAGGACCGCGATGATATAGGGACCTAATCCAAAGAGGGAAGCCACCAGAAGGGTCGAGCGACCGCCAGTCAATCCAAAGGTCGCACTCGCGATTTTCTCAAGGGTCGGGAGTGTCTGTGGTGTTGTGACGCCCGGAGCATAAAGGACACTCAAGGTTATCAATAGAATGAGACCTAAAATGAGTAAAGGGGTAGTCCATAGTCGATACTTTTGTTCGGCGAAGTTTCGCCAGAGTAAACTCATTCCCAGGTGCCATGTGCGTTTAATATTCATATCCCTCTTTCTCCTTCTGCAAAAAGATTTGTTCCAAGTCGTCATCCAATCGCCGAACTTCTGAGACCTGCATACCGTGCGCGATGAGTGCTTCGACGATTCGACCGAGTTCCTCGTCACTCTGGCACTCGATGAACCAGCCCCGCTGATCCTGAATCGCCTCCACAGCAAATGACCTGAATACTTCCCGCGGATCTCTATTCACCTTTAGACAGAAACGTCGGATAGCTGATTGATTGTTTCGTAACTCATCTAAGGATCCGCGAGCGATGACACGGCCTTTCCTCAGGAAAGTAATATCATTGGCCAGTTCAGACGCTTCATGGAGATTATGGGTTGAATAAATAATGGCTCGTCCCTTTGAAATCCTGCGCAGCAGATCTCGGAGACTGCGCGCGGTCGTCGGGTCGAGGCCGGTAGTCGGCTCATCGAGAAAGAGGATTTTTGGATCATGTAACAAGGTTTGTGCTAAAGCAGCACGTTGGAATTGTCCACGGCTAAGACGGCTGATCTTTTCATGCAGGATGTCCGAGAGAGAAAGGGAGTGGATGAATTCTTCCAATCTAGTCTCGAACTGCTTTCTCGGCATCTTTTGCACTCGTGCCCAAAAGTGCAAATTCTCGAGAACCGTTAAATATGTTGACATTCCTGCACCGTGCGACAGATAGCCGACCTGACGTTTTATGGACGGCATTTGATATGGGTTTTCTCCTAAAACTTCAACTGACCCTTCAAAAGGCGGTAGAATACCAGACCCTACCCGAAATAATGTCGTCTTACCCGAACCATTGGAACCGAGGATCACGTGGAATCCTTCATGGTAAGTCAGATCAATGTTCTGTAACACCTTTTTCCTACCATAACCAGCACACACAGAACAAAACTTAAGCATGAAGGCCCTCCAAAAAGATTCATATATCCATCTTTAGGCCGTACTCAAAGCCGCGCGATCGATTAGCTAAATTCTAGCCAAAAGGAGGGGCTCACTCAGTTCAGCGCAGTGCCAAACCACATATACCGCGCCGCCACGTTAGCAAGCAAGCGAACCCGTCATTCAACGTGCCTGGGAAGTTCTTGATTACCTCTGCTCTCATGACGGCAACGCCGGAGCGCGCGGCAAGTACCCACAGGCCGCCCGACTGGCTACCAGGTTGCGCGGCGAAATCCCCGTACTATCCTATGCTTGAAACGAGGACAGCACCAGCGCGTTGGGAATCGACCTAGTTCAACGTGACGGGCGCTCCGCCTTAAGACGCCTTGCCTATGCGCGCTCGGTCGTGGCTGTGTTCACAGGAGATAGAGTCGGCGCCGGGCCGTACTCGGTCGCGGACAAGCTGTCGCTCTCGATGCACTTCGCGGCATCGTTGAGAAGTGGCCATACCCTGTCTAGTCTGCTTTTTCGGACAACGGTTCCGGACTCATCAATGGACATTTTAGGATGTTCGTCCGCGAGCATAGTCTTCAGTACACTCATAGCCGCCCCTACCAGAAGAACGACAATCCGCATGTCGAGCAGAAAAATCGCATTCTGTTGCGCGACGCCGTGGGCTACCATCGAGACAACGCCACGGTTGTTACCTGGCCGAACACCGTGTACCCATGGCTCGACGTCTCTGTGAAAACCACCTGCCTATCCGAAAACTCCTCCAGCAAATGCGCAAAGAGTGGCGTATGCGAAAGGAACACGACCAAGAAGCCACACCCCCGTAACGAATACTCAAATCCACAATTTTATAACTATGTTCTTTCGCCGCCTGGGAGTGTTGGATTCGCTCGCTCAATCTTCTGCAAAGGTTCAGCTGGAGACCCTAGTTGCACGGTGATCATGTAGCGACTCTCAATTACTCTAACCCCTCCGATGCGCCGAATACTACGACTCACGGAGTCGACGAAGACTATTTTATGTTTCCATTAAATATAAATAAAAAACACGAAGAGGGAAAGCAATCTGACTATCTACTATCGGCTGAATGTCTGCTCCTCTTGCAATTGTAGTCTACAAACCAATGGTCACACTCACACGATTGCCTTCCCTCCGGGACATTCTACGCTCCATGCTTAATTCTAGGGCTCTCTCGAAAGAACTTTTCTGTATATTTTCTCAATGCTAATTTTAAGTAAAAACGCCTCATGACATCATCTATCACTTCTTGATAGTTGTCCTTCAGTGTCTTGCGGATTTCAGGTCGTAAGTAGAGGGTAGCGCAAGCTTGACATGGATGTACCGTGTTGTCTACCCGAATACTTTGGTTGTGCTTCTGAGCAAACCTAATTATACGCTCCGGTCCGTCCACGTATATCCATATCTTGAGAAAATCTTCAAATTGATTAAAATACAACTCTTTAATGGGGTGTTTTCTCACATCCCCCAGTTTCATCTCGGGAATGTGTTCCATCGTTAAACCGCAGCAAGACGCCATTTGATGAGAAGGAGTCAAAACAAAATTCTCGAGAATGTTGTCACAACCTTGCACTTTGAAATTCTCATCAGGGTTCCGTATAAGACTTTTCTCGTGAACTAACTGACGGTCCTCGTGAAAAGGAATCCAAACGTTGCTGATGATGCTCAAATTGTCCCCCGCCGGATCAGACTCTTTGAAAGTTAGGAAATCAGGGTGATTCCTTGCATCTTCAGCCTTGAACTTTGAGTTCTTACTACCTTCTACCACGATCAGCGTCTTAATCCCTAGTCGTGCCGCTGTCATGGCTCCTGTTATAACTCGCTGAAATGGAACGTACTCCTGATGGTCATCGCCAGTACTGATATTCAACTCAGTCAATCCAGCTTCGACCAATGGTTTCAATCTTGCGAGTGCCGCTTGTTCATTCACAGCCCAGTAACCATTTGTCACGCACCTTACTGACAAACCAAAGCTACTTGCCAACGCAACCGCATCAATTAAATCTTGATGCAAGAGAAAACATTCCCCTCCACTAAAAACGACATACCTTAGCGTTTTAAATTGTGCAGCCTGTCGTATTACATCCAAAATCACCTCCCTAGGCAGCCGCTCGCGCAAATGTGGTCCACACTCAAAGCAACATTCCTTGCAAGCTGCCGTGCATTGATAAGTTGCGAGTACTGTGAGCGATTCTGGACCAAAATGTTCATCAAGCCGGGTTAACAACAGGCGCACCCCCTAACTGGCATGTTGCCTTGACCATCTTGGGTTTCATGTTAGCCCACACGTAGGCACACACTCGTTTACCAAAATCGTCTCCGCCCAATATGGTGGCAACAATAGCGCTACGTACCGCGTCGTTGTTACGTGCTATTTTGCTCGTGGCGATCATACCGATATCTGCGACAACCAACACAGTAAGAAATACTAATCCAGCTATCTCCACCACAGCATATACGTCGGCGTAAACGGTTGTCGTTAATGGTTCTGCTAAATTATATCTATCAGTCTTAGCTAACGCCTTGACAGTCTCTTCACCTAGATACCCTTCGGCAATGAGGGCATCAACAAATGCATTAACGTCTCCGTTTTGGGCTGCTGTAATAACACTATCCGAGGTAAGAACCTTTAACGTAAGAGTACTATCGTCCACCGATACCACTTTTCTCATTAATTTACTCCAAAGTGTCGGAGCAAATTCCTCTCCAAGCGCGTCCGCGACGTCGCGGTCATCAAACGTGTTGGGAAGCGAAAAACGTCGTGCTATCGACTTTCTAGGCTGAATACTTTCTGGAACTCCATATAACCTCTTCGATTGATGCTTCTTCATCTTCCATCAATCCCTTTCCTTTATTTCACATTATATGTGCTGAAATATCCAATCATCCATCCACTCAGACGCTACCCAGTGCCTGTTATTCAACTTGTCTGAACAACTCTTGATTACCTCAGCGCGAGACAGCTAGACCCATGCTTCTCTGGACAGTTCGACGTCTCACTTAAGATGGAGAACTTCATCTACGCCTAAAATCGAACAGGTATTAACCCAGATCCTCCGATGCTACCCAGCAATACGACCTTGGAATTTGAGAGACAACTCCCGGGTTGATCACAACTCTACTGCCCCAATGAGGCAGGCCGCTTCCATCTTCCCCTCCGGCTTTCAGACATTCGCCTCCCCTCTGTCAAAGGGAAAATCGAGAGTTGGTCTTTTGGCGACTTCATCATCTATCCGTTTCGCATACAGCTTAAGCAGGTTTGGCAAAAGAAATTGCATCCCCACCAATTGAAGCACAGTCAGAAGCACAGTCAGATGTTATTTATTAAAATGTTCAAAACAGGGGGAATCACACCATCGGCTGGTTTCAGAATAGTCAACCCCACCATGGCTGCAACAACTAAACATCCACACAACACGAACTTCTTCATGCCACCTCACCTCCCCTCAGTGAAGATCGGATTTGTTGCTACCTCTCTTGGGATCTGTTGAAGTTCGCGTAATACGTGATTGACCAACTGGCTTCCACAAGCCCGTAATGCTTCTACAGCTTGCAACCAGTACATCTCGGCTTGTCCCCATTTCCCGCGTTGCTTGTAGAGCTCACCCCCCAATATCAGGAGTTTGGCTCGAATGGGCGTCGGCAGAGGCAGCTGTAAAGCCTTGTGCAAACAAGTTTCTGCATCATCCCAGTTCTGTTCAGTTAAAGACCACTTGATTTTCTCTTCGAGCAATCGAGCTTTCCATTCATCGCTGGGCACTTCGTTGATGAGAATTGCGTATTCACGTAGGAATGCATCGGCATCACGTTGGATTCGCTTGAGCACCAATCTGTTGTGCCTAACTGCGTACAACAGGCGTTCATCCTGCCGAGAATCGGCTAGGTCATGAGCCCTGTCTAACAGCAGCGACACGTGCTCCGTCATTCCCGAACTCATCTCAGCGGTTGTCCACCCGATGATCGTCCACGCTTCAAGCTCCGCATTTCCCGTGCGTCGCGCGGACTCAGCAGCCGAGACATAATGTCGAATCGCCTGGTCGTGTTCTCCTAAAAGTTCATAGATGCTTGCCAAATTAATCTGTGTACGAATCCAACGCTCATCTGAAGGCCCGAGTAGATGCAGAATGAGCCTGAAAAACGTCTCCGACATCTTTAACTGACCCAACTGCCGAGTGCTCAAAGCCAGACCACGCAAAATGTCATAGGCTACGTCTCGGTTGTCGTGCAGTCGTGGGTCAATTACAAGAGGAAGCAAAATTTCGACGGCGCATTGGTAACGTTCCAAGTTCACCAAGGTGATGCCCCGGTGGGCGTTAATATGGAAATCCCATGTTGTGAAGTGATATGCCTCACACAAGTTGTGCGCTGACTCCCACATCTCCAGGGCGTCTTTCCATCGTTCTTGCCGTTCTGCCTGTTCTGCCTGATGGATGAGGGTCATCATCGCCTTTTGGACGACTTCATTGTTGGAACCGAAAAAAATATCCACGGTGACTTGTAAACGTTCCGCTAGATATGCAAGCGTCTCATAGGTCGGCGTCCTGCGACCACTTTCATACAAGCTGATCAACGCCCTTGAAATGCCGTTCCCCGCCAAATCCGCTTGAGTCAAGTTTCGCTCTTCGCGAAGTCGCCGAAGAATCTCCGGAAAGGATGCATCCAACACGTCCTCACACCCTCATCCTCTCCACTCTGTTCCGGAACTGGGATGCGGGAGTTCCTGCTGTTACCTTCTTTGTAACCCACGTCAGACCAAATTGGCAAGAAAAACATGAGCTACGCTGAGTAGCACATGTTACGGAGACGCAAAGCTACGTTGCGGGGAGAGAAAAATCCGCATATACTCTCATACAGAACGCATGTTCGCATAAGAGGTGTCCCTATGGACCGTCCTACCTCTATACTCCGCCAGCTTCTCATCCTCGAACTCATCCAAGCGCACATCGCACGCGAGTTTGCGTGCGTCAAGTCACAGATGCGCGCGGACGGCTTGCACATCGTCGAGCGTCAGGACGGAGACATGGACATCCGCATCAAGTTTCGCGTCGACGACCGCTACGACGAAGCGGTTTTCATGCGTAAGATGCTCGAGGCGGAAGCCGCGAATCGCGCCAAACGGACGGGGATGATCTCGAGATATGACCAAGCTCATCTACCCGACTTCGACACTTTGTAGTCATACAAAGTCCCACGCCCCCATGACCGACGCGGATTCGTGGTACTTGCGGACGACTCGTGTAGTCGTGACCGAGGTTCCGCGTCAGAGGGGGCCTGGCGGCTGCTGACGCGATCGTATCGCAATACCTCCTCATTTCATGCTCCCGTGGCGTTGAAGTTCGACATGAATTTCTTACGATTGGAGGAGACGTGATCGAACTCGAATGAGAGTGGACAAAAAGAGCGGCGCATGCCTGTCGATAAGTTTGACAAGCCTCGCCACGATGGGATCCCACATCCATCCGTTGGTCTACGTGCTTTGTCTAAGTGTCGAAGGCGGGTCGCACAGGGGCCTCACCGAACGCGCGAGGCTCACCAAACGGTCCATAGAGATACCAGCAGCCATGAGCTGATAGGGTCTTCCGTCCATTTCCCAATACAATCTTGAAAACACCACACGGGAAGTGATCAGTTCACCGCTTCTCGCTTCAGCGCCGAGTTCCGGGCACGCGTCGTGGAGGGCTGAAATCCCCCAATGACGACGCACATCGTCCGTTACCGCTCCTGCCTGCCACAACATGATGAAGGCTTCACCCCGCAACACCGCCTTGGAACGCGAGGGTGCTCCGTATCGAACCGCCCACTCTCGTCCACGATAATACTTAAAGATTTCTACGTGGTCACACAATCCGAGTTCCTTCACAATGGACCAGTCGAGTCCCATTAGCGGAAACGGGCATTGCCGCATTGCGTTGTTCAACTCAACACGAATTGGAAATCCTCCGAGAAGATCTCCTAACATCCACAGACGCAACTTCCTCCCATCCGCGGGTAAGGTAAACTCGCGCCTGACAATTGGCACATTCCATTCGATATCCTCCATCGCCTCGCGGAACAGACACCCGTGCCGATTCCAATACTCAATGCGCCTTGGCAGACCATCGTCCGGATGAATCCAGAAATGGACACTCTCAAGCGCCCCACGCTCGTGCTCGTCGGTGAGATCCCCATCGATCTCTATCCACAAGTGCCATAACCGTTGATCCTGTTCCGGCGGCATGACCACCAAGTCATCTCGGGTCAATAGCTCTTTCCACAGATGGTCCATCATGAGCGACGGGGTCGCTTTGTGCGGGAGTTGTGCCTCTTGAATCACACCCGTGCTTGCTTGCCACATCCGCATACGGCGTCCATGAATGACCGTGACCACACGCCCGGCATCCGGTGATTCTGTTTCGATCCGTAGCCAACTCGGTGCACGCCATGCATACTTCGCCTTTTGTCTTCTCACGATCTCCTGACCTGAAAGCCATTCTCTGATAAGCGTGAACCTCAGGCTCTTCATCGTGGCCCAGGATCTGGCCAACGTATCGCGCACTGTTGCATGATTCACCCACTGGTTCGAAGCCCGTGCGGTTAGGATCTCGTCCAACGAGCGGTTGATAAGCTCCCGGCCACTCGCATCTTCTCCGTCTTCCCTCAGTGCGGCTTGCAATTGTTGTCTTGCCCTGGACAAACGTCATTTAACAGTTCCAGGTGGAATTCTCAGGAATGACGCGACATCCCGGATAGGCCATTGGTAGATGCCCGCCAACACGAACACGTGTTTCAATTCCAACGGCAGGTTTTCCAACGCCCGTTCCAAATCCAGCTTCAGCACGGTACTCCGTTCTTGGTCCTTTTCCGAGGCCACTTCCTTGATCTCGCCGACCTGGTGCCTGTTTGCTCGCATTAACTCTCGGTACGCTTGCATCTTGACAGTTAAAGTCTCAAGTAGTGGTGTAAAATCCGTCAGTCCCAATTGACGAGAAAGCCACCGTGCGTGTCTACTAAAGTGTGGCGAACACCAAAAGTAGGAGGCACGCAACGATGGCTTCGCTCAATAGCTTCGCAGTTTTGGAATGGATTCGCAAGATGCAAGATGAGGATCGCATCGACGTGTTACGTGAGCTCATGCAACTGATCGCCCAATTCATCATCGATGCGGAGGCGACGGAGAAAATCGGCGCGGAGCGTTATGAACGCACAGAGAGCCGCGTCACGCAACGAAACGGTTCGCGCTCGCGGACGTGGGATACGCGCCTTGGAACCGTGGAGCTGAAGATCCCGAAGCTCCGCCAAGGTAGCTTCTTCCCCTCCTTGCTCGAGCCCAGGAGACGAGCGGAGCAAGCACTGGCGGCTGTCATCCAGGAAGCTTACGTGAAGGGCGTCAGCACCCGCGTAAACGTCAACCGAACTACACCTTGACTCATGTGTCAGGCGTGGGGCTGAGCATCCGCCCGGCTCCGCATGGGTGCTCAAGGACTCGTCCTTCCAT
>NZ_JAFMTY010000037.1 GCF_017329605.1 Alicyclobacillus fructus
ACTTCGTGGTCGTCAAGACTCACGGGCTTGGTGGTCTTGTGTGTTTAGTTTTCAAGGAGCGACCCCGCGGTATCCCGCGGCTTTCGCGCCGCCTCGCGGGCGGCGAGAATGATACTATCACCCCTGCCCCCTGTGTGTCAAGGGGATGAAAATGGAAGCTGGGCGTTCCGTTGAAAGCCAGAAGGTTACCATGGCCACACCTGTTTCGAAGTGCACCGCCGTTTACGACGAGTTCGCACAAACACAAAAACGCGCCCCGGCATCCCTTCTCCCAGGCGCGTTTCACGGAGTACGGTATCCACCCTTAACCCCGGCTGCCGTGATAATAGTCCAAAAGGCGCTCCTGAACCCACCGCTTGTTCTCCATATCGGCAAAGTCTCGCTTACCTTCTCCCGGCGGATAGAACGTCGTTTGATCCGACGCCACGCCTTCGTGCAACTCCAAATCCCCACCCTTGATCAGATGACTCCTCGTCATCTTCACCACTCCCCCGAGGTTTGATGTAGAACAGATGATATATAACAGTTTCGTTTGATTTACATTGTATTAGTTACACCCCGAAAAGTCCAGCGATTTTTCACCCAATTTCGAACCCAGATCCCGTTCCTCGTCGCCGCCGTGGAGTTGTTCCACCCCTATCCCTGCCTCCAACAAGAATGGGTGAACGCATTTCGGAATTCCATCCATCACTCTCGGAACAAGCGCATATAGCTCGTGTCGCGCCCTTGTCATCGCAACGTACAGCAAGCGCCTCTCCTCGTCCGAATTCAGGTTCGCAACACAGGACACGGCCATGTCTAGCAAGATCACGCTATCCCACTCTTTTCCCTTGCTGTCGTGAAAGGTGCGGAACTCTGGCCGGCCAACGACGTTCTCTCCATCCGTCCCGAGCAGTCGTCGCAAAGCTGCCCATGCAGCAGCCAGTTGATTTCGCGTCCGGCCTAACACCGCAGAGGAAAAGTTGCGACTTGCCGCATGCTGCAACAGATATGCGGCAAGTCGCCATTGTTCAGCGCGATCTCGTACTTGATACGCCCGGCAGATGCCGTCCGCATCGCGCACCCCCCGCAGAGGCTTGTCCACACGTTCCCTCACATGGCGAATGAGCGATGCGGCGCGTCGCAAAATGAGGCGGTCGGATCGGAAATTGAACGTCAGAAGATATTGTTGGGCATGTGGCAAAGATTTCGCGGCTCGCTGGAGGAACACCGGAGACGCTCCGCGAAACGCATAAATGGATTGATCGTCGTCCCCAACCACGAATCCCAGGGCCCCGTTCCGTTCGAGCAGCGACGAGAACAGTACCCATTGCAGCTCATTGGTGTCTTGAAACTCGTCCACGAGGACATATTCCATCTGAAAGAGGCGACCTTTCGAGGCCGCGGGCGAGTGAAACAGCCGGAGCGACGCCATCAGGATGTCGTCGTGATCCCAGCGATTCATCGCGCGTTTTTTCTGGTCGTACGCTCGCAAAATCTTCTTCATTCGCCGGTCCAACCCTTCCAGCGTCTGAGCTCCCACGGCGCGACTATATGCCGTCAGACACGATTGCACCTCATGCATGCTCACCGCACGCCGTTCCCCCAGGACCTCCACCATCGCCTCCCTCATGACGGCATACTGCTCCCTCTGCGAAAGCACTGGATACACATCCACATCCGCTTCCAACAGCGCGCGAAAGAACACGGCGTGGAAGGTCCCCATCGTGCAAGACTCCACGTCCACAGTCCGAAGGCGCTCATGTCCGCGAAGTTTTTGCCGCATGTGTTCGGCGGCTTGACGCGTAAACGTCATCGCGAGAATGCGATGTGCAGGCGTCCATCCCCCGGCAATCCTCTGAGCCATATGTTCCGTCATGACCGTCGTCTTCCCACTTCCAGGACCCGCCACAACGACGGACGACGCATGTTTCGGCGCGATCACGTCCCATTGTTCTTCCGTCCACATCGATATCCCCCCCCAAACGCTCCGTGAACACGTTCTCCGCCTGCACATCCCCCAAGCGTTCATTGAACACGTTCTCCACGCCGGCGTCGATCACGCAGAGGAGAGAAACGCACGCTCGGGCAAAGTGCGCTCACACCTCCTCGGCCTTGTCCGACAGGTGTGATATCATGGAACGGTCAAGGGGGAACCGCCGTGGCCATCTACGCGATCGCAGATTTGCACCTGGATATGTCAGAAAGCAAACCGATGGACGTTTTCGGACGCGAATGGCAAGACCATGCGGACAAAATTGCCCACCACTGGCGTCGGCACATCCACGACGACGACGTCGTCCTGATACCTGGCGACATTTCGTGGGCGATGAAGCTTGATGAGGCGGCGGCCGACTTGGCGTGGATCGGGCGCCTGCCTGGACGAAAGGTGCTCATTCGGGGAAACCACGATTACTGGTGGGGTGGAATTCAGCGAGTTCGTCGAGCACTCCCTGAGCGTACGTACGCGCTGCAGAATGATTGTCTCGTGCTGGACGA
Source organism: Alicyclobacillus fructus (assembly GCF_017329605.1). Classification (GTDB taxonomy): domain Bacteria; phylum Bacillota; class Bacilli; order Alicyclobacillales; family Alicyclobacillaceae; genus Alicyclobacillus; species Alicyclobacillus fructus. The sequence goes on from NZ_JAFMTY010000037.1 coordinate 2,479, forward strand.
GGTATGTTTCGCGGGAACGCGCGGGTGGACCCTTCCGCATCACCCCTCGTTCACGCCCGAACAGGATGAGCCCATCCTCAAGCGGGAAGTTCTACGGCTCGAACTGTCGCTGAAAGCGGCGGTCAAAGAGGCGAAGCCGATTCTGTGTCTCATGCACTATCCGCCCGTCGATCCAAGTCACCCGGATTCACCGTTTCACCAACTGCTCGCCGCTTACGGCGTCCGCGGCTGTGTGTACGGCCACCTGCACGGACCGGCGCACCGCTTTGCGTTCAACGGCGAGGTTGACGGCGTTCGATACCAACTGGTGAGTTGCGACTATCTTCAATTCATGCCCTGGCGAGTGCCGGACGAATGGCTGCCCCACTAAACGCACGGGCGTGGCCAGAGCAAGAACACGCCGTACCCGAGCGTCTTGCCGAAACGCTCCATCCACAGAAGATGCTCGCCAAGCGCACGGAGAACTTCGTGATCCGAGAGAGCATGCGCGTCCAGACCGCCCGGGTCTCCGAAACCCGCTGCGTCGCGCGCGAGATCGAACACCGAACCGAAGCGCAGGACGGCGGGCCGAAACCCAGATGCGACAAAGTGCTGATGCCATCGCTCGAGCGTGGGGACTTCCTTGGCGCCATATACGCGCAAAGCCTCTTCGTGCCATTCCGGCGGCGCGTTTGTCGGGGCCACCATCTCAACAAACAACGCGAAGCCATTTGGTTTCAAGACCCTGCGCACCTCTCGCAGCACAGCGGGAATCGGCGTGAATACCAGGACCGATTCGCCGATCACGGCATCGAACGATGCAGCGGGCCATGGCATCGCGTCCGCTGAGCCCACTGCGACGTCCAGGGTCACGCCCGCCTGTTGCATGCGATCGCGCAATCGTTCCACCATCGCCTTTCGAACGTCAAGCGCGGTCACACGCATGCCTCGCTCGGCTAACAGAAGCGCCGTCGCGCCCGTGCCACACCCCACGTCGAGCACCGCCGCCCCTTCTCGCAATGGCACGCGCTGAAGCCACCACTCGGTCAAAGCCAGGCCTCCGGGATGCGCGTTCTCCACTTGCGCCCGACCCAACGCGTCTAGGTAGTCCACGGCATATTCCCCTTCGTGATCGTACGCGAGGCGACGGGCACCGGGCCGGGCGGTTGCGGAGACCGCGGAACGGGTATAGAGTGGCCACAAAGGAGGAAAACACGTGACGCCGATCGCTCGAGTTTATGAGGCTCGCTTGGAGTCGCCCGGTGATGTGATGTTTCTCCCCTCGGCGCTTGTGTTGCTCCTCGAGAACGGACAGACGCACATCTACAGCGAAGGCGGCATGCACAACTTCTGGCGCTCCACGTGCGCCCGTCACCCGTGGCGCGATCTCGAAAACGGGCTGGAGATCCAAGGACACCATGTGCGATTGATCGATGTCACGGAGGAACTCGCGCACATCCTGCCGCGGACGGCATGGACCGCGCGCCGGATCGTCCGCGCTTGGTACGAACAAAGCCCTCGGCAGCGATTCTACCTGCGCCGCCATGTCCAAGACGGTCGCCCGCCCGAATGAAGGTGTCGCACGCCCGGCTCGGCCTGCGATGCCGGGGACATCACGCGTCCCCCAGAATCGCCTTGACGCGCTGCCGAAGCACATCCGCTGCAATGGCAAAGCCAATTCCCTGGGAGCTTTGCGAGACGGCTGTGTTCATTCCAATCACCTCGCCTCGCAAATTGATGAGTGGGCCGCCGCTGTTGCCGCGATTGATGGCGGCATCGGTTTGAATGAGGTTGGGATATTCCCGCTCCCCAATCTGAAGCGGCCGGTTTTTCGCACTGACGATCCCGACCGTCACCGTGTGATCGAGTCCGAGTGGCGAGCCGATGGCCACCACCCACTCCCCGACCTGCACATCTTTGCTGTGACCAAGCCGCAAGACGGGGGAGGGCACGGGGATGTTCGCCCACAGCACCGCGATATCGTGTTTGCGATCGCGCCCCACGAGATCGGCCTCCACCAGGTCTTTGCGCCCGAAGACCCTCAGCATGATCCGATCCGCTTCCGCGATCACATGCTCATTGGTGAGAATGTAGCCCTTGGGGTGGAACATGAACCCGGTTCCGATGTTGAGGGCGGCGCGCCCTTCTCTGGGCAGAGGCCGTTCCCACGGAAAAAAGAGGGCGCGATCGCGATAGGGGGTTTGAATGACTTCAATGCCGACGACGCACTTTTTGTATCGCTCCACAAGCCGGACAAAATTGGGGAGATGAAGCCCCGCGGCTCGCTTCCCCGGCGTGGAATGGGTCCTTTTCATCCTGTGATCACCCCTTGGCGGGATCAAAGGCCGATCCACCATGCGCTGTTCATTGTATTCGCCAAGGAGACCCTGCGTGCGGCAATGCGCCTACGCGTCCAACGGGCGGTATCGCACGCCGTAGTTGCCGCGCCGCGTTCGATAGACCTGAACCGACGACGCATCCAGCCGCTCACGAGCCCCGGAATCCCGCAGGTTCATGGCCACGTACATCGCGACGGCCTTGGAATCGTAGAGCCGCGCTTCGTAAATCCAGGTCATCCCTACCCCCTCCGCGCCTAGTTTGCCCCCTTGGTTCAAGAACATGAGGCGCTCTGGTGCTCCAGGACAATCTCATGTCCCGCCCATCGCTTCACGTTCAACACGCCGTCGTCAAACATCAGGTACTGGCCCTTCATCCCGCGGATCACGCCGCCCACAGGCTCGTCCGCATTCAACGCGAGCGAGGTGAGCTGGACCGTGAAGCCGGGCTGCCGCGGGTATTCGAGGCGCTTCGGCTGCACCTCGTCAACCAGATAGGCACGATAGACGTCGTCCACGGACGCCTGCACTTCACGCGCGACCTCCGCAAGCGGGCGGTCCGGCCCCGTCTCATCCCGGAGCATCTTGCGCCAATTCGTCTTGTCCGCCATGGATTGCGCGATGTGAACCTCGAGATCTCCGGCCGTCTTCCGGTTCGGGACCTCGGCGATCACGGCTGCCTCCATCGCCCCTTGATCGATCCAGCGTTTGATCTGGCGTCCCTTTCGAGTGATGCCGACTTTGAAACCACTGCTCCACGCGACGTATACATAGTGCGGTACCATACAGTGCTCGGCGGCAAACCGTTCGTCGCGGCAGGTGCCCCGATGAAAGTGGCACTCATGCGGCTTCACGATGCACAGGTCGCATTCGGCCAGCGTCTGCACACAAGGAAAACAGTATCCGTTTTGATAGAGCTTTTTCACCTGCCGCCCGCAGGCGACGCAGCGAAGAACGCCCGTCCACCGCAGGATGAGCGTATCACCCACAGCAATGGGCACCAAGCAGGGCCCTTCAGGACAGACCAATCGGACGCTGTACGAGACCGGGACCTCCAACGTCGGTTCCAGTTCGCGCAGGTCCCCTGTCAGCAACATAAAACAGCCCCCCAGACGAAACACTACAACCGCTTCACGCGACCATCCCAAGAAAGAAGGAGTGCCGAATGTACATCGCGCTCGCTGTCCTCCCTGGGCTTCTGCTCCTCGCGCTGATTTACACCTACGACAAACTTCATCCCGAGCCCAAGCGGGAGATTGCAAAGCTGTTCGCGCTCGGAGCGCTCGTGGTCCTGCCTGCGGGCGTGATCGAGCGCGCGCTCTTGGACCACGCCTCCACTCAACCCTCCACGTGGCCCGGGCTCTTGGCCACGGCCTTCTTTGTCGCCGGCATGGTGGAGGAGTTTCTCAAAGCCGCCGTGTTCGAACGGACCGTGCTCGATCGCGGCCGCATCGATGCCCCTGTCGACGCCATCGTGTATGCGTGCGCCATCGGACTCGGATTTGCAACCGTGGAAAACGTCCTTTATGTGACGAGTTCCGGGTTTTGGACCGCGGTGGTTCGGGCGGTCACCGCCGTGCCGGGGCACTTTATGTTCGCCGTGGTCATGGGATACCAGTTCGCTCGCGCGCGCTTTCTCCGCACCTCACGGGCGTGGGGTTACATCGCGCCGGCCATCGCCCACGGGATCTATGACACGTTTGCGCTTGCGGGATCGCTCATCGCGGATTTCGTGCTGGCGGGCGTTCTGTTTCTTCTGTGCGAGTACAGCATCCAGATCCTTCGGCGCGTGCGGCGGCCATCCTTCGCTCGATAAGTTCGATTCACCGGAGATCGTAGCCCTGGGTGCCGAAGGGGCGCGGCCCAGTCGCCACGCCTCGAAACACGAGCAGCCAGGCGCGCTGCGCGCGGTAGATGCTCATCTCCGTGCGCTCGTCCAGCATCAAAAGCTGGAACAGATTCATGTTCGTCTGAAAGTACGGGCTCATGTGCTCGTCCTGCAAGCGCAAACTCAGCACGCGCTGGCGATGTCGCTCGGTCAACTCGACCCCGCCCTGTCCGCGAATCTCCCCAATGCAGATCTCGAGACTCGCAGGCTCTGCGCGGTCCGCCAAGACGGCCTCGTACAGTTGGCGGACAGGCTTGGCCTTGCGGCTGCGATCCGTCACCAGCACATAATGCACCTTGTCCGATTCCACAAAATCCCCTCGACTTTGCCACAACGTCCACTGCCGTCTATGCTTCACCGCTTCTGTTACTATACTTCACCCGGCTGAAAATGAGAATCCACGCGCTCGCGCTCACCCACCAGGCAAGGGACCCAATCCTCCGCGTGATCGACCACCCACGCAATCTCCAGGTTGTTCCTTTTGGCCACTTCATACAGTGTGCGTACGGGCTTCATGTGCAGCTCCGTCCCCACGATCAGCAATCCGCGGGCAGCCGCCACCCACTCCATCGCGCGGGCGATATGCCGCACCTGTTCCCCTTCCAGCACAAACCCAGGCCAAAGCACGTGACCGCATGTCGGGCACCTGGGCAACGCTTCGTCCCAAGCCAGCTCCGATTGGAAAATGCCTTCGCATGCCCTGCATCTCAACTCCCGCAGGTTGCCGTGCAGCTCGATGACGTGCTCACTACCGGCCGCCCAATGCAGCCCGTCGATGTTCTGTGTAATCACCGGTACCCTCGCCCGCGCCAGCGCCAGGTGCGCCCGGTTTGGCCGCTTGGTCTGCCACTCCCTCGCCATCTCTCGGAACGCCTGAAACGCCTGCAGAGGCTGTTCTCTCCAGATGGATGGCTGAAACAGGATGCGAAGAGGGATGCCTGCCACCACATCGTTCACCGTCGGCAAGCCGCTCTCCACGCTGATCCCTGCACCCGTGAGGGCAACCAGGTGAGACTTCGGCCAAGTCCACAAATGTCGACGAACCCTCTTGGCAGATGGTTTACCAGAACAGTAGTATAACATTTAACAAATCCTTTCCGAGGTGATGCAGAGAGCTCATACATATCAGTAAAGTTTATTCCCATTTTTGCATTTACAATGAAGGTGAAGCGCTGCTACATTGTCCGTGAATCGAAATCATGCTGGGTTTCAGGGAGGAGACCGTGATGAAGGATTCATTCGGCGCGCGCATTCGAGCGATTCGGCAGAGCCGCGGGTGGTCACAGCAAGAACTGGCGATGCGAGCAGGGGTGTCCACGCCCCATATCTCATCCATTGAGCGCGACAAGCGCCGCCCCTCGTTGGATTACGCGAAGCGTTTGGCAGACGCGCTTGGAGTGCCTCTTCAGGTTTTATGCGATCCCGACATGACCTACGAACCGAAGCGAATGCGCAATTCGGTGTACGAATTGCCGACGCCTTTGCAACACTTTGTTCTGAACGAGGAATCCTTTCCCTATTTGGAAGCGGCACATCGGATGAGCCTGTTATCCAAGGAAGAGGCCACTTTCCTCTGGCAGTTGATCGACGTGCTGGCCCAAAAGAAGAATCTGCTCACGAGGCTGCGCTACTTCGAGCATCGGTCGGATTCGGAAGATAAGTCTTGACACAAAAGCATCTTGACGCCGTATCGGCCGCTCGGTGTCTGAAAAACCGAAATGTACTGGCCTTTGCTTGAGGGCGCCCCTTCGGCGTCCTCAAGACGGGCCAAAAAACAAGAGGCCTGGAACTTCGTTTCAAACAACCTCGAATAGTAGACCCAGGTCACAAAGCGCTTCCCCCTTGATCTTCGTCATCCTGTGGCGCGAGCGGCAGGACGACGGTAAACGTGGTACCCTCACCCAAGCGGCTTTCAACGAGAATTTCTCCTCGGTGTTCGATGACAAGTTGGCGGGCGATGGCCAAACCTAAGCCTGTGCCCGACCGAGACCGAGTGCGCGCCTTGTCCGCTTTGTAGAAACGCTCGAAGATGTAGGGCACATCTTCTTCCGGAATACCGCTGCCGGTGTCGGCGACGCGCACGTATGCGTAGTCATGGCGAATGTCGAGTTCAAATCGAATGGTGCCCTTCGGCGTGTGCCGAAATGCATTGTCGAGCAGATTCGTGAAGACCTGCTCCAGGCGATCTTCGTCTCCGTCAATCATGACCGGAAGGGCCGGGATCGAGACCTCAAACGACAGGTCGTCTTCGTCTCCCGCAAGTGCTTGAAACTTGCGAGCGACCCGCCTCATGACCTGCGTGAGGTCAATGCGGGAAAAGTGCAATTTGAACTGGCCGCTTTCCAATTGGGCGAGATTCAAAAGGTCGTTGACGAGCCGCTTCATTCGGAGCGTCTCATCGTGGATGATCTCGGTGAGTTCGCGTCGCATGTCGGGATCGTCCGAGATGTCGTCCAGGAGCGCCTCCGTGTATCCCTGCAGCATACTGAGCGGCGTTCTCAACTCGTGCGAAACGTTGGCGATGAAATCCTTGCGCAGCCGATCCAGGCGTCGCTCCTCCGTGATATCGCGAAGCACACACAATGACCCGCGCAAGGTCACGCCGTCCGCCTCGTAGAGAGGAAGCATGGTGATGGCGATGGTGCGGCCGTCCCACGTGTCCTCTCGATAGACCGCATCCTGCTGTTCCCGAACCCGCACCCAGAGACTCATGAGGCGGTCGGGAAGCCGTTCTTCGTCCACGACGCCTCGCTCGGCGACCGAGAGGTGGCGCAAGTGGCGCCTGGCAGGCGGATTGGCCAAGACAACCCGGCCATCGAGATCGGTGGCGACCACGCCGTCCTGAAGCGACGACAGAATGCGTTGAAGCCCTTCTCGCTCCATCGAGAGCTGCTCGATGGTTTCCGCCAATTGGCGGGCGAGCGCGTTGAAGGTGTGCCCGAGCCTTCCGACCTCATCCGTGGTCACGACGCGCACGCGCTGACGATAGTGACCGCGCGCCATTTCTTCGGCCGCCCGCGTCATGTCCACCAACGGGCGAGACAGGTTCTTGGAAATGACGAATGCGAAACCCGTCGCCAAAATCACACCAAGCACCGTATCGAAGAGGACCATGTTTCGAATCTCGCGCAAGGGCTCGTCCAGCACACTCGTATCCTGAGAGACGGCCAGCATGCCGGGCAGGCCATGCCCTCTCGCTGGAATTTGCACATACACGGTCAGCCGTTGGACCTTTCCGCTGGCCGTGCGCAACGCGACAGGTTGACCGCGAGACAGCGCCTGGCGCTGGGCTTGGGTCATCGCACCGTACGCCGCTTGAAGCGACGAATTGGACGTATACGGAATTCCATACACGACGGACGCCCGTTCGACGCGTTTGGCGATGTCGCTCGCTACCTGCTCCGTCACGGAGCGAGCCGCCCCTGTCGACAACACGGATTCAATGGTCAACGCGAGCTGGGTCAGGCTCGCCTCTTCGCGACTGACGATGTACTTGTTGAATACCTGTTGCAACAAGACAGACAGGAGCGCTTGAATGACAAACACCATGCCGACGATCGTCAGCCACATCTTGGCTACGATGCTGTTGCGAATCACGAGGCCACCTCGAACTTATACCCGACGCCCCAAACCGTGACGATGTAGCGACTGACCTCGGGGGACACCTGCCCCAGTTTCTCGCGCAGCCGTTTGATGTGCGTGTCCACGGTGCGCTGGTCCCCAAAGAATTGGTAATTCCAAACATCTCTCAGGAGTTCTTCCCGACTAAACACCTTGTCGGGACGCTGAGCCATATACACCAAAAGATCGAACTCCTTCGGCGTCAGGTTCACTTCTTGCCCCTGGACTTCCACGCGGCGCGCATCGATCTGGATCTCGAGACCAGGGAAGGTGAGGGTTTGCATGGCACTGCGGCCGTACTCGACTTCTCCGGTGCGCTTGAGCATCGCCCTCACACGCAACACAAGTTCGCGCGGGCTGAACGGTTTGACCACATAATCATCCGCGCCAAGTTCGAAGCCGTGCACGCGATTCGCCTCGTCGCCCGCCGCCGTGAGCATGATAATAGGCACGTTACTGTGTTGGCGAATTTGGGCGCACACGTCCCGTCCGTCCATCCCGGGCAGCATGAGATCCAGGATAATCAACGCGTACGCCTGGCTCAGCGCTTTGTTCAGGGCCTCTCGGCCATCCGCCGCCTCATCGACCTCAAAACCGTTTCGCTCGAGATACATGCGAACCAACCGACGAATGCGTTCCTCGTCGTCCACGACCAAAATCCGCGTTTGCGCCATGCCTCCACCTCCGCCGATGAACCTTCCGTCCCATTATACGGCCAGAAACGTTTGGCAAACAATGCAGCCGGGGGGGGGGGACCCCCCCCCCCCCCCCCGGGGGGGTAAAAGTGATGGTGGGGGAAAGGGGGGGGCGGGGCCCGGGGAGGTTTTGGGCCCCCCCAAAACCCCGGGGGCGTGG
>NZ_JAFMTY010000038.1 GCF_017329605.1 Alicyclobacillus fructus
AAGCGAAGTTCCCAAAGGGGGCGAGCAGATCTGCAGGCCGAAGGCCGAAGCCCTGCTCGCCCCCTTTGGGACGAAGCTCCTTTTGGGACGAAGATCTAGACGGTTTTGTCATCTTGACAAAAGTGTGATCCTCGCTTCTGGACGCTGGCACCTTCAAAATCGCCCGCATTGACACCCCTATAGCCGGTTGTTATACTGCTCACAATATTTCAGGGACGCCATGCGCAGAGCGCGAGATGAAGGGGAGGAACCACCGTGACGAGCGCCTGGGAGCACAAATTCGTGGGTGAAGCGTTGACCTTTGACGACGTGTTGCTGTTGCCCGCTCACTCCTCCGTATTGCCGCGGGATGTGGACGTATCCACGCGGTTGACCACCGACATTCGCCTCAACATCCCCATCGTGTCCGCGGCCATGGACACCGTGACCACGTCGCCAATGGCCATCGCCATGGCGCGCGAGGGCGGGATCGGCATCATTCACAAGAACATGTCCATCGAGGCACAGGCCGAAGAAGTGGATCGCGTGAAGCGGTCCGAGAGCGGCGTCATCACCAACCCCATTTATCTCACGCCGGACAAGCCCTTGCGTGAAGCCGAGGCGCTGATGAGCAAGTACCGCATCTCCGGCGTGCCCATTGTGGAATGTGGATCGCAGAAGCTCATCGGCATCATCACCAACCGCGATCTCCGCTTTGAACGGGACGATTCTCGACCCATCGGGGAAGTCATGACCCGCGACAATCTGATCACCGCGCCGGTCGGCACGACGCTGGCGGAGGCGAAGGAGATCCTTCAGCGGCACAAGATCGAGAAGCTTCCGCTCGTCGATGGGGAAGGCAACCTGCGCGGCCTCATCACCATCAAGGATATTGAGAATGCGCGCCGGTTCCCGAATGCGGCGAAGGATTCGCAGGGGCGGCTGTTGGTCGGCGCGGCCGTCACGGTGTCGCCCGACGTGATGGATCGCGTCGACGCACTCGTGGCCGCGCACTGCGACGTGATCGTCGTGGATACGGCCCACGGTCATTCCGAGTCCGTGCTGAAGGTCGTCCGCGAGATCCGCGGGCGCTACCCGGACATCCAGATCATCGGCGGCAACGTGGCGACGGCGGCCGGCTGCGAGGCCCTGATGGACGCGGGCGTGAACGCCGTGAAGGTGGGCATTGGCCCAGGATCCATCTGCACGACGCGGGTGGTCGCGGGCGTCGGCGTGCCGCAGATCACGGCCATTTTCGAGTGCGCGAAGGCGGCAAGCAGGCGCGGGATTCCCATCATCGCGGACGGCGGCATCAAATACTCCGGCGACATCGTCAAGGCGATCTCGGCCGGCGCAAGCTCGGTGATGATCGGCAGCCTGCTCGCGGGCACCACGGAGAGCCCGGGCGAGATCGAAATCTACCAGGGCCGCCAGTTCAAGGTGTACCGCGGCATGGGATCCATCGGCGCGATGCGCGCGGGTTCGGGCGACCGGTACTTCCAGGGTGACAACGCCGAAGGCGACGCGAAGAAGCTGGTGCCGGAGGGCATCGAGGGGCGCGTGGCGTACCGCGGGCCGGTGAGCGAGATCGTGTATCAGCTCGTCGGCGGCCTGCGAAGCGGCATGGGCTACACGGGGTGCGCCACCATCCAGGAGCTTCAGGAAAAGAGCCAGATGGTGCGGATCACGTCCGCCGGTCTGCGCGAGAGCCATCCCCACGACGTGCAGATCACGAAAGAGGCGCCGAACTATTCGATTTGACGTGGAAAGAGACCCTGCGCTGTACTACAATGATCGTTAGGTCTTCAACCACTCACCGGCCTCAGCCGGTTGCGATACAAGAGGGGGATGCGGCATGTCGACTGTCGGCACGGATCGCGTGAAGCGCGGAATGGCGGAGATGCAAAAGGGCGGCGTCATCATGGACGTCGTCAACGCGGAGCAGGCGAAGATCGCGGAGGCGGCCGGCGCCGTCGCGGTCATGGCGCTGGAGCGGGTGCCGTCGGACATTCGCAAGGCTGGCGGCGTGGCGCGCATGGCCGATCCGGCCGTGATCGAAGAGGTCATGAACGCCGTCTCCATTCCGGTCATGGCCAAGTGCCGAATTGGGCATATCGTGGAGGCGCGCATTCTCGAGGCCATGGGCGTGGACTACATCGATGAAAGCGAGGTTCTCACGCCCGCTGACGAGAAGCACCACATCGACAAGACGAAGTTCACCGTGCCGTTCGTCTGCGGCGCGCGGGATCTCGGCGAGGCCCTGCGCCGCATCGCGGAAGGCGCGTCCATGATTCGCACGAAGGGCGAGCCGGGCACGGGCAACATCGTCGAGGCCGTGCGCCATCAGCGCATGATGCAGTCCGCCATCCGCCGCGTTCAGGCGATGTCGGAGGACGAGCTGTACGCCGAGGCGAAGAATCTCGGCGCGCCGTATCATCTTCTCAAGCAGGTGCACGATCTCGGCCGCCTGCCGGTGGTCAACTTCGCGGCCGGCGGCATCGCCACGCCCGCCGACGCCGCGCTCATGATGGAGCTCGGCTCGGACGGCGTGTTCGTGGGATCCGGCATCTTCAAGTCCGAGAATCCGGAGAAGTACGCGCGAGCCATCGTCCAGGCAGTGACGCATTATCAGGATTACGAGCTTTTGGCGCACCTGTCCAAGAACCTCGGGCAGGCCATGCAGGGCATCGATCTCGCCACGCTGCGCGAGGAGGAGCGCATGGCGGTTCGCGGTTGGTGACAGCTGACGCATGCACCTGCGAGAGCCGGGGGCAAAGGCCCGCCGGCTCTCGTACATGAGAGGAGGATGAGCGATGAGAATTGCCGTGATTGCGGTGCAGGGCGCGTTTCGGGAGCACATCGCGGCCTTGAAATCGCTCGGGGTGGACGCGTACGAAGCCAAGCGGGCGCGCGATCTCGACGGCGCCGACGGCGTCATTATCCCGGGCGGCGAGTCGACCGCCATCGGCAAGCTGATGCGGGAATACGACATGCTCGATCCCGTCCGGGAACTGGCCCGAGCGGGCAAGCCGATTTACGGAACCTGCGCCGGCATGATTGTGCTCGCGAAGCGCATCGAGGGCGAGGACACCGTTCACCTCGGCCTGATGGACGTGACGGTTCGCCGCAACTCGTTTGGCCGGCAGCGCGAGTCGTTTGAGGCGGACATCGAGATTCCGGCCATTGGCGAGCCTCCGTTCCCAGCCGTGTTCATTCGCGCGCCGCACATCGTGTCGGTGGGCGACGGCGTCGAGGTCCTTGCGACCTACGGCGATCGCGTCGTCGCCGTGCGGCAGGGCAATCTGCTCGCCACGTCGTTCCACCCGGAGCTGACGGACGATTACCGCCTGCACCGCTACTTCTTGGACATGGCGCAGGCGCCCGTGGCACATTGACCTAAGCGCGAGGTGTGACATGTTAGACATTCGAGCCATTCGGCAACAACCCGATGTGTTCAAGGCGAAACTGCAGCGGAAGAAGGTCGATCCGGCCGAGATCGACCGCCTGCTCGAGAGGGACGCGGCGTGGAGAGAACACCTCGCCGAGGTGGAGCGCCTCAAGGCGCTGCGCAACCAGACGTCCGAGGCCATCGCGCGCAAGAAGAAACAGGGCGAGGACGCGTCGGAAGACATCGCCCGCATGCGCGAGGTGTCGGCGCGGATTCAGGAACTGGACGGTCGCGTCCGCGAGCTGGAGGCCGAGGTGCGAGACCTGTTGCTCGCGCTCCCGAACGTGCCGCACGACTCGGTTCCAGACGGCGAATCCGAGGACGACAATCCGGTCATCAAAACCTGGGGCGACGTTCCGCAGTTCTCCTTTGCGCCGAAGCCGCACTGGGAAATCGCGGAGGCGCTCGACATCGTCGACAGCGAGCGAGCGGTGAAAATCACCGGCAGCCGCTTTGTGTTGTACAAGGGCTTGGGCGCGCGGCTCGAGCGGGCGCTCGCGAATTTCATGCTCGACTTCCACGTCGAGCGGCACGGCTACACGGAGATGTTCCCGGCCTTCATCGCCAACGAGGAGAGCCTCGTCGGCACCGGCAACCTGCCGAAGTTCGGCGACGAGATGTTCAAGATCGAAGGTCTGCCTTACTATCTCATCCCGACGGCGGAAGTGCCGCTCACGAACTACTACCGGGACGAAATCCTGCCGGCCGACGCGCTTCCCGTCAAATTTGCGGGCTATTCGGCCTGCTTCCGGTCCGAGGCCGGATCGGCCGGAAAGGACACGCGCGGGCTGATTCGGCTGCATCAGTTCCAAAAGGTGGAACTCGTCAACCTGTGCCTGCCGGAGCAGTCGTACGACGTGCTCGAACAGCTGACGCGCGAGGCGGAAGCCATTCTGGAGGCGCTCGAGCTGCCCTATCGGCGGATTGAGATCTGCACGGGCGATCTCGGCGCCAAGGACGCGAAAAAGTACGACATCGAGGTCTGGCTGCCGGCGCAGAATCGGTACCGCGAGATCTCGTCGTGCACCAACTTTGAGGACTACCAGGCGCGCCGCGCCAACCTGCGCTTCCGCCGGGACGAGCGCGCGAAGCCGGAGTTTGTGCACACGCTGAACGGATCCGGCCTCGCCATCGGCCGCACGGTCGCCGCGATCTTGGAGAACTACCAGCAGGAGGACGGATCGGTACTTATTCCGCGGGCGCTGGTGCCGTACATGGGCGGGATCGAGCGGATTGCGAAAGCCTGACACGACAGGTGGAGGGATGTCGGGTGCGGATTTCGAACGTCAGTGTGCGGCTGTCCGCGGACGACCTCAATTCCATGATCGCCGAGTTCGCACCGGACGTCCCGCTGCGCATCACGGCCATCCGGCCGGACGGGGTGCACGGCCAATTCAGGTTTCTGATGTGGAACATCGACTTTGCCGCCAGGCCCACCTGTAACCCGGAGCGAGGCGAGATCGCCCTCGAGATTTCGGCGCGCAAGCTCGTCAACATCCCGCCCGCCATTGTGCAGATGAGCCTGCAGGAGGCGATGCGAGATGCGCCGAACGGCATTGAGGTGTTGCGGCAGAGCCTGAGACTCAACGTCGCGAGCCTGCTCGAGCCGCTCGGCATTTCCCTGAAGCTGGGTGCGTTCACGTGCGGCGATGGGGCGCTGGTGGTCGATCTCGCCGACTGCGAGATCGAGATGCAGGGCCGGAGGCCCGAGTTTGCATCCTTATGGAAGCGGCGAGGGGAGTAGCAGCGCATTGGAACAGAGGATCCGACCGGATGATGGGCGCCAGACGATGGACACCTTGCGCCGTCACCTGCAATCGATAGACGGCCGCGGCTACAAGGCGTATCAGATCCTCGAAGGCCGGTACGCGTTTCCGTCCTTTGTGCTCGCCGTCGATCACGTCCAAGGCGATCCGTTCGCCGATCCGTCCAAGGTGAGGGTCATCGTGCCCCGGGCCAAGACCGCGGTCCGTGACGACTGGATTCAAACCCCGTGGCGCCGGATTCGCTGCGAGGATGTGTTGGCGCGGCGCGTGCATGAGGCGTTGCGCAAGCTGGCGCGGCGGGCCCGAGGGACGGGAAAGAGCGGGCTCATCGCCATCGATGCGCCTGGGCAAAAGGTCATCGAGCGCACGGCCGTGCAGATCGGGAAGGACGAGATCGTCATCTGCTTGTCCGTCGGCTTGCCGGCGGATGGAAGGCGCGTGCTGGCCCGCGAGGCCGCCATCATGCTGCTGGAGCAGATTCCCGCGGTGGTGGAGCGCGCGGTGTTCGGCGTGCGCGAAGCGGACATTCGCCCGGCCGTGGAGCTGGCGGATCAACAGCAGGCCATCCGCCAGTATCTGCGCGAGCACGGCCTGGTGGCCTTTGTGGCCAACGGCTCCATCCTGCCTCGCGAGAGCGGAGTGAGCGACAGGCCGCTGCGCGAGGGGGCGGTGCCGTTTCACAGTCCGCCGCAGCTCGAGGTGGCCATCCCGGTGCCGCACCGCGAGGAGCCCATCCGCGGCATGGGCATTCGCCGCGGCATCACGCTGATTGTAGGCGGCGGCTTTCACGGCAAGACGACGCTTCTCCAGGCCATCGAGCATGGGGTGTACGATCACGTCGCGGGCGACGGCCGGGAGTTTGTCATCACCGACAGCGGCGCCGTGAAGATCCGCGCCGAGGACGGGCGAAGCGTGGCGGACGTGGACATCTCACCCCTCATTGGCACGTTGCCGCACGGCAAGGCGACCACCCGGTTTTCCACGGAGAACGCGAGCGGGAGCACCTCGCAGGCCGCGGGGCTCATCGAGATGATGGAGGCGGGCGCCACGGCGTTTCTCATCGATGAGGACACCAGCGCGACGAACCTGCTCGTCCGCGATGCCCGCATGCAGGCGCTCGTCGCGAAATCGGGCGAGCCCATCACGCCGTACCTGGACAAGGCCAGGCAACTCTTGGACGAGTATGGGATCTCCACCATCATGGTGGCCGGAGGGCTCGGCGACTACCTCGACATCGCCGACTGCGTCATCAAGATGGACGCGTATATCCCGCACGACGTGACGGATGAGGCCAAGCGGATTGCCGCGGCCATTCCCACGGCGCGGCGGCCCGAAGGCGGTCCCTCGTTTGGCGCCATCCACCACCGCGTGCCCCAGCCCGACAGCCTGAACAGCCAGCGGGGCAACAAGGCCAAGGTAGCGGCGCGCGGGCGCCACGCCATTCAGTACGGCACAACGGACATCGATCTTCACGCCCTGGAGCAACTCGTCGACGACAGCCAGACGCGCGCCATCGCGGCCGCGCTGTTCTACATGGAGCGCAGGGGCTGGCTGACGAAGGGGTTGACGGTTCGCGAGATCCTGGACGCCCTGGAGGCGCAGTGGGATCGGGACGGGCTGGGATCGATCTCTCTCCGCCAAGGCCATCCCGGCGATCTCGCCCGCCCTCGCCGCTACGAACTCGCCGCTGCTCTGAATCGCCTGCGGACGCTTCGATGCGCGCAACGGGAAGGGTAAAAGGCGCTGAAGCGGCTCACCAAGGATCGCCGGCGTCTTGGTGAGCCCGATGGCTGAATGGGGCGGGGGCGGACTGAAAGCGGCGGGGATCACCGCGCCGAGAGGACTTAAGGGCTATTGCGAAACGGCCGCGAATTTCCTTTGCCGCGGCGAGGCCCGTTGCGGTATAATATGTACGCGGTTTGTATGTGCACCCGTAGCTCAGTAGGATAGAGCGGTGGTTTCCTAAACCGCGTCTTGCGCAGGTTCGAGTCCTGCCGGGTGCGCCAGAAGCTATGAACGGCGAGGCGTTTAAGCCTCGCCGTTCGACATGTTTTATCGACATTCGTTCAGTGGAGGGCGCCAACAAATCTCATGCCTTACCCGCTCGACAAGCTGCTGTGTTGATACCAAGTTCGGATCTCCCGAATTCGTCCTTCTAGCTTCACAGTGAGCCGATTGAAGATCGACGTACGTATCATGCTCAGACGCATGAAAAACGACACAGGTATTGTAACGCCTGTTGAGGCTCCGGCGAGTTCCAGGCCTCGCACGACAGCCATGACAACACCCGATTTTATCGAACGGCTGAAGCCCTCCGAAAAAGCTTCGCGAATGCGTTTGCGGCCTCGGAACACGTCTATGATTTCTGTAACTGAAATAAGAGCAAAAGGTAATTCAGGCAGGATGGCATGCAAAAAATGTCCAGATCCGCCGGCGTGATTGACCGTATGGTGGATGGCTTCTTGAAGTTTGGCGTGTGAGATCTCGCTATTTGTCAGGTGATCCAGGAGACCGTCCGACAATTGGCTTCCATGGTCGAAGAGATCACTGGTCGCGATCACGTGAATGTCAGGGTGTTGTTCAACAGCGGACTTTACATACGACAAAGATGAAGTGGCTTTCAATTGGAGTACTTCATCGGTCGATCCGTCCGCATTCACAATTCTTAAGTCCCAGCCTGGTTGGACGGGACTGTCAGCCAAGACGGCATGCTGACCGGGCCGAAGGTGCACATCTCCTACCCACTCGCCGCTGTTGAGTTTGTCACGAACGACAACTTCAAAAAGCTTACCAGACCAACCGTTCACAACGCCTTGAAGCTCCTCTGGCGACATCTGCTCAAGGTCAGCAAAGGTAAGATGAGGATACTGCAAGTGAAATGCTTCTTTCATCTGCGGAGTCATGCTTGATACATCAATTCCTGTGTGCATTCCCTCTGCAACCGAGCATGCCACGGCGACCGCATCGACGAGATTCATCACTCGTTGGCGGTACGACTGGCGCATGTACGAAATCATTTTTTCCGCATCGATGTTTCGCTCTCGAAGCCGAGCGCTGTAGATCTTGCGAAGAAGGTCAAGCGAGTTTATTGAGTGATCCATGAAATCAACTCCGCAGTCAACGACAAAGTCGAAAGAATTAGTGCACAGACTAACCCAATTTGAAACAGACGTTCCTTTCTTGCATAACGATCTTTCTCATGAGGTACATCCAAGCGTGCTTCGAAGGCGCCATGGTTGTTGCTCAGGGCCGCTATGTGCTGTTCATGTGAAGACAGCAATGACGAGAGTCGACGGATAGATTCCTCATGGCGTGTAATCATTTCTTCCATGCGCGAGCTTCTTTCTTCTTGAGCCTTCATTCGCCCTTCTTGTTCCATCACATGATCGCCCAAACCGACGACGATATCCCTGTACGTTTCAGTAAACTCATTCATCGTTTGAGCCAATCGCGCGCCTGTAATGTAGTCAAACGTGGATTTTGTAGTGTTGCGAGTCTTTGCAAGAATCTGTGCTACATGCGATTCTTTCCTTTCTGTAGAATCCTCCTTCTCCTCTACGTTTTCATTTTCTGTGTTGCCCATGGTCTGCATGTCTCGCACCGCCTTCTCGGGAGGTAGATTGGAATATGTACCTCTCCCCGCGGATCTCCCTGAGCTTGAAAGGAAGACATTCCATTCCATATGGGGAAAGTGAGAATAGAATAATAGATTTCACATTTTGCATCAAGTTCTGGGCGCAGGACGCCATTCGACGTGATCGCGATAGGATTTCGCCAAGAAAGATGCAGGAGGCGAGACACTTTGCGAGGCTCCGTTCTGTTAGGGTGTCAAGATGTTTTCCTGGGTCCATCGCACGCAGTGAGCCTTGGTCTCGAACTGAGGGTACACGTCGCTCACCTCTTGAGCCGGTCACGAATGCTCATGACGGAAGCAGCGATGCACAACACCAATACAAGAACTGCGGCTAAATCGGCCCATCGCGCGATATGAACGTGATAGATGATGCCGAGCGCCACCAGGAGTGTGGAATATCCAACCGTGTTTCGCAAATGGGCTCAAAACACTTCTCAGCATACCGTTCCTCCTCCGCGGTATCGCGGTATCATGGAGGCAAGGGGAGGGGCGACTGCCCTTGCCGAAGGTTCCTTCCGATGCCTGCGTCGTCTGCCGCCTCGTGTTCGGGGTGGGCTTATTCATTCATGCTGATCGATATTTCTGCCTGGCGCTTTGGCATCAGGCTAACGGTTAGGTGATTCCCATAAAGAGCACAAGATGGGTCCGCATATTTGAATACCAGACTCTTGTGGTTGCGTTCATTTTGTCATCGTTCTTTTTATTCCAAGGTCAGGGTCCCATTGGGAAGCGTGTTGAACAACATTGGTGGATCAGTCTCGTTGTTATGTGCCTGGGAATAGCCGCGATTTATATGAAGTCGAAAGGATGGAGATGGATATCTGGGTACCAAGGGGTTGCCGTTGCTATTATCTTGTCAATATATCTTTTGTTCCAAGGTGAAGGTTCTGTCGGACAGCGTATCGAGCAGAACTGGTGGATAAGTTTGATTGTGGCCTTGTTTGGAATATGGCAAAGAAGGCCTACGAGGTACGTAGTATACAAGTTCATGGATGTGATGAACCAAGCAACGAACAACAAAAGGGAGAAAAAACGGAGAGGAAATGACACGAACAACCATCCATGAACAAAGAGTCATGATGACAACGTGCAGTACGGTCGATGATGATCTTGAATCCAGTTGACGCTCGAAATGTGTTCTACGTTGGGTGCGATCCCTGTTCGTGTGCTCATTCAACGTTTTGGCGTGCGGGAGAATGCTGTGTCTATTTCGTTCTTGAATGCGAGCAATCTACGATTGCCGATGCGAGGGTTGTGGTGATGGCGTGACATTGAAGGCTGCGCCCCAATGCTTCTTCTGTCGACACGTACAGCAAGAGGGAATCCCTCATGTGTGGAGGTGTTCTGCGTTTCCGGATGGTATACCCAATGAGATCTTGCACTGGAAAGCGGACCACCGAAATCCGTATCCCGGTGACTGCGGCATTCGATTTGAGTCGGATGACAACGGCGAAAGAGCTGTCGAGAACCACTGGCAGTTGCTTTGGGGTGCGAGACGGGATCGGGATGCCCAAAGGCGGGATATGGGATGATAGGATTTCCGCCTCCGTGCTGGTTATGTGATCATGTGGATCGCAACCTTGCACCGAACAAGTGGCGGTGCAAAGCGTACCCAAATGGCACTCCGCAGGCGATTTTGCGTTGGAAGGTCGATCATCGCAAACCTTACGACGGCGATCGCGGCATCACATTTCAATCCAATGATGAGTAGGCTCAATATATGGACGAACACTGGAGACTGGTTCACGGCGAGGACTGAACGCTTGGAGAGTGTAAAATGAACTGTGTAAACTCCCCAGACTCGAGCTTGGGAGTCTACATGGGGAGTGAAGCGAAATGGAAGCTAAGAGACAGCTCGTTTCTAAGGACCAGATACGTCAATACATTCGTGAGGGCCAGCTCAAGGACCTGAGCGACGTGCAGGCGATGCTGAAAGACTTGTTCGCCACGGCGGTCCAAGAGATGCTTGAAGCCGAAATGGACACGCATCTCGGATACGCCAAGTATGACACGAAGGCCAAAGACACGGACAACGCCCGCAACGGCCATGGGGCCAAGCGCACGGTGCAGTCGGAACTTGGAGACATCGAAATCGCGCTGCCCCGAGACCGAAAGGGTGAGTTCGATCCCATCGTGGTCCAGAAGCGGCAGAAGCGCATGCCAAGCATCGAGGAGCAGGTCATCGCTTTGTACGCTCGAGGCTTCAGTACCCGGGAT
>NZ_JAFMTY010000039.1 GCF_017329605.1 Alicyclobacillus fructus
GTATGGAAGGACGAGTCCTTGAGCACCCATGCGGAGCCGGGCGGATGCTCAGCCCCACGCCTGACACATGAGTCAAGGTGTAGTTCGGTTGACGTTTACCGTGTTACGAAGGTCCTGCCCAATAGACGGCTGGGCGTCTTCGTAAATGCGATGCGACACGCAAGGTGTGGTGGAGTTGACGCTTACGCAGCGGACTTTCACCGCCTAGCTACCGCCCATGCCGGGCGCACTGAAAAAGCGCCGGAGTTGGCGCCTCCGACGCTTCGAGCATCATCGCCTGGGCATTGGCCCTGCCCGCTATCTGGATTTGATAGCTCAAAGCAGTGACCGCCCCATGGCCGGTAAACCTAGGGGGGCGGTTACTTGCGTGTGATGGCAAGTACCAAAGCCACGACCAACGATAGGAAGGCTATAGGCCGAGACTGATTGGATTATCAGCCCGATAGCTGTCGCTGTACTCACGTGGCCTCACCCCCTCCCGCTTCGCGAGCAGGGAGTGAACCCCCAAAGTGATGCTCGATGCTATTATACCTAGATTGCTAGATTTTTGTGTAAAAGCGTCATTCTCGGCTGTAGAAGCCCCCGTTTCGGTTCTTTGTATAAGGTTTTTTATTATAATATTTCCTATCATACATTTGAATCCCTTCACCTAATTCTTGTGCGCAATTCATACACAACCGCCCAGATTGCGTTGGTGCACCACATCTTTCACATGGGTACGTCATGTTCGGATATTGACGTAGCAAAAGCTTGCCCGTACGGATGAGATCGACGATCTCTTCATATGCTGCACTAGTGCCTTGTGAGACTTCGTAGATGTTGGCTAGGGGGTGTTCCCTCAGGTAGTCTCGGATCTCAGCGATTTTGTTTTCCTCTTCATGGATACAACTCGGACATACATCGTGGCCCATCTTATTAAAGAGTCGCCCACATCGGCGACAGTTGGCAAGTGCCAATCTTATCCCTCCGGTCTCCGCTCCATCCATAAGATTCACGGGGTAATGCAGTGCGATAGCAATAGACAGAGCTAGCGACCTGTAAAATATGCATTATGGCGATTGAAACTCAAAACGCTCAATGATAGCACGTAGATCTCGCGTTGACTGAAATACCACCGATGCCGCTCGTGCGACTTCCTCCGTAATCGCATACTGTTCTTCGGTTGACGCACTGACTGACTCGGTTTGTTCTCGTACGACGTTCGAGAGTGCATGAGTGGTTTCTAAGATCTCGATCATATTTTTTCCACTTTGGAATATATCGTGAATCACCGAGCGAAGATGCGCTGTATCCTCTGCAACATCTGAGATCGCGTGATGAATATTTGTCAGGATACTACCTGTTTCGGTGGCGGCAGCCATACCCTCCTGGATAGACGTCGCTGTTTGACTCATGTTATTGCGTACCTGCTCAAGAATGTTGGGTATTTGAGCAACCTGTGTCTCAATTTGCTTGGTATGTTCCGAAGACAGATTGGCTAACCTACGCACCTCGGTTGCCACGACTGCGAAGCCTCTCCCATTTTCGCCGGCTCGAGCGGCCTCGATGGATGCGTTGAGGGCCAAGAGATGCGTGTCCCGCGTGATCTTCTGAATCGTCGAGAGAGCATCCGCCATCACGGACATAATGTGATCGAGAGAATCGATGGATTGTGAAAGGCTCTTCGCTTGGTCCACAATGGTTTGCAAACGTTCTACCCAACGTGCAGACGAAGCATTTCCTTCTTCCGCTCGCTGCATTGCATCGGTTGCCGTAGACGCTACAGCTTGTATAAAGTCATTGAGCTCTTGGATTTGTTTCTGAACATGGTGCACCTCGGTCATCGTGTCCCGCATATGCCGCGTTTGCTCTTCAGCGCTGACGCTGGTGGTCTGCATGGAAGCGGCAATGCTTTGCAAGGCGGCAGTACTTTGCTGCGCACTGCTTTCAAGTTCTTGAGCACTATCCATCAACTGACTTGAGGCATTCACCATCTTACGGAGCATATCTTCGAATCCAATCGCCAGCTTATTCAGTTCAAACGCCAATTGTCCATACTCATCGCGTGTCTTGGGATGCATACGCTTGCCGAGACGACCATGACTGATTTCACGCATGAACGCGATCCAGTTCTTATAATGCATTTCGAATCGAACAAACTCTATCAGCGCGAAGACAGTCGCAACTCCACACAGCCCCGCAGATACGGTACGCACATGTGGATCAACCAGAGCACATGTAATGCCGACCAATTGCGCTAAGAAGAAAGGGATGGGCCCTTTGAATCTTCGGCTCAAAGTTGGAAATATACGTCCAGAACGAAGTACATACGGTGATTGTCCGTTGACATAAACCGGTGTGGAGATATCAATGATCCGTTCTCCGGTGTTACGGGGATAATCAAACGCCGTGGTCTCCGTGATGGAGGCACACTTCACCCCAACTTCGTCCGTAAAATAGACACCTTCTCGCAATCGGTTCGTATGCACTTCCGCATATCCATCTCGACGAATAAGAAAGAAATACTCCAGATCGCCTAAGAGTTCATCTAGTTTCGCTCGGATATCGTGCTTGGCTTGGTCCGTCAGTCCCCCATAGTGAGTGATGAGTCGTTCGACCTCTCGAGCAGCCCGTTCAACGGACTGCCATTGCTGATGTAGTTGGCGTCGTGAGAATGGATATTGTGCCATGGTAACCCCCCATACTATGTATGTCTATCTGTTGCAAAACCTGTGGTGCACTTTAACTCGTCATGAACTGTTCGATCTGTTTCAGCTGCTCCGATTCGGCCGCAGAAAAGACGCGATTCAAGTTGAGCAGAACCAAAAGGTCATTTCCTACACGAGCCACGCCCCTTAGATACACCGCTTGTAAACCACCTACCACGGCCGGTGGAGGTTCAATGGTCTCTGGTGGAATCTGAACGACGTCTTCCACACCATCAACAATCATGCCAACGACCCTATCTTCGACTTCTGCGATCACAACACGCATTTCATCGGCATCCTGCACTCGATGCCTCAATCCCACGCGTTCTGCGAGATCGATCACCGGCACGACCGAACCGCGTAAGTGGATCACGCCTTTGACGAAGCTCAACGTGCGCGGGACAGGCGTGATTTCCCCGAGTCGTTCCACTGATTGCACCTGCGACACATGCGCGCCGTAGCGTTCTTCCCCCACCCGCATGATCACATAGGACTCCACCATGCATCCCTCCTTGACCCATTCAATTTTCTTATACGGATTGCCCAACGGAACGCACGTCGAGAATGAGGGACACTTTGCCGTCGCCGAGAATGGTGGCCCCCGAAAAACCACGCACTCCTTCCAAGTAGCGGCCAAGGGGTTTATTCACAATCTCCAACTCATCCAGAACCTTATCGACGACCATCACGAATTTCTGCTTCCCATCCCGACATACCACCGCAGTCTGCGGAAATATCCATTGTCTCACGCCAAGTCCAAGCCACTCTGCGACGTCGACAATCGGCACAATCCTGTCCTCACTTGGATATACAGGCTCGTTTTGCACATACCGCAAGTCTGTTTCACGAAGTCGCACCACCTCGTCAACATTCGCCGTGGGAATTGCAAACGTCTGCCCTCGTACGGAGACGAGAAGCGCCGGGAGAATCGCGAGCGTAAGCGGCAATTCGATCACAAACGTCGTACCCCGACCAAGCTCTGTATCGATGCGAATTTTCCCACCGAGTGACTCCACCTTATCGCGCACCGCGTCAAGCCCGACGCCCCGGCCGGAAATGTCCGACACCTCTTTCGCTGTACTGAATCCGGATCGAAAGAGGAGCTCATACACGGCCTCGTCCGACATGGACGCGCCTTCCTCGGGTGTGATCACACCTTTTGCTATCGCGGACTGAAGAACGCGCGCCCGATCGATGCCCGCGCCGTCATCCGCAACCTCGATGTAGATGTGTCCGCCAGACGCATATGCCGACA
Source organism: Alicyclobacillus fructus (assembly GCF_017329605.1). GTDB lineage: Bacteria > Bacillota > Bacilli > Alicyclobacillales > Alicyclobacillaceae > Alicyclobacillus > Alicyclobacillus fructus. The sequence continues at coordinate 3,943 of NZ_JAFMTY010000039.1, forward strand.
AACGAATGGTTCCACGGCGCGGCTTTCCCCGCTGTTCACGCATTTCCGGAGACTCGAGACCGTGGTCAACCGCGTTGCGTAGCAAATGGACAATGGCTTCGCCCATCTCTTCAAGCACGATACGGTCCATTTCCGTTTCGAGCCCCGTCATGACAAAGTCGAACTCCCGATTCAGTTTCCGCTCCAGGTCTCGCATCATTCGTGGATAACGATGAAACACCGACTCAACCGGGGCCATCCGAAGCTGCATCACCTCATCCTGGAGATCCTTCGTCAACCGATCCAAGCGTTCTACGGCCTCCCGCAACGCGGGATCGTTCGAAGCCGCCGCGAGAGTATCCAGGCGAGTTTTCGCGATGACCATCTCACTCATGGTGTTGACAAGCGCGTCCATCCGACGAACGGAAACGCGGATCGACCTGTCGGGGCGACTATCGTTGTTCCCAGGACGAGCTGCGGATTCTGAGGGAGTTGTCGACATCGATTGGGACTGGGTTTCTTGAGAAGCCAAATTCCCACGTGAATCTTGCCGACTTGAGCTTCCGCTTGATGCAACCAATCTTTCAGCATCGCAGCGAGCGACATCCGTGATGTCGAGCACCTTTTCCTGAATCCGTTCGATCTCGTCGCGTTCTAGATAGATGACGACATACGCTTCCGGTGTTTGCACATCTCCTGCCCAGACCGCATCTTCGGTCGGAGACGATGCCGCGATGTCCGCAGCATCCTTCAATGTCTGGTACACCATCGCGAGTCGAACGCCAGGCATCATGCAATCAGGGGATAATTGAATGTGAAGCCGATATGCGACCTTGGCCTGACGTTCGGCTTCCGTTGCATATCGCGCTCCGTCCTCTTCTGGATCGGTCTTTTGACTGGAGTGCAATGGTTCTCTAGCTTGAAAAGCCGCTTGTAGGGAAGCCATCACATCATCGTCTTTGAGATCAAGCTCACTTCCAGACGTCGAAATGGCCTCGAGATGCAGACGCATTCGGTCAATCGCATGGAGCAGAATATCCACCTGCTCTGACTGAAAGCTCTCAGGATGATCTCTCCACAGACCGAACACATCCTCCACTCGATGTGTGAGCTCCGCTAGGCGAGAAAATCCCATCGTGGCACTCATGCCTTTCAATGTGTGCGCCGCGCGGAAAAGCTCAGCAACAAGGTTAGCCTCCGGGCCTTGGCGTTCGAGCTCCAGGCACCCATCCTCTAGTTTCTCGACATTTTCCGCCGACTCGGCCAAGAATGCGTCCAAGTACTCACGATTCACATGGCGCCCCCCTTTCTTTGAGGTTGGGCAGCAGTCGATCAACGATAAAAGCTCCAAGTTTGACGGCCGTGTCTATCATGAAGATTCATTGCCTCTCTAGCTCTTCATAAAGGGCATCTAAGAGTCGGACAACTTCTTGCGAAGCTTCCTCCAAGTCCCGCATCTTCATACTGACGTCTGAACGAATGTCTTGCTGAAGAGCGTGATAGATCTCGGATGCCAGTTGATGTACCCTTTGATGAGGTTCGTCAAGGCGTTGGAATACCGGGTTCGCTGCGAAACGCGAATGTCCCTTCGCCGCATCGTACCACTTTCCAAAACGACAGTCGTGGTGGTTTTTCAGTTGCTCCTCCTCCATGGCGTGGTACCCCATCATATAGTTGTGCAACCACCACTTCCACAAAAGATGGTCCGTCTTGGCGATCCGAAGGAGCACGCGATCGTGATGAGCATTCGCTAGGCGTTCGACCATCACATTGCGTAAATCGTTCACTTGCACACCGGTTCGATACATGTCTTGCCCCAAAGCATCTATCCTGTGCTTTACATCTGTCACACCGTCCATGATATTGACCACACGTGAAGCGATATCTTCCGTAGCTGCAGCTTGTTCTTCGGCACTCGCCGCAATATTCCCCATGTATTCGACGATGTGATGAATTTCAGAAACGAAGCTCTCAATCATTCCTATCGCCTGTTGGGCTGTACCAACTTTATCGACCAGCTCCAAGGAGACCGTTTGGGTGACCTGGTTCATCGTTCGAGCTGCGTCTTGGACGTTCTGAATGACATCCATCGTTTCCTGAATCGAGTCTCTCGTTTGATTCGCAAGGGCCCGTACTTCTGAGGCAATGACCTGAAAACCACGGCCGTGTTCGCCTGCTCTTGCGGCTTCAATCCCGGCATTCAATGAAAGGACATGCGTTTGTTCTGCGATTTCTTGAATCAACTCCAAGACGCTTGAAATGCGTTCAGCTGCCGAAACCACAGCAGTCGATTGATGTTGCAACTGGTCGAACGTTTGACGTAATGCAACAATCCCTTCCAAAGCGGTACGCGCGACTTCACCGCCCGCTTGCGCGTCCCGCATCACGCGGTCTCCATGTTCCGAGGCCTTCACCGCGTAATCCGCCACTTCGCGAACAGAAGCAGATAGTTGCTCTGTTGCAGCTGAGATATTTTCGGAATCCGATGCGACTTTGCTAATAGCATCTTTGGTTGGGAGAATGTCCTCGATTCCTAAAACGAGCTCCAATACGTTTGATACATGGTCTATATATCCAGCCTGTAGTTCTTCCTCTTCATACGCTTCCATGATGATCTGCATATCAAGGAATACCATTTTCAAACACGCAAGCAAGGTATCAGACAGTTCTTGCGGCTTCCCGTGCCATTGATGCACGACTGCCGGAATGAGATATTCAAACAACCGCATGTAGGAACCGATGTACCAGTCCGCGGTCACGTGAAGACGGCTATGAACACGACCGATTCGCTTTCTCTCTCGCCAAAACACACTGTCCGCGACATCCGCACGAAATAGCTTTCTGAAGTAATCGACAAACGACCGTTCTAGACGCTCCCTGTGACTATGTTCTGCGATAATCTTATTCAGGTTGGGGAACTTCTCAATGATGTCGTATTGGCGCTTTGCGATCTGTTCGAGACAAGGCTCCATCAATGAAGAGACATCTCGAACTCGGGCAAGATCTTCTTGTGTGACTTGTAGAAAAGCCAGCTTTTCATTCAATGCTTCTAGATCTGTATGTACATAATCACCTTTGTTTTTCGTAGCGAAAACAACAGTCGTCTTTTGCCTGAGAAACACCCGCATGATCTCCTCTCGGTTCTCTGCTCAACGAATAGCTTGTCCATTTACTCTGATTCGTCCAATATGAGAATCACATGAATGACCCCGATGTTCTCCAGATGTAGAGGAACCTTCGCTGCCGTGACGAAACCCGTCAGCTTGGTGGGCCCCACGATGACGGTTGGCGGACTAATTTCCACATGAATCCCATTCTCCGCTAGACGCGTCGACATATTCCCCGCCACCATGTTTCCAATCTCGCCAACAAAAGATTCCAACATGGCGTCCGCTAATTCCATCCCATACATCGCGACACCTAAGGCTTGAAACACGGGAGCACGACCTTCGATAATCAGCCGGCCCTGCAGATCGTGCGTGAGGCCAATCAGTACCCCAAGTTCTTCGCTATGGATATATTGATTGACGATCTCCAATTTCTCTCTAACAAAAGGTATAGGAAAGACCACTTTCGCAGCTTCAAACGACGTGTTCAATACCTCAGGTAACACAGCTTGTGGCACCTACGAAACCTCCTTGATGAATGAACGTGAACCCCACATGGCCAACGGTGCGCAGCCTGCCGCCAAGCGACCTTCGTTTCATCTATCTCGTTTTGCCACTCCTGCGAGTGCAAGAGATATCAGAGTGTTTCTACTGTAAGGCCTTTTCTACAGCGTTTATCACCCGATCTGCTTGGAAGGGTTTCACCACAAAATCCTTCGCCCCGGCCCGAATTGCGTCCAGTACCATCGCTTGTTGCCCCATAGCTGAACACATGATGATGCGAGCTTGCGGATCTATCGCTCGTATTCTCCTGACTCCTTCAATTCCGTCCACATTCGGCATGGTGATATCCATGGTGACCAAATCGGGATGCAATTCTTGGTATAACTTCGCTGCTTGGTCCCCGTCAGAAGCTTCTCCAACCACTTCGTGTCCATGTTTCACGAGGATATCCTTAATCATCATCCTCATAAATGCAGCATCATCGACGACCAAAACACGCGCCATGAACCTTTCACCCTATCTAGTAGAATTTATATAAATAATGACAAAACCAATCTGAATATCCTTGGCTCGTTTGTAATCCTGCTCGTGACTCTGTTTTTTGTACAACAGTCTTGTCGACGATCTTGAAACACACGGATCCTACACTCGGAACTGCCCAATCATCGTCTGCAATTCCTGCGCGCGTTGACTCAGCGATGCAGCGGTCGACGCGATTTCTTGCATGGAGCCGGCCTGTTGTTGTGCAGATGCCACCACACTTTCGGATTCACGCGCCGCTTGCCCCGCCAATTCCACGACAACCGCCATATCGTGTGTCATATGTTCGGCCTGAATGACGATATTTCGTGTGACGTCAACCACATCCTTGATACGCAACGTCACGTCCCCCATCGAGTGGCGAATGCTTGAGAAGGTTCGTTTCGTTTCATCTGCTACTGCCGCCCCCTCTTGAACTTCCGTCGTGACCGCTTCAATGGATTTAGACACGTTGGATACCGATTGCATCACCTTGCGTACAATTTCTTGAACCTCACGTGCAGCATCAGCTGAAGCATTGGCGAGGCTGCGGACTTCATCTGCTACAACGGCAAACCCGCGGCCGTGCTCACCCGCTCGCGCGGCTTCAATCGCTGCGTTCAGAGCGAGTAAATTGGTCTCGTCTGCGATTCGCATGATAGTCGATGCAATTTGACGTATGTTCTCGGATTCTCTTTCCATACGGCTCATCACGTCTACAGCTTCCGTCGTTCGACTTCGGATCGTCTTCATTTGGGACTCCATGTCTTCCATAACCTTCATGCCCTTTTCAGCTTCTTGCTCTGTTCGCCTTGCCGTGTTGTTCAGCGCATCGGCCAACTCGGAAACCTGACTGATCTCATCTCGTACATTTCTTGCTGCCTCAGACGTATCGTGAATTTGCCTCGTTTGCTTGTCGGCGCCCGCGGCTACTTGCTCGATAGAATGCGTAATCTCCTCAGACGCCTTCATAAGTTCGTCCGTACTCGCCGACAACTCTTCTGCGCTGGCAGCTACGTGTTCCGATGCATCCGCAATCACCTTAATCAGTGAACGCAGATTCGCGACCAACTCGTTGAAGACGCGCGCCAAATCCTCCAGTTCATCCCGGGTATGTACCTCGACCGAATCGACACGCAAATTCCCGCGTGCGATCTCATCCGCGACCTGCCTTAGGCGCATGATAGGCCGAGATATGGACACGGAGAGTGTCGTACTCCCTATGAGGCCCATCATGATGGCAACGAAGGCTATGATCATATCCCAAATCAAAGTTTGTGCAAGCAAATGGTTGACGTTTGCAACCTCGGCATTTTTCACGCTTTCTTCATCGCTCGTTAACTGTGCAAGACTTTGAATCAGCGGTTGTAACGTGTTGCTGGTGAACATTGCTTGTGCGTCCGACAGACTGGTTGCGGCCAATCGAAACGCACTCGCGTTCTGGTCAAGGATTTGCTGCCACTGCGAACTAAACAAATTGAGAATGGCTTTATCCGTCACGCCTATCGGATAAGATTCCAATAAAGATAAATCTTGTTTTACCTGAGCTAAATCATTCTGATAATCTTGAAGGTTGTATTGTGCGTTTTGCCCGTTTGGTGACAGCAGATACAGAGCTGCATCGTTATCGGATGTGACGATATCATAGTCAAACTTGCGGACAAGATTTAATACTTTCGCAGCTTGTTCTAATTGATTCACCGATTGATGTATTTTGGTGATGAGGATCGCATTGAGAACCCCCATTGCAATAAGAAGGACCGTCACGAGTCCGGTATTCATCAGGAATTTTTGACGAATGCGCATCGAAGGAAACATGTTCATCATTTTTTGCGTCATCGAATGAAACGTGCGATCGATCAACTCTTTTGCAGAATCCATCATCGACATGATAGCCCCCAACTCGGAATGCTACGTTCAATCCGAAACAAGCGATAATATCTATGAATCCACCTTATATTGAAGAAATAAATTCTATCCAGCATTCTTTGTCTTGTTCCATAGCCGGTAATATAACGTCACCAACCGGTCTATCTCCTCACTCTTCCCTAGTACCGCCGGATCGGTCCATACAAGTGTTTCCATAAGTTTATATAACTCATGTCTTTTTTGTTCGATAGTTTGAAGCAAAGACTGAATCTGTGGTACCGACAAGGGAGCGGACCAATAGTATCCTTGACTCTTGAAGATACCCATAGATCTAATCGTTTCTAAATCCTCAAGCGTTTCTACACCCTCCGCAATAATCCGTTCACCCGACCCCATCATATGAACGAGTCGTGATAAGAACTCTTGCTTAGCTGGCGTTCCTGAAATCCCGCGAATCAATGTTCGGTCTACCTTGACCCAATCTGGTTCTAATACAGCGATCGAAGTAAAAGTATTTGAACCCACCCCTATATCATCCAATGCAATTCGCACACCTCGCGAACGAATTGTTTGAATAATCGAGGACAAGTGAGTGATATCATAGGGAACGTACTCGACGATTTCAATAACCAATTGTTCCGGGAACAATATCCCTTCTTCGAATAAAATTTCCAAGTATTCGAGAAACATCTTCTCCGTCAAACTGCTTGGCGTTACGTTTACAAATAAAGGTGTAGGTGGATTTTCCGGCCATGCCAGGGCAAAAGATTGCATACTGAGGGTCACGACAAGTTGGTCCACTTCTCGGGCCCGATTGCACGCGACCGCTGCACGAAACCACATATCCGGTGCAATTGCACGACCGTCAACCTGAGGACGGCTCAAGGCCTCGTGGGCACAAACCTCTCCACGAACGTGGTTCACAATTGGTTGATAAACAAACTCGAGAACATGAGTGTGAAGCGCATGATCTATTGCTTCAACGAGATGAGAGGATTCATAATCTGGAGTTAGAGGATATTTAGGGGGGGGGGGGGGGGGGGGGGGGGGGGGGGGGGGGGGGGGGGGGGGGG
>NZ_JAFMTY010000003.1 GCF_017329605.1 Alicyclobacillus fructus
GAGGGCCTCGAGGTCGATTTCGTCTTCGCGGCCGAAGGTGTAGAGGACCTTGGCCTTGGGCTGGCCGGTGTTGGGATCGCGATAGTTATGGGCCAACTGAACGTAACCGGTGACAGAACCGTTCTTGTTTTTTCGGCGAATGACTCGGATATACATGCCCACATGATACGGCATGTACTACGAACTTGTAAACGACAAAATAAAGTTATCCACAACAAAACGCATGCCTACAAAAATACAAATGAAAACACGGCGCATGCCTGTGGATAAGTCCGACAAGCCGCGCCGCAATAGGATCCCACATCCATCCATGAGTCTACGTGCTATGTCCAACTGTCGAAGTCGGGCGCGCCTGCCACTCCATCGGCGATGACGCGTGTCATTCCCGCGTCGCGCATGATTGCGGCGAGGATAAAGAAGAAGACGGTGGATCCGATCACACCATAGGCTTTGCGCAGCCACAGAGCTCCGGCGTGCCTCAGTCCCTTGGCCGGGACCCGAAATAGAACCCAGCAAGCGATGCTTCCCAACAGTAAGGCCATCCCTGGATTATCGACAACGTTCAGCGAGATGTCATAGGAGGGCAGTGTCCACGTCGTCCATTGGTCTAATATCTTGGTGACGGGGGGTAGGGCCGAAGTTGTGAAACAAATGGAAAATACGAGGGCATAAGGAGTCATCGAACGCGCCCACGCCCTCCATTCCGCAGCTTGCCCTTTGCCAGATTCGCCGGGATAGGCCGGGACGCCCTTTCCCCAAGCCAACCGTAGAATGAGCGTCGTTGCCGCGCTCGACACTGCGCCTGCGATGGTCGGAGGCAGGGCTCCATTCAAGCCGATAAGGCACGACGCTTCGACGAGGAAGGCCACCCATAGGTCCCTTGCGTGCCGCCTGAAACCGGAGCGCCCCACGCAAAGATAAAGCGCGATGGCGTCATACGAAAGGATCAGCGGAACGCTCAACACTGCGGACGAGAGGGCGATTGTTGGAAGCGGCACCTCAGTCAACGTGCTGTTGATCCATGTCCCGGCTGCGAACGCGCCCCACGGAACTTGGGACTGTGTCAACAGGGAAATTTGTGCAACCCTCCTCCGTGGGAGCCACTGCATCTCGGAAAGTAGTGCAGCCGAGAGCACGATGCCCACCCCAAATCCCGTCGTCGCTTCGAAGAATGGACCAACGGCTGAGACAACAAGCAGCGTTTGCCGCACAGGTGAGGCGATTCCACCCATCAGCAAGGATTGAATGGTGTCGAAGGCTCCCCCTTCTAACAGAGCTTGATAAAAGAGCAGTCCACAGAGAAGCACTTCTACGACGGGAACCGACTCCAGAGCCCCCCGACCCATTGAATTCAAGATGGAAGGGGTTGAAGTTTGGGCAAAACCGTTGCATGACGCGATGACGACTGCGACGGCACAGGCCATGAGCCCCGCGCGGAACGAGGACCAGCGAAGAAAGTACGTCACCGTGAAGGCCGCGAGGATAGGGAGACAGGACAGCACGAGCGGAATCAGACCTGGGTGCAACCTTTTCGCCTCCATAGAGAAAATAAATTCGTTATAGAGAAAAGCATTTGGTATCATCATGTTCAGAACTGTGGCGCTTGTCAACGGATTGAGGGGCGAATGGACCTATGGGGTTTGGAGCGAACGTACGGAAGCGCCGTGAGGCCCTGGGGATGACCTTGCAGGCGTTATCGGAGCACGCGGGTGTCAGCGTGTCGATGTTGTCAGATATCGAACGGGAGAAAAAGAGTCCGACACTTCCGGTCGCATGCCGAATTGCAGAAGCTCTCGATACGACGCTTTCGCAATTGCTTGAAGAACGGGGCGAGCAAGACGTGATCGTCATTCGGCAGCATGAGCGAAGGGTGTATCGGGATCCCTCCGGCTTCGAGCGCCATCTGCTCTCCCCGGCCTTTTCCACGCGGGGTGTGGAATGGATTCTCAACGTTGTGCCACCGAGAGGCGACTCAGGATGGTTTCCACCTCATCGCCCTGGCGTTGAGGAGTTCGTCACGGTGGAAACGGGGCGTATCCTCGCGCACATCGGGGATACGCAGCTTCAACTCGATACGGGGGACAGCCTCTACTTTGCGGCGGACGTGCCCCATCGATTTACAAACCCGACGGATGAGGAGTGCCGATATTACCTGATCATCGATTCTCACGGCCTGCGCCCGTGAACCGCCACTCCAACTGGATCCTCCGCGTTGAATTCTGTACGCTTGTCCTCGGGCCTTTTTGGCGAGTTTGATATAATACCGCCCGAGAAAGGATGGATGAGCGTGGCACAAACCAATCTGTGGTTTACCGAGCTTCAGAACGACAACCTGACGATTGGCTTGCGGATAGAGAAGACCATTCACAGCGAGAAGACGGAGTACCAGCAGCTCGACGTGTACAAGACGGTCCAGTACGGCAATCTGCTCGTGCTCGACGGCTGCATCATGACGACGGACAAGGACGAGTTTGTGTACCACGAGATGCTGGCGCACGTGCCACTGCACACGCACCCGAATCCGAAGAGCGTGCTCGTCGTGGGCGGCGGCGACGGCGGCATCATCCGCGAGGTCATCAAGCACCCGTCCGTCGAGCGCGCGGTGCTCGCCGAGATTGACGGGCGCGTCGTGGAGGCGTCCAAGAAGTACTTCCCGCACATTGCGTCCGGGTTGTCGGATCCGCGCGTGGACGTGCAGATTGTCGATGGCATCCGTTACGTCGAGGAGCATCCGAACGAGTTCGACGTCATCCTCATCGACTCGACGGACCCGGTTGGCCCGGCGGTGGGGCTCTTCCAGCGCCCGTTCTACGAGTCGGTGTACCGGGCGCTCAAAGAGGACGGCGTCATGGCGGCGCAGACGGAATCGCCGTTCATCAACCAGGATCTCATCCGCCAGGTGTACGGCGACGTGCGCGCCACGTTCCCCATCGCGAAGTTGTACCTGGCGTACGTCCCGACGTACCCGACAGGGATGTGGAGCTTCACGCTCGGCAGCAAGAAGTACCGCCCGCAGGATGTCCGCGAGGTTCGCGTGCATGACACGAAGTATTACAACCAGGAGATCCACCACGCTTCGCTCGTCCTGCCGAATTTCGTGAAGGAGCTCGTCGGCGAATGACGTTCTCGTTCGATGTGACCAAGCCCTTTCCGCTGGCTTACAGCGGCAATGTGTTCATCGGCGCCACCGACGACTTCGGCGCCGCCAAGGCCGTGCTGTACGGGATGCCCATGGACTGGACCGTGTCGTTTCGCGCCGGGGCTCGCCTCGGCCCCGCGCGCATCCGCGAGGTCAGCCTCGGGCTCGAGGAATACAGCCCATATCTCGATCGCGACCTGAGCGAGATCGCCTATTTCGACGCGGGCGATATCCCGCTGCCCTTTGGCAATCCGGAGGAGAGCCTCGATCGCATCTATCAGTACGTGTCGGCGCTCTACGCGGCGGACAAGCTGCCCATCGGCCTCGGTGGGGAACACCTGGTCTCGTGGGGCGCCATCCGAGCGGCGGCGGAACGGTATCCGGATCTGCGCGTCATCCACATCGACGCCCACACCGACTTGCGCGATCACTACGAGGGCGAGCCGCTCTCCCATGCGACCGTCATCAAGAAGGTGTGCGATCTGATCGGGCCGGAGCGGGTCTACCAGTTCGGCATTCGCAGCGGGACGCGCGAGGAGTTCCGCTGGGCCCGCGAGCACACCCATTTCGCGCCGTTTGAGCTCGCCGAGCCGCTTCGCGCCGTGCTCCCGGAGCTGCACGGGAAGCCGGTCTACGTCACGTGGGATATCGACGTGTTCGATCCGGCCACGGCTCCGGGCACGGGCACGGCCGAGCACGGCGGCATCTTCGCGCCCGAGGCGTTCCGCGCCCTCACCTACATGAAGGCCCTGCGCGTGGTGGGCTTCGATCTCGTCGAAGTGGCGCCGCAGATCGATCCGACCGAGCAGACGCAGATCCTCGCGGCGAAGATCGTGCGCGAGGCCCTGCTCGCGTTCGTGCGGTGAGCGCGATGACGCCCTGGCTGGAGCCGCAGGAGGGCGCTTCATGGCCCTGCCGCGTCACCTGGCGCCGGCGGGCGCGGGTGCGAGAAGGCGGCCGGGATCGATACCAGACCACGCGCGGGGATGCGCCGGACGGGCGCTGGCTGCAGACGGGCGGCGCGCATGTGCTCTCGTTTCAGGACGGTGAGGCGGTGTACGCCGTGCGAATCCAGCGCGATCGCGTCCTCATGTCGCGCCGCGGCGAGGTCACGCTCACCCAGGACTTTGTCGCCGGGAAGGCGCAGGAACTGGTGCTTCGGGCCTACGGAAGGGAACTTGCCCTCCGCGCCGAGACTCACGCCGTAGAGGTGTCCGTGGGTGAGTCGGGCGGCCGGGCCCGCGTCACCTTCGACCTGATCTACCCCGGCGAGCCCCAGCAATCGGTCGATCTCGTCTTTCAGTGGTTCCGCCGACCCTGAGCGTCGGCGGGGCGGCGGGGGACGAGATCGGCCACATCCAACCACCCCTCGGGATGCAGGCCCCACACGATCTCGTACGGATCTCCCCATTCGCGCATGATCCGCTCGTACATGGCCTTTTTGATGGCGTTCAGCCGCTGTCGCTCTTCCGGCCGCGTCAGGTTTGCGCCGTGCAGGCGGACGTGATACAGGACGCGATCGACGTGCGCAAACCGGCCGATGGCGGCGAGTTTCAGCAGCAGGAGCTTGTCCTCGTAATAGCGGCCGCGGCCATCCGGATCGCGCTCGAACCCGCCGGCGCGGCGCACGGCGTCGGTGCGGTAGAAGCGCGGCACGAGGTATGGGCCATAGCGAAAAAACTCGAACTTGTCCGAAAAAGGTCGCCCGCGCAGGACGGCGTCGCGCACCAGCCGGCCCTGTTCCGTTCGCCAGTGCTGGGCGTTGGCTGAAGCGACCACCGTGTCGCGCGGGGAGGCCTCCATGGCGGCCAGCAGATGGGCCAGGGCCTCGGGCGCAAACCAGTCGTCGCTGTCCAGGGTGACGAAATACGGCGTGCGGACGTGCGGCAGGGCGGCCTGAAGCGCGTTGCCGAGCCCGACGTTTTCGGGCAGCTCCAGGACGCGGACGCGATCGTCCCACCGATATCGCTTCGCGACTGCGGCCGAGCCGTCGGTCGATCCGTCGTCCACCACGATGAGCTCCCAGTCGGACATCGTCTGCGCGAACACGCTCGCGATGGCTGTCGGCAACTCGCGGGCCCGGTTGTGGACGGCCAGCACCACGGTCACCTGCGCCTCACGGTTTGCGGCCATTCCAGGCCCTCCTTTGCGGCAGATGCTGTGAATCTTCGCTACAATGAGTGTAAATCATCGCGGAGGGCGGGGGAAACGGCCGTGATCGAAGACAAAGTGCGGCTCGAGTTCATGGGCGATCAGGCGCTTCTCCTGCGCCTCGAGGACGATGTCTCCGTCGAGACGGGGGAGGCGCTCGACAAACTCCTCTCGCTGCGCGCGGCGCTCGCGCGCGAGATGCGCGGCGTGGACGGGATTGAAGACATCACCCTCGGTTATCGATCGATCGCCATCTATGTGCGCCTCGAGGACGTGTCGCCGGGGGATTTGCTGGCGCGCGCCCGCCGCGCCATTGGCTCAGCGCGAGATGCGCGGGCTTCTCTGCCGCAGGCCGCGCGCGTCACGCTGCCTGTCGTCTACGGCGGGGCGTATGGGCCCGATCTCGACGAGGTGGCCCAGCGCGCGGGGCTTGCGCCCGAGGACGTGATCCGGCTGCACCAGCGAGCCGTCTATCGCGTCGCGATGATCGGATTTTCGCCGGGGTTCGCCTATCTCATCGGGCTGCCCGACGTGCTTCGGGTGCCCCGCCGGCAGACGCCGCGCGCCCGCGTCGAACAAGGTTCGGTCGGGATCGCCGGCTTTCAGACGGGCGTCTATTCCTTTGCGACGCCTGGCGGGTGGCAGATCATTGGCCGAACGCCGGTGCGGCTCTTCGACGTGCGGCGCCAGCCGGCGAGCCTCCTGGCGCCGGGGGACGAAGTGCGGTTTCAGGCGATTGCGGAGGAGGAATATGATGCGCGATGGGGCGCGTACACATGAGCCAAGCGTCGCGCGCGTGCGCGTGTTGGCCCCGGGGCTGTTCACGACCGTTCAGGATGAAGGGCGGCCTTCTCACCGCCACATCGGTGTGCCGCTTGGTGGCGCGCTCGATCAGCTGGCCTATCGCGCGGCCAATCGCCTGGCGGGCAATCGGGGCGATGCCGCTGTGCTCGAGGTGACGGGCGCCGGGCCCAGACTCGCGTTTGAGGCGCCGGCGGCTCTCGCGATTTGCGGGGCGGACTTCGCCGTGCACGTGGACGGGGAGCCGTTGCCCACGCAGCGCCCCGTGTGGTTGGCGGAGGGCGCGGTGCTGGAGATTCGCCAGGTGCGGCGCGGCTTTCGCGCGTATCTGGCGATTCGCGGAGGCTTCGCCGGCGACGCGCTCCTGGGAAGCCGGAGCGCCATCCCGCGTTACGGCCTCGGAGAAAAGCTTGCTCCGGGCGATGACCTGGTGTATGTTCCCGGACCTCCCAATCCGCCCGCTGGGTTTCGCGCCGTGGGCCCTCGCGCGGCCGTCGCCCCGTTTCAGGTGGGCGGATGGTTGGATCAGGTCGAGGACGAGATGGCCGTCGTGCGCGTCGTGCGCGGTGAGCAGGCGGATTGGTTCGACGGCGAAGCTTGGCGGGCCTTCTTGGAGCGCACGTGGCAGGTGGGGCCACAGTCGGATCGCATGGGATTGAGGCTGCGAGGGGAGCCCCTTGCCGCCCCGTCGCGCCAGCTTGCGAGCGAGCCGGTCGTGCCCGGCAGCATCCAGGTGCCCCCGGACGGCCTGCCGATTGTCTTGATGCGCGAGTGCCAGACCACGGGCGGCTATCCCAAGGTGGCGACCGTCATCTCGGCCGATCTCGACAAACTGGCGCAGCTTCGACCAGGAAGTCAGCTGCGCTTTGTGGAAGTCAGTTTGGAGGAGGCCATCAGGCTCCGGCGCGTGCACCACCGCCTTGCCCGCGCGTGGCTGCGGTTCGTCGGCGAGCGGGCGCGGCGCGCGTGGGGAGACAGCGAAGGAGGGGACTGAGCGTGGCTGAAGTCGATCTCAACGCCGATCTCGGCGAGGATTTCGGCGTGTATCGCCTGGCGTGCGACGAACAGATCCTGGCCTACGTCACGTCGGCGAATCTGGCCTGCGGCATGCATGCGGGCGATCCCGTCGCCATGGCCCGGAGCGTCGGACTGGCCAAGGCGAAGGGCGTGGCCATCGGTGCCCATCCGGGCTACCCGGATCTGCAAGGTTTTGGCCGGCGGGACATGGCGCTCGACGAAGACGAGATCCACGCGTTTGTGCTGTACCAACTCGGCGCCCTCGCCGCATTCGCCCGCGCGCAGGGCGTGCGCCTTCACCATGTGAAGCCGCACGGCGCGCTCTACAACCGCGCCGCGGTCGATCGAGCCGCCGCGCGGGCCATCTGCCGGGCGGTGGCCGAGTTCGATCCTTCGCTCAAGCTGTACGCCCCGTACCGCAGTGAACTCGCGCAGCAGGCGGAATGGATGGGGCTTTGCGCCTGCTGCGAGGTGTTCGCGGACAGGCGCTACGAGGCGGACGGCCGGCTCACGCCGAGGCGGCACCCGGACGCCCTCATCCGCGATCTCGACGAGGCCTGTGAGCAGGTGTTGACCATGGTGAAAGAGGGGCGAGTCCGAGCGCGGACGGGCGAATGGGTCGAGGTGACGGTCGATACGGTATGCCTGCATGGAGACGGCCCGCATGCCATCGAGCTGGCCAAGGCGCTTCACCGGCGCCTCACCGAGGCGGGTGTTCGCATCCGCCCGGCCTGATGGCAACCATGTCGTGCATCATCGAGGAAAGGGAGTGAAGGTGTTGACAGAGGCATGGACGACGTACCGGGTGGAGGATCACGTCGCGATCTTGACGCTCAACCGTCCGCAGTCCTTGAACGCGCTTTCCCGGGAGGTTCTCTCGGAAATCGGGGCGCACCTCGCGATGATGGACCTGAAGCAGGTCCGAGCGCTTGTGATCCGCGGTGAAGGCCGGGTGTTCTGCGCCGGCGCGGACATCGCCCAGATGCAACACATGGGGGCTGTCGAGGCGGAGAACATGGCGAGGCTTGGGCAGCGCGTGTTCCAGGCCATCGAACAACTGCCCATTCCGGTGGTGGCCCTGATTCACGGCGGGGCGTTCGGCGGCGGCCTTGAGCTTGCGCTCGCGTGCGACTTTCGAATCGCGGCCGCGGGTGCTGTCGTGGGATTGCCCGAAGTGACCCTTGGCGTCAATCCAAGCTTTGGCGGCACATACCGGCTTCCGCGCGCCATCGGCTTTGCGCGGGCGCTTTCCATGATGCTGCTCGGCGAGCGCATCTCCGCCGAAAAGGCGCTGGAATACGGGCTCGTGAACGAGGTGGTGCCGCCCGAGGAGCTGGAGGCGCGGGGCATGGAGCTCGCGCGGAAGCTCGCCAACCAGTCCAGCGCCGCCATGGCCGCCATCAAGCGGTCGGCCCATCACGGCTACGGGCAGGATCCTCTCCGCGCGCAGGCGTACGAGGCGGCCCAGTTCGGCCTTTGCTTCGCGTCGGGGGATGCCCACGAGGGCATGACGGCCTTTAAGGAAAAGCGGCAAGCGAGGTTCCACGAGGATTGAACCCTTGCCTTTGAGGGGATGGCGAGTTGCTGGGGCGCCGGTCGCGCATACGAGCGCGGGTGGCGCCCTCGCTTTTGGGGTGCGAATGCCGCAAAAATGTCGGTTTGGAGACTGGACGTCATGTGCTAAACTTAGATAACATGTAAGCCGGTCATTCGAGCTGTGTTCATGGGTCGAAGTTGGCCACCGGCCGATCCCGAGCTGGAAGGGAAGATTCCAAGATGGCCATCTCACTGGCACGAACGGAACACGAGATACAGGAAATGCCTCTCGTGGAGCTCGTGTACGAGATCTTGAAAGCCCGCAAAGAACCCATGTACTTCCGCGATATCATGAAGGAAATTCAGGAACTCCGCCACATGACGGATGAACAGGTGGCGGACGTGATCGCGCGGGTGTTCACGGAAATCAACGTCGATGGCCGGTTCGTCTGTATTGGTCACAACGTCTGGGGGTTGAACCGTTGGTATCCGACGGATCGCAACGCCGAGCGCCTGTCGGGCGGTAAGAAGTTCATCCGCAAGACGGGCGACGCGTTTGGCGATGAGGAGGACGACGAAGAGGATTACGAGGAGGAGGACGTCCTCGAGGACGACGAGCTCGATTACGACGAGGTCGGGGCCGTCGAGGAGGAGTCCGAATTCGAGGACGTCGAAGTCGTGGAGGACGAGGACGGGATCCTGCCCGAAGACGACGAATACGACGATGCCCCGCTGTTCGACGAAGACGAGGAAGTCGAGGAAGACGAGGAGGACTGAAGTCTTCCGCGCCTTTCAGACGCGTTCTGGACTTTCCGGAACGCGGTTTTTGTGTGCTTAGGTCGCGTGTGTTTTCGTCAGGGAGGACAGAGTCATGACGGCGAAGTACATCTTCGTGACGGGCGGCGTGGTGTCCGGGCTTGGCAAGGGCATTACCGCCGCGAGCTTGGGCCGCCTCTTGAAGAACCGCGGGCTCAACGTCACCATCCAGAAATTCGATCCTTACATCAACGTTGACCCAGGGACCATGAGCCCCTATCAGCATGGGGAAGTGTTTGTCACAGAGGACGGCGCGGAGACGGACCTCGATCTCGGCCACTACGAGCGCTTCATCGACAACGATCTCAGCCAGGACAACAACGTCACGAGCGGGCGGATTTATTGGTCGGTCATTCAGAAGGAGCGGCGAGGAGACTACCTCGGCGCGACGGTCCAGGTCATTCCGCACGTGACCAATGAGATCAAGGAGCGCGTGATGCAGGCCGCGAAGCCGGACACGGACATCGTGATCACGGAAATTGGCGGCACGGTCGGCGACATCGAGAGCCAGCCGTTTCTCGAAGCCATCCGCGAGATGAAGAACGAGGTCGGGCGGAACAACGTGCTGTACATCCACGTCACGCTCATCCCGTATCTCCGGATGACGAGCGAGGTGAAGACGAAGCCGACGCAGCACAGCGTGGCGACGCTGCGCAGCATCGGCATCAGCCCGAACATCATCGTGTGCCGCACGGAAGTGCCCCTGTCGCAGGAGGTGAAGCGGAAGATTGCGCTCTTCTGCGACACGGATGAGGACAGCGTGATCGAGGCGAGCGACGCCGAGGTGCTGTACGAGGTGCCGCTCCGGCTTCGGGACGAGGGGCTGGACGAGATCGTCCTCCGGCATTTTGGTATCTCGGCCCCGCCCGCGGACATGCGCGAATGGGAAGCGATGGTGGACCGGATCAAGCGGCTGCACCGCGATGTCGAGATCGCGGTGGTCGGCAAATACGTCGCCTTGCCGGACGCGTACGCGAGCGTCGTCGCGGCCCTCCAGCACGGGGGATTTGAGAACGACGCCCGCGTGCACATCCGTTGGGTGAACTCGGAAGATGTGACGGGCGACAACGTGGACAAGCTCCTCGCCGGGGTCGACGGCATCCTGGTGCCGGGTGGTTTTGGCGATCGCGGCATCGACGGAAAGATTGTCGCGTGCCAGTACGCGCGCGAGCGCAACATCCCGTATTTCGGCATCTGCCTCGGCATGCAGATCGCCGTGATCGAATATGCGCGGCACGTCGCAGGGCTTGACGGCGCGCACACGAGCGAGATCGATCCGCGGACGCCCTATCCGGTCATCGACCTGCTGCCGGAGCAGAAGGAGATCGAGGACAAGGGCGGCACCATGCGCCTCGGCGCGTATCCCTGCCGGTTGAAGCCGGGATCGCGCGCGCATCAGGCGTACGGAGCGGACCTGATCTCCGAGCGGCACCGTCACCGCTACGAGTTCAACAACGACTTCCGGGAGCGGCTGGAATCGCAGGGACTTGCGGTGACCGGCACGTCGCCGGACGGGCGGCTTGTGGAAATCGTGGAGATTCCCGAGCACCGCTGGTTTGTCGGCGTGCAGTTTCATCCGGAGTTCAAATCGAGGCCAAACCGCGCCCACGCGCTCTTCCGCGATTTTGTGGCGGCGAGCCTCGACTATCGCCGCGAGAGCGGCCGCGCCTGACCTCTGAACGGCCTCCGTCCGACAGGAATTTCGATCCTGTCCGGCGAAGATCCTCGAGACGAGTTGAGCTAGCGAAGAGGTGGGGGCATGGCGTACAAGGTGCTCGTGGTCGACGATCAGTTCGGGATCCGGGTGTTGTTGCACGAGGTGTTGCAGCGGGAAGGGTATGAGGTGTTTCAGGCTGCCAACGGTCAGAGCGCCCTCAGTATCGTCGAACGTGAGCAGCCCGATCTCGTCCTGTTGGACATGAAGATCCCCGGCATGGATGGGTTGGAGATTCTGCGCAACATGCGGAAGCTTGGCGCCGACGCGAAGGTCATCATGATGACGGCGTATGGCGAACTGGATCTGATTCACGAAGCCATGGAGATGGGGGCCGTGGCCCACTTCACGAAGCCGTTCGACATCGACGAGCTGCGTCGGACCGTGAGGGAACAACTGGAGGCACGAGCCCGGGCGGAATGAAGGTTCGCCGCGCGAGTCGAAAAGTGGGTTGCCGCGCCGAAAGCATGGTATCATAGAAATGGTACGCGGATGATCCGCGCAAGCCCTCAGGTGAGCCGAGCAGAGAGAGAACCCGTGGCGACCGGAGGACCGGAGATTTTGGGGACAGGAGAGGATGAGGAACATGAAACTGTTCATCGATACCGCGAACGTCGATGAAATTCGCCGCGCCGCGGACATGGGGATTCTGAGCGGCGTCACGACGAACCCCAGCCTCGTGGCCAAGGAAGGCCGCGACTTCATTCAAGTGCTGAAGGAAATCGTCGAGATCGTCGACGGCCCCATCAGCGCGGAGGTTGTGAGCCTCGACGCCGAGGGGATGGTCAAGGAGGCGCTGCCGCTCGCGGAGATTCACCCGAACATCGTCATCAAGATCCCGATGACGGCCGAGGGCCTGAAGGCGGTTCACCAACTCGCGAAGCGGGGCATTCGCACCAACGTCACGCTCATCTTCAGCGCGAACCAGGCGCTGCTTGCCGCCCGTGCAGGCGCCTCGTTTGTCAGCCCGTTCATTGGCCGGCTGGATGACATCAGCATGGACGGCGTCGAGTTGATTGCGGACATCGCTCAGATCTTCGACATCCACGGTATCGAGACGGAGATCATCGCGGCCAGCATTCGCCACCCGATGCACGTGACCGCCGCGGCCAAGGCCGGGGCGCACATCGCGACCTGCCCGTTCAGCGTGCTGGATCAGATGATCAAGCATCCGCTGACGGATCGCGGCATCGAGCGGTTTTTGGCCGATTGGAATAAGCTGAATCAGAAGTGACCATGGCGCCAGGGCTGGAGTGTCCAGCCCTGGCTCGCTTCGGATGGCTTTTCGTTCATTCGACATCCATCGCCCTTGTAGAAACACAAATGCGTGATTATACTACGGATAGCCGCAACAACGTCCGGTTGAGCCGTTGGATTCGCTTCTCCGCGCTCCTCGCGCGCAGCGTTCATTCCTCGCCTTGAAGACTCCAATGGGCTTCACCTGGATGGCACGTTCCGTGCTGGATTGCCTCTTTCCATGCTGTGATTCAGGTCCCCGAGTGGTATGAGAACAAGCCGCGACGACGCAAGGCGCATAACATGTTGCAGCCCGCCTCAAGCCGTCTAACTTTGCCCGGGCGCGGCGTGTGCCGCCGGGACAGGATTGTGAGGGACGATGCTTGGACATTCGAGAACTTGAAGAAAAGAAATTAACAGATCTATACAAATATGCTCGAGAATTTCAGATCCCGCACTATGGATCGATGAAAAAGAAAGAGCTGATTTTTGCCATTCTGAAGGCGCAGGCTGAGCGGGACGGCCTCATGTTCGCCGAGGGCGTGCTCGAGATCATGCCGGAAGGCTACGGTTTCCTGCGGCCCGTGGGGTATCTGCCGAGCCAAGAAGACATTTATGTCGCGGCATCGCAAATTCGGCGCTTCGACCTTCGTACGGGCGATCTGGTGAGTGGGAAAGTCCGTCCGCCCAAGGAGAATGAACGCTATTTCGGTCTGTTGCACGTGGAGGCCGTGAACGGTTACAGTCCCGAGGTTGCGGCCGAACGGCTTCATTTCGCAGCGCTCACCCCGCTCTTCCCTTCTGAACGCATCGTTCTCGAGACGACACCGGAAAATCTGGCGACCCGTCTCATTGATCTGTTCGCTCCTATCGGTTTTGGGCAGCGCGGCATGATTGTGGCGCCCCCCAAGGCGGGGAAAACGGTCCTGTTGAAGGAGATTGCCCACAGCATCGCCACCAACTATCCGGACGTACACCTGTTTGTCCTGCTCATCGATGAGCGGCCCGAAGAGGTCACCGACATGCAGAGATCGGTCAAGGGCGAGGTCATCGCCTCTACGTTTGACGAAGTGCCGGAAAATCACATCAAGGTGTCCGAACTCGTCCTCGAGCGGGCGTTGCGCCTCGTCGAGCACAAGCAGGACGTGGTCATCCTGCTCGACAGCCTCACTCGTTTGACCCGCGCTTACAACCTCGTTGTTCCCCCGTCGGGCCGCACGTTGTCAGGGGGTATCGATCCGGCCGCATTCCATCGCCCGAAGCGGTTTTTCGGCGCGGCCCGCAACGTCGAGGAGGGCGGAAGCCTGACCATCCTCGCCACCGCGCTCATCGACACCGGTTCGCGCATGGACGATGTCATCTACGAGGAGTTTAAGGGCACGGGCAACATGGAACTGCATCTGGACCGCAGGTTGGCCGAGAAGCGCGTGTTCCCCTCCATCGACATCCGCCGATCCGGCACGCGGCGCGAGGAGGCGCTCATGCCGAAAGAAGAATTGGAAAAAGTGTGGGCGATTCGCAAGTCCATGGGTGACCATCAGGACTTCACCGAGATGTTCCTGCGCAAGTTCCGGCATTATAAGACCAATAAGGAGTTCCTCGACAGCCTGAGCCTCAATCGCGTCGAGCGAAAACCGGTTGCGAGCGCGGAGAAGCCGCCGGCTCAACCGGTCACGACCGAGACCTAACGCGCAAGAACCCCTCCGGCGCGTGGAGGGGTTCGCGGGTTCTATGGCCAAACGCTGCGCGGGCGCAGCGGATGCTAAAATGGTTTCGGCGCGGCGCGATGCATCACTCGTCTTCGTCGGGCCATGGAGGCAGAAAGACAAAGCTGGGCTGATTTTGGGCGGATGGTGCCGATGACACAGCTTGGACGGGAGCGCTGTGCTGCGTTTGCACGGCGTTTGCCATGGCGGTGCTGGCCCACATCCACACGCTCCCCGACCCTGCCGATGCGGCAAGGACAGCCAACGTACGGGCAAGAAATCGCTGCTTGTTCACAACTCGCCATCCTTTCGTTTCATGTCGTTTCACTCGCCTGGCTCTGATGGCCTTGCGTCTTGTTCCAAGGGCCCTTGGAATCCTGCGCGCATCTTGAGCATATCCGCGCGCAGCCATGCGCAGCAATGCCGTGCGGTATGAATCTCTTACGATCGTGGAGACCTCCGTCGGTTGTGGACACGTGCGTCTATGGGCCGCTTGCGGAGATGGGTGAATCGGCCTCCCACTGGAATTGTCCGCGCGACAGCGATGCGCTGGGAGGCCCGTCGCGCTTCGGAATGGCGTGGCGTATGGCCCGATGTTGGTCGAGGGAGTACGGGTGGATGACAAGAGGGAAAGCTTTTGTTATAATCAATCGCAGTGTGCTCAAGCAGATAGGGGTGAAACGATGAAGCCGGACATTCATCCGACCTACCATACAGTGACGGTGACGTGCGCTTGCGGAGAGACGTTCGAAACCGGATCGACCAAGGAGTCCATCCGCGTGGAGATTTGCTCGAAGTGCCACCCGTTCTTCACCGGCAAGCAGAAGTTTGTCGATTCGGGCGGCCGAGTTGATCGGTTCAACCGCAAGTATGGGCTTCAGCCTCAAGGCGAGCGCTGAGCGAGAAGGAGATGCAAGCCATGGTTGGCTCACCGGCCGCTATGAGAGGCGGGTGAGCCTGCTTTGGCTTTTTTCTGTTCATGGAGGATTCCCGATCTTCATTCCTGGAGGGACCGACCTGGGAATGAGGCTGGGGATGGCGAGGGAGGTGCGTCGATGTTCGAACGGCTGGCGAGCATGGAAGAGCGGTATGAACACCTGAGCCAGCTTCTCTGCAGGCCGGACGTGGTGTCCGAGCCGGAGAAGCTCCGGTCGTACGCCAAGGAACAAGCGGAGTTGGCGGAGCCGGTCGAGGTCTACCGCGAGTGGAAGAAGGTCACCCAGAACATCGACGAGGCCAAGGCGATGTTGCAGGATAAGCTCGATGACGAAATGCGCGAGTTCGTCCGAGCGGAATTGGCGGATTTGCAACGTCGGCGGGAGGGCCTGGAACATCGGCTGCAAATTCTTCTCCTCCCTAAAGATCCAAACGACGACAAGGACGTGTTCGTGGAAATCCGCGCCGCTGCGGGAGGCGAAGAGGCGGCGTTGTTCGCCGCAGAACTGCTGCGGATGTACCAGCGGTACGCCGAAAAGCACGGCTGGAAGACGGAGATCATCGACGCGAGCTACACGGACATGGGCGGTTTCCGGGAAGTCGTGATGGCCGTGCACGGCAAGGG
The DNA here is from genome assembly GCF_017329605.1 of Alicyclobacillus fructus. Classification (GTDB taxonomy): domain Bacteria; phylum Bacillota; class Bacilli; order Alicyclobacillales; family Alicyclobacillaceae; genus Alicyclobacillus; species Alicyclobacillus fructus. The sequence continues at coordinate 15,678 of NZ_JAFMTY010000003.1, forward strand.
CGCGTATGCCAAGTTGAAGTTCGAGAGCGGCACGCATCGCGTGCAGCGCGTTCCTGTGACGGAATCCGGCGGCCGCATCCACACGTCCACGGCGACCGTGGCGGTCTTGCCCGAGGTGGAGGAGGTCGAAGTGGAGATCCACGAAAAGGATCTTCGCATCGACACCTTCTGCTCGACGGGGCCCGGTGGGCAAAGCGTGAACACCACGCAGTCGGCGGTGCGGATTACGCACCTGCCCACGGGCATCGTGGTTTCGTGTCAGGACGAGAAATCTCAGCTGAAAAATAAGGAAAAAGCGATGCGGGTGTTGCGCGCGCGCCTGTACGAGAAGGCTCAGCGCGAGCAACAGGAGGAAGTGGCAGCTCAGCGCCGCCTTCAGGTGGGCACGGGCGATCGCAGTGAGCGCATTCGCACGTACAACTTTCCGCAGAGCCGCGTGACGGATCATCGCATAGGATTGACATTGCACAAACTGGACGCCGTCTTGGACGGTGAGCTGGACGAGATCATCCAGGCGCTCATCGTCGAGAGTCAGGCGGAAATGCTGAGGGTCAGGGAAGCATGAGCGAGGCCAAGTACTTTGTCGCAAGGTTGTTGAAGGCAATCGCGGAACAACTTCCCCAGTCACCGGCCTACCGAGAGTTGCCGCTCGACGAGCGCAAGCGGCTTGCCGAGCGGGAAGCGGAGCAGATTGTGGCGCATGCGTTCGGTTGGGATCGCGTCAAGCTTCTCCAGTCGTTGGGCGACGAGGTGCCGGAGGAGATTGCGGAGCGGGCAGCCCGCTTGGCGGCGCTGCGAGTACAGGGAGAGCCGCTCGCCTACGTCCTCGGGAAGCAGGACTTCTACGGCCGCACGTTTGAGGTGGGGCCTGAGTGTCTCATCCCCCGCCCAGATACGGAGGTCTTGGTCGAGGAGGCCATCCGCTTTTTGAAGAGGATGCCGAGCGGGACGCGCGTGATCGACGTGGGGACCGGGTCGGGCTGCATCGCGGTCTCGATTGCGCTCGCGTGCCCGGGGGTATCGGTCACCGCGGTGGATCTGTCGATGGACGCGCTGGCGGTGGCGCGACGCAACGCGGAGCGCCTCGGCGCCGTGGTCGACTGGGCGGCTGCGGACGGCATCGAGTGGCTCATCGAGCGGGCGGAGCGAGGCCGCCCGTGGCACGCCATCGTCAGCAATCCGCCGTACATTCCCACGGACGAGATCGACCAGCTCGAGCCCTCCGTGCGCCACTACGAGCCGCGGCTTGCGCTCGACGGCGGCGAGGACGGGCTGCAGTTTTACAGGCGAATTGCGGCGTTGCCGCCGCACGTCCTGGCCCGCGGCCGGGCGGGCGTGTTCCTCGAAGTGGGGCACAACCAGGCCGAGGAGGTCGCCCGGCTGTTTGCGCCATGGCGAGATCGGGGATTTCGCGTGCGCAAGGTCAAGGACCTGCGCGGTGTCGATCGCGTCATCGCCGTGACGCGCGAGCCGGGATCGCCGGAGTCTGGGAATCTTTGAATCTATCGCGCCGCGCTGCTAGCCGTTTAAGATTCGCCATCCCCGTCCATACTGACTGCCAGAACGGCAGGAGGGATGGACGATGGGGTTTGCGAAGCGGTTTGCAGGATTTGTGGCAGCGGTGCTGGTGGGGGTCGTGCTGACGAGGACCGCCATGGCGCACACCACCCACGCGCGGGAGGCCGTGGACGGAGACGTGCTGGCGAGCATTGCCGCGCCGCACGCGCCTGTCATCCCGGCGGACGCGCTTCGCCTGCGCATCATCGCCAACAGCGACAGCCCGCGCGATCAGGCGCTGAAGCTCGCGGTGCGCAATGCCGTGATCGAACGCGTGGGCGGCTGGCTTCAGGGTGCGCACTCTGAGGCCGAGGCGCGCGCCATCGTCGAGGAACACGTGCCGCAGATCCGAGCGACCGCGTTGGCGGTGGAAGCCGCGTGGCACGTGGACGAGCCTGTGCAGGTGGAGGTGGCGCGCGTCCCGTTCCCCACCAAGGAATACGGCAACGTCATCTACCCTGCGGGCGAGTACGAGGCCCTGCGCATCGTGCTGGGACGAGGACAAGGCGCCAACTGGTGGTGCGTGCTGTACCCGCCGCTCTGCTTTATCGACATCACCGAAGGCGACGCCGTCCCGAACACGGGAGGCTTTCCCGACCTGCCGCCGCTGGAGACGCTGTCCATCCCGACAGGCGACGGTCATACCCAAAAGGTGCAGGTGCGGCTTTGGACGCTCGATCACGCCGAGGAAATCGTTCGCGCGCTCACGGCGCGCTTGCGTTGACGACCGACGAGGAGAGGATCGAATGCAACGGTTGACGGTGGCTGGAATACGCCACGAGGCGCAATTGCGCGAGATGTTGAAGGAACCCGCCCAGTCCTTGCGACGCGGCGGGCTTGTCGCGTTTCCCACCGAAACGGTCTACGGCCTGGGCGCGAATGCGCTCGACGAAGAGGCGGTGAGGCGCATCTTCGCCGCCAAAGAGCGGCCGCGCGACAATCCGCTGATCGTGCACATTGCGAGCGAGGCCGATCTTCGCGACGTGATCGATGAAAACCAGCCGCTGCACGAGGATGTCAGGCGGCTCATGCGCGCGTTTTGGCCCGGACCGCTGACGCTTCTGTTGCCGGCGGGAGCGAGGCTTGCGCCATCCGTTCACCCGGGTCAGCCGCTCGTCGGCGTGCGGATGCCGGATCATCCGGTGGCTCGGGCGCTCATCGCCGAGGCGGGCGTGCCTGTGGCGGCGCCGAGCGCCAATCGCTCCGGCAGGCCCAGTCCGACCACGGCGGACGATGTGGCGGCCGATCTCGACGGCCGGATCGACTGGCTCGTCGACGGCGGGCCGTGCGCGTGGGGTGTGGAGTCGACGGTGCTCTTGTTGGAGCCGGACTGTGCGCGCATCCTCCGCCCCGGAGGTGTGACGCAGGAGATGATCGCGAGCGTGATCGACCGGCCGGTGCTGTACGCGGCCGATGTGTTCGATGCCGCCGCCTCGCCGCTTGCGCCGGGCATGAAATACCGGCATTACGCCCCGAAGGCGAGGGTGCACGTCTGGTGGGGAGAAGCGGAGGCCATCGACGAGGCCATGCGCGCGTTTCTCCTGGAGGGCGTGCAGGATGACGACGATCCGATGGTGCCTGCGCTCATCGCGCCCGACGACTTCGTGCGGCGGTTCGGGTGGGCGCTGGCGGAGGAGAGGCAGGCCGCGTTGCCGGCCGACGCGTACGCAGAGGAACTGGCCCGCCACTTGTACCGCCTGTTGCGCGCCTTCGATCGCGCCGGCGCGACGGACATCCTGATCCACGGCGTCGATCCCGCGCATGGAATCGGTGCGGCGGTGATGAACCGGTTGCACAAGGCGTCGTCTGGCCGAGTGCGCTGGGTGGGGTGATCGGCCTTCCAAACGATTCCTCACCTGTGGCGAAAGTTCGGCACCAATTCGAACAAAGTGCGACAAGTCTTCTGAAGCCGCTTTCATCGACCGATGCCGCTCCATCCGCCGGATATAATGGCGGTGTCGGCAGGGAAGAACGATGAAAAGCGGGAGATGAGCAAGATGGAGCTGGCTTTGTTGATCATCACCATCGCACTTGTTCTGGTTGTGGGTTCGGCGCTCCTCATCGGCAACCGCGTGGTGGATCGGATGGTTCACGAGGATTCGCGCGAGGCGGAGGCGATTCTCGCCGCGGCTGCCGCTCGCCAAGGTCAGCGCACGTCGGCCTGAAGCGGGCGTGAGGCCAGCGTTTCCCATAGATCGGTGAAGAGGGGCTGTCCCCAACGTGCGGATGCACGCGGGGCAGCCCCTCTTCCTGTTGGTCGTATCGGTCGCGCGCCCTGCTCGGCGCGATGGCGAGCGTCGCGGGAGGTAGCAGGCGCGCGTGCACGGGCGGGTCAGTGCGCCGCGCTGGTGTTGGCCGGGGTCCCCGACGCAGGCGCGGTCACCGCCTGTGCGGTCGCGTTGCCTGTGGTGGATTCGCTGGTGCGCGCGCCTTCGGTGTTCGCGGAGCTCGTCCCAGGCGACGCGCTGTTGGACCCTTGCGGCGACGGCGCGGATCCGGACGTGCCGCCGCTTGGCGACGACGGCCCCGTCGTTGTATTGCCGAAGCCGGTGGCATTGCTTCCGCTCAAGTTTCCGGTGGTTTCGCCGCCGGTCTGCCCGGTTCCGCTCGACACGTTGGTTCCGGTCTCGTTCGACGCGCCGCCGGTCTCCCCTTGCTTCCCCGCGGTCGTTCCGCTCATCCCGCTTCCGGTTCCGTATCCGCTTTCGCCTGTCCCATTCGAATCGGTTGGCGAAGGCGATGTCGGGCTCGTCGGCGCAGCGGGGAGGGTCGCCGACTGGCCGGTCGATCTCGTCTCTTCGCCCGCGCCGGACGATGTGCTCACGGATTGCGTCTTTGGCGGCATCGTGAGCGGGTTTTCCACCGTCGCCACCTGTTCGTTCGGCGACCAGGCGGGTTCATTGGTGGGGACGACCGCGGCGTTTGTCCCCGCCCCGTTTGGCGCGCCGGTCGATCCCGTTCCATTCTGCGCCGACCGGGCGCCCGCCGCATTGGACACCGACGGCGAATGGGCGGCGGTCATCGCGTACGTCTGCCACTGCGCGTTCCACCCATAGATCATGAACCACGCGTAGCCCCCCAAAACGGCACATCCCGCGCCCGCGGCCACCCATCTGGCCGTCCGTCGTCTGGACCCTCGGCTCCTGTTCACGGCCTATCCGCTCCATTTACATATACGAATCTCGTCCCCATTATCGCGCACGCCGTCGAATTTTGCGAGAGATTTGTGGGCGCTTGGCCGTGGTATGATGAAGGAAGATACGCCAGAAGCAAGGATGCGAATCGACCGCAGATGGCGGAGAGGGGGAAGAGGGCTTGGAGCGACGCGAGATGTCGGCTGTCTCGTCTCGGGTGTTCCTGCTCGTGCTGACGGCCGTGTCGGGATGTGTGGACGCGATGAGCTTCATGCGGCTCGGTCAGGTGTTCACGGCGGCGATGACCGGCAACACCGTGCTCGGCGGCATCGCGGTGGCCACTGGGGACTTTCGGCACGCCGCCCATTATCTCGTGGCCCTCATCGGGTTCGCTTGCGGCGCCGCTGCGTCCGGTTTTGTCGCGGCGAGCGAGAGGAAGCGGTCCGGCTGGTCCCGGACGGTGACCCATGCGCTCTGGCTCGAGCTCGCGGCGCTCGTCACATTTTGGGCCGCGGCGGATGCGCTGGGTAAAGCGGGCGTGTCCCGGCACACGGGGGAGCTCCTGTTCGTGCTCGCCTTCGCCATGGGCGCACAGGGATCGATGGCGCGGAGGGTTGGGGTGAACGGCATCACCACCACGGTCATCACCAGTACCACCACTGGACTGATGGAGACGCTGGTGTGGAAAGCGATGGGCCTCGCGCCTTCGCGCCGCGATCGGCAAGAGCCGTTTGATCCCACCAAACCGTGGCTTATCTGGATGTGGGTGCTGGCGGTGGTGATCTATGGCGTCGGCGCGGGCATCGCGAGCCTCGTGATCCTTCGCGCCGGGTACAACGAGATGGCGCTGCCCGTGGGGCTCGTCGTCATCACCATTGCGTTCGGACTCTATCAGACGAGAGCCAAGAGGGTGCCCGCCGAAGTCCGCCGCCCGGCCGCCGGCCGGTGACGCCGCGCTTCAAAACAATCGGCGCACGTCCGCGATGCGGGCCGTGAGCCCGCTCGAGGGCCCCACGCTCATGCGCACCACTTCGCCAGCGGACGGATCGCACGCCGCGATCTCGTCCGCGCCCACATAAATGCCGACGAGCTCCCCTCGGTCGAGAAGGACGAGATCGCCAGGCCGAACGTCCCACACGGGCACGCTGACGCCCGTGGATTCCCAGAGCCCGCAAAGCGTGGTGGGCACGCGGTAGCCGAGCGCCCGGCGGTAGACGGCCGCGACAAAGGTGGCCGGATCGCAATATCCCGTCGCGGGATCCGCACCCCATGCGAGCGGCGTGCCGATGAGCGACTCCGCGACCTGCAGCACGGCGGCAGTCTTGACGGCTTCGGAGTCTGAGCGCCTCGCCTGCGCCGACGGATCGAGCGATACCCCGGGCGGGGGCTCGGAAAGCGACGGCCCAACCGCCATTTCGGCGCGCTCGCCGTCGACGGCGGGTTCGACTCGGCGATCGCGGCCGAATTCCTTGACGAGCACCGTTCGGCCGTCCTCGGTCCTGCAGACGGCGCGGCGCGGGTTCGCCAGCCACGGGTGGGCCCGCACGTAATTGTCCACCGCCTCGGGCGTGAGCACCAAGGCGCTGTCGCCTGCAGCTCGGGGATCCGCCTTGACCACCAGCGTGATCTCGCCGGCATTCTTGTCCTCGATGGTCTCCTCAATCCGCCACAGCGGCGGGCCCGCGCAAACCGAGGGCGCAAAACTCAGCATGGCCGACAGGCCCAACGCGGCGCTGCCCACGATCCAACGCCCTCGCACCGACGCCACCTCCCGCATGGTTGTTCATGGGTAGTATGCTTGATCATGGAGCTCCCTATCCTCCTCAGCATGGCGCGGACAGGCCGCGCATATAGATGGAGACGTGCAAAGGAGGGGGCCCCGTTGTCCAATCTGCAGGCGGCGATCGAGATCGCCATGATGGCTCTGGCGCTCGGGATGGACGCGCTTTCCTTGAGCATCGGCGTGGGGCTTGGCGCCATCACGCGCAAACAGGGCCTGGAACTCGCGGTGACCATCGGTGTCTGGCACGTCGTTCTCACGCTCGTCGGCGTCGCCGCCGGCGATCTCGTGGGCCATTATCTGGGACATGTGGCGCGCTGGTTTGCGGCCGTCGTGGTCCTGGGGCTTGGCGTGCAGATGGCCTATCATACGTGGAAAAAATCAGAAGGGCCTCCTCCGCGGCCGCTTGGCAATTGGCTGGGACGCATGACCTTCGCCGCGAGCGTCTCCATTGACGCCCTCTCGGTCGGCTTTGGGCTCGGGCTGAAGACCGTGGCCTACGGCGTGACCTCGGCCCTGGCGTTCGGGTTGGCCAGCACCCTGATGTGCGGCGCGGGCCTGTTGATCGGCAGGCGGTTCGGTCGCGCCTTCGGTCGCTTCGGTGAAATGGCAGGGAGCGCCATCCTGATTTTCTGTGGCCTCATGTGGCTCGTGTGAGCCGCGTCCCTCATTTGCGACCGCCGCGGGAACCCCCTATACTGAAGGCAAACGTAGAAATAAACGAAGTCCAAAAGTGTGGAGGAAACGATGCATATTCTCTTTGTCTGCACCGGAAACACATGCCGCAGTCCCATGGCTGCGGCCTTCTTGCGTAGGCTTGTCGAAGATCGCGCGCTGGGTTGGAAGGTCGATTCTGCGGGCCTGATGGCCATGGAAGGCGTCCCGATGACCGAGCACGCGGCCCAGGCGCTCGCGCGGCGGCAGGTCCCTGCGGAAGGGCACGCGGCCAAACGTTTGACGAGGGAGATGTTGCGCGAGGCCGATCTCGTCCTGACCATGTCGCGATCGCACCGGCAGGCCCTTGTCGACGTGTTCCCCGAGCTCGCCGAGAAAGTGCACACGATTTACGCTTTCGCGCATGAGGTGCCCGAGGAAGAGGCGCAGGACGTGGCCGATCCGTTCGGAGGCGGGGAGCAGGAATACGAGGCTTGCGCGGAGCAACTCGCGGCGCTTGTCGACCGCGCGTTTGCGCGGCTGCTTCGGGAGAGCGGTGCCGAATCCGGCGGAGGGAAGGGAGAGGGCGGCGGTGACACAGCCGAGCAAGCCGATTGAGGCCGAGTCCGTCGAGGCCGTCAGGCGCCATCTGCCAGTCGTCCTGGCTCATCTCGCGCAGGAAGCGGATCTTGGCCCGGGCAAACTGCTGGTCATCGGCGCGTCCACGAGCGAGGTGGCCGGCGAGCGCATCGGGACCGCGACGTCGGTTGCCGTGGGGCGCGCCATTGCGGAGGTGGCGTTGGCGTTTGCGCGAGCGCAGGGGTGCGACGTGGCGTTTCAGTGTTGCGAGCATTTGAATCGAGCGCTCGTGGTGGAGCGGCGGGTGGCCCTTGCGCGGGGCCTCGAGGAGGTCACGGCCATCCCGGTTCCCGGCGCGGGCGGCGCGGCGGCGGCCGCGGCCTACTGGGCCATGGCAGAACCCTGCCTCGTGAGCTCGGTTTCCGCGGATGCCGGGATCGACATCGGCGACACGTTGATTGGGATGCACCTGCGGCCCGTGGTGGTGCCCGTGCGCGGGCCGGTGCGCGAGATTGGGCGGGCGCACGTCGTCATGGCGCGATCCCGCCCGCCCCTCATCGGCGGCGCCCGCGCCGTGTACGATCGCGACGAGGCGCGGCGGCGAATGTCGCTCGACACCCCGCCTCGGGCGGACGCGTGATCGAGTCGAGTCCTTCAGCCTCCGAGATTCCCGCGCGGCGCCTGGTCCGGGGCTTGTGCGCCCTGGGTTCGAACCGTAAGATGAATGTGAATCGCGGCGTCCTATCCCATGTGGCGCTGGATGAAAGGAGTTGCGCAGGTTTGACCACCCTTCTGCAGCAGGTTGACCCGGATGTCGCGGCGGCGATGCAGGCCGAACTCCGGCGGCAGCAGCGAAACATCGAACTCATCGCTTCAGAAAACTTTGTCAGCGAGGCCGTCCTCGCGGCCCTTGGCTCGGTTCTGACCAACAAATACGCGGAAGGCTACCCAGGGCGGCGGTACTACGGTGGCTGCGAGCACGTGGACGTGGTCGAGCGCATCGCCATCGATCGCGTCAAGGAGCTGTTCGGCGCCGAGTACGCGAACGTTCAGCCGCACAGCGGATCGCAGGCCAACATGACGGTCTACTTCAGCGTGTTGAAGCCTGGCGACACCGTGCTCGGCATGAACCTGGCGCACGGAGGCCACCTGACGCACGGGAGCCCGGTGAATTTCTCCGGACAACTGTACAAGTTCGTATCCTATGGGGTCGATCCCGAGACGCATCGGATCGATTACGACGAGGTGCTCAAGGTCGCGAAGGAGCATCGCCCGAAGATGATCGTGGCCGGCGCGAGCGCGTATCCGCGCGTGATCGACTTTGAGCGCATGCGCGAGATTGCGGATGAGGTCGGGGCGTACCTCATGGTGGATATGGCGCACATCGCGGGGCTCGTCGCGGCGGGGCTGCATCCGTCTCCCGTGCCGTACGCGCATTTCGTGACGTCCACCACCCACAAGACGCTCAGGGGCCCGCGCGGCGGTTTCATCCTGTGCCAGAAGGACGTCGCGAAACTGATCGACAAGACCAACTTCCCGGGCGTGCAGGGCGGGCCGCTCATGCACGTCATCGCGGCGAAGGCCGTCGCGTTCGGTGAGGCTCTGAAGCCGGAATTCAAGGCGTATCAAGCGCAGATTGTCAAAAATGCCAAGGCGCTCGCGGAGGCGCTCCAGGGATACGGCTTCCGCCTCGTGTCCGGCGGTACCGACAACCACCTGATGCTCATCGACGTGCGCAGCGCGGGGCTGACGGGCAAGGAAGCCGAGCGCCGGCTCGACGAGATCGGCATCACGGTGAACAAGAACGCCATCCCGTTCGATCCGGAGAGCCCCATGGTCACAAGCGGCATCCGCGTGGGCACGCCCGCCGCGACGGCAAGGGGCATGGACGAGGGCGCGATGCGGGAGATCGCCGAGATCTTCAAGCTCGTGCTGCTCGGGGACTTCAACGACGAGGTCAAGCGAGAGGCCCGGGCGCGCGTGGACAGCTTGACGGCTCGGTTCCCGCTCTATCCGGCCTTGTCGTACGTCGACTGAACCTGCAAACTTGTTGAGAGCCGCCCGCCCGGGCGGCCCCATTTTCGACAAAGGAGCGTTTTTCGCTTGGGACAGGTGCATGTGCTTGACCATCCCCTCATTCAGCACAAGTTGACCCTGATTCGCGACAAGAACACGGGGACCAAGGAGTTTCGAGCCCTCGTGCAGGAGGTCGCGATGCTCATGGTGTACGAAATCACGCGCGACCTGCCGTTGCAGGAGGTTACCGTGGAGACGCCGGTGGGCGTGGCCTCCGCGAAGGTCATCGCGGGCAAGACGCTCGCCATCGTGCCCGTCCTGCGCGCCGGGCTCGGCATGGTGGAAGGCATTTTGAACTTGATCCCCGGCGCGAAAGTCGGTCATATCGGGCTGTACCGAGACCCGGATACGCTGATGCCCGTCGAGTACTACTGCAAGCTCCCGGCTCATCTGGAGGAGCGGGATGTGTACGTGGTCGATCCGATGCTCGCCACGGGGGGATCCGCGGTGGCGGCGCTTCGCGCGGTGAAGGAACGCGGCGCTCAGCGCCCGAAGCTCATGTGCCTGGTCGGGGTTCCCGAAGGGATCCGGGCGGTTCAGGAGCACCATCCGGACGTCGATATCTATCTGGCCGCCGTGGACGACCATCTGAACGATCACGGCTACATCGTCCCCGGCCTCGGCGACGCAGGCGATCGCCTCTTCGGGACGAAGTAGACGGCTTCGCTCGGACGAGCTCGGGAAAGATGAAGAGGGGGTCCTGCCTTTGAAAGCAACGCCCGTCCGCGTGCTCACCGTCTTTGGGACGAGGCCAGAGGCCATTAAGATGGCGCCGCTCGTGCAGGCGCTCGAGGCGCATCCGCAGATCGAATCGCTGGTGTGTGTCACGGCGCAGCACCGCGAGATGCTGGATCAGGTGCTGGACGTCTTCTCGATTCGCGTGGACGACGATCTCGACATCATGGAACCCAAGCAGACGCTGGCGACCATCACGGTGAAGGCGCTCGCGGGGCTGGAAGCCGTGCTCGAGCGCCGGAAGCCCGATCTGGTGCTGGTTCACGGCGATACCACCACGACCTTCGCGGCCAGTTTGGCGGCGTTCTACCAACAAATCGCCATTGGACACGTGGAAGCCGGGCTTCGGACCTACCGCAAGTACAGTCCGTTCCCGGAAGAGATGAACCGCCAGTTGACCGACGTGCTGTGTGACTTGTTCTTTGCGCCGACGGATGTCGCCGCCGCCCATCTCCGGCAGGAGGGGCGACCGGAGGACGCCATCTTCGTCACCGGCAACACCGCCATCGATGCGATGCGCACGACCGTCCGCGAGGGCTACACCCATCCTGTGCTGGACGGCATGCCCAAGGGCGCGCGCCTGATCTACATGACGAGCCATCGCCGCGAGAACTGGGGCGAGAAGCTCGAGAACATCTGCCGAGCCGCCCGCCGCGTGGTCGACCTCAGTGACGATCTCCACTTGGTCTACCCGGTTCACCTGAACCCGCGCGTGCGAGATACCGTGTTTTCCATCCTCGGCGGCCATCCGCGGATTCATCTGCTCGATCCGCTTGGCGTGATCGACAACCACAACTTCATGGCTCGCTCCACGCTCATCCTCACGGATTCCGGTGGCATCCAGGAGGAGGCGCCGTCTTTGGGTGTGCCGGTTCTTGTGCTGCGAGACACGACCGAGCGGCCGGAAGGCATTGAAGCTGGGACGCTTCGGCTTGTGGGGACGGACGAGGAGGTCATCTTCGCGGAGGCGAAGCGATTGCTGACGGACGAGGCGGCATACCGCGACATGGCGGGCCGGAAAAACCCGTATGGAGACGGCCGGGCTTCCGAGCGCATCGTGCAGGCCATCCTGTACCACTTCGGGCTCGGGGAAAGGCCGCAGCCGTTTCGGTACCTGGAATCCGACGGACCGTTTCAACTCCGCTGAGGATTACCAGTATATGCTTCCGCTTTCAATTCCAATTGTGGAATTGTGAATTCAGCTTCGATGCCGCGAATCGCCCGGCGAGGATTTTGTGAACAATCCGGGACAGCCGGGCAAAATCCCGGGTATTCCGCAGGGTTTCCGCGTTGACATTGAATTTTGGGCTAGTGTACTATAGGCGAGGGTTCTGGCATTTCACCATACAAACAGGCGTTTCACCCTACGAGAAGGGTGAGCTAGCGCGCCCATTTCTGGAAACGCCTTCCTTGCAATGGTTATCCTAGCTTGCAAGCGGAAACTCTATAGGTATGTGGTGGAATGTTGCAAAAGCTCCACTCAGTCTCTTGCATCACACAAGTTTGTCCCTCTCTTCAATCTGTTCTAGGTGGTGTGTGCGTTCGCAGACGAAGACCGCAACGAGGCGCGTTCTGCGCGCAAGCAGCCGAGTGACTGGACGTTGTTTGCCGTCTACTCAGGCGCCACGCTGCAACTCGCTGGGTGCATCGTCGGCCTGGGGTTTGTGGGACATGTCGTCAGTCAGCATGTCCATCGGCTGTGGCCGACCGTCGCCGGGGTGGTGCTGGGCGTGATCGCCGGAGTGTCGGGGCTTGCGTTCCTCGTCAAACAGGTTCTAGGAGACCGACGATGAGTGCGAATTCCCTCATGAAGCGCCTTCGGGCCATCCAGTGGTCGTGGCTCGGGCTGATGTTGTTGACCGCGCTTTGCGTGGCTGTGTTCAGGGAGTTGCGTCCCGTCTTCAGCGGCCTGTTGCTGGGTGAGTTGGGCGGCCTGTTCGTCATCTTCAGCATGATCCGCCAGGGGCATTTGAACGACAACGTTCAGGGAACGCTGCTCTTCGCCTCTGGGATGGCGGGCATGTTTGCGCGGCTTGCGCTCATCGTCGTCATCATGGTGATTGCGCTGAAGTTCCGGGCGCTGTTCAATCCCTATGCGGCCCTGGCCGGGTACGCGCTGAGCTTTGTGTTCATCATCATTGGGATGTATCGGTATGCCAAGAACCCGCCTGATCAACACCCATGACGGAAAGAAGGTGAAAACGTGCCGGTCTTCCCGACGTTATTCCCGGGGACCATCTGGCAGACGAACGTCGTCGTGATCGCGACCATCTTCCTGACGGGGCTCATCGTGTTCATCTTGTTGCGCTTGGCCGTGGCGCGGATGGACATGCGTCACCCGCGTGGGCTGCAGAACCTCGTGGAATGGGCCTTCGATTTCTCGGAGAGCATGGCGAAAGACGTGATGCCGAGCGATGAGTCGCGGCGGTTTGTGCGACCCCTCGCGTTCATCACGCTGCTCTTTCTGTTCGTCGCCAACTGGCTCGGGCTCATCATGTCCATCACGGTGCACTTTGATCCGCATGCGCACGTCTGGGGGCTGAGTCCGTCCGACCTGCAGACCTCCAAGGGGGACGTGGAGCTGTTTGACTCTCCCACGTCCAACATGAGCATGGCGCTTGGACTCGCCATCATGGTGTGGGTGATTAGCCACGCGCGGGGGCTCAGGCATCCCGCGAAGTGGTTTCGCCATCTGCTCCGCCACTTCCCGTTTGGGTTGCTGGAGGAAATCACAAATCCGCTGACGCACGGCATGCGACTTTTCGGCAACATTTTTGCCGGCGAGATCCTTCTCGGCCTTCTGCTGCGCGCGCCGTTCGCGTTTCACTTCATTCCATGGCAACTGCCGTTCATCATCCTGTGGCTGCTGTACAGCGGCTTTGTCGCGACCATTCAAGCTTACGTGTTCAGCATCCTGATGTGCCTGTACATTGGTATGAAGTCGTTTGAGGCGGACAGCCAGCATTGATGGCGCGGCGTCCGCAAGGGCTTGCGCGAACGAAGTTTACGTCCATAACCAAAGGAGGAACAGACTGATGCAACTCGACATGATCAAGGCGATTTACGACATCGCGGTGGCGCTTCTGCTCGGTTTGGCTGCCGTCGGTTCCGGCGTGGGCGACGGTATGGTTATGAGCAAATACGTCGAAGGCGTGGCCCGTCAACCCGAAGCGCGCGGTTCCATCTTCGGCAGCGCGCTCCTTGGCGTCGCGTTGGTCGAGGCGTTCCCGGTCATCGCGCTGGCGTTCGGTATCATCATCCTCTTTACGAAGGGCGCGTTCTGATGCCTTTCGCGCCCGGCGGTTTTGGCCGGGCGCTCGTGTGAGCCGGATGCCAATCCAAGGAGGAGGGAGTGTTCCAGGTGGGCGGCATCTTTCAGGTTGGAACGTTCATCTTCTCCGTGATTTCGTTCCTCATCGTGTTTTTCATCATTCAGCGGTTCGCGTTCAAGCCGCTGGCAAAGATGTTGGAACAGCGGAGAATTCACATTGAGACGCAGATTTCCGAAGCGGAAAAGAGCCGCGAGGAAGCCGAGCGGCTGTTGGCGGAACAACAGCGCTTGTTGGAAGAGGCGCGGAAGGAAGCTCGCAACATGCTGGATCAAGCTCGCATTCGCGCCGACGAGCAGGCACGCGAGATCGTGCAGAAGGCGGAGGAGGAGGCCGCTCGGATTCTCGAGGAGAGCCGCCAGGCCATCGTGCGCGAACGGGACGAGGCGTTGGCCGCGGTCACGAAGCGCGTGGCCGAGTTGTCCGTCGAACTGACGGCGAAGCTTTTGTGCGATCACGTCACGCCGGAAGTTCACAAAGACCTCTTGGCGGAGGCCGAGAGCAAACTGGGTGAGCTCGTATGCTGACGGGCGCGGTGGCGAATCGATATGCGCGCGCACTGGTGTCGTACGCGAAAGAGCACGGTGTCGTCGACGAGATCGCGCAGGAACTCGAAAAGATCCGGGGTCTCATGGAAGCGTCGAAGGAGCTGTCGCAATTTCTGGCGAGTCCGGTCGTGACGCCGGATCAGAAGCTCCAAGCGCTGGAGGGCGTGTTGGGCGGAGCGCTGCGCCCGGATGTCGCCCGCTTTCTCAAGCTGATGCTCGAGCGTGGGCGCGGCGCGTACATCGCGTCGGTGGCTCTCAGGTATCAGGAGTTGGCGGACGAAATCCACGGCCGTGTGCGGGTGGAGATCGAGACGGCGCAACCCCTGGCGGAAGCGGATCTGGATCAGTTGGTCCGTCGGCTGACGGAAGCGTGCGGCAAGACGGTCGTTCCGAAGGTGATCGAAAATCCGGCGCTCGTCGCGGGTGTGAGAATCCAGATGGGCCATCGCGTGCTGGACGCGACGACGGCGAACGCTTTGCGTCAGTTCCGCGACAGCCTTCTGGCCCGCGCAGTCCGTAAGGAGGGAATACGTTGAGCATTCGTCCGGATGAAATCAGCGCGCTCATTAAGCAACAGATCGAGCAGTTTGAGCTCAAGGCCGAGGTGCGCGACACGGGTACGGTTCTGTCGGTGGGCGACGGGATCGCGCGACTGTATGGCCTTGACAACGTCATGGCGGGCGAATTGGTGGAGTTCGAAAGCGGCGTTTACGGGATGGCGCTCAACCTGGAGGAGGACAACGTCGGCGTCGTGGTGCTCGGTTCTGTGCAGGGCATCCGCGAAGGCGAGCAGGTGCGCCGCACGGGACGGCTGGTCACGGTGCCTGTGGGCCCACAGCTTCTGGGCCGCGTCGTGAACGCGCTGGGTCAACCCATTGACAACAAGGGCCCCATTGAAGCCACCGAGTATCGCCCCGTCGAGTCGCCGGCGCCGGGCGTCATTGTGCGCCGGTCCGTGCACGAACCACTGGAGACGGGAATTAAGGCCATCGACTCCATGGTGCCGATTGGGCGTGGTCAGCGCGAGTTGATCATCGGCGATCGTCAGACCGGTAAGACGGCCATCGCGCTGGACACCATCATCAACCAAAAAGGCAAAGACGTGAAGTGTATCTACGTCGCCATCGGGCAGAAGCAGTCCACGGTCGCGCAGGTCGTGGAGACGCTGCGCCGATATGGCGCGATGGAGTACACCACCGTGGTGGTGGCGAGCGCGTCCGAGCCGGCTCCGCTCTTGTTCCTGGCGCCCTACGCAGGGTGCGCCATGGCGGAGTACTACCTTTACAACGGGCAGCATGCGCTGGTCGTGTACGACGACCTTTCAAAGCAGGCCGCGGCGTACCGCGAAATGTCGCTCTTGCTGCGCCGGCCGCCGGGCCGCGAGGCGTATCCGGGTGACGTCTTTTACCTGCACTCGCGCCTGCTCGAGCGCGCGGCGAAGCTGAACGACGAGCACGGCGGCGGATCGCTCACGGCCCTGCCGTTCATCGAAACGCAGGCCGGCGATATCTCCGCGTACATCCCGACGAACGTCATCTCGATCACGGACGGCCAGATCTTCCTGGAATCGGACCTGTTCTTCGCGGGCGTGCGGCCGGCCATCAACGTCGGATCGTCCGTGTCCCGCGTCGGATCGGCTGCGCAGACGAAGGCGATGAAGAAGGTCGCGGGTACGCTGAAGCTCGATCTCGCCCAGTACCGCGAGCTGCAGGCCTTTACGCAGTTCGGCAGCGACCTGGACAAGGCGACGCAGGACACCCTGCGCCGCGGCGAACGGATGACGGAACTGCTGAAGCAGCCTCAGTACCATCCGCTGACATTCGACCGTCAGGTCGCGTCGCTGTGGACCGGCGTGAACGGATATCTCGACGACATTCCGGTCGAGGCTGTGCAGAAGTTCGAGCGCGAGTGGCTCGCTTTCCTGGATCGCGAGTACCCGCAGGTGTTCCAACAGATGCAGGAGCGCAAGTCGCTTGAGGACGACACCATCGAACTGATGAAGGAAGCGATGGCGAAGTTCAAGCCGACGTTTGTGCCCTGAGGACGGACGACGGACGCACGGCCCTTCGCGGGCCGTGCCGCATGAATCGGGGCTTGGGCCCAAACCGGTGGTGAGAACGGGCGATGGCGCAAAACAGCATGCGCGACATCCGGCGCCGCATCAAGAGCGTCCGGAACACCGCGCAGATCACAAAGGCGATGGAGATGGTCGCGGCCGCCAAGCTCCGCCGCGTGCAGGATGCGGTGCAACAGTCGAAGCCGTACCTCTCCAAGATGCAGGAGATGCTCGCCAACCTGTCGCTTTCGGCGCGCCACGTGAAGCATCCTTTGCTCGCGGTGCGGCCGGTGCGCCGAATCGGCTATCTGGTCATCACGGCCGATCGCGGCTTGGCCGGGCCGTACAACGCGCAGGTGGTGCGCGCCGCCATGCAGGAGTTCGGCCAGCGCGACAAGGGTTCCTACGCGATTTACACCGTCGGCAAGCGCGGGCGAAACTTCTTTCAACGGCGCGGCCTGCCCATTGCGGCCGAGGTGGTCGACCTCCCCGACACGCCCACGTATCACTCGGTGCGCCATTTGGCGGAAAGCATTGTGGCGGCGTACGAGCGGGAGGAGTTCGACGAGCTGTATTTCATCTACAACGAGTTCATCAACGCGGCTGTCCAGCGGCCCGTTGTGCGCAAGGTGCTGCCGCTTGCTTCCCTTGGGGAGAACCTTCAGGGGCCGCGGCGCCAGTATCTGTTCGAGCCGGATGAGGAGTCGGTGTTGGCCGCCCTGCTTCCGCGGTACGCCGAGACGTTGGTGTACCAAGCGGTGTTGGACGCCAAGGCTTCCGAACATGCTGCGCGCATGAACGCCATGGGCAACGCGACCGACAACGCGCTTGAGCTGATTGAAAAGTTGACGCTGTCGTTGAACCGGGCGCGCCAGGCGGCGATCACGACGCAGATCGCCGAGATCGTCGGCGGCGCGGAAGCGTTGAAATAACGAAGGAAACGGCCGCAAGGAGGGACATTCGTGAACAAAGGGTATGTGGTGCAGGTCATGGGCCCGGTGGTCGATGTCCGCTTTCCAGAAGGACAACTGCCGGCAATCAACAACGCCCTCCGGATCGACTATGAGGGCGAGTTGCCCGTGCATCTGACGCTCGAGGTGGCACTCCACCTCGGAGACAACGTGGTACGGACCATCGCCATGTCCTCGACGGACGGACTCGTCCGCGGCGTCGAGGTGGTGGACACCGGACAACCCATCTCGATGCCGGTTGGACCGGGCACGCTGGGGCGCATTTTCAACGTCCTCGGCGAAACCATCGACGAGAAGGGACCGGTCGAAGCCGCGGAGCGCTGGCCCATTCATCGACCCGCACCTGCGTTCGGCGATTTGACGACGAAGACGGAGATCTTCGAGACGGGCATCAAGGTCGTGGACTTGCTCGCGCCGTACGTCAAGGGCGGTAAAGTCGGTCTGTTCGGCGGCGCCGGCGTCGGCAAGACGGTGCTCATCCAGGAGCTCATCCACAACATCGCGAAGGAGCACGGCGGTTACTCGGTCTTCGCGGGCGTGGGCGAGCGCACTCGCGAAGGTAACGACCTCTATCACGAGATGAAGGAGTCGGGCGTTCTCGACAAAACGTGCATGGTGTTCGGCCAGATGAACGAGCCGCCTGGCGCGCGTCTGCGCGTGGCACTCTCCGGTCTCACGCTCGCCGAGTACTTCCGCGATGTCGAACAACGCGACGTTCTGTTCTTCATCGACAACATCTTCCGCTTCACGCAGGCCGGCTCCGAAGTGTCGGCATTGCTCGGCCGCATGCCGTCCGCCGTGGGCTACCAGCCGACGTTGGCGACGGAAATGGGCCAACTTCAGGAGCGCATCGCTTCGACGGTTCGCGGCTCCATCACGTCGATTCAGGCCGTGTATGTGCCGGCAGACGACTACACGGATCCGGCGCCGGCCAACACCTTCACGCACCTCGACGCGACGACGGTGCTGGAGCGCCGCATTGCGGACATGGGCCTCTATCCGGCGGTCGATCCGCTCGCCTCGACGTCTCGCGCACTGCAGCCGGACATCGTGGGCGAAGAGCACTATCAGGTGGCGCGCGGCGTGCAGGCCGTGTTGCAGCGCTACCGCGAGCTTCAGGACATCATCGCCATTCTCGGCATGGACGAGTTGACGGATGAGGACCGCCTGATCGTGTCGCGTGCGCGTAAAATCCAGAACTTCCTGTCGCAGCCGTTCTTCGTCGCCGAGGTGTTCACCGGCACGCCCGGCAAGTACGTGCCCGTGAAGGATACGGTTCGCTCGTTTAAGGAGATCCTGGAAGGCAAGCACGACGACATCCCGGAGACGTACTTCCGCTACTGCGGCGCCATCG
This sequence comes from Alicyclobacillus fructus, assembly GCF_017329605.1. Lineage (GTDB taxonomy): Bacteria > Bacillota > Bacilli > Alicyclobacillales > Alicyclobacillaceae > Alicyclobacillus > Alicyclobacillus fructus. The sequence continues at coordinate 34,451 of NZ_JAFMTY010000003.1, forward strand.
AAGACGTGATCGAGAAGGCGCGCAAGGACGGCTACGCCTGATCCCATCCGGAAGTGAGGTGAGCGCAGATGCTGACCGTGCCGCTCGAAATCGTCACGCCGGAGCGGATCGTGCTGTCGATGGATGTGCGCATGGTGATCCTGCGAGGCGGCGATGGCGAAATCGGGATTTTGCCTCGCCACATGCCGCTTGCGACAGCGGTGAAGCCGTGCCTCGTGCGCATTCGGCTGGCGGACGATCGCCAGGACGTGGTGCCCGTGTCAGGCGGATTTGTGGAGGTCCTTCCTGAGAAAATCACGATTCTCGCCGACACGGCGGAGTTGCCCGAGGAAATCGACGTCGATCGCGCCCTTCGCGCCAAGGACCGCGCGGAGAAGCGCCTTCAGGCGGCGGTCGACGGCGAAGAAGCGGAGCGCGCTCGTCAGGCGCTCACGCGGGCGGAGCTCCGGCTTCAGGCGGTGGAGGAGCACAAGCGTCTGAATGGATTTCTTCGCGCAAGTGTCCCCAGCGCGTGAATTCATGGTATGATGAAAAAGGCAGCTGGCCGTCTCTTCACGATAGGTTGGGAGGCGGCCAGTGCCGTTTCGGTTGCCGGCGGCGGAACGGGTGAACGGGAGGTGACCTGGTGCAGCTGGCATATCGCGTCAGTGCGACGATAGGGGCCGACGGCCTGGTCCTCCTCCTCGTGTTCTTCCTCGGCGTGGTGGCCTGTTGGTGGGCGCTCGGCGCGCTGAAATGGGACAAGTTTACCCATCACCCGTTCGCGGGTCAGGCGCAGCTGTTGCGGTTTTTCCTCGCGCTCGCAGGAGGCGTGCTCTCCGTAGTTGTCGGGTTGATTCTTCTCGGCGCCATGCAGTTGTTGAACGGCGCATTCTGACGGCGGTTTGAATTCGCGGTCGTCTACGAAATCTATGAGACCTTGATTGCAAGGGGTTTAGCCTTGGCGCCTTCTGTCCAGACTGGAGACAGGTGAAACGATGGAACGCCTGACTTCCAGATCGGATGGAGGGATCGTCCATGGCACAAACTAGGGTCATTCGGCGGGCTCGTCTCGTGCGCCGCCGCGGGAAAAAGATTTGGAAGCGCGCGATGTGGATGGCGCTTTTCATCGGGCTCGGCGCCGTGCTGGCGCATCCGCCGGGCACGGCGAGCGCGCAGACCGCGGCTCCTGCGCAATCGAATGGGGCCGCGCAGTACCAATTTCTCATGAGCGCCATCCGCGCCACGGGCGCGACGCCCAACGGGTATCTCATCCACGACTGGACGCAATTGAACTCGTCGTTTCTGAACGAGGCCCAGCTCACGGCGCTCGGGGCCCAGGTGGTGCAGGAGTTGGGACTCGGCGACGCGCAGACGCAGTCGATCCAGCTCGTGAATGAGACGTATTGGAAGGCGGACGGCGTCTGGCCCGGCGGAACGCGCGCCGAGATCGTCCTGACCAGCTTTCCCGGCGCGCAAGGCGGCGCAGGAGACGGCCAACCGGAGACCGTGATGACCGTGACGGCGTCCAGTTCCAACTTGACGGAAGGCCAATTTTCATCGCAATATGACCAGGTGGAGCGCACCGTGGCGTCCGTGAACGGCACGCCGCAGATGAGCGCATACATAGCTGGTTTCAAACCGAGCGAAGTCAGCGAGGCGGAAGCGGACCAAATGGCGATCGCGGCCTTGAAAGCGGTGGGCGCTGCGGCGGTGGAGGGCATTCGCACGCCACTCGAGACGAGCCTATCCGGCTACAGCGCCCGAGCATCGGTGTACGTTCTGGCGGGAGGCAACCGGCGCGTCAACGTCCAGGTGGCTGTGCACGACGACTCGTTCCGGCAGGGAACGGACGTCTACGTGGGCTCTCCTCTCGTGCTCGCGACGTATTGAGGACGCATCCGTGCCGCCGCTTCGCGAGGCTGAGGAAAGCCGTGCGGAGGTAGCGGAATGGGAAAGATTGTGATTGAGGGTGGATATCCCCTAGAGGGTACCGTTCGCGTCAGCGGAGCGAAGAATGCGGTGTTGCCTATCCTCGCCGCGAGTCTGCTGGCTGAGGAAGGCGTGAGTCAGATTGAAGAGGTCCCGCATCTGCTCGACGTGCGCGTCATGGCGGATACGGTCTCGGCGCTCGGCGCGAAGCTGGAGTGGAACGGCAGCACCATCCGCGTCGACGCTCGGCGCCTGTTGAGCGTTTGTCCGCCTGCGGAGCTGGTCCGCAAGATGCGCGCTTCTTTTGTGGTGGCGGGACCTCTTCTCGCGCGCTTTGGCGAGGCCATGGTGGCGCTGCCCGGCGGCTGCAATATCGGGCCGAGGCCGGTGGATCTTCACATTAAGGGACTCGAGGCGCTTGGGGCCACGGCCGTGGTGGAAAACGGATATGTTCACTTCCGAGCGCCTCGCGGCGGACTCCGCGGCGCACGCATCTACCTGGATGTGCCGAGCGTGGGGGCCACTCAGAACATCATGATGGCGGCGGTGCTGGCCAAGGGACAGACGATCATCGAAAACGCGGCGAAGGAGCCGGAAAATGTCGATCTCGCCAACTATCTGAATGCCATGGGCGCCCGCGTCCGCGGTGCGGGTACGGACGTCATTCGCATCGAGGGCGTTGAGCGGCTTCGCGGCGCGACGCACGCCGTCATCCCCGACCGCATTGAGGCCGGCACGTTTCTGATTGCGGCCGCCCTCCTCGGGCGAGGCGTGTACGTCGAGAACGCGCTGTCCCATCACCTCATGTCCCTGATTGCCAAGCTCGAGGAGGCAGGCGCGGTCATCGAAGATCACGTCGAAGGCATCAAGGTTTGGCCTTGCCAGGGAGGCCGCATGAAAGCTCTCGACGTCAAGACGCACTACTACCCATCGTTTCCAACCGACTTGCAGGCGCAGATGGTCGCGGCCCTCACCGTCGCGCAAGGCACGAGCACGGTCACCGAAACCGTGTTCGAGAACCGGTTCATGCATGTCGCCGAGCTGCAGCGCATGGGTGCCAATATTCACATTGAGGGGCGGACCGCCGTCATAGAAGGTGTACCGCGCCTGACCGGCGCCCGAGTCACGGCGACCGACTTGCGCGCTGGGGCGGCGCTCGTCATCGCAGGGCTTCTCGCCGAGGGCCAGACCGAGGTGTATGGACTGCATCACATCGACCGAGGTTATGACGATCTCGTCGGCAAGTTCCGTCAACTCGGCGCTCGCGTCGATCGCATCGAAGGAGACGCGGAAATCCAGATCGCCAAGTCCGTGGGCTGATCCCACCTGCAGGCCGCAGATCCCGAGCGGGGTCTGCGGCTTTTGCGTTTGGAACCTGGGGCCCGACCAAGCGGGCGCACCTCAGGAGGCTGGGCGTGGGCATACCGCTCGGGTCCGCCGCATAGGCTCCACTGAACGGGTTGTCCCTTGCCTGTTCCCCCAGAGCGGCGTGGGTCCGCCAGACGTGATCAGGAGGAAACAGAGCCATGTCCCAGTCGAACCTCTTGCGCGCGGCCCTTCAGTTTGGCGTCCGGTTGGCCGTTGCGTTTGTCGCGATGGTCATCGTCCCCGTCGGGATCGCAAAAGCGCTCCAGCGTTCTCCGATGCCGAATGTCTCCGCGTGGGTTGCCACCCACGACGCCCGCACCGAGCTCCGCGTGTACGACGTGGAGACGGGGCAGTCCTCGCCGATGTCGCTCAACGCCTACATTCTCCAGGTGCTGTTGGCCAATTGCAGCCCGCGAGCTTCCCTGACCAGCCTTGAAGCCGCCAGCGTCGCGGTCCGCACCTACGCCGTCCGATCGATGCTGCACCCCTCTGGCGCAGCCCGGCGGGCGCATGCCGACCTCACCGACAATGCGTCCCTGGATCTCCCGATGGAGACGGAGCACGAACTGGAGCTGTCCATCGGGGCGCAGGCGGCCCTCCCGTTCCTCGCGCGTGCACAAGCCGCCATCGAAGCGACCGACGGCCAGATCCTCACGTATGGCGGACAGCCGATTCTCGCGTTTCTGTGCGAAATCTCGACAGGCCGCACGCGATCGGCCGAAGAGGCGCTCGGCTATCCGTTGCCGTACCTGAGAAGCACCGCGTGTCCCGCGGACGCCGCGAATCCAGCCCGCGTTTCAACCGTCACGTACACGCTCGGCGCCTTCAATCAGGCCCTTTCCGCGCATCTGACCGACTTCAGGAATCTCTCTGTGGTGCGCGCGAGCGACGGCTTTGTGCAGGCCGTGAAGGCGGGAAGCGAGACGTGGAGCGGACCGACGTTCGCCGCGAACCTGGGGCTCGCGTCGGATGATTTCACGTGGAAGGCGAGCGGAGACCGACTGACCTTGACGTGTTACGGACGCGGGCCCGATCTCGGCATGAGTTTGAACGAGGCCGATGCCCTGGCACTCAAGGGAATGTCCTACAGGGCCATTTTGGCGCACTTCTATCCAGGCGCTCGCCTGGAAGTCATCGGCGCGGCGGTCCAGGACATGGGAACATCCGGTAAGTAACTCTACCCAAAATTTGAGGGCAACACGTATAGATGGGCTTCCACGTGGCGAGACTCACTACTGAGGTGAGCGCCACATGGATGAGAAGCAACAGCTTGAGTCGAAACCAGAGACGCCACAAGCGCAAAATCAGAGTCCTGTGCGCAAGTGGCTGTCCAAGCGTTGGGTCTACCCGGCGATGTACTTGGGCGCGGCGGCGGTCGTGATCGGCGTGATCTATACCCGTATCGAGACAAGCAGCACGCCGACGTCGGTCACCACTACGGAGACCAATCAGACCAGTCAGACGGGCACCACATCGAACGGGCTCGAGCCTTGGGTGTGGCCGTACGCGCAGGGGACCGACGCGACGGTGACGATGGGATTCTTCCCGGTGCATGGATCGCTGAAACAGCAGGCGGCTGCGGTGGTCGAATACGACAACACGTATTATCCGCACAAGGGCATTGATATTCGCGCCGCCGGGGGACGGCAGTTCACAGTGGTGGCTGCCCAGCGCGGCACCGTGGAGAGCGTGACCAATCAGCCGCTCTACGGCTACGAGGTGGTCGTCAACTCGCCGGGCGGCTACACGGAGACGTATCAGTCCCTGGGTTCGGTGGATGTGAAGCCGGGACAGGCCATCTCGGCTGGCGATCCCATCGGCACGACGTCGAGCAACCTGTTTGAACAGAGCGAAGGCAACCACTTGTACTTCCAAGTCAATCATAACGGTCAGCCGATCGACCCCGAGTCGCTTCTCCCGAAGCAATGAACGGGTGGACCGTGCGCCCGCCGCAGTGCGGGCGTTTTTGTTTTGCGGTCGGGCCCGTTCGACGTATTTCCCGGAAAAAGATCATCCTTCCCCTCGTTTCCCGTTGACGCGCCAGCGTGTCGAAATTCCCCGGAACATTCGAAATGGCCAGGCCTGGCGCGGCATACGGTGTACACCCCCTCATATAAATAAAGCAGACCAACTGACCTGCCACGGGGAGGCGAGGGGAGTGCATGACTACATCAAGGAGCGTACTCTTAAGATTGGGGAGTACATTGTCGAAACGCGCAACACGGTCCGAACCATCGCGCGAGAGTTCGGCGTCTCCAAGAGCACAGTGCACAAGGATCTGACGGAGCGGCTGCCGGAGATCAACCCGGAGTTGGCCAGCAAGGTAAAGGAAATTTTGGAATACCACAAAGCGATCCGGCACTTGCGCGGTGGCGAAGCGACGAAAATGAAGTATCATAAGGGAGACGATGAGCGGGCTGGGTCGGCCGTCAAGTCGAAAAGGGTCGAGCGGCGCAAAGGAGTTTCGAGCGGACTGTAGAATAACTTCCTTGCATCCCCACTCCATTCATGCGAGCAGATGAACGACCTTCCCCAATCTCGTACGCTCTACACGTAGGAGGACTCGCCGCAAATGTTTTCAAGGGACGTTGGTGTGGATTTGGGCACCGCCAATGTGCTGGTGCATGTCAAAGGCCAAGGGATTGTACTCGACGAGCCATCGGTCGTTGCAATAGATCAGGTTACCAAGCAGGTTGTCGCGGTAGGCGAAGAAGCTCGCCGCATGTTGGGGCGCACACCGGGGAATATCGTCGCGATTCGTCCGCTCCGGGAGGGCGTGATCGCCGATTTTGAAGTGACAGAGATGATGCTTCGCCATTTTCTCAACAAGACCATCGGCAAGCGCTTCTTCGGGCGCCCGCGCGTGATGATCTGCGTCCCCGCGGGGATCACCTCGGTCGAGCAGAAAGCGGTTCGAGAGGCGGCGGAAGCGGTAGGCATCAAACAGGTGGATCTGATTGAGGAGCCGAAGGCCGCCGCCATCGGCGCAGGGCTCAACATCTTCGAACCGAGCGGTTCGATGGTGGTGGACATCGGGGGCGGCACCACGGACATCGCGGTGCTGTCGCTGGGCGACGTGGTGACCTCGACGTCGCTCAGAATCGCGGGGGACAAGCTGGATGAGGCGATTATCAAATACATTCGGCGGGAATACAACCTCATGATCGGCGAGCGCACGGCTGAAGAGCTGAAGAAAGAACTCGCGACCGTGTTCCCCGGCGGGCGCCAGAAGAGCACGGACGTGCGCGGCCGCGACATGGTGACGGGCTTGCCGAAGACGGTCACGGTCCACTCGGAGGAACTGCGCGAGGCGCTGCAGGAACCGGTGTACGCGATTGTTCAGGCGACGAAGTCGGTGTTGGAGCAGACGCCTCCCGAGCTCGCGGCCGATATCTTCGACAAAGGCGTGGTCCTGACGGGTGGCGGGGCGCTCGTGGATGGGCTGGACAAGCTCATGCAGTCTGAACTGGAGATCCCCGTGCACATCGCGGAGAACCCCATGCACTGCGTCGTGATAGGGACAGGGCGGGTGCTGGAGAGCCCGGAGTGGAACAAGTATCGCGATCGCGGCCGGCGGCGGGCGCGGCGGTGACGGAGGTGTGACGCGATGATCCAGGGGCTGACGGCGGCCGCCTCCGGCATGGCGGCGGAGGACCGGCTCGAGCAACTTCTGTCGAACAACCTGGCGAATCAGGAGACGCCGGGCTTCAAGGCATCGCTCGGCGAGTTGATCGAGGATCCCGTGTTTTCGATGGAGCGGTACACGTACGGCGACGGCGCGGACGGGATCGGCATCGGTGAGATGGGCGGCGGGGTCGACTTCCAGGAGGGCGTCCCGGCGTTCTCCGAGGGCGCGCTCGAGACCACCGGGCGCCCGCTGGATCTCGCGATCGTGGACGCTGTCTCGAGCGGAGATGTCGCTTATGTCCTGACCGCGCAAGGCGCCAAACCCGTGGCAGGGCCGGTGACGGTGGGCGCGGGCGGGCGACTGATGGCAGGGGGACTTCCGCTGGCGGTGTACGGGGCGGATGGGCAGCCGGTTCAGGGCCTTTTTGCGGTGCGCAACCCGGCGTATCAGGGCAGCGAACTCCTCAGCCAAGGCGGATCGCCCGCTTACGACGCCGCGGGCAGGCCGTCCTACGTCATCGAGAATGCGGCGGGGCAGGTCGTCTACACGCCTGGGACCGAGACGGATGACCCGTACGCCATCCGCGCGGGCAGTGCGGATGACCTGGGCTATCACGCGTTTCTGCCAGTCCAATATGTGGATGCGAGCGGTCAGTCGGGCCTTGCGGTGACCCGAGACGGCGCCCTGCAGTTGAACGCGGACAACGTGTTGGTGGACGCCGCGGGACATGCCATCGCCCCGCTGGACGCGGCGGGGCAGGTGATCGTGGGCGGCCGGATCGTGGTCAATCCGCTCTATCATGGCACGCAAATCTTTTCGCAGAATGGCACCCCGGTGTATGATGCCAATGGACAACCCTCCTTTCGGGTCTACGACGCACAGGGCAACCTGGTTCCCGGGGGGCGGATCGGCCTTGTGGACGCGGACGTGACCCAACTGCAGCCCCTCGGCGAGGGAGAATACATGGTCGGGTCGTCGTATCAGGCGTCGGAGGTTCAGCCTCTTCTTCGCGCGGGGACCGGGCGGATGGTGTTTGGCGCGCTCGAGAGCTCCAACGTGAACGTCGCGGCCACGATGGCGCAAATGATGCAGGCGCTGAACGCTTACGAGGCGAATCAGCGGGTGGCCCAGTCGGTCGATGCCATCCTGAACGTGGCGGTGACGGATCTCGGCAAGGTACAAGGCGCCTGAAGGCGGGAGGCGGGCTCATGGGACAGATGATGTGGAACGGGCTTTCTGGGCTCAACGCGGCCAACACGTGGATTGACCAGATCGCGGATAACCTGGCGAACCTGCAGACGCCTGGATACGCGGCGGAGCAAGGGACGTTCGCCGACTTGCTGACCATGCAGGTCTATGGCAACGCGACCGATCCGTCTTCGGCGCAGCGGGTCACGCCGCCGGGATGGCGCGGGGGAACGGGCGTCGCGCGCACGGATGAAGAGCGCGATTTCAGCCAGGGCGCGCTGGTGCACACGGGCATTCCAACTCACCTTGCCATCGAAGGATCCGGCTTCTTCGTCGTCCAAACGCCGTCCGGCCGCATGTATACGCGGGCGGGCAACTTCATTTGGAGCCGCCGGTCGGACGGATCGTTTGTGCTCGCGACCCAGGCCGGCAACCCGGTCCTGTCCGCGACAGGCGAACCGATTGTCCAGCCGGCGGGTGCATCGTCGATGGCGGTCTCGCGCGACGGCACCATCCGCTTTGCGGACGGAAGGACGGTCAAGCTCGGCCTGGTCGAAATTGGCGAACCATCGAGCCACCTCATCCCCGAAGGCAACGGGTTGTACCGTCTGGGCTCAGGTGGGGTCGCCGTTCCTGCGCGGAATTCGAGCGTGTTGCAGGGGTACGTGAACGGATCCAACGTCGACGAGTCCGCCGCCATGGCGCAACTGGTCGCCGCCCAGGATTTCTACGAGGAGAACGCTCAGGCCGTCTCCATTGCCAATCAATTGCTCGGCTTGGCAGACACCATCCGGACGTCGGGAGGTTGAGGAGGCGATCGCGTGAACCTGCCCAATCTGTTGACACTCTTGCGGCTCTTGCTCATCCCGTGTTATCTATGGGCGTTCTACGGCGTGGAAAGCCCGCACAAGATCCTGGCCTTATCCGTGTTGTTGTTCGCAGGTCTCACCGACGTCCTGGATGGTTACCTGGCTCGCACGTACAAACTGGAAACGTACACGGGCCAACTGCTCGATCCGCTTGCGGACAAGCTGATGATGGTGTCCGTCCTCTTCACCCTGCTCGCCTCGGGGCGGCTTCCTTGGTTGGTCGCCGCGCTGCTCGTCTTCCGCGACGTCGCGATGATCGCGGGAGCGGCGTTTTTTTACTTCCAAGGCAAGCGCGCCGTGCCGAAGGCCAACTGGTGGGGCAAGATCACGACCTGCTTTTACTACGTCGGCATCTCGCTCTGCATTCTCGCCTGGCCCACGCCTGAGGCCGGCGAGATGGTGCTGTGGTTCACGGTCGGACTGTCGTATGTCACGACCGTGATCTACGTGCGCAGCATGAAGATCATTCCGGTTCGGCGCCGCGTGTATTGAGGCGTTTGGATCATTGGAGGTCCCTTCATGGATTGGAAACCGCCCCTTGGCATCGATGAAATTCAACAGATCCTTCCGCACCGATATCCCATTCTCCTCGTCGATCGCGTCACGGAAATCGACGGGAACCGCGCGGTGGGCTACAAACTCGTGACCATCAACGAGCCTCATTTGCAAGGCCATTTCCCCAACTATCCCATCATGCCGGGCGTTCTCATTGTGGAAGCGATGGCGCAACTCGGCGGGGTGGCCATTCTGTCCGATCCGGCCTATCGCGGGAAGCGCCCGCTGCTCGCCGGCGTCGATGGCGCCCGCTTTCGCGGCGAGGTCAGGCCGGGCGATCGGCTGGACATGGAAGTCGTGATCGACCGGATGAAAGGTCGCATGGGCCGCGGTATGGGAAAGGCCCACGTGGACGGCAAGCTGGTCGCGGAAGCCACCATCCTCTTCGCCATTGCGGACGGCGAGGCCTGATTCCGGCCTCGCCCGCTTTTTAGCCCAGATCTTCGGGAGAAAGCCCCGCGTCCATCGCCTGCTGGCGCATCTTGCGCAGGGCTCGCATGCGCCACGTTCGAATGGTGGCCGCGCTGACCCCAAGGTATTGCGCGATCTCGTCCGTCTCCAAACCGGCGAGTTCAAGCTGAAGCCAGGCGCCCTCTCGAGGTGACAACTTCGCTTCGCGCGCGAGGCGCAGGAGAGTGAGCCGACCATCCACGCCGCGGAATGCGTCCTGCGCGCGCTCGGCGGGATGGCGGCCGTTCGAACGTGCCTCATCCCACGCTTCGTTCACGTCCGCCTCTCCTTCTTCCACCTCCCTTTGAAATGCGGTGCGATCCCGCAACTGCCAAAGCCTTCGCATCGCGCTGCGCGTGTCCCCGTGAACTCGGCGCGCCGCATAGGCCGGGAATGGCGCAACATCGGGGTTGTGTGTGGCGATGGCCAGGAGGAACGCGGCGCACGCCTCCTGATACGCTTCATCGTACCCGGCCACGCGCGCGTAGCGGGAGGCGACTCGGCGCAGGAGCGGCCTGAACATGTCGAACAGCATGCGGAGGCAGGTCTCGTCGCCTGTCCTGGCGCGATCGACCAAATCGTGCAGCGTGGACAGTGGAATCATCGGAAGTTCCCTCGCTTGGGCGGGCCGGCCCGCGAAATTTGCATGCGAGGGGAAGATTAGGGCCTGCGGCGGAAGCTGTCCCGTTCCGAGTGTGCGTGAGACTTCGCGCTCGACTTGGCGGGCGTGGCGCGCATGAGGTTGCGCGCGTCCACGGTGCGCAGGGGTGGGTGCGCGCATCGGCAGCGCGGCGGAGATTTGCCAGAGGAGATGCGCAGATCGGACTGGATTTTTGCACACACTAGAACCAAACCCCTCTTGCATTTCCCGCGGGCAGGTGTATAATAAGGTCAAGAAAAGTCAAAGTCAAAACACAAGGTCAAATCGAAACCAGAGGACGGTGCTGCGTTAGGGGTTGTCAACATGGCGAGCAACATCTCGGACATCATCGAGGCTTACCTGAAGCGACTCATGGAAGAAAGCGGGCTGGACGTGATCGAGATTCAGCGCAACGAGCTCGCGGAACAGTTTCACTGCGTGCCGTCGCAGATCAACTACGTCATCAGCACGCGCTTCACGACGGACCACGGCTACATCGTGGAGTCAAAGCGCGGAGGCGGCGGCTACATCCGCATCCGGCGGGTCAAGTTGGACAAGGATCATCTTCTGTGGGACGTCCTCCGATCCCTCGGAGACGAGGTCAGCCAGTCTGCCAGCGAAGCGCTGATCGAACGACTGCACCGGGACGGGTGGTTGACGGACCGGGAGGCGGCGCTCATCTCCGCCATGTTGCGGCGGGATGTGCTGGCGCTGGACCTTCCGTACCGGGATCGGTTGCGGGCGAAGTTGTTGGCGAGCGCGCTTCAGGCGCTGGCGGCGCATCGAAAACCTTGAAAGCGAGGTGGGGCCGATGCTTTGCGAGCGGTGCCATGAGAGGCCGGCGACGGTCCATGTGACGAAGATCATCAACGGCGTTCAAACGGCGTATCACCTGTGTGAGGTGTGCGCCAAAGAGCAGGGCGACGTGTTCCCGAATCCGTTTCTCATGGGCAGTCCGTTCGATTTCAACAAATTGTTGAGCGGGCTGTTGAATATGGAATCCTCATCGGGATTCACGCCCGTCACGACCCAGGCTCAGCAGCGCTGCGGGACGTGCGGGATGACGTACAACCAGTTCACCCAAATCGGAAGGTTTGGATGTCCCGACTGTTACGACGCGTTTTCCGCGCGGCTTGAGCCTCTGTTGCGGCGAATTCAAAACGGGCTGCGCCACACGGGAAAGGTCCCGGGCTCGGCCGGCGAGCGGCAACAATTGGCGCGCAGGTTGGAGCAACTCCGGCGGGAACTACAGCAGGCCGTGGCGCAAGAGCAGTTCGAACGCGCGGCGCAACTGCGCGACGAAATCCGCAAACTGGAACAAGGCGCGCAGTGAGGAGGTGTTCACATGTCCCTCGCAGATTTTGTGAAGCGAACCGTCAGCAAATGGATGAGAGAAACAGGGCCCGAGGACGATATCGTGCTCACGAGCCGCGTTCGGCTCGCCCGCAATCTGAAAGGCTTTCCGTTTCCCACGCTGGCGACCGACGCGCACGCCAACGAGGTCATGGAGCTCGTGCGGCAGGCGGCGCAAAACGACGCCATGAAGCGCCTCGGCAAGTTCGAGTTCATCCGCTGTCGGGATCTCTCGCCGCTGGATCGCCAAATGTTCGTCGAAAAGCATCTGATCAGTCCCGATCTCGCCCAGCAGGAGAAGCACGGCGCCATCGTGCTTCGCGACGACGAGGTCGTGAGCATCATGGTAAACGAGGAAGACCACCTGCGCATCCAGTGCATCCTTCCGGGGCTTCGCCTGCAGGAGGCGTGGAACGTCGCGAGCCAGGTGGACGACGCGCTCGAGCAGACGCTGACGTACGCCTATCACGATCAATACGGCTACCTGACGGCCTGTCCCACGAACGTCGGCACCGGCATCCGCGCGTCCGTGATGATGCACCTGCCAGGTCTCGCGCTCACAGGCGGCATTCAACGGCTCCTCACGGCCGTCTCCCAGGTCGGACTCGCGGTGCGCGGCATTTACGGCGAGGGTTCTGAGTCGTTCGGGAACCTGTATCAGGTGTCGAACCAGATCACGCTCGGCGAGAGCGAGGAAGAGATCATCGCCAATCTCATGAGTGTGGTCCAGCAGATCATGGAACAGGAGCGAAACGCGCGCAAGCTCCTGATGGAGCGCAACCGGATCCAGCTCGAGGATCGCGTCAGCCGCTCGTTTGGTATCCTGGCGTACGCCCGCAAGATGGACTCCCGGGAGACTTTGGAGCGGCTGTCGGACGTGCGCCTCGGGATCGATCTCGGCATCATCCAAGGCGTATCGGCCGGTATTCTCAAGGAACTCATGGTGTTGACCCAACCGGCCTGTCTGCAAAAATTCTACAATCGCGAGCTGAGCCCGAACGAGCGCGACGTGCGGCGCGCGCAGCTGATCCGGGATCGGCTGAGAATGAATGACACGGAGGTGCATGGGTGATGTATGCACGGTTTACGGAGAGGGCGCAGAAGGTGTTGGCGCTGGCTCAGGAAGAGGCTTCCCGCCTGAATCACCCGGGCGTCGGGACCGAGCACATTCTGCTTGGCCTGATTCGCGAAGGCGAGGGGATCGCGGCGAAGGCCCTGCAGATGCTCGGGGTGCAGGCCGACAAGGTGCAGCAGGAGATTGAGCGGATGGTGGGGCGAGGCCAGACGCCGGTGACGGCGATGACGTACACGCCGCGCGCGAAGAAGGTCATCGAGTTGTCCATCGATGAGGCCCGCAAACTCGGTCACTCGTACGTCGGCACGGAGCACCTGCTCCTCGGCCTGATTCGCGAGGGCGAAGGTGTCGCGGCGCGCGTGCTCGCCAATATGAATGTGAACCTGAACAAGGCGCGTCAGCAGGTGCTGCAGTTGCTCGGCGGCGACGCGATGGACATCGCCGGGGACAAGGACGCGTCGGTTGGCACGCCGACCCTCGACAGCCTTGCGCGCGACTTGACGCAGATGGCGCGCGACGGGAAGCTCGATCCCGTCATCGGGCGGCAGAAGGAAATTGAGCGCGTCATCCAGGTGCTGTCGCGGCGCACGAAGAACAATCCGGTGCTCATCGGCGAACCCGGCGTGGGCAAGACGGCCATCGCTGAAGGGTTGGCGCAGCGCATTGTGGCCGGTGACATTCCGGAGACGCTGCGCAACAAGCGCGTGATGGTGCTCGACATGGGCACCGTGGTGGCGGGTACGAAGTATCGCGGTGAATTCGAGGATCGGCTGAAGAAGATCATGGACGAGATCCGGCAGGCCGGCAACGTCATCCTGTTTATCGACGAGCTGCACACGCTCATCGGGGCCGGCGGCGCGGAGGGCGCCATCGACGCTTCGAACATCCTCAAACCGGCGCTCGCGCGCGGCGAACTGCAGTGCATCGGCGCCACCACGCTCGATGAATACCGGAAGCACATCGAGAAGGATCCCGCGCTCGAACGGCGCTTCCAGCCCATCATGGTCGACGAACCGTCCCCGGAAGAGGCGCTGGAGATCCTCAGGGGACTGCGAGATCGCTATGAAGCGCATCATCGCGTGAAGATCACGGACGAGGCGCTGGAGGCGGCGGTCAAGCTGTCGGATCGGTACATCTCGGATCGGTTCCTGCCCGATAAGGCCATCGACCTGATCGATGAAGCCGCTTCGCGCGTCCGCCTGCGCACCCACACGGCGCCGCCGAACCTGAAGGAACTGGAGCAGAAGCTGGAGAAGGTGCGCAGCGAAAAGGATGCCGCCGTGCAGAGCCAAGAGTTCGAGTTGGCGGCAAGCCTGCGCGACGAGGAGCAGAAGATCAAGGAAGAGTTGGAACGGCTGAAGGAGACGTGGCAGAAGACGCAGCAGCTCGACGACGTCCGCGTGACGGCGGAAGACATCGCGCACATTGTCTCGTCGTGGACGGGGATTCCGGTGCAGCAGCTGCAGCAGGATGAGTCGGAGCGGTTGCTGAATCTGGAGAAAATCCTGCACGAGCGCGTCATCGGGCAGGACGAGGCCGTGGAGGCCGTGGCCAAGGCCATCCGTCGCGCCCGCGCGGGGCTGAAAGATCCGAAGCGGCCGATTGGCTCGTTCATCTTCCTTGGCCCGACGGGCGTCGGCAAGACCGAGCTCGCCCGAGCCCTGGCGGAGGCGCTGTTTGGAGACGAGGATGCGCTCATCCGGATCGACATGTCGGAGTACATGGAGCGACACTCCACGTCGCGGCTTGTCGGATCGCCGCCGGGATACGTCGGGTACGAGGAAGGCGGTCAGTTGACGGAGAAGGTGCGCCGCAAACCGTATTCGGTCGTGTTGCTCGACGAGATCGAAAAGGCGCATCCAGAAGTGTTCAACATTCTGCTGCAGGTGCTCGATGACGGCCGGCTCACGGACGGCAAGGGGCGCACGGTCGATTTCCGCAACACGGTGATCATCATGACGTCCAACGTGGGCGCGGAAGAATTGCGCAAGGGCGGTGCGCTCGGTTTCAAGCGGGAAGAGGACAAATACCTCGGCATGAAGGACAAAGTGATGGACGAATTGAAGCGCACCTTCCGGCCGGAATTCCTCAACCGCATCGACGAGATCATCGTGTTCCATCCGCTGGACGAGACGCATATCGAGCGGATCGTGGACAAGATGGTGGACAACTTGAAGCACCGCCTGAAGGAGCAGGAGATCGAATTCGAGCTCACTGACGAGGCGAAGAAGTTCCTCGCGAAGGTTGGGTTCGATCCGCAGTACGGCGCTCGGCCGCTGCAGCGGGCCATCGTGCGGAACGTGGAAGATCTGCTGTCGTCCGCGCTCATCGCGGGAGAGATCAAGAAGGGCGATCGCGTCCTGCTGGGTGTGGACGGCGACAAGCTGAGGATCGAAAAGGTGAACGAACAGCCGGTCGGCGCAGGCGCGTGACCGCCGGGAGGGGCCTTCGGGCCCCTTTCTTATTGGGATCGGGTAGATGTCGCACCCTGCCGCCCGTCATGCATCTGGGCATGCCCGACAAGAGGCCCATTCCGCGCTTGGACAAATGTCGGTACAAATTTCGCGTCCAGCATGGACGTACGCGAAGAGTTCTGTATCATGTTGATGAGGACTCGGAAGGCGGCGAGACGGATTGCCGAAGGTGAAAACGCACTACGTGTGCCAGATGTGCGGTCACACGGAGGTCAAGTGGATGGGGCGCTGCCCGGCCTGTGGCGAGTGGAACACTCTGGTCGAGGAAGAGGTCGCGCCAAGCGGTCGGTTCGCGCCCTCCAAGGGGCGGGTGGTGCCCAAGCCCATTGCCTCCATCCCAGCGCAGGGGGAGAATCGCCTGAGCACAGGTCTCTCGGAGTGCGACTTCGTGCTTGGAGGCGGGGTGGTGCCGGGATCGCTCGTCCTCATCGGCGGAGACCCTGGCATCGGCAAATCCACGCTCTTGCTCCAGGTGTCGCATGCCATTGCGAAGGGCGGGCACCGCGTTCTCTACATCTCCGGTGAGGAGAGCGCGACTCAGATTCGCCTGCGCGCCGAGCGTCTGGGAACGGTCCACAGCGAACTTTACGTGCTGGCGGAGACGGATCTCGACGCCGCGCTGGAAGCGGCCGTGGATCTGAAACCTCAGTTCCTGATTGTCGACTCGATCCAGACGGTGTTTCGGCCGGGGCTCGCTTCTGCGCCTGGCAGCGTGGCGCAGGTCCGGGAGTGCACGGGTCTGCTTCTGCGCGTGGCCAAAGCGGAAGGGATGGCCACGTTCATCGTGGGGCATGTGACGAAAGACGGAGCCATCGCCGGCCCGCGCATGCTCGAACACATGGTCGACGCGGTCTTATACTTCGAGGGCGATCGCCATCATATGTATAGAGTGCTGCGCGCCGTCAAAAATCGGTTTGGCTCGACGAACGAGCTGGCCGTGTTCGAGATGAGAGACGACGGGTTGCGCGAGATCGCCAATCCATCCGAACTGTTTCTCTCCGAGCGGCGCGACATTGCGCCGGGGTCAGCGGTGGTTTGCGCCATGGAGGGAAGGCGCCCGCTCCTGCTCGAAGTTCAGGCGCTCGTGGCGGCCACGTCCTTCGGCACGCCCCGCCGCATGACCACCGGCGCGGATCTGCAGCGCATGAACATGTTGCTCGCCGTGCTGGAGCGGCGGCTCGGCCTGCAACTTGGTTCGTGCGATGCCTATGTGAACATCGCGGGCGGCGTGCGGGTGGAAGAGCCCGCTGCCGATCTCGGCATCGCCTTGGCGCTCGTGGCGAGTCACCGGGATCGCCCGCTCCGTCAGGGCGTGTACATCGGGGAAGTCGGACTCACGGCCGAGGTGCGCGCGGTCACGCGGCTCAGCGAGCGCATTCGCGAGGCGCGCAAGCTCGGCTTCCATCGTTGCGTCGTGCCGGCGGCGCAACCTGTGCCGGAGGCCGTGCCGGGGATGGAGATTGTCCAGGTTCGATCGGTGCAGGACGCGATTGATCAAGCCTTTTGAGGTGACACTGTGAAAGACGACGCCAAGCGGGAAGCTGCCATCAACAAGATCTTGCGCATGGTTGCGCCGGGAACCGTCCTTCGCGAGGGCATCGAAAACATCCTCCGGGCCAAGACGGGCGGGCTCATCGTCGTCGGCGCGACGGAGACGGTGCTGTCGATGATGGACGGCGGTTTCGCCATTCAGTGCGATTTGACGCCGTCCCATCTGTACGAACTCGCCAAAATGGACGGGGCCATCATCATCAGCGAGGACGCGAAAAAGGTCCATTACGCCAATACGACGCTCAACCCGGACCACACCATCCCCACGTCTGAAACAGGCACGCGCCACCGGACCGCGGAGCGCGTGGCCCGTCAGAGCGGGCAACTCGTCATTTGCATCTCGCAGCGTCGGAACGTGATCACGCTATACCAAGGCAATTTGAAATACGTGCTGCGCGACATCAGCGTGATCTTGGCCAAGGCCAACCAAGCCCTGCAGACGCTCGAGAAGTACAAGACCGTCTTGGAACAGGAGCTCACCGACCTGAGCGCGCTGGAATTTGAGGAGGCCGTGACGCTGGAAGATGTGACGCGCGTCCTGCAGCGGTTTGAGACGGTGTTGCGGGTCACGAACGAAATCCGGCGCTACATCATTGAGCTCGGCAACGAGGGGCGGTTGGTCAGCATGCAGTTGGAGGAACTCGTGTCGGACGTCGACGAGCAGGCGTATCTGCTCATCAAAGATTTCGTCCACCCCGAGTGCCCGCATACGCCGCATCAGATCATGTCTCAGATCCATAATCTTTCCTCCGAAGAGTTGCTCGACGGCGCGCTTCTGGCCCGCATTCTCGGGTATCCGCCGAGCGTCAATCAGCTCGAGGAGAGCGTCCCGTCGCGAGGATATCGGATCCTGAACAAGATCAGCCGGTTGCCGCAGCCCGTGATCGAAAACCTCGTGGAGCATTTCGGGGTACTGTCCAACATTCTCAAAGCATCGATGGCCGATCTCGACAAAGTCGAAGGCGTCGGTCCGGTCCGCGCCCGCATGATCCAGAACGGACTCGGACGGATTCAAGAACAGGTGCTGATCGACCGTCAGATTTGACCCGCCCGGGAGGCGTGAGGTTTGTTCATTCGATGGATTCCCAACGCGCTGACGGCCCTGAATCTCGTCGCTGGCCTCGCTTCCATCCTGGCGCTGGAGTCAGGGCGCGTCGGTGTCAGTGCGCTCATCGTCGTCTTGGGCATGATCATCGACGGACTGGACGGGCGCGTGGCGCGCTGGCTGCGCGTGGAGAGCGAGTTCGGGCGCATTCTGGACTCCTTGTCGGACCTTGTGACGTTCGGCGTCGCGCCCGCGATGATCATGTACCACGTGGAACTGAGGCATCTTGGCATCCTGGGCGATCTCGTCGCCATTCTGTTTCCGCTCTGCGGCGCGCTTCGTCTGGCGCGGTTTCACACGCAGCGCGGTCCCGCCGACACCTTCATTGGCCTGCCTATTACGGCGGCGGGGGGCGTCGAAGCGACGCTCGCCCTCACCAAATCGGCGTTCGAGCCGGCCGCCTTCGTCCTGTCCGCGGCCACCGTGCTCGTGTCTCTGCTGATGGTGAGTTCGGTTCCGTATCCCAACTTCAAGCGCCTGTCGTATCCGCGCTCCATGCTGATTTTGGTTCCGTTGCTCGCCATGCTCATCGCGTGCCTGTTGCGCTTTCAGATTGTCGGCACGGACGTGCTCATCTTTGCCGTCCTGGGACTCTACGCGGCCTACGGCGTGGCGCACGCCATTCGATCTGCCATCCTTGGCCGAAAGCACGGAGGCGACGTGGCGCACGGGACCAAGAAGTAGCGCCGTGCTGGGCGTACCCAGCCGCTGGAATCCCTTTACGCGCTCTTTGAAACGTGTTACACTGAACACAGCTCTCCAATTTTTTGCAAAAGCGTTCAACTCGCTGCGTCCGCGCAAAATTCCAGGTCTTTTGGATGTTCGTCGATTAAGATGGAATGGAGGACGTGCATACTAGGCACAGGAGGTGACGTCGGATGATGAAGAAAGTCGTGCACCTGTTCTTCGTGGTCGTCGGTGTATTGTTAGGTTATCAGCTTTGTCCGGACTTATTCCTCGATGTGTTTCATCTTCATCGCTCGTTCGTGACGACCAATTGGTTCGGTGCCGCCGTGGGCGGCGCGCTGTTTTTGGTGGCGACGGTCTCGCTTGCGGGCTACGTGTCCGCCCTGCTTCGATGGCTTGAGGAGCGGCTGAAGAGCGCGCCTCTTGCCGACATCGTGGGCGGCACCGTGGGCATGGTCATTGGGCTTTTGGTCGCATATTTGTTCTCGCCCGAAATTCGCGCAATTCCACTGGTCGGCGTCGCGGTGGAGTTTTTTGTGGCGGTCTTTTTCGCGTACCTCGGCCTGCGCATCGGGTTCACCAAACGCGAGGAGTTGTGGAACCTGTTGGCGGGCCGTCTCTCGCGCGATCGCGATCGGGCTGAGGGCGGCAAGGACAAAAAGCAGGCCCTCAGGCCTGGCGATGCGAAGTTGCTGGACACGTCGGTCATCATCGACGGGCGCATCGCGGATCTCGTCGAGACCGGATTTCTGGACGGCACGCTCGTGATCCCGTCGTTTGTCCTGGCCGAGCTTCAGCACATCGCCGACTCGTCCGACGCGCTGAAGCGAAATCGCGGGCGCCGTGGGCTGGACATCCTGAACCGCATTCAGAAGGAGTCGAAGGTCCAGGTTCAAATCGTCGAGACCGATTTCGACGACATTCAGGAGGTCGACGCAAAACTCGTCCGGCTCGCGAAACAGATGCGCGGCAAGGTCGTCACCAATGACTTCAACCTGAACAAGATCTGCGAGCTGCAGGGCGTGCCCGTGCTCAACATCAACGATTTGGCCAACGCACTCAAGCCGGTCGTCCTGCCGGGCGAGGAACTTCAGGTCCACGTCATCAAGGACGGCAAGGAACACAACCAAGGCGTTGCCTATCTCGACGACGGCACGATGATCGTCATCGAGGGCGGCCGCGAATACATCGGCGGCAAGATCACGGTCCTTGTGACGAGCGTGTTGCAGACGTCCGCAGGGCGGATGATTTTTGCAAAACCGAAGCTGTTGGAAAAGGCTCTCTGACGCGCGGGCGCGTTGGTTCGCGCGCCGGGTCAGGAGAGAAGTCGGGAGGCGAGGGCGCCGCGGGCGTCCTCGGCTTTTCCATGCTCTCGGGAGTGGGGGAAGGGGAACGCGGATGTGGGTGGCCATCGTGGTGGCGGCCGGTGAAGGCCGCCGCATGGGTTTCAAGAAGCAGTTTCTCGATCTCGCCGGACGGCCCATGTGGCTTCGCTCGGCCGAAGCCATGCTGGCGGGCGGTGCGGACGAGATCGTGGTGGTTGCGTCTTCGGGCGATGTGAGCCGGATGCGGGACGAAGCGCGGGCTGCCGGGCGCGACATCCGCTTTGCAGAGGGCGGAGAGACGCGCCACGCGTCGGTGGTGTCGGGCGTGAAGCTGGCGCTCGACCTCGTGGCGCATCGGGCCCACGATTTGCGGCGATCCGCTTTTGCCATTCACGACGCGGCTCGCCCGTTTGTGTCGGCGGAAGACGTGCGGCGCGTGTTCGAAGCCGCGCTCGAGGCGGGCGGCGCGGTGCTCGGATCGCCCTGCCGCGACACGGTGAAGCGCGTGGAGGGCGGTTGGGTGCGAGAGACGGTTCCGAGGGACAAGCTGTTCCTCGCGGAGACGCCCCAGGCCATCCGTGCGGACCTCGCTCGGACGGTCTACCTGGAGCGTCGCTATGCCGCGGAGGAGGCGCCGACGGACGACAGCGGGGCGATGGAGGCGGCGGGCATTCGGGTGATGGCCGTGGCATCGACGGCCTACAACGGCAAGATTACGACGCCCGCGGATCTCGACTACGCCCGCTGGTTGGCGGGCGAACGCTGGGGGAGGCCTGAACATGCGGATCGGACTCGGGTATGACGTGCATCGGATTGCGGAGGGGAGAAGGCTCGTCCTGGGCGGCGTGACGCTCGACGCGCCGTTTGGGCTCCTCGGCCACTCGGACGCGGACGTGATCGCACACGCCATCATGGATGCCCTGCTCGGCAGCCTCGGGCTCGGCGACATCGGCCAACACTTCCCACCGGACGATCCGCGGTTCGAAGGGGCGGACAGCCTGGCGCTGATGCGCGAGGTGGTCGCGATGATCCGGCGCGAGGGGTACCGGGTGGGCAACGTGGACGTGATGGTCATCGCGGAACGGCCCAAGCTGTTGCCGCACGTGCCGGCGATGAGGGCGCGCCTCGCCGAGGCCCTCGGAGTCGGCGAGCGGGACGTGTCCATCAAAGCGACGACCAATGAGAAGATGGGCTTCATCGGGCGGGGCGAGGGCATTGCTGCGCAGGCGGTGGCTCTCGTGGTTCCCCTCGCGGAAAGGGGGGCCATGGCATGACGGTGCGGGTGCGGTTCGCGCCGAGTCCGACGGGCCATCTCCACATCGGCGGCGTGCGCACGGCTCTGTTCAACTTCCTGTACGCGCGGCACACCGGGGGCAAGTTCATCCTGCGGCTGGAGGATACGGACGCGGATCGCAATGTCCCTGGCGCGGAACAGGCGTTTGTCGACGCCTTTCATTGGCTCGGCCTGACGTGGGACGAGGGATTTGACATCGGTGGGCCGTACGGGCCCTACCGCTGCAGCGAGCGCGTGGCCATCTACCGGAGCCATGCCGACCAACTGCTCGCGGCAGGCAGGGCGTACGCGTGCTTCTGCCCTCAAAGCGATGCGAAAGAGACGCCGTCCGAAGAGGAGGGCGGGGAAGGGCCGGCGGGCGCGATGGGCTGCAGCGGCGGTTGCGCGTCGCTCGCCGCGGACGAGGCGTTGCGGCGCATCCGGGCTGGCGAGCCGCATGCCATCCGGTTTCGCGCGCCATCCGGCCCGCCCATCGTGGTCCGGGATATCATCCGGGGCGAGATCGCCTTCGAGCGCGACGACCTGCGAGACTTCGTGATCATCAAGCGGGACGGCATGCCGACGTACAACTTTCAGGTGGCCATCGACGACCACCTGATGGCCATCACGCACGTGATCCGCGGCGAAGAGCACCTGTCCAACACGCCGCGGCAATTGCTCGTGTACGAAGCGTTCGGTTGGCAGCCGCCGCAATTCGCCCACTTGCCCATCGTGCTCGATGAGTCGCGCAAGAAGCTGTCGAAGCGCGATCCGAACGTCCTGCCGGTGTCGGCCTATCGCGAGCGGGGCTACGTGCCGCAGGCCATTGTCAACTTTTTGGCGCTCCTCGGCTGGTCTCCCGGAGGCGAAGAGGAGATCTTCAGCCTCGAAGCGTTGTGCGAGCGGTTCGATCTCGACCGCGTCGGGCGCGCCGGCGCCGTGTTCGATCTCGCCAAGTTTCAGTGGATGGCGAACCAGTACTTCAAGGCGCTTGCGCCGCACGAGGCGGTTCGGCTCATCCGCGAGCAGGCCGGCGTGCTCGGCTACCGGCTTCCTCCCTACGCGGACGACAGTTGGCTCGAACGGGCCGTGAGCCTGGTTCAGGACGGCCTGACCTGTGCGCGCGATTTCTTCAGCGCCGCGTCGGTGTGGCTTGAGCCCGAAGTGGCGTACGATGAAGAAGCGCGCGCCTTGCTCGAGACCGAGGGAGCGCACCGCGTGATTGAGGCGTATCTCTCCGCTTGTGAACAGGATCCCGTCTGGGACGAAGCGGCCAATCGCGCGCGCACGCAGGCAGTGGGACGCGCCCTCGGCGTCAAGGGGAAGGATCTGTTCATGCCCATCCGCGCGGCCTTGACCGGTCAATTGCACGGGCCGGATTTGCAGAAATCGATGGCGCTTCTGCCAAGGGAGATCGCGATGGAACGCATGCGGCGCGCGCTCGCGCTTTCGGAGGCGCGCGACCATCAGGGGAGGTGAGGATCGCGTGGCGATTGTGCTGTACAACAGTCTGACGGGCAAAAAAGAACCGCTTCAGACGCTCGAACCCGGCAAGGTGCGTTTTTACGCGTGCGGCCCGACGGTCTATCACTTCTTCCATCTCGGGAACGCCCGCATGTTCGTGGTGTTTGACACCATTCGCCGCTATCTCGAGTACCGAGGTTACGAGGTGCGTTTCGTCCAGAACTTTACCGACGTCGACGATCGCATCATCCAGCGGGCGCAGGAGATGGGCGTGAGCCCCCGCGAGCTCGCCGAGGAGAACATTCGCCATTACTTCGAGGACGCGGGCAAGCTGTTCATCCGGCCCGCGACGGTGCATCCGAGGGTCACGGAGTGCATCGACGAGATCATCCGCTTCATCCAGCGCCTGATCGATCGCGGCCACGCCTACGAGCGCAACGGCAGCGTCTATTTCGACACGTCGTCCTTCCCGGAGTACGGCAAGCTGTCTCATCAGTCGCCGGAGGACATGCGCGCGGGTTACCGGATTGAGGTCCAGGACGAAAAGGACGATCCGACGGACTTTGCCCTGTGGAAGGCGGCGAAGCCCGGCGAGGAGTGGTGGCCGAGCCCGTGGGGGCCAGGGCGCCCGGGATGGCACATCGAGTGCTCCGTGATGAACTACCTGTACCTCGGCGAACAGATCGACATCCACGCGGGCGGGCGCGATCTCATCTTTCCGCATCACGAAAACGAGATCGCCCAGAGCGAGGCCCACTCGGGCAAGACGTTCGCCCGGTACTGGCTGCACAACGGCACGTTGAACATCAACGGCGAGAAGATGTCGAAGTCGACCGGCAACTTCATCATGGCCCGCGATCTGCTCGAACGGCGGGATCCGCGCGCGGTGCGGTTCTTCCTCCTGTCCGCGCACTACCGGAATCCGCTCAACTACACCGAGGAAGCCCTCGATCAGGCGGAGCAGGCGCTCTCGCGCATCGACCGCTTGATCCGGGACCTGGAGCACCGGGCGGCGGCCCTGGAGGCCATGCGAGGAGCGCTCGATCGCGCCGATGAGAACCCGTCTGAGCGCGGGCGCGCGGACGGGGATCAGATCCGCAACGCCTTCATCGAGGCGATGGACGACGACTTCAACACCGCCGACGGCATGGCGGCCATCTTCGACGGCGTGCGCCAGGTCAACAGCCGCCTGGAGGAAGGCGGCGCGACGCTCGGGGATCTCCGGCTCTACCGCGATGTGTTCGTCGAGCTGCTCGGCGTGCTTGGCATTCCCAAGAAGGAAGAGGAGCGCCTCGAGGACGAGATCGAGCGGCTCATCCAAGAGCGCGCGGAGGCTCGGAAGCGGCGCGATTTTGCCCGCGCGGACGAGATCCGCGACGAGCTTCGGCACCGCGGCATTGTGCTCGAGGACACGCCGTACGGCACGCGCTGGAGCTACGAATCATGAAGGTGAACTGGCGCGTCGACGAGGTCTCCCCGCTCGCGCTCGCCTTTCTGGGCGATGCGGTGTGGGAGATCTATGCGCGCAACCACTGCCTGAACCTTGGCATTCACCGCCCGCACGATCTGCAGCGGCGGGCCACGCGGTACGTATCCGCCGTCGCCCAGGCCGACGCGCTGCGCCTGCTTGAGCCCGTCCTGACCGAGGCGGAGCGGGACGTGATCCGGCGGGGGCGCAATCAGAAGACGTCGCACACGCGCCGAAACGTGGATGTGGTCGTGTACCGGCTCGCGACCGGCTTTGAGGCGCTGATTGGCTATTTGTACGCGACGGGCGAGCGCGAGCGGCTCGACGAACTCGCGGCCCACGCGCTGGCGGCGCTCGACGCACAATACGAATCGACAAGGGAGCCGTGAGACATGTCCATGAAGGATGGCGCAGGGCGCCGATTGGCGCGCGCGCAAGAATCGGTCGATCTCGTCAAGGGCCGGCATGCCGTCTTGGCGGCGCTTGAAAGCGGGCGATCCGTGAACAAGGTGTGGGTGGCGGAAGGCGCTTCGGGCATGGAGGCCATCGTGGCGAAGGCGAGATCGCGCGGCATTGTCGTGCAGTTCGTGCCGCGCAACCGCCTCGATGAGATGGCGGGTGCGCACCAGGGCGTGATTGCGCAGGTGGCGCCCTACGCCTACGCGGACCTCGAGGACGTGATCGGGCGCGATGCGGGTGTCGCCCCGCTCGTGGTGGTGCTGGACGAGATCGCCGATCCGCACAACTTTGGGGCCATTTTGCGCACGGCGGAGGCGGCGGGCGCACAGGGAGTGGTCATCGGCAAGCGCAGACAGGCCCAGATCACCGATGTCGTGGCCAAGGCAGCCGCGGGGGCGCTGGAGAGCCTGCCGGTGGCCCGCGTCGCGAATGTTGCGCAGGCGCTTGAGCGGCTGAAGCATGCGGGTTATTGGATTGTGGGGGCGGATGTTCAGGCGAGAGCGACGTACACGGAGATCGACTATCGGGGCGCCACGGCTCTGGTCATCGGTTCTGAGGGGCAAGGCATGCGCCGTCTGGTGCGCGAACGGTGCGACTTCCTGGTGTCCATCCCGATTCTGGGCCGAGTGCAAAGCCTGAACGCCTCGGTTGCGGCGGGGGTTCTCTTGTATGAAGCGGTCCGCCAGCGGGCGTAAGAGGCGTTTGACGCGCCTCGTCATCGTCGATGGGTACAACGTCATCGCCAGGCGGGCCGGCACCAGCCTGGCGCAGATCGAGGATTTGGAGGACGCCCGCCGCGAAATCGAAGATCTCTTGAGCCAGTACCGCGCGATGTACGGCGAGGACGTGATCGTCGTGTATGATGCGCATCGCAGGCCCGGGCCGGGACGTGAAGAGGAGCACGCGGGCATTCGCATCGTCTTCACGGAATCCGGGGAGACGGCCGACGCGCGGATCGAGCGGCTGGTGTACGATTTGCGGGATGAATACCGGGAGATCACGGTCGCGACGTCCGATGCGGCGGAGCAGCAGGTGGCGCTGGGCGGAGGCGCGCTGCGCATTTCGGCGAACGAGTTGCTGATTCGGCTCGAGAAGATGCGGGAGGACATCGATCGCGAGACCCATCGGCATTCCACGGGTGAGCGGCACACGCTGCGCGATGCGCTGACGGGCGATTTGGCGAATCAGCTCGAACGTTGGCGAAGGCGATAGGCTCGACATGGCGCAAATGGCGTCGCGACGCCTATTTTGTCGTCTGAACGCAATTGATCCTTCCAAATGGCATCAGGTATAATGGCGTCATTCACGAGGCTCGGGGTGATAGAGTTTGTCGACGCAGCCGACACCAAGAGACGCCGACGCGGCCCCTCCGTATGACACGGCGCCTTACGAGAACATGACAGACGAAGAGCTGGTCGAGGCTGTTCATCGAGGCGACACCGACGCGCTCGACTTCTTGATTCACAAATACAAGAATTTCGTTCGAGCCAAGGCGCGATCGTACTTTCTCATCGGGGCCGATCGGGAAGACATCGTGCAGGAAGGCATGATTGGGCTGTACAAGTCCATCCGCGACTTTCGCGGAGACAAGCTCTCCTCCTTCAAGGCGTTTGCCGAACTGTGCATCACGCGTCAGATTATCACCGCTATCAAAACAGCCACGAGACAAAAGCATATTCCGCTCAATTCCTACGTTTCGCTGGACAAGCCCATTTACGATGAGGATTCGGACCGCACGTTGCTCGACGTGATCTGCACGGTGCGCGTCGCGGATCCAGAAGAACTGATTATAAACCAGGAAGAGTTTGACGATATTGAGGGTAAGATGTCCGAACTGTTGAGCGACCTGGAGCGCCAGGTTCTCATGTTGTATCTCGACGGCCGCTCGTATCAGGAAATCGCGGTCGATCTCGCTCGGCATGTCAAGTCCATCGATAACGCGCTTCAGCGGGTCAAACGGAAGCTGGAGAAATACTTGACGGTGCGCAACGTGATATGATAATGTTGTGCAGGTATGAGCCCCGCTTCGGGGGTTCTTCTGTTTCTGTGTCCATGACCGAGACTTCGGTTTCATGGTCGGCTGATACGGGGAGGTGCCACAATGCGCGAGATCATCACCCTCGCTTGCACGGAGTGCAAACAGAGGAACTATACCACGACGAAGAACAAGAAGAATGATCCGGATCGCCTTGAACTGAAGAAGTACTGCCCCACCTGCAACTCGCACACGACGCACCGCGAGACCCGTTGAGGCGCGCCGCTCATGGCTCACAAAGGAGCATCGAACGTGGCTAAACCGAACGATACCCTCGTGGAACTGAATCAGCATACGAAGCGGACGGGCATCGTCGCTTTCTTCAAGGAGTCGTTCCGGGAGCTGAAGCGCGTTCGTTGGCCGAAGCGCCGTGAGGTGGTTGTGTACACGGCGGCCTGCCTGTTGGTGTGTGCTATCCTGGGTGTGCTCATCTGGGCGTTTGACATTGGGGTTTCCGCGGCGATGTCGGCCATCGGCGTAGACTAACGCGTCATGGGGGTGGCGGGCTGCTCGCCCTGCGCAATGGAGAATCTTGAGAAGCAGTGGTATGTGATTCACACATACTCCGGCTACGAAAACAAGGTCAAAAGCAACCTCGAAAGCCGCGTGCAGACCATGGGCATGGAAGATCGCATTTTCCGCATCGTCGTGCCCACTGAAGAGGCGGTCGAGGTCAAGAACGGCAAAAAGCGCGTGGTGCAGCGCAAGACCTATCCGGGTTACGTCCTTGTGGAGATGATCATGACCGACGATTCCTGGTACGTCGTGCGCAACACGCCGGGAGTGACCGGTTTTGTGGGTTCCCACGGGGCCGGGTCGAAGCCTGTGCCGCTCATGCCTCACGAGGTCGAGCAGATCTTGAGCTCCATGGGTGTGAATGAGGCCAAGCCCGTGGCGCAGTTCAAAGTCGGAGATGTGGTGCGTTTGACGAGTGGGCCGTTCGCCGACATGGTGGGGACGGTCGAAGAGGTTCATCCGGAGCAACAGAAACTCAAGGTTCTCGTCTCCATGTTTGGGCGGGAGACGCCGCTCGAGGCTGACTTTACCCAGGTGGAGCACTTGCCTTGACGGATGCGGGCGCCTTGTGAATGTCAGGCAGTGAGCTGGCCGACACGTCGTCGCCGGCTTTCTGTAGTCCGGCTCTGCCGGACTCGATAGATGGTTTTCCTGTGGGAGGGCAAACCCCGAACACCACATCTTGAACGAAGGAGGTGGCTGTGTTGCCGAAGAAGGTTGTCAAGGTTGTGAAGCTCCAGATTCCAGCCGGGAAGGCAACGCCTGCGCCGCCGGTAGGTCCTGCGCTCGGCCAAGCCCAAGTGGGCAACATCATGGGCTTCTGTAAGGAGTTCAACGCCCGCACGGCCGATCAGGTTGGTTTGATCATTCCGGTCGTCATCTACGTGTATGAAGATCGCTCGTACACGTTTGAATTGAAGACCCCGCCGGCTTCCGTGTTGCTCAAGAAGGCGGCTGGTGTCGAGACGGGCTCGGCGGAGCCGAACCGCGTCAAGGTGGGCAAGGTGACGCGAGCGCAAGTGCGCGAGATCGCCGAGCAGAAGATGCAGGACTTGAATGCTGCGTCGATCGAGGCCGCCATGCGGATGGTCGAAGGTACGGCCCGCAGCATGGGCATCACGGTTGTCGACTGACGGCAAGCGGGAGCCCGTGGGAGGTTTGAACAACCGATTACCACGCGGAGGTGAGTTGAAATGGCAAAGGTCAGCAAGCGTCTCCAGGAGCTTCACAAGCTTGTGGATCGCAATAAATTGTACGACGTCGACGAGGCGATGGAGCTCGTGAAGAAGACCGCCACCGCGAAGTTCGATGAGACGGTGGAGGTCGCGGTCCGGCTCGGCGTGGATCCGAAGAAGCAGGATCAGCAGGTCCGCGGCGCGGTCGTCCTTCCTCACGGCACAGGTAAGACGCCGCGTGTGCTCGTGTTTGCGAAAGGCGAGAAGGCGCGAGAGGCCCAGGAAGCCGGAGCGGACTTCGTCGGCGACGATGATCTGATTCAGAAGATCTCACAGGGATGGCTCGACTTTGACGTCGCCGTGGCCACGCCGGACATGATGCCCGCGGTCGGACGACTCGGGCGCATCCTCGGCCCGCGCGGTCTGATGCCCAACCCGAAGACGGGCACGGTGACGTTCGATGTCGCGCGCGCCGTGAACGAAATCAAGTCGGGTAAGGTTGAGTATCGGCTTGACAAGGCGGGCATCATTCACTGCCCCATCGGCAAGGCCTCGTTTGAGAAGGAGCAGCTCGTTGAGAACTTCCGGACTTTGATGAGCGCGCTTGTCAAGGCGAAGCCGGCTGCCGCCAAGGGCACGTATGTGCGGGGCGTGACGGTGTCGTCCACCATGGGCCCCGGCATCCGCGTCAATCCGCAGCGCGCGGCTGTGGGCGAGTGAGGTCGAGCGTTGGCCATTTTCGTGGCCGTATGATATAACATCCATAGCGAAAGGCCGTAGACAGCAGGTCTGCCCTCCGGGCAGTGAAAGTTGCCTGCCGAGGCGTTTCCCGCACCGATGTGCTTGCGCATGTCGAATTTGGTGGGCGCCTCGCGTCGTCGAGGCGCCTTTCGCTGTGTATAAGTGACATTTTGCGGGGAGGTGGGCGGTTTGGCGATTCGCCGTGCCGAGAAAGAGCAGATCGTGCAATCCGTCGCCGAGCGGATGCGCCGCAGCAAGAGCATCGTGCTGGCGGATTACCGCGGCCTCACGGTGGCGGAAGACACCGAGCTGCGCGCGCGCCTGCGCCAAGCCGGGATCGAGTACTCCGTCGTCAAAAACACGCTGACGACGCGTGCGGCCCAGCAGGCCGAGATCGAGGGCTTGGAGGCGTTTTTGACGGGGCCGACGGCCATCGCATTCAGCTATGACGATCCCGTCGCGCCGGCGAAAATTCTCCACGAGTTCTCGCGTGAACACAAGGCGCTTGAGCTCAAAGGCGGATACGTGGAGGGCAGGGTCGTCGACGCCAAGGAAGTTGAGGCGCTCGCGAAGCTGCCGTCGCGCGAAGGTCTGCTGTCGATGTTGCTCAGCGTCCTGCAGGCTCCGATGCGCAACCTGGCGTACGTGTTGTCTCAGGTGGCCGAAAAGCAGGGCGGAGAGGCGGCTGCAACTGCCGAGTGAAGGGTGGCGCGAGACCCTTCGGGGCGCTCGCAGAGGCTTTGAACGTGTGAACCAGAATCGAATGAGGAGGGCTTAGGAATGACCACGGCTGAGATCTTGGAAGCTGTGAAAAACATGACGGTGCTCGAGCTGAACGAGCTTGTCAAGGCGATTGAAGAGGAGTTTGGCGTGACGGCGGCGGCGCCGGTCGCGTTCGCGGGTGCGGCTCCGGGCGCTGGCGAGGCGGCTCAGGCCGAGCAGACCGAGTTCGACGTCATCCTCGCGTCGGCGGGCGCGTCGAAGATCAACGTCATCAAGGTCGTGCGCGAAATCACGGGCCTGGGCCTGAAGGAAGCGAAGGATCTCGTGGACAACGCGCCGAAGCCGATCAAGGAGAAGGTCTCGAAGGAAGAGGCCGAGAGCATCAAGGCGAAGCTCGAAGAGGCTGGCGCTTCGGTCGAGATCAAGTAAATTGCGCAGCGCGAAGAGGGTGCCCATCGGGCGCCCTCTTTGGCTTCTGGAGGTGATAGCGTGGAGCACTATTTTCAAGCGAACCCTTCGGGGCCAAGCGAAGAGCGCTGGGTGCGGATTCAAGCGCGGGGCGTGACGGTAGAGATGTTGACGGATCGCGGCGTGTTCAGCAAAGGCGGGCTTGACGAGGGGACTCGCCGCCTGATTGAAGCCGTCGACCTTACGGGCGCGGTGAACGCACTCGATCTCGGCTGTGGATATGGCCCTGTCACGGCCGTCCTCGCTCGCGTGTACCCTGGTGTGCGCTGGTGGATGATTGACGTGAACCATCGGGCGGTGGAGCTCGCGCGCCGCAACACGGCTGATCTCGTCCCGACGCCTGTCGTGTTGGAATGTGACGGCATTCCTGCCGAATTGGACGGCCATTTCGATCACGTTCTGTTGAATCCGCCGATTCGCGCGGGAAAGGCGGTCGTGTTTCGCCTGTACGAAGAAGCGAGGCGGTCCCTGAAGGTCGGAGGAAAACTGTGGGTGGTGATTCAGAAGAAGCACGGGGCGCCGTCCACGGAGGCTCGGCTGCGGGAATTATTTGCGGACGTGGAAGTTGTCCATCGCAAAAGCGGGTACTTCGTCCTGGCGGCCACCCGGAGCGAGAGCCCTTAACGGCGGGCGGAGCGGGCCCGGCGGCCGGCGGCCTGGTCCATGCGGCCACCGGCTTCGAGCCCAACAGGCGACGTGGCAAGCCACCCTCGCTTGGGTGATGTCTCTTAAAGTTCTGTCGGGTGACATCGAAAATAGTGGCGCGCGAAGCCTCTCCGGCTCACCTATAATGAGGTCAAGCATGAAAACGCTTTAGGTGGGAAGGGGGAGCGTTGATCATGAGGTCGAGATGGTGGTCGTATGAAAACGGAATTGTCGCTCTGATGTGCGTAGGTTATGGGCTCATCTTTGTCGATCGCTTCGGCATCACCAATCTTTTTCCTCAAATTGCGAAGGCCATGCACTTGAACGACGCCCAACTCGGCGAAACGATGTCTGCCGTTGCACTGGGGTGGGGCTTTGGTGCATTGATCTTCGCATACGTTTCGGATGTGATCGGCAAGAAAAAACCTCTGTTGATCACGGTCGTTTTGATCTTCTCGCTGTCGACCTTTGTTTCAGGCATCGCCACGTCCTTCGTCGCGTTCCTGCTGGCTCGGGTGTTGCTAGGAGCCGCCGAAGGTCCTGCGATTCCCTTGCTGCAGTCGACCGTTCTCGCCGAGTCGAGCGAAGGGAGGCGTGGATTGAATACCGGCCTGCCCGTCGCCACGTCATCGCTCTTCAATGCCATTGCGCCGATCCTGCTCGTTTGGATTGCGACGACCTGGAACTGGCGGTATGCCCTGTTTGTCATTACGTTACCAGGACTGATTCTCGCTGCACTGTTGGCTAAGTTCATGAGGGAACCAAAAACCATGGCGGTGGGCGTCGAGGCAGGCAGGGACGCACGCATCCGATGGGCAGACGTTCGCGTCGTATTGCGAAATCGGAATGTGTGGCTGTCGATGGTCATCGCGGTGTTCTTTGTCGGAGGATGCATTGCAACGTTGAGCACGTTCTTGCCGCTGTACCTCGTGCAGGTTGGGGGACTGAAGCAGACCACGGCGGCGTCCATCGTCAGCTTTTACGGAGCGATGTCCGTCGTCGGCAATATCTTATTGCCTGGATTGTCAGACAAAATTGGTCGCAAAAAAGCCTTCCTCATTGCAAGCTTTTGTTCGTCGCTTTCACCCATTCCCTTTCTCTTATTTGTGCACCATATCCCGGCCCTGCTGATTACGTGCGTCATTTTGTGTCTTGGCCAGGGTATTGCGAGCATGTGTATGTTCGTCATTCCGGGCGAATCGGTTCCTCCGCGCTTCGCGGCGACAGCCCAAGCGCTGCCGAATTTCGTGGGGGAAGTCATCGGGGGCACCGTGGGCTCGATTGTCGCGGGCGCTCTAGGCGACCACTTCGGGCTGCGGGCGGCCATGATTTTCGCGTTGGTCATCATTAGCATGACATTCGTGTTTGGGCTCGCGTACAAAGAGACGCATCCCAGACTGAAACAGGGTTCCTTGGCGAGCGCCCCGGTGGAAGGAACCGTATAACAGAAGCCCTTGGATTTCAACATGCGCTTTGACTGAGAATTTCCGAATCGAGCGTGAGAAAGGTGGTTCATCGAGATGGAGTTTCAAGATGGGGTTGTGGTCTTGCGAAACCTTAGTCCGACGGTTCCTGTCGTCGAATTTCCGCGTGTATACAGGCATGCCAAGCGAAAGCTTTCGATTCACTTCTTCTATCCTCCCGTGAGGCAGGAGAAGAGCCCGGTGGTGCTCTACATTCAGGGCTGCGCGTTTGGCGCGTCGGGACCTCAGTATCTCTTGGCAAGCGCCCCGCAGATTCTGTACTTGGTGTCGAAAGGGTTTGTGGTCGGTTCTGTCGAACACACCTACAGCTACGAGGACACCTTTCCTGCTGCCGTGATCGACGTGATCGAAGCTGTTCGGTACGTCAAACGAGAGGCAAGCGAATTAGGCGTAGATCCAGAACGGATTGGCATCTGGGGAGCGTCCTCTGGAGGCAACTTGGCCGCAATGGTCGGGGTTGCGGGGGGAAGCTCGGAGTTTGTAGAGAGCTCGTCGGACTGCGACGGTTCGGTTAGGGCTGTGGTGGACTGGTTTGGTCCGACGGATTTTCTCAGGATGAATGAAGCCGGTTCCATCCAGGATCACGACGCGCCCGATTCTCCGGAATCCCTGTACATCGGGGCGCCGATTCAAGAGCAGCCGGAGCTCGCGTCGCGCGCAAATCCGATCACGTATGTGACACCCGACAGGCCCCTCCCTCCCTTTCTCATTTGTCACGGCGATAAGGATCCGTTCGTGCCGTACCAGCAGAGTGAGCTTTTGTATCGCGCTTTGAAGGAGCATGGACACCAAGCGTGGCTCGTGCGATTGGAGGGTGAGGGTCATGGAACCCCGGGCTTTTCCGATCAAACCGTTCTCGACATGGTGGTCGACTTCTTCGCAAAGTACCTCTGTTGACATCGGCGGCGAGGCGCTCTCATGGCGACCTAAGGAGGGTTGCGCCCGCCTCGCCTATGAAAACATTCGTTTGGACGAAGGGCTGCCTGTGCGAGCCATCCTCCACACTTCGGATGAACCGGATTACGTGGCTCCGCATTGGCATTCAAGCGTTGAGATCTGCTATGTGCTTTCCGGGCACGTCGACAGGGTGATCATTGAAGGTGAGGAATTTCATCCCGAGACCGACGACGTCCTCATCATCAACGCCGACCGCGTGCATTCGTTTCAGCTGGGGCATGGTAGTGGTCGGCGCGTCCTCACCTTGTTCATACCCTCGGAACTGATACGGCGATTCGATCCCGAGTGGGAAAGGACATCGTTTGTCGCGCTGCCGAGTCGGACTCGGAAAATGGAGGCCCTCACGCGCTTGCGCGGTCTGCTCGGCGACTTCGCGCAGCGTTACGAACGCTATGTCCCTTCTCCCATCCTCGCATTGGAACTCTCCATTTTGAGCTTGCAAATCCTGTTGGTGTTAGAAAGCGATTTTATCGACCGCCGCGTAGGTGATCCTGCGCGGACCTCCAAAAGAGGTCTGGAGACGATCTCGGTGATCTCGAACTACTTTCAAATGCATGCCCATGACGCACAGTTGACGGTGGCGGAAGCGGCGCGAGAACTGGGTTATAGTCCCGAATACTTTTCCCAAGTCGTGAAGAAGCGAATGGGGCTGTCGCCGAAGGAATACCTGACGGTCCTTCGCGTGGAGAAGGCGGCAGAAGAGCTTCGGTACAGCGATAAGAGCATCGTGAACATTGCGCTCGACTGCGGCTTTCGCACCGAGCGATCGTTCACCCGAGCATTTAAGAAAATTTGGGGGCTGACGCCGGGGGAGTACAGAAAGAGCGTTCGCCGCACCTGACAAGCAGACGAAACTCGCCCGCCTGCGCGCAGGGGCGCCTAGATCCAGTGCTCAGAGGCGAAAAGTTGGAAGAATCGGACGGTTGATGTGCACTGGCAACGTCGGGATGGCTGAGGCGGACGAAAGGAGAGCTGGCTGACGTGAGGGCTGTGTATGTGTCGGGCAAAGACGCGGTCGAGTGGAGAGACGTGGAGCTCCCCCGCCCTGGTGACTCCGATGTGCTGCTCAAGATGCGCGCTTGCGGCATATGCGGATCGGATGCGTACTACATCAAGATGGGCGGCATACCGCCTCGCCAGGGCAATACGCCGCTCGGTCACGAGCCCGCCGCGGAGGTCGTGCACGTCGGGCCAAAGGTCAGTGGCGTCCAAGTTGGCGATCACGTCGTGATCAACCCAATGGCTTTCCGCGATGGGTTGCTCGGCAGCGGAGGAGCACAAGGAGGATTGTGCGAGTACGTTCTCGTCCAAGACGCGAAGGCGGGGCTTCAATTCCGAGTCATCCCCAAGGAAATTCCATGGGAAGTGGCTGCGCTCAATGAGCCCATGGCCGTTGCGCATCACGCGGTGAATCGTTCTGGAGCCAAATCCGGCGATGCCGTGGCCGTTTTCGGAGCGGGCCCGATTGGTCTGGGAGCGGTCATCAGCCTCAAGGCGCGAGGGGTCGCTCACGTCGTCGCCATCGATGTGTTGGAGCGACGCCTCGAGACGGCCCTTCAGGTGGGTGCGGACGCAGTGATTCATGCCGGGGAACAGGACGTGGTCCAAGAGCTGATTCGCCTGCATGGAACCAGCGCGGATGGCGTCGGCCACGGGCCGAAGGCGGGAACGGATATCTACATCGATGCTGCAGGGGCTCCTTCGGTCATTCAGCAGGCACTGTCGTCGGCGAAGCACCTGGCGAAACTGACGATTGTTGCCGTTCATAAAGCGCCGGTTGAGGTCGATTTCGGCGCCATACTGGCCACTGAGCTGGATATTCGGCTGTCCATGGGCTATCCGACGGAGATTTTCGAGGTCACGGATACATTGATTGCGAATTGGGACAAATACCGCGCCATCATCAGCCACAGGATTCCGTTTGAACAGGCTTTGGAGGCGCTCGATCTCGCCAAGACGCCCGGAGCCGCCGATAAAGTGGTCGTGGTCTTTCCTTGAAACCTCTTGAAGACCTTATGGCGGGGCATGGCCTGAGATCCACATCGCGTCGACGCTACTTGCTATGCGCTCATGGATCTCCGCATGGAGTCCTTGATCGCCCACACCGTATGTGATATCATCAACCAATGCAAACTGAGTTGTTTGGACGGATGCCTCCTCTTCGCGCATAAAATCCATCCTTTTGGGGAATAGGTGAATACGACTGGCGTGTCCATCATCGTCTAGCATGCCGAGTTGAAAGAGAAGTGCTGCACGCAAAAGTCAAGAACAGGAGGTCGCTCCTCGAGCGTCGTCCTGGCGTCTTTTTGTGTGCGGCGCTTGTCTCTTTGTCTGACTTGGCTCGTCCGAGCTCAAGAAGACCTCTGATGCAAAGCCTCCTTTGCGCATCGTCCAACAAATCCGCTTGAGGGGTGACGGTTTTGCAGGGACACATGGTCAAGTACGGATGGGCGGAGCGCCGCAGCTACGCGCGCATTCGCGAGGTCCTCGATCTCCCAAACCTCATCGAGATCCAACAAAAGTCGTACCAGTGGTTCCTGCGGGAGGGCCTTCGCGAGACCTTCGCGGACATCTCTCCCATCACGGACTTTACCGGGAACCTTGTGCTTGAGTTCGTGGATTACAGCCTCGGCGAGCCCAAGTACGACGTCGAAGAATCGAAGGAGCGCGATGTGACGTACGCGGCGCCGCTCCGGGTGAAGGTTCGCCTTCTGAACAAGGAGACGGGCGAGGTCAAGGAGCAGGAAGTGTTCCTTGGCGATTTCCCGCTCATGACCGAGACGGGAACCTTCATCATCAACGGTGCGGAGCGCGTGATCGTCAGCCAGCTCGTCCGCTCCCCCAGCGTCTATTATAGCAGCAAGATCGACAAGAATGGCAAACGTACGTTCGCTGCCACGGTCATCCCGAACCGCGGCGCATGGCTCGAGTTTGAGACGGACGCGAAGGACGTGGTCTACGTCCGGATCGACCGCACGCGCAAACTTCCCATCACCGTGCTCCTGCGGGCGCTCGGTTTGTCGTCGGACGCCGAGATCATCGAGCTGTTGGGCGAGGATGAGTACCTGCAGAACACGTTGGACAAGGATACCACGGATTCGACCGAGCGAGCGCTGATCGAAATCTATGAGCGCCTTCGCCCGGGTGAACCGCCGACGGTGGAGAATGCGCGCGCGTTGCTCGCGTCGCGGTTCTTCGATCCCAAGCGCTACGACCTGGCTGCGGTGGGCCGATACAAAATCAATAAAAAGCTTCACCTGAAAAACCGGTTGTTGAATCAGCGGCTCGCGGAGACGCTCGTGGATGAAGAGACGGGCGAGATCATCGCGGAGGCCGGAACCGTATTGGACCGCCGGACGCTGGATCGGATCATCCCGCGCCTGTCCGGCAAGGTGGGGCGGTTCACGATTCGCGGCACGCGCGACTTGTTCGAGGACGAAGAGATCCCGCTGCAGATGGTGAAGATCTTCAGTCCGGCGGAAGACGGCAAGATCCTTCACGTCATCTCGAACGGCGAACTGCCGGCGGACGTCAAATACATTACGCCGTCCGATATCATCGCCGCGGTCTCGTATTTCTTCAACCTGCTGCGCGGCGTGGGGACCACCGACGACATCGATCACCTCGGCAACCGTCGCCTCCGGTCCGTGGGCGAGTTGCTGCAGAACCAGTTCCGCATTGGCCTGTCCCGCATGGAGCGGGTGGTGCGCGAGCGCATGTCCATTCAGGACGCGAGCGCGATCACGCCTCAGGCTTTGATCAACATTCGGCCGGTGATTGCGGCCATCAAGGAGTTTTTCGGTTCCAGCCAGCTCTCGCAGTTCATGGACCAAACGAACCCGCTGGCGGAGCTCACGCACAAGCGGCGCCTCTCGGCGCTCGGGCCCGGCGGTCTGACGCGCGAGCGCGCGGGATTTGAGGTCCGCGACGTGCACTATTCGCACTACGGCCGCATGTGCCCCATCGAGACGCCGGAAGGCCCGAACATCGGCCTCATCAACTCGCTCTCGACGTACGCGCGCGTCAACGAGTACGGCTTCATCGAGACGCCATACCGGCGCGTCGATCCGGAGACGGGCGTGGTGACGGACCAGATCGATTATCTGACGGCCGACGAGGAAGAGAATTACCTGATTGCGCAGGCGAACGAGCCGCTGACGGAGGACGGTCACTTCGTCGCGGAGGAAATCACGGTGCGATCGCGCGAAGACGTGATCACCGTGAGCCGGGATCGCATCGACTACATGGACGTTTCGCCGAAGCAGGTCGTGTCGGTCGCCACGGCGCTCATTCCGTTCTTGGAGAACGACGATGCCAACCGCGCGCTCATGGGATCGAACATGCAGCGCCAAGCGGTCCCGCTTCTCGTGACCGATTCGCCGCTCGTGGGCACGGGGATGGAGTACCAGGCGGCGAAGGACTCGGGCGTGTGCGTGGTCTCGAAGCACAACGGCGTCGTCGAGCGCGTGACGGCGCGCGAAATCTGGGTGCGCGAAGAGGCCGTGGTGGACGGACAGGTGGTCAAGGGCAACGTCCACAAATACAAGCTGATCAAGTTTGCGCGCTCCAACCAGAACACGTGCTTGAACCAGCGGCCCATCGTGCGCGAGGGCGATCGCGTCAAGGTGGGCGACATCCTCGCGGACGGGCCGGCCACGCAAAACGGCGAGCTGGCGCTTGGGCGGAACGTGCTCGTCGCGTTCATGACGTGGGAAGGCTACAACTACGAGGACGCGATTCTCATCTCCGAGAAGATGGTGAAGGAGGACGTCTACACGTCCATTCACATCGAGGAGTACGAGATCGAGGCGCGCGACACGAAGCTGGGGCCTGAGGAAATCACCCGCGACATCCCGAATGTGGGCGAGGATGCGCTCAAGAATCTCGACGAGCGCGGCATCATCCGCATTGGCGCGGAGATCACGACGAACGACATCCTGGTCGGCAAGGTGACGCCGAAGGGGGTCACGGAGCTCACGGCGGAGGAGCGGCTGTTGCACGCCATCTTCGGCGAAAAGGCGCGCGAGGTCCGCGATACCTCGCTTCGCGTCCCGCACGGTGGCGCCGGGATCGTCGTGGATGTCAAGGTGTTCACGCGCGAGAACGGCGACGAACTGCCTGCCGGCGTGAATCAGCTGGTGCGGGTGTATGTGGCGCAGAAGCGCAAGATTTCCGAGGGCGACAAGATGGCCGGGCGCCATGGCAACAAGGGCGTAGTGGCGCGCATTCTGCCGGAAGAGGATATGCCGTTCCTCGAGGATGGGACGCCGGTCGAGATCGTGCTGAATCCGCTCGGTGTGCCGTCTCGTATGAACATCGGGCAGGTGCTGGAGACGCACCTCGGCATGGCGGCGAAGGTGCTTGGCCTGAAGATGGCGACGCCGGTGTTTGACGGCGCGAAGCCGGAAGACGTGTTTGAGACCCTGCGCGAAGCGGGGCTGCCGGAGGACGGCAAGCAGGTGCTGTACGACGGGCGGACCGGCGAGCCGTTTGAGAACCGCGTCACCGTCGGTTACGTGTACATGATGAAGCTGCACCACCTGGTGGACGACAAGATTCACGCCCGCTCCACGGGCCCGTACTCGCTCGTCACGCAGCAGCCGCTCGGAGGAAAGGCGCAGTTTGGCGGCCAGCGGTTTGGCGAGATGGAGGTGTGGGCGCTCGAGGCGTACGGCGCGGCGTACACCCTGCAAGAGCTTCTCACGGTCAAGTCGGACGACGTCGTGGGCCGTGTGAAGACGTACGAGGCTATCGTCAAGGGCGAGAACGTGCCGGAGCCGGGCGTGCCGGAGTCGTTCAAGGTGCTCATCAAAGAGCTCCAGAGCTTGGGCATGGACGTGAAGATTTTGAGCGGCGACGAGCGCGAGATCGAAATGAAGGAGATGGACGACGACGAGGACAGCCCCGAGAAGCTCAATCTGAACCTGGAGTACAACGAGGTCGGCGATTGACCCTGTGCGAGACCGATACCCAGGCACGACGATTGGAGGGTGCACAAGTTGTTTGACCTGAACAACTTTGAGTTCATGAAGATTGGACTCGCGTCGCCGGAAAAGATCCGCTCTTGGTCGCACGGCGAGGTGAAGAAGCCGGAGACCATCAATTACCGCACGCTCCGCCCAGAGAAGGAGGGGCTGTTCTGTGAGAAGATCTTCGGCCCGACGCGCGACTGGGAGTGCCACTGCGGCAAGTACAAGCGGATCCGCTACAAGGGCGTCGTGTGCGACCGCTGCGGCGTCGAGGTCACGCGGTCCAAGGTGCGCCGCGAGCGCATGGGGCACATCGAGCTGGCGGCGCCTGTCTCGCACATCTGGTTCTTCAAGGGCATCCCGAGCCGCATGGGGCTCATCCTCGACATGTCGCCGCGCGCGCTCGAGGAGGTCATCTACTTCGCGTCGTACGTCGTGACCGATCCCGGCGACACGCCGCTCGAAAAGAAGCAGCTTCTTTCGGAGAAGGAGTATCGCTCCTACCGTGAGAAGTACGGGTACGCGTTCAAGGCGGGCATGGGCGCGGAGGCCATCCGCACGCTCCTGCAGGAGATCGATCTCGACCGCGAAGTCGAGATCCTGCGCGAGGAGCTCCGCACCGCGCAAGGGCAGCGGCGCAACCGGGCCATCAAGCGGCTTGAGGTCATCGAGGCGTTCCGCCAGTCCGGCAACAAGCCGAGCTGGATGATCCTCGAGGCGCTGCCGGTGATCCCGCCCGATCTTCGCCCGATGGTGCAGCTCGACGGTGGGCGTTTCGCGACATCGGACCTGAACGATCTGTATCGGCGCGTCATCAACCGCAACAACCGCCTGAAGCGCCTGCTCGATCTCGGCGCGCCCGATATCATCGTGCAGAACGAGAAGCGGATGTTGCAGGAGGCCGTGGACGCGCTGATCGACAACGGCCGCCGCGGTCGCCCGGTGACCGGCCCTGGCAACCGCCCGCTCAAGAGCCTGTCGCACATGCTGAAGGGGAAGCAGGGTCGCTTCCGGCAGAACCTGCTCGGCAAGCGCGTCGACTACTCGGGCCGATCCGTTATTGTAGTGGGCCCTGAACTGCGCATGTACCAGTGCGGCCTGCCGAAGGAAATGGCGCTCGAGCTGTTCAAGCCGTTCGTGATGAAAGAGCTCGTCGCGCGCGGACTTGCGCACAACATCAAGAGCGCGAAGCGAAAGGTCGAGCGCGTGTCGGATGAAGTGTGGGACGTCGTCGAGGACGTCATCAAGCAGCACCCGGTGCTGTTGAACCGCGCGCCGACGCTGCACCGCCTGGGTATCCAGGCGTTCGAGCCCGTCCTCGTCGAGGGGCGCGCCATCAAGCTGCACCCGCTCGTGTGCACGGCGTACAACGCGGACTTTGACGGCGACCAAATGGCCGTTCACGTCCCGCTTTCGGCCGAGGCACAGGCGGAGGCGCGGCTGTTGATGCTCGCGGCTCACAACATCCTCAATCCGAAGGACGGCAAACCTGTTGTCACGCCGACGCAGGACATGGTGCTCGGTTCGTACTATCTGACCATCGAGCGCGAGGGCGCCCCCGGCGAAGGCAAGGTCTTTGCCTCGATGTCCGAGGTCGAGTACGCGCTCCATCAACGGCTGATCACCTTGCAGACGCGCATCGCGCTTCCGGCGAAGGCGGTCGGCAAGACGTCGTTCACGGAAAAGCAGGCCAATGCGCTCCTGATCACGACGCCGGGCAAGCTCATCTTCAACAGCATCTTCCCGGCCGACTTCCCGTATCTCCATTCGGCGGCGAAGTCGAACCTGCTCGGAGGGCCGCCCGATGAGACGTTCATCTTCGAGAAGGGCGTGGACGTGCGGGAGGCGATTCTCAAGCGGCCGATTCCGAAGGCGGTCATCAAGAAGGACCTTGGCAATATTCTCGCCGAGTGTTTCCGCCGCTATGGAACGACGATGACGGCGGAAATCCTGGACAAGGTCAAGCGCCTCGGGTTCCACTACTCGACGCTCGCGGGCATCACCATTTCCATCAGCGACATCGTGGTGCCTGAGGAGAAGAAGCGGATCATCGCCGAGGCCGAAGCCAAGGAGCACAAGCTGAAGCTGCAGTACCGGCGCGGGCTCATCACCGAAGAAGAGCAGTATGTGACGTTCAGCCAGATTTGGTCGGAGGCCAAGGAGCAGATCTCGTCCATCCTGATGGAGAGCATGGATCAGTTCAACCCCATCTATATGATGGCGACCTCCGGCGCGCGCGGTTCGAACTCCCAGATCACGCAGCTGGCGGGCATGCGCGGGTTGATGGCGAATCCATCGGGCGAGATCATCCAGCTGGCCATCAAGTCGAACTTCCGCGAGGGCCTGTCGGTGCTGGAATACTTCATTTCGACGCACGGCGCCCGCAAGGGTCTCGCCGACACCGCGCTCCGGACGGCGGACTCCGGTTACCTCACCCGCCGCCTCGTGGACGTGGCGCAGGACACCATCGTTCGCGAGCACGACTGCGGGACCGACAAGGGCCTAAGGGTGATGGAGATCCGGGACGGCAGCGAGGTCATCGAGGACTTGCGCGATCGCCTTGAAGGGCGCGTCGCATTCCAGGACGTGTACCATCCCGAGACGGGCGAGAAGATCGTCGGCAAGAACGAGATGATCGACGAAGAGGCCGCCGACAAGATCGTCGCGGCGGGCATCAAGGAGGTCACCATCCGCTCCGTCCTCACCTGCCGGACGCGCCATGGCGTGTGCCAGCTGTGCTATGGCCGCAATCTCGCGACGGGCGACATGGTGGAGGTCGGCGAGGCCGTCGGCATCATCGCCGCGCAGTCCATCGGCGAGCCGGGTACGCAGCTCACGATGCGCACGTTCCACACGGGCGGTGTCGCCGGCGACGACATCACGCAGGGTCTGCCGCGCGTGCAGGAGCTCTTCGAGGCGCGCAACCCGAAGGGTCAGGCCGTGATCGCCGAATTCGACGGCGTCATCACGGATATTCGCGAGGGCAAGGACAAGCGCGAGATTGAGCTGACGGGCGAGAGCGAGACGAAGACCTATCAGATCCCGTACGGATCGCGCATCCGGGTCAGTGTCGGCCAGCAGTTGGAGGCTGGCGAGGAATTGACCGAGGGTTCGGTCGATCCGAAGGAGATGCTCCGGGTCAAGGGCCTGCAGGGCGTGCAGAACTATCTGCTGCGCGAGGTGCAGCGCGTCTACCGGCTCCAGGGCGTGGACATCAACGACAAGCACATCGAAGTGATGATCCGGCAGATGTTGAGGAAAGTTCGCATTCTCGACGCGGGAGACACGGAGCTTCTGCCGGGCACCTATGTGGATCTGTTCGAGTACGAAGCGGCGAACCGGGAGGCGCTTCTCTCGGGCAAAGAGCCCGCTGTGGCGCGCCCGGCTCTGCTCGGCATCACAAAGGCGTCGCTCGAGACCGACTCGTTCCTGTCGGCGGCTTCGTTCCAGGAGACGACCCGCGTGCTCACCGAGGCCGCCATCAAGGGCAAGGTGGACCGCCTGCTCGGCCTGAAGGAGAACGTGATCATCGGGAAACTGATTCCGGCGGGCACGGGCATGGTCAGGTACCGCAACGTGGAGCCCGAGGTGGTGCGCCCTGGCGACGCCGAAGCGGCCGCTGGGCAAGAAGGGGCCGAGGCGGAGGCAGTGTCGAGCGCAGACTGACGGTTCGAGGCGGTTGGGAAATTCGGGCTGTCGACCGGCGTTTGGTTGACAGCCCGGAAATCGCGATGATAGAATTCCCTAGTGTGCGTCAGCACGATGTTTTCCATTGAGGAGGATCGTGCGGTGTCCCTTGACGACATACGCCAAGCGAAGAAGAAGACCGTCGGCACCAACCAGACGCTGAAGGCACTGAGGCAGACGTCTGGTCAAGTGGTGTGCGTGTATGTCGCGAAGGATGCCGAGCCGCGAGTGACGGAACCTGTGGTGCAATTGGCGTCGAAACTCGGTGTTCCGATTGAATGGGTCGACACCATGAGGCAACTCGGGAAAGCGTGCGGTATTGAAGTCGGCGCGGCGTCCGCCTGTATCCTCGCAGAGTAGCGATGCTTCGCTTTGGCGTGCTTTTTGTTTGCGGACCGATGAACCGCCTGGGTCTGTGGTCTTGCGAGAGGGTCAACCGCAAGGACGTGAACACTTGAGAGGAGGTGCACGGGTGCCGACCATCAACCAATTGGTGCGCAAAGGCCGCAAGGCCGTCGTGAAGAAGTCCAAGGCGCCTGCGCTGCAGTTCGGCTACAACAGCCAGACCAAGAAGCTGACGAACTTGCCGTCTCCCCAGAAGCGCGGGGTGTGCACGCGCGTGGGCACCATGACGCCGAAGAAGCCGAACTCGGCACTTCGGAAATATGCGCGTGTGCGTCTGACCAACACCATCGAGGTCACGGCGTACATCCCTGGCATTGGGCACAATTTGCAAGAGCACTCCGTCGTGCTCGTCCGCGGCGGACGCGTCAAGGACTTGCCGGGTGTGCGTTACCACATCGTCCGCGGCGCGCTGGATTCGGCCGGCGTGAAGGATCGCATGCAGGGCCGTTCCAAGTACGGGGCGAAGCGGCCGAAGAAGTAAGTCGGTTTCGCTGGCATGTATCGTCCGACTGCATGGGCTGGATGAATCGCTTGGAAAGGAGGGGGCAGTGTGCCGAGAAAGGGGCCCGTCCCAAAGCGTGATGTGTTGCCGGATCCCGTTTACAACAACAAGTTGGTCGCTCGCCTGATCAACAAGGTGATGGTCGACGGGAAGAAGGGCATCGCGGAACGCATCGTCTACAAGGCGTTCGATATCATTCGTGAGCGCACCGGGAAAGACCCGATGGAGGTCTTCGAGGCTGCGCTGCGCAACGTGATGCCGGTGCTGGAAGTCAAGGC
This sequence comes from Alicyclobacillus fructus, assembly GCF_017329605.1. Classification (GTDB taxonomy): domain Bacteria; phylum Bacillota; class Bacilli; order Alicyclobacillales; family Alicyclobacillaceae; genus Alicyclobacillus; species Alicyclobacillus fructus. The sequence goes on from NZ_JAFMTY010000003.1 coordinate 78,879, forward strand.
CCGCCGCGTGGGCGGATCGAACTACCAGGTTCCTGTTGAGGTTCGCCCGGAGCGCCGCATCTCGCTCGGTCTTCGCTGGTTGGTGCAGTATGCGCGTCAGCGGAGCGAGAAGGGCATGGAGTATCGCCTGGCCGCCGAACTGATGGACGCAGCCAACAACACGGGCGGCGCGGTTCGGAAGCGCGAGGATACGCACCGCATGGCGGAAGCCAACAAGGCGTTCGCGCATTATCGCTGGTAATCTGACGGTTAGAAGGGAGGCGGCGCGATGGCACGCGCATTCCCGCTCGAAAAGACGCGGAATATCGGCATCATCGCTCACATCGATGCCGGTAAGACGACGACAACCGAGCGTATCCTGTTCTACACTGGCCGCGTCCACAAGATCGGCGAGGTGCACGAAGGTGCCGCGACCATGGACTGGATGGTCCAGGAGCAGGAGCGCGGGATCACCATCACGTCCGCCGCTACGACCTGTCAATGGAAGGGGCACCGCATCAACATTATCGACACGCCAGGGCACGTGGACTTCACGGTTGAGGTGGAGCGTTCTCTGCGCGTGCTCGACGGCGCGGTGGCGGTCTTTGACGCCAAAATGGGCGTCGAGCCCCAGTCCGAGACGGTGTGGCGGCAGGCTGACAAGTACCATGTTCCTCGTATCGCCTACGTCAACAAGATGGACATCGTGGGCGCGGACTTCCTGGCATGTGTCGAACAGATGAAGAAGCGCCTGGGTGCCAAGGCGGTCCCGATTCAGCTGCCCATCGGCGCGGAGGACACCTTCAAAGGGATGGTCGACCTGATTGAAATGAAGGCGATCATCTACACGGACGATCTCGGCACGCGCGCCGAGAACACGGACATCCCGCCGGAGCTGCAATCGCTCGCGGAGGAAAAGCGCGCCGAGATGATCGAGGCTGTCGCCGAGGTCAACGAGGAACTGATGATGAAGTACCTCGAGGGCGAAGAGCTGACGGTCGAAGAGATCAAGGCGGGGCTTCGCGAGGGCACCTGTAAAGGTCTCCTCTTCCCGGTTCTGTGCGGCTCTTCCTACCGCAACAAAGGCGTCCAGCCGATGTTGGATGCGGTCGTCGATTATCTCCCTGCGCCGAACGACATCCCGGCCATCAAGGGCTTCACGCCGGACGGCCAGGAGGTCGAGCGGCATTCGTCGGACGACGAGCCGTTCGCCGCGCTGGCGTTCAAGATCATGAGCGATCCGTTCGTCGGCAAGCTCGCCTTCTTCCGGGTGTACTCGGGCACGCTTCAGTCGGGTTCGTACGTGCTGAATTCGACGAAGGGCAAGCGCGAGCGCATCGGGCGCATTCTGCAGATGCACGCGAATCACCGCGAGGAGATCGAAGAGGTCTACGCGGGTGATATCGCGGCTGCGGTCGGCCTGAAGGACACGACGACGGGTGACACGCTCTGTGATGAAAAGAACGTCGTGATCCTGGAGTCGATGGACTTCCCGGATCCGGTCATCTCGGTGTCGATCGAGCCGAAGACCAAGGCGGACCAGGACAAGATGGCGCTTGCGCTTCAGAAGCTCGCGGAAGAGGATCCGACGTTCCGCACCTACACGGACCAGGAGACCGGCCAGACCATCATCCAGGGCATGGGCGAGTTGCACCTGGAGATCATCGTCGACCGCATGCAGCGCGAGTTCAAGGTCGAGTGCAACGTCGGTAAGCCTCAGGTCGCTTACCGCGAGACCATCACCAAGCGGGTCGATCAGGAGGGCCGGTTCGTCCGGCAGTCCGGCGGCCGCGGGCAGTATGGCCACGTCAAGATCATCCTGGAGCCTCTCGAGCGCGGTCAGGGCTTCGTGTTCGAGAACAAGATCGTCGGCGGCGTCGTACCGAAGGAATACATCCCGGCGGTCGAGGAAGGCATCCAGGAGGCCATGCGCAACGGCGTCCTCGCGGGTTATCCGCTGGTGGACATCAAGGCCACGCTGTACGACGGTTCGTACCACGAGGTCGACTCCAGCGAAATGGCGTTCAAGATCGCGGGCTCCATGGCGCTCAAGGCTGGCGCCGAGAAGGCGGATCCCATCCTGCTCGAGCCGGTCATGCGGGTTGAGGTGACCGTGCCGGAGGAGTACATGGGCGACATCCTGGGCGATATCAACGCCCGCCGCGGCCGCGTCGAAGGAATGGAGACGCGCGGCAACGCCAGCGTCATCAAGGCGTATGTGCCTCTTGCTGAGATGTTTGGTTATTCCACCTCCCTGCGGTCGCGCACCCAAGGGCGCGGCACGTATGCGATGGAGCTCGCGTACTACGATGAGGTTCCGCGCAACGTCGCAGAGGGGATTATTAAGAAGAACAAAGGTGAATAAGGAGTGAGCTCTGGTGGCTAAGGAGAAATTTGAGCGCACGAAACCCCACGTCAACATTGGGACCATCGGCCACGTCGACCATGGTAAGACGACGCTGACCGCCGCCATTACGACCGTGTTGGCTGCGAAGGGTAAGGCCAAGGCGCAGCGCTACGAGGATATCGACAAGGCTCCGGAGGAGCGCGAGCGCGGCATCACCATCAACACGGCGCACGTCGAGTACGAGACGGACAAGCGTCACTACGCGCACGTCGACTGCCCTGGGCACGCTGACTACGTGAAGAACATGATCACGGGTGCGGCTCAGATGGACGGCGCCATCCTCGTGGTGTCCGCTGCGGACGGCCCGATGCCGCAAACGCGCGAGCACATTCTCCTGTCGCGTCAGGTGGGCGTTCCGTACATCGTCGTCTTCCTGAACAAGTGCGACATGGTGGACGATGAGGAGTTGCTCGATCTCGTCGAGATGGAGGTTCGCGAACTCCTCAACGAGTACGAGTTCCCCGGCGACGACGTTCCGGTCATTCGCGGTTCCGCGCTGAAGGCTCTCGAGGGCGATCCGCAGTGGGTTGCGAAGATCGAGGAGCTCATGAACGCGGTCGACGAGTACATCCCGACGCCGGAGCGCGACACCTCAAAGCCGTTCCTGATGCCGGTTGAGGACGTGTTCACCATCACCGGCCGCGGTACGGTCGCGACGGGCCGTGTGGAGCGCGGTACGCTCAAAGTCGGCGACGAGGTCGAGATCGTCGGTCTGCGCGAAGAGCGCCGCAAGACGGTCGCGACGGGCATCGAGATGTTCCGCAAGCTCCTCGACGAGGCGCAGGCGGGCGACAACATCGGTGCGCTGCTCCGCGGCGTCGAGCGCAAGGACGTGGAGCGCGGCCAGGTGCTCTGCAAGCCGGGCAGCATCAACCCGCACACCAAGTTCGAGGCTGAGGTGTACGTCCTGACGAAGGAAGAAGGTGGCCGTCATACTCCGTTCTTCAACGGCTATCGGCCGCAGTTCTACTTCCGCACGACGGACGTCACGGGCGTCGTCCAGCTGCCCGAGGGCACCGAGATGGTCATGCCGGGCGACAACGTGTCGATGACCGTGGAGCTCATCGCCCCCATCGCCGTCGAGGAAGGCACCCGTTTCTCCATCCGCGAGGGCGGCCGCACGGTCGGCGCTGGCGTTGTGACGAAGATCTTGAGCTGAGCTGTGATGTGAATCAGGTTCATAGCGAAGCGGAGAAGGCGGTCGGTAGGCCGCCTTCTCCGCTTGTGCACAGAGGCAGACCGCCCCTGGCGGGCAGTTCGCGGAGACCGGTCACAACTCTTGTCAGCGCACGACGCCTCTAGTATAATATCGAGCGTTGGTCTCTAAACGCGATGAGGCGGAAGGTTGCCCATGTGTCCAGCGCCATATGGGATACCGCTGGGGGAATTTCCGCTGAGTATGTCCAACGAATTGGGCGACAAAGGAGGGAAAACATATGGCGAAGCAAAAGATTCGGATCCGCTTGAAGGCGTATGACCACACGGTGTTGGATCAATCTGCGGAGCGCATCGTCGAGACGGCCAAGCGTTCGGGCGCCAAGGTGTCTGGGCCTGTGCCTCTTCCGACGGATCGCGAGCTGTACACCATTCTTCGCGCTCCCCACAAGTACAAGGACTCGCGCGAGCAGTTTGAGATTCGAACGCACAAGCGTCTGATCGACATTCACAATCCGACGCCGCAGACCGTGGATGCGCTGATGCGCCTCGATCTGCCCTCGGGTGTGGACATCGAGATCAAGCTTTGATCATAGTGTGAAACGCGTGGATGCGTTGTAACGTGTGACGAGGAGGTGCACGCTGTGAAAGGGATTCTCGGGCGCAAACTCGGCATGACGCAGGTCTTCACGGAGGACGGAGACGTCGTGCCGGTGACGGTGATCGAGGCGGGCCCGTGCGTGGTGCTTCAAAAGCGCGTCCTGGACAAGGACGGCTATGAGGCCATTCAGTTGGGCTTTGCGGACAAGAAGGCGAGCCGCGCGACGAAGCCGGAGATCGGCCATGCGGCCAAGGCTGGCACGGCGCCGAAGCGGTACATCCGCGAAATCCGCGGCGTGAACGTGGAGGAATACGAGGTTGGGCAGCAGGTGAAAGCCGACATCTTTGCGCCTGGCGATATCGTCGATGTGACGGGCGTATCGAAGGGCAAAGGTTTTGCGGGCCCCATTAAGCGCCACAACCAGCATCGCGGTCCGATGGCGCACGGTTCCAAGTATCACCGCGGCGTGGGTTCGTTGGGTTCCATCGCGCCGAACCGCACCTTTAAAGGCCAGACGATGGCTGGGCGTATGGGCGGTGAGCGGGTCACGGTGCAAAATCTTGAGGTCGTGAAGGTGGATCCTGAGAAGAATGTGATCCTCATCAAGGGATCGGTCCCGGGGCCTCGGAATTCGTTTGTGACCATCCGTTCGGCTGTCAAGCAGCCTGCGAAGAAGTGAGGAGCCTGACCGAAGGGAGGAAGACGACATGCCGACAGTGGCTGTGTTGAATACGGCCGGACAGCAGGTGGGCGAGATCGAGCTGAATGAGAAGATTTTCGCCGCGCCCGTGCGGCCGGACTTGATGCACATGGTGGTCCTGCAGTATTTGGCTGCTCGGCGCCGCGGGACCCACAAGACGAAGACGCGCGCGGAAGTCTCTGGCGGCGGGCGCAAGCCGTGGCGCCAAAAGGGCACGGGTCGGGCGCGCCAAGGCAGCATTCGTGCGCCGCAGTGGCGCGGAGGCGGTGTGGTTCACGGGCCGGTCCCGCGTTCCTATGCGTTCAAGGTGCCCAAGAAGGTGAGGCGCGCCGCGCTGTACAGCGCTTTGTCTTCGAAGGTGCAAGAGGGCAAGATCGTCGTGGTGGAAGGGCTTGAGTTTGAGCGGCCGAAGACGAAGGAGATGGCGACGGTTCTCCGCAATCTCAATGTGGAGAAGGCGCTGATTGTCGACGGTGAGAAGAAACAGCCCGTGTACCTCTCGGCGCGGAACATTCCCAACGTGAAGTACATGGAGGCTGCCGGCCTCAACGTGTACGAACTCCTCCGCCATGACCATCTCGTGCTGACGAAGGACGCCGTTCAGAAGGTGGAGGAGGTGTTCGCCTGATGGATCCGCGCGACTTGATCAAGCGCCCCATCATCACGGAGCGCTCCACGGAACTGATGGAGGAAAACAAGTACGTGTTTGAGGTCGATCGCCGCGCGAACAAGGTTGAGATCCGCAAGGCGATTGAAAAGTTGTTCGGCGTTGAGGTGGAATCCGTGCACACGATGAATGTGCGCGGCAAAAAGAAGCGCGTCGGCAAATTCGTCGGCCGCACGTCGGACTGGAAGAAGGCCATCGTCAAGCTGAAGCCAGGGTCGAAGACGATCGACTTCTTCGGCGAGTCGTGATCGCAGTCCACTGACAAGGAGGTCGTCTCGATGGGGATCAAGAAGTACCGTCCGACTTCTCCCGGCCGCCGGTTCATGTCGGTCTCGACGTTCGAAGAGATCACGACGGATAAGCCGGAGAAGTCGCTGTTGGTCCCGCTCAAGAAGAAGGCGGGGCGGAACAACCAGGGCCGCATCACGGTGCGCCACCGCGGCGGCGGCCATAAGCGGATGTACCGCATCATCGATTTCAAGCGCAACAAGGATGGCGTGCCGGCGAAGGTGGCCACCATCGAATATGATCCGAACCGTTCCGCTCGGATTGCGCTCCTGCATTATCTGGACGGCGAGAAGCGCTACATCATCGCGCCGCATGGCCTGAAGGTGGGCGACGTGGTGATGAGCGGCGAAGACGTGGACATTCGCGTCGGGAACGCCCTGCCGCTCAGGTCGATTCCGGTGGGTACGGTCATCCACAACATCGAGCTGTACCCGGGCCATGGCGGTCAACTGGCGCGCGCGGCCGGTGCGAGCGCCCAGCTGATGGCGAAGGAAGGCGACTATGCGCAGGTGCGCCTGTCGTCCGGCGAGGTGCGCAAGATCCGGCTGGAGTGCCGCGCGACCATCGGACAGGTCGGCAACTTGGATCACGAGAACATCACCCTGGGCAAGGCGGGTCGCAGCCGTTGGCTGGGACGTCGTCCGACGGTTCGCGGTTCTGCCATGAACCCGGTGGATCACCCGCACGGCGGTGGCGAAGGCAAGGCGCCGATTGGCCGCAAGTCGCCGATGTCGCCTTGGGGCAAGCCGACGCTCGGTAAGAAGACGCGCAAGAAGAACCATCCGACGGATAAATACATCGTGCGCCGCCGCACGAAGTGATGCGAAGTTCACGTTCACTTGGAAGGGAGGTCGTTCGCAGTGGGTCGTTCCTTGAAGAAAGGTCCGTTCTGTGACGCCCATCTCATGAAGAAGGTCGAGGCTCTCAATGCCGCTGGCGAGAAGAAGGTCATCAAGACGTGGTCGCGCCGTTCGACCATCTTCCCGCAATTCGTGGGGCACACGTTTGCGGTTCATGATGGCCGGAAGCACGTCCCGGTTTACGTCACGGAGGACATGGTTGGGCACAAGCTCGGCGAGTTCGTCCCGACCCGTACATTCCGGGGCCACGCAGGCGACGAGAAGTCTTCGCGCTCGCGCTAAAGTCTGAACGAGTCTGGGCGCTGGCTCAGGCGGCCACGCCCGAACGAGGAGGTCGTGTCATGGCATCGACGCAGTCGGAAACGCGGACGGCCCGCGCGGTTGCACGCTATCTGCGCATTGCCCCGCGCAAGGCTCGCCTGGTGGTCGACTTGGTGCGCGGGAAGAACGTTCAAGAGGCGCTTGCCATCCTGAAGTTCACCCCGCGGGCCGCATCGCCCTTGGTTGAGAAGGTGCTTCGCTCCGCAATTGCAAATGCCGAGAACAATCACAACATGGACGTGGATCGGCTCTACATCAAGGAGATTTACGTCGACGAGGGGCCGACGCTGAAGCGGTGGCATCCCCGCGCGCAGGGCCGTGCCTTCAGCATCTTCAAGCGCACGAGCCACATCACCGTCGTCCTGGCGGAAAGGTAAGGAGGGATCGCCTGCATGGGGCAAAAGGTAAACCCAATCGGCCTTCGCATTGGGATCATCCGCGACTGGGAAGCGAAATGGTACGCCAATAAGAAGGACTATCAGGAACTTCTGCATGAGGACCTGAAGATCCGCAACTACGTGATGCAGCGCCTCAAGGATGCAGCGATAGGTTCCGTCGAGATCGAGCGGGCGGCGAATCGCATCAACGTGACCATCCACACGGCGAAGCCTGGCATGGTCATCGGGAAAGGCGGACAAGAGGTCGACGCGCTGCGGAACGAGTTGAACAAACTGACGGGCAAGCGGGTGCACATTTCCATTTCGGAGATCAAGCAGCCGGATCTCTGCGCGAAACTCGTGGCGGAGAGCATCGCGCAACAGCTCGAGCGCCGCGTGGCGTTCCGTCGCGCCATGAAGCAGGCGATTCAGCGTTCGATGCGCGCGGGAGCCAAGGGCGTTCGTGTGCAGGTCTCCGGCCGGTTGGGCGGCGCAGAAATTGCCCGAACCGAGGGCTACGTGGAAGGGACGGTTCCGCTCCAGACGCTGCGCGCCGACATCGACTACGCGCTCGCCGAGGCGCACACGACGTACGGGCGGATCGGCGTGAAGGTTTGGATCTACAGGGGAGAAGTGTTGCCGAAGCGGAAGAACGCCCAGGCGGAGGCGGCTTCTGAAGCGGTTCAAGGAGGTTGATGGACCATGTTGATGCCAAAGCGCGTGAAGTACCGCAAGGAGCATCGCGGTCGCCTGAAGGGACGCGCCAAGGGCGGACGGACGGTCGCGTTCGGCGAGTACGGGCTTGTGGCCCTGGAGCCGGCCTGGGTGACGAACCGCCAGATTGAGGCCGCTCGTATCGCGATGACGCGCTACATGCGCCGCGGTGGCAAGGTGTGGATTAAGATCTTCCCGTCGAAGCCGGTGACGAAGAAGCCTGCCGAGACTCGTATGGGTAGCGGTAAGGGATCGCCGGAGATGTGGGTTGCGGTCGTGAAGCCGGGCCGCGTGTTGTTTGAAGTGGCCGGTGTGAGTGAAGAGGTTGCGCGCGAAGCGATGCGCCTGGCCGCGCACAAACTGCCGATCAAGTGCAAGTTCGTGACTCGTGAAGAAGTGGGTGGTGACGCGAATGAAGGCAACTGAGCTTCGGAGTCTGAGCGACGAGGAGCTGAAGGCTCGGATCGACGGGCTGAAGGACGAGTTGTTCAACCTCCGCTTCCAACTCGCAACGGGTCAACTGGAGAACCCCATGCGCATTCGGCAGGTCCGCAAGGACATCGCGCGCGCGAAAACGATCCTGCGTCAACGCGAGTTGGGCATCGGCTGAGAAGGGAGGTTTGCCGGACATGGCAGAGAACGAGCGCAAGCAGCGCAAGGTGCGCGTCGGTAAGGTCGTGAGCGACAAGATGGACAAGACGATCGTCGTGGCCGTCGAGGAGCGCGTCATGCATCCGCTGTACGGCAAGACGGTTCGTCGCACCAAGAAGTTCAAGGCGCATGACGAGAACAACGAGGCGAAGATCGGCGATATCGTGCGGATCATGGAGACGCGGCCGCTCAGCAAGGAGAAGCGGTGGCGCCTGGTCGAGATCGTGGAACGTGCGGAGATTGTCTGATTCGGCTGTCGGCTGAAGGGAGGATGCGGAGATGATTCAACCGCAAACGCGACTCGTGGTTGCAGACAACTCGGGCGCGAAGGAGATCATGTGTTTCCGTGTGCTCGGCGGTTCCAATCGCAAATACGCCAACATTGGCGACGTGATTGTGGCGTCCGTCAAGAGTGCAACACCCGGTGGCGTTGTCAAGAAGGGCGACGTCGTGAAGGCGGTCATCGTGCGCAGCAAGCGCGGCATTCGCCGGAGCGACGGATCGTACATCCGGTTCGACGAGAATGCGGCGGTGATTATCCGCGAAGACAAGAGCCCTCGCGGCACGCGCATCTTTGGTCCGGTGGCGCGTGAATTGCGCGATCGCGACTTCATGAAAATCATCTCGTTGGCACCCGAGGTGCTGTGAGTCCAGGACGGCGAAGAGGGGGTGTGACCGTGCCAAAGCTGCGTGTGAAGACCGGCGATAAGGTCGTTGTGATCGCAGGCAAGGACAAGTCGAAGCAAGGGCGGATCCTGAAGGTGTATCCGAAGGAGGGCCGTGTGGTCGTCGAAGGCGTGAACATCGTGAAGCGCCACACGAAGCCGAATCCACAGCATCCCGAGGGCGGGATCGTGGAGAAAGAGGCCCCCATTCACGTGTCCAACGTGATGATTGTGGATCCGAAGACGGGCGAGCCCACGCGCGTGGGATACAAATTCCTCGAGGACGGGCGCAAGGTCCGGTACGCGAAAAAGTCTGGCGAAATCCTTGACTGAGTAGCCAGGTGAAAGGAGGGAACAGCGTTGGCTCGTTTGCTGGAGAAATACCGGAACCAGGTGGTTCCGGCGCTGATGAAGCAGTTCAACTACAAGAATCCGCTGGAGGTGCCGCGGCTCGAGAAGATCGTGATCAACATGGGCCTCGGCGAGGCGACGCAGAACCCGAAGGTGATCGACGCGGCGGTGGAGGACCTGCGCGCCATCTCTGGGCAGCAGCCTGTGGTGACGCGGGCGAAGAAGTCCATCGCAGGTTTCCGTCTGCGCCAGGGCATGCCGATCGGCGTCAAGGTCACACTTCGCGGCGAGCGGATGTATCACTTCCTGGACAAACTGATGAACTTGGCGTTGCCGCGTGTGCGCGACTTCAGGGGCGTGTCGCCGCGTTCGTTCGACGGCCGCGGGAACTACACGCTCGGGCTGCGCGAGCAGTTGATTTTCCCGGAGATCGACTACGACAAGATCGACAAGGTGCGCGGCCTGGAGGTCGTGGTGGTGACCACCGCCAAGACGGACGAAGAGGCGCGCGCGCTGTTGACCGAGTTGGGAATGCCGTTCCGTCAGTAACGGAGAGGGAGGTCCTACGGTGGCCAAGAAATCGATGATCATCAAGGCGCAGCGGAAGCCGAAGTTCAGCACCCGCGCGTACACGCGCTGCCGCATCTGCGGGCGGCCGCATTCGGTGTACCGCAAGTTCGGCGTGTGCCGCATCTGCTTCCGCGAGCTGGCATACAAGGGACAGCTGCCGGGCGTCAAGAAGGCCAGTTGGTAATCGGCAAGTGGAAGGAGGCGAGCTCGCATGATGACGGATCCGATTGCAGATATGCTCACGCGCATTCGCAACGCGAACCTCGTTCGGCACGAGAAGGTGGAGGTTCCGGCTTCGAAGATGAAGCGCGCGATCGCGGAGATTTTGAAGAACGAGGGCTACATCCGTGATGCCGAGTACATCCAGGACGGCCCGCAGGGAACCATCCGGCTGTTCCTGAAGTACGGGAAGAACAACGAGCGCGTGATCACCGGCCTGAAGCGGATTTCGAAGCCGGGGCGGCGCGTGTACGTGGGTCATGAAGACCTGCCGCGTGTGCTCGGCGGACTGGGAATTGCCATCATCTCGACGTCGAAGGGGATTATGACGGATCGCGAGGCGCGCAAGCTTGGCGTCGGCGGCGAGGTCATCTGCTACGTGTGGTAAGTCGGAACGACGGGAGGTGCAACGAATGTCTCGTATTGGTCGCAAGCCGATTCCGATCCCGGCAGGGGTCGAGGTGTCGGTCAACGGCACGGAGGTCACGGTGAAGGGTCCGAAAGGGCAGCTGACCCGCCGCGTTCATCCGGACATGAAGATCGTGGTGCAGGACAATCAGGTGATTGTGGAACGGCCGTCCGATGAGAAGCTGCACCGGGCGCTTCACGGCACGACGCGCAGCGTGATTGCGAACATGGTCGAAGGCGTGACCAACGGGTACTCGAGAAGCTTGGAACTGGTGGGCGTCGGCTATCGCGCGGCGAAACAGGGCAACAAGGTGACGCTGTCAGTCGGATTCTCGCATCCGGTGGACCTGCCGCAGGTGGAGGGCATTGAGGTCGAGGTGCCCGCGCAGAACAAGATCGTCGTGCGCGGCATCGACAAGGAGCTTGTGGGCATTTACGCAGCGAAGGTCCGTTCCATCCGGCCGCCCGAACCGTATAAAGGGAAGGGAATCCGTTACGAAGGCGAAAACGTGCGGCGCAAGGTCGGTAAGACCGGTAAGAAGTGATGCCGGCGGGTGCGCCGCGTGAGCAAAGGAGTGACAAGCGTGATAACCAAGCCAAACCGCAACGAAGCGCGCAAGCGGCGTCACGTGCGGGTTCGGGCCAAAGTGTTCGGGACGCCCGAGCGCCCGCGGCTGAACGTGTTTCGGTCGAATAAGCACATCTACGCGCAGCTCATCGACGACACGGTGGGACACACCATTGCAGCCGCGTCGAGCCTGGAAAAGGGCTTTGAGGGCAACGGTGGCAACGTCGAGGGGGCCCGCAAGGTCGGACGCATGATTGCGGAGCGCGCTCTCGCCAAGGGATACAAGAAGGTCGTGTTCGATCGCGGCGGCTATCTGTACCACGGGCGCGTTCGCGCGCTTGCGGATGCCGCGCGTGAAGCGGGTCTCGACTTCTAATTCGACAAGGAGGAAGGTGTACACGTGCGCATTGACCCGAATCAATTGGAGCTGACGGAGCGCGTCGTGCATGTCAACCGCGTGGCGAAAGTCGTCAAGGGCGGTCGGCGTTTCTCGTTCTCTGCGCTTGTGGTCGTAGGCGACGGTCAAGGGCATGTGGGCGCGGGCCTCGGCAAAGCGCAGGAGGTTCCGGATGCGATTCGCAAGGGCATCGAGGACGCGAAGAAGCACCTGATACAGGTGCCCATGCGCAAGACGACCATTCCGCACGAGGCGCTCGGCCACTTTGGCGCGGGCAAGGTCCTCATCAAGCCGGCGCCCGAAGGCAGCGGCGTGATCGCCGGCGGTCCCGTTCGCGCCGTGCTTGAGCTGGCGGGCATTAAGGACATCGTGACGAAGTCGCTCGGGTCCAACAACCCCATCAACATGGTGCACGCGACCATTGACGCGCTGAAGCAGCTGAAGCGGCCGGAGGAAGTCGCGCGGCTTCGCGGAAAGTCGCTGGAAGAGATTCTGTGAAGAGGAGGCGTACACGGTGGCGAAGAAGCTTGCAATTCGGCTCGTTCACAGCCCCAACGGACGCCAACCGGTGCAGCGCAAGACGGCCGCGGCACTAGGGTTCCGCAAGTTGTACCAGACGGTCGTGCGAGAGGACACGCCGGTGATTCGCGGCATGGTGAATCGCATTCGCCATCTGGTCGAAGTGACAGAGGTCGACGAGTGACAGGGAGGTGTGACGGATGAAACTGCACGAGCTGAAGCCCGCCGAGGGTTCGAAACACCGCAAGAAGCGCGTGGGCCGCGGCACGAGCTCGGGCCACGGCAAGACGTCCACGCGCGGTACAAAGGGCCAGTGGGCGCGATCCGGTGGCGGCGTGCGTCCCGGCTTTGAGGGTGGCCAGACGCCGTTGTTCCGCCGCCTGCCGAAGCGCGGGTTCACCAACGCTCGGTTCAAGAAGGTGTATGCGACGGTCAACGTCGACCGGCTGAACGTGTTCCCGGCCGGGACGGTCGTCACGCCGGAGCTCTTGCTGGAACGCCGGATCATTCGCGAACCGCTGGACGGACTCAAGATTCTCGGCAAGGGCGAGTTGCAGGTGAGCCTGACGGTGAAGGCCCACGCGTTCTCATCCTCGGCGCAGGAAAAGATCGAGGCCGCGGGTGGTACCGTCGAGGTGATCTGACGTGTGGCAGGCCATCGCCAACCTGTGGCGTCTGAAGCACCTGCGCAAACGCATCCTGTTCACGCTGATGGTTCTTGCCGTGTACCGGATTGGGACGTACATTCCGGTGCCCGGCATGAACGTGAGCGCGCTGAATGCGGGCGCCGGAAACAACGCGCTGTTCAGCCTGCTGAACATGTTTTCCGGCGGCGCATTCTACCGGTTTTCGATCTTCGCGATGAGTGTCACGCCGTATATCACCGCGTCGATCATCGTGCAGTTGTTGCAGTCAGGCGTGATCCCGCGATTTGAGGAGTGGCAGAAGGAAGGCGAGTCAGGGCGGCAAAAGCTCACTCAGGTCACGCGGTACTTGACGGTGGCCCTCGGTCTGCTGCAGGCCGCGGGATTCACGTACATGTTCGCGCGGTCGGGGCTCTTGCTTCCGGACGCCAACAACTGGTGGTCGTACATCGTGATCGTCGTCACGCTGACCGCCGGTGACACGCTCCTCATGTGGTTCGGAGAGATGATCACGGAGAAAGGCGTCGGGAACGGCATCTCGCTCCTGATTTTCACGAGCATCCTGTCCCGGTTCTCGACCCTCGGTCAAGAGGTGTACGCCAACTGGTTCATGAATCAGTCCGGTCACCTCTTCCTCGGGATCCTGAAGACGCTGATCCTGATCGCGGGGATCGTGATCATCTTCGCGCTCATCGTGTTCGTGCAACAGGCGGAGCGGAAGATCCCGGTGCAGTACGCGAAGCGCGTGGTGGGTCGCACGGTCTATTCGGGCCAGCAGTCGTATATCCCCATCAAGTTGCTCGCGGCGGGCGTGATCCCGGTGATCTTCGCCATTTCGCTGTTGTTCTTGCCGTACACGATCGCGTCGTACTTTCAATCACATCACTGGGCCGAGTTCATTCTGCGCTATCTGAGCCCGCAAACCGGGTGGTTCATGGGCGCGGAAGTGATTCTCATCATCCTGTTCACGTTCTTCTACACGCACGTCCAGATCAATCCGCAGCAACTGGCCGAACAGCTGCAGAAGCATGCGGGTTTCATTCCAGGCGTGCGGCCGGGGCGCGAGACCGAGATGTACATCATCAAGGTGATCAACCGGGTGACGGTCTTCGGTTCCGTGTTTCTCGGTGTGATTTCCATTTTGCCGTTTATCCTTCTGGGCGCCATGAACCTGACCGATTACAACATCCAAGGAACGTCGCTCATCATTCTCGTCGGTGTCGCGCTGCAGACGATGCAGCAGATGGAGGGCCAGGTGCTCCAGCGTCAATACCGCGGATTCATCCGGGACTAGGATGGAACGGCGGAGCGCGCTGGGCGCTCGGCTGTATGCAAGGAGGGGATGTCCGTGCAGGTCATTTTGATAGGATTGCCGGGCGCCGGGAAGGGAACGCAGGCCGCCAAGATTCAGGCGGAGTTTGGCATTCCCCATGTATCGACGGGAGACATGTTCCGGCAAGCGATTGCGTCTGGGAGCGATCTCGGCCGACAAGTCAAGGCGTATCTCGACTCTGGGCGCTTGGTGCCTGACGAGACCACTGTCGCGGTGGTCCGCGACAGGCTGCAGAAGCCGGACGCGGAGAAAGGGTTTCTGCTCGACGGGTTTCCGCGTACGGTTCCGCAGGCGCGGGCACTCGATGACTTGCTTCAGGAACTCGGCAAACCGCTCGACTGCGTCCTCTACATCCACGTGGATCCCTCGGTTCTGAAGGAACGCCTGACGGGTCGTCGCATATGTCGTTCATGTGGAGCGACGTACCACGTCAAGTTCCAGCCCCCGAAGGTGGAGGGCGTTTGCGACGTGTGCGGTGGCGAGCTGTATCAGCGCCCCGACGACACCGAGGAGGCCGTGGCGACTCGCCTCGAGCAGTTCAAGCAGACGGAACCCCTGATTGCCTACTATGAGGAGCGCGGGTTGCTCAAGCGGATCGACGGACAGCAGCCTATCGAGAAGGTTCACGAGGATGTCGTGGCGGCCTTAGCGCCGTTTCAGAGGTGAAGCAGAGCGCGATGGGTGCACCCCGGGAGCTCCCTCCGATCGGTTCGTACGTTGAGGTCATTCAAGGGCGCGACGCAGGACTCGTCGCGGTGGTTCTCGCCCACGAAGGCGATCGGTTTGTGCGGATCGCCGACGGGGATGTCCGCCGCGTCGAAAAGCCGAAGAAGAAGAACGTGGCGCATGTCCGGAGAATTCATCGGATGGCCGAAGGCATTGCCCAGAAGCTCGCGGACGGCGGCCGAGTGACGAATGCGGAGCTCCGTCATGCGGTGAGAATGTTGCTGGAGGCTCAAACGGCAAACGGACGAGATGCACAGGAACGTGAGCAAGGGGGGACATGAGATGGCGAAGGACGATGTGATTGAAGTCGAGGGCACCGTGATCGAACCTCTGCCGAACGCGATGTTTCGCGTCGAGCTGGAAAACGGCCACAAGGTTCTGGCCCATGTATCCGGGAAGATCAGGATGCACTACATCAAGATCCTGCCGGGCGATCGCGTCACCGTGGAACTGTCGCCTTACGATCTGACCCGTGGCAGGATTACGTACCGCTACAAATAATGGAGTGCTGGCATTCGCGGAGTCGTTGCGGTATGATACCGCAAGTGGAGGAGGGGTAAGCATGAAAGTCCGTCCTTCCGTCAAGCCCATGTGCGAGAAGTGCAAGGTGATTCGCCGCAAGGGCAACGTGATGGTCATCTGCGAGAATCCAAAACACAAGCAGCGCCAGGGCTGACGAAGTTCGCAGTCACGGCGGGTTTTTGGCTCGGGGCTTCCACGAAGACAGCGCGGCTGGTCCTTCCACGCGGCCTGCGGCCGCACCGCACATGCGCCCGCGGGTGAGCGTGAAGGGACTGTCTTCGTGTTTGCATACAAATCACCGCTTTCACGCTGGACTGGGTCAGTGAGCGCGAGGCGCGGTCCTGTACAAGCCCAGCGCGGAATGAAGGACACTGGAGGTGCAGTCTGTACATGGCACGAATTGCCGGCGTCGACTTGCCGCGCGACAAGCGCGTCGAGATCGGACTGACGTACATTTACGGCATCGGCCGCACGACGTCGAACAAGATTCTCGCGGCCACGGGCATTGATCCGAACAAGCGCGTGCGAGATCTCACGGAGGACGAAGTCGTTCGGTTGCGCGAGGAGATCGAGCGCAATTACAAGGTCGAGGGCGATCTGCGCCGCGAAGTGGCGATGAACATCAAGCGGCTGATCGATATCGGTTGCTACCGTGGCATTCGGCACCGCCGCGGTTTGCCGGTTCGCGGTCAGCGCACGAAGACGAATGCGCGCACGCGCAAGGGTCCGCGCCGTACGGTCGCAGGCAAGAAGAAGTAATCTCTGGAGGTGTCATCGTTGGCAAACAAGGTCACCAAGCGCCGTGGCTCGTCGACGACTGCACGCCCGCGCCGGCGCGACCGGAAGAACATCGAGGTCGGCGTGGCCCACATCAAGTCGACGTTCAATAATACCATCGTCAGCATTGCCGATCCGGCTGGGAACGTGATCTCCTGGGCTTCCGCAGGCACGGTCGGTTTCAAGGGATCGCGCAAGAGCACGCCGTATGCTGCGCAGCTCGCGGCTGAGGCCGCCGCGCGTTCTGCGATGGAGCACGGGATGAAGTCCGTTGAGGTGCTGGTGAAGGGGCCGGGGGCAGGCCGCGAGGCTGCCATTCGCTCGCTTCAGGCGGCCGGACTCGAGATCACGGGGATTCGAGACGTGACGCCGATTCCGCACAACGGTTGCCGCCCGCCGAAGCGCCGCCGCGTCTGACGGGATCGCAGGATCCTGGCATGTGCTGCAGGTATAACAACTACTGGAGGTGTCTATCCTAGAATGGCAAGGTATACAGGGCCCGTGTGCCGTCTGTGCCGCCGCGAGGGCATCAAGCTCTACCTGAAAGGTGAGCGGTGCTTCAGCGAGAAGTGCGCCGTCGACAAGCGGCCGTACGCACCGGGACAACATGGACAAGGTCGCAAGCGCACCACCGAGTATGGCATGCAGCTGCGCGAGAAGCAGAAGGCTCGCCGCTACTACGGGGTGCTCGAGAACCAGTTTGAGCGCTACTATGAGGAGGCCGCTCGCCGTCGCGGGGTGACGGGTGAGACGTTGCTCCAGCTGCTCGAGAGCCGCCTGGACAATGTCGTCTATCGGCTTGGCTTCGCGGCGTCCCGCGCGGAGGCGCGCCAGTTGGTGCGCCATGGCCACATTCAGGTGAACGGCCGCCGCGTGGACATCCCGTCCTTCCTCGTGAAGGAAGGCGACGTCGTGTCCGTCCGGGAGAAGAGCCGCGACAACGCACGGTTGAAGGAACTCGCCGAGCTGATCCCGAGCCGCACCATTCCGGCATGGCTGGAGCTCGACGCCGCCAATTGGACGGCGAAGGTGTTGCGCCGCCCCGCGCGCGACGAGATCGACGCGCCGGTGCAGGAGCAGCAGATCGTCGAGTTCTACTCTCGTTAATCCGGGGTGAACGCTGGATCGTCTAGCCAGCTCCGAGCGTCGACGAGTACCACTCCCAAGGAGGATTAGGAATGATCGAGATAGAGAAGCCGCGGATCGAGATTGTGGAACAAACCGGCGACTACGGGAAGTTCGTGTGCGAACCGCTGGAGCGCGGCTACGGGACGACGCTCGGCAACTCACTGCGCCGCATCCTGCTGTCTTCCATCCCGGGTGCAGCGGTGCGGTCGGTGAAGATCGAGGGCGTGCTCCACGAGTTCTCCACCATCCCTGGGGTCGTCGAGGATGTCACAGAGATCATTCTCAATCTCAAACGGCTCTCGTTGAAAATTCATTCCGACGAAGAGAAGACGCTGATCATCGACGCCGTGGGCCCGGGAGTGGTGACGGCTGGCGACATCCGCGCGGATTCGGACGTCGACATCATGAATCCTGACCTGCACATCGCGACGCTGACCGACGGCGCGCGCATCTACATGGAGATGCGCGCCGGCCGGGGGCGCGGATACGTGCCGGCACACCGCAACAAGCCGGAGGAGCAGGAGATTGGGCTTATCCCCATCGACTCGTTGTACTCGCCCATCTCGCGCGTGAACTTTTCGGTGGAGAACACGCGCGTGGGTCAGATCACGGACTACGACAAACTCACGCTCGAAGTGTGGACGGACGGAAGCGTGGCGCCGGACGAGGCGGTCTCGATCGGAGCAAAGATCCTGACGGAGCACTTGATGTTGTTTGTCGGTCTGACGGATCGGGCGCGGGACACGGATCTCATGGTCGAGAAGGAGAGCGCGCACAACGACAAGATCCTCGACATGCCGATTGAGGAGCTGGATCTGTCTGTGCGCTCCTACAACTGCCTCAAGCGCGCGGGCATCAACACGGTGGCGGAGCTCTGCGCGAAGTCGGAAGAAGAGATGATGAAGGTTCGCAATCTCGGCCGTAAGTCCCTTGAGGAAGTGGTCGAGAAGTTGCACGCCCTTGGACTTAGTTTGCGCAAGGACGACTGAGCGATTCGCAGCAAGGGAGGGAGACGTATGGCATATCGCAAGCTGAATCGGACCTCTTCGAGCCGCAAGGCGCTGTTTCGCAGCCTTGTGACGGATCTGTTCCTCTACGAGCGCATTCAGACGACCGAGGCCAAGGCCAAGGAGCTGCGCTCGATTGCGGAGAAGATGATCACCCTGGCGAAGCGGGGCGATCTCCATTCGCGCCGCCTGGTGGCGCGTTACGTGCGCCGTGAGAAGTTGTCGCCGCTCGGCGAGGGTCCGGATGCCATTCAGAAGCTGTTCGGGGACATCGCGCTGCGCTACAAGGACCGCAACGGGGGGTACACCCGCATTGTGAAGGTGGGCCCGCGCCGCGGTGACGCTGCGCCGATGGTCGTGATCGAACTCGTGTGAGGGTGGGGCGTGTGAGCCGTGGTCGCCGCGTACGACTCGTGCTGGGCTATGACGGGTCGGGCTTCCACGGCTTTGCCCGTCAAGAGGGCCTGCGCACGGTGCAGGGCGTGCTGGAGGACGAACTCCGCCGCATGCTCGGCGTGGACATCCCGGTCGAGGGTTCGGGCCGTACGGATCGGGGCGTGCATGCGCGGGCGCAGGTCGTGCACTTCGATTTGCCGTATGGGCCACCCGCGGACAGGATGGTGCACGTGCTCCGCCGCCGGCTGCCTGCCGATGTATTGCCGCGCGCCGCGGACGAGGTGGACGAAGGGTTTCACGCCCGGTTTTCCGTCGTGCGAAAGACGTACCGGTATACGTTGGAATTGGCCCCTCTGCCGAGCCTCTATTGGTACAGGTTTAGCTGGCATCTTCCCGAATCGCTCGATCTCGCCGCGATGGAGGCGGCGGCGGAACATCTCTTGGGCGAACACGACTTCACGTCGTTCTGCGCAGCCGAGGCGCCTCAGCGGGATAAGGTTCGCAGGCTCGACGCGGTTCGGTTTCGCCGGGACGGATCGCGGCTCCACATCGAATTTGAGGGCAACGGATTTCTGCAGTACATGGTGCGCATTCTGGTCGGCACGCTGGTGAAGGTGGGACGCGGGAAGGAGCGGCCGGAACGGATTCCGCAGATCCTCGAGGCTCGTGACAGGCGGCTCGCTGGCGAGACGGCGCCCCCGCACGGGCTCTGCCTGTGGAACGTGGAGTATCCGCCGGAGTATGGCGGCAAGGTGATTGATCTGGATAGCGATTTATAATAAAATTGTGCAGGTATTTGACCCACTCGATTCCCCCGTTCCATCGGTAGGTCAAATTGCATCGTTCGGAGGGAACGTTGATGCGTACGACATACATGGCGAAGCCCGGCTCCGTCGAGCGCAAGTGGTACGTCATCGATGCCACGGGCTGGCGCGTGGGCCGCTTGGCGACGCAGATTGCGATGATTCTGCGGGGCAAGCATAAGCCCGAGTTCACGCCGCACGTCGACACCGGTGACTTTGTGATTGTCGTGAACGCGGACAAGGTTGTGTTCACGGGCCGGAAGCTGGATCAGAAGAAGTATTATCGCCACTCGGGTTATCCGGGCGGTCTCAAGGTGACCACGGCGCGCACGTTGCTCAATACGCATCCGGAGCGCGTCCTGTATTACGCTGTGCGCGGCATGCTGCCGCACAACTCGCTCGGGCGTCGTCAGCTGAAGAAGTTGCACATCTACGCCGGGCCTGAGCATCCGCACGCGGCGCAAAAACCGATTCCGTTCGTACCCGGCGAGACGCGGGAGTAAAGGAGGGGCAGCAACTTGGCAAGCGTTCAATACTGGGCCGTGGGCCGTCGCAAAACCTCCGTCGCTCGCGTGCGCCTTCTTCCGGGCGACGGCAAGATTGTGGTCAATAAGCGGCCGATGGACGAGTACTTCGGACTCGAGTCGCTGAAACTGATTGTGAAGCAGCCGCTGTTGCTCACGGACACGATGGGGCAGTACGACGTGTACGTGAATGTGCGCGGCGGAGGAATCTCCGGTCAGGCAGGAGCCATTCGTCACGGCATCGCACGCGCGCTGTTGAAGGTGGACCCGAATCTGCGCCCGACGCTGAAGCGCGCCGGACTCTTGACTCGCGATGCGCGGATGAAGGAGCGCAAGAAGTACGGGCTCAAAGCCGCCCGTCGCGCGCCGCAGTTCTCGAAGCGCTGATCCCACGCGGAACACGGCGAAGTGTTGTCTCGAAAGGGCTGTTTTCGTCCCAGGCGAGCCCGGGACGGGAGCAGCCCTTTTTGTGTCGCTTTGGACAACCGGATCATGGAAGCGAGTGGTCTCATGATCGCGTTCCCGCTTGTGCACACTGAGGTCAGCACGACTGCGCCAGAGGGGGCACAAGCATGCACGGAAAGCACAAGCATGTTCCGCTCGCGTTGGCCGCCATGGCCATGCTCCTCGGAGCGTCATCGCTGGTGGTGCCCACACAAGACGCCCGGGCTGCATGGTTTCGTCCGCTGCAGCATAAGGTGAATCCGACCGCGCAGGTCACCGGCATCGAGGGCAAGGTCATCGTCGTGGACGCCGGCCACGGGGGACGGGACTCCGGGGCGCGCGGCGTGGGCGGCGTGATTGAGAAGGACATCACGCTCGCCGTCGCGCACAAGCTGGCCCGGTACCTGCAACAGGGAGGCGCCATCGTGATGATGACCCGGACGACGGATACGGACCTCGCCACCGAGCGCGATCGCGCCATGAAACAGCGTCATCTCGGCGATCTTCGCGGCAGGTTGAACGTCGTCCGCCGCCAGCGTGTCGACGCCTTTGTGTCCATTCACTGCAACAGCGCGCCCTCACCCGACTGGCGCGGCGCGCAGGTGTTGTACCTGAAGACGAATCCTCACGCCAAACAGCTCGCCGCCGTCATGCAGGAGACGTTCCGGGCCGAACTGTTGCCGACCAAGCGCGACATCCAATCGAATCGGACCTTATTCCTTCTCAAGCGAATCGAAGGGCCGACCGTGCTCGCGGAAATCGGATTCCTTTCCAATCCCGACGAAGCTCGGGCGCTCACGACCGATCACTATCAGGAGCGCGTGGCCTTCGCCATGTATCAGGCGCTGGTTCGATATTTCAGCGATCCGGCCGCCAGTCAACCGGCCGAGAAGGACACCTGACCGCGCGTGGAGGAGGGGAGCGGCGTGAAGCACAGGGCGGTCGGCGCACTGATGGCTGGAGCCGTGGGCATGGCGGCGCTTCTCGCGTGGTCGCCCTTGGCGGCCGATCTCGTCGGGCGTCCCGCTTCGTCCGCCCGTGCCGTGTCCTCGTCCGGGCACCCGCTGTCTCTGGTTCTCGAGCGGGCGCCCGTGGACTGGCACGGACGCCCGGTGTACGTGTTGATCAATCGATCCGCGCAATCGCTCCCCCATCTTGTGATCCTCAGCTGGGAGGGTGATCTGCTGCCGCTCCTCCACCTCGGCCCGGCGGCTCCCGCCGAGCTGCCCTCTCGGCCACTGGCACACCCTCCTTACACGCTGCCCTCGGGTTGGTCCGTCTGGTTCGTAGGGCAGGAGCAACCCTGGCCTCGCTATGTCGTGCAGTGGTTGAACGCCAAGGGCGTGGCCTCGTATCAGGTCGTGTCGGCTCGTTTGGTTTCCCCTGCGTGATGATGTACACTAAACGCAGTGTCGCATGTGTCTTCCGAGGCGTTTGCCGGACAAGGGGGTTTATCGATAGATGCTGACTCGCGAGCAGGTCATGGAGGCGCTCCGGGACGTCAAGGATCCGGAGGTCGGCCGCAGTATCGTGGAACTCGACATGGTGCCTTCGGTCGAGATCGAAGGCGGGAAGGTTATTGTGGAGGTGTTGCTGACCATCCGCGGGTGTCCGTTGTCCAACGTGATTGAGCGCGAGATTCGGGATCGCCTGTCGCAACTCGACGGCGTGACCGACGTCGAAGTGCGCGTGGGGCACATGACGGACGAGCAGCGCGCGCAGTTTGCCGCGAAGGTCCGCGGGTTGGGCCGGGGCAACGCGGAGCCGCAGCAGGCGGAGCTCCCGCCCATCCTGCGCCAGCAGGGAAGGCAGTTTTTGGCCATCGCTTCGGGCAAGGGCGGGGTGGGCAAGTCCACCGTGACGGCCAATCTGGCGGTCGCCCTCGCGCGCAAGGGCTACAAGGTCGCGCTGATCGACGCGGACATTTACGGGTTCAGTATCCCGGTCATCTTCGGCATCGAGGGCGTGAAACCGGCGACCATCGAAGATCTGATCATGCCCGTGCAGGCTGAGGGCGTGAAGATCATGTCGATGCAGTTCTTCGTCCCGGAGAACACGCCGGTCGTCTGGCGCGGTCCGATGTTGGGCAAGACATTGCGCAGCTTTTTCGGACAGGTTCACTGGGGCGACGTCGACATCGTATTGCTCGATCTGCCTCCTGGCACGGGCGACGTTGCGCTCGACGTGCATACGCTTCTGCCGCAGAGCAAGCAGCTCATTGTCACGACGCCGCAGGCGGCCGCCGCCGAGGTGGCGGTCCGCGCGGGCCTGATGGGCGTGCGCACCAACCACCAGGTCATCGGCGTCGTGGAAAACATGGCCTACTTCGTGTGCGATTCCTGCGGGGAGACCGCGTACCTGTTCGGCCGCGGCGGCGGGGAACGCGTGGCGGCGGCGCTTAACACGACGCTCCTCGCGGAAATCCCCATCGCGAACCAGGAGAAGGAGCGCGCCGGCATCTTTTCCGAAGCGTCGCTGCACGGTCAAGTCTTCGCCAAGTTGGCCGATCGCGTCGCAGAGGCGATGGGGCTCGCCGAAAATCGCGAGCTTCGAGCCTGACGTGCGCCTATGGACGGCAGACAAACGGCACAAGAAACACCGGGTCCCGTGCGACTCGGTGCTCTTGTGCCGTTGTTGCGTTCCGCGATCTTCATCACGATGAAGATCCCGACTCATCCGACGAATTGTTCGATTTCTGCTGGGATCCGCCCTTGCCGCCCTGTTCTTGTCCGCCCGCGGTCGCTTGTCCGGCCTGCATCGCCTTCTGCACCGCATCCTGCACGGTCTGCTGAAACTGCACCTGGAAGGTCGGCGAGGCGAGAGTCTGGAGGATCACCTTTTGCAATTCGGATCGAAATTCAGGTCCCTGCATCATGGTCTGCAGGGACTTCATGAATTCGTTCGATTGCAAAAGCACCAACATGTCCTGCTGAAAGTTCGGGTCCTTCATCAAACTTTCGACCGTATCCTTGAGCTCGGGCTGCGCGGCCTTGGCCAGCGCCGCGGCGAACTGCGGGTCCTTGGCGGCCTCGGTCAAAAAGGTCTGGGTCTGCTTGGACTGGATGAACTCGGTGAGCGCCTGTTTCACCTCGTCCGGTGAAGCGACGAGCTGATTCTTGAACTCCGGATTCTTCAGGGTGTCCAAGAGCGCCTGTTGGCCTTCCTTCGAATTCAGGATGTCGACGACCATTTGCTTCGTCTGTGTGTAGTTTCCGCTCCCGCCTTCTCCGCTTGCGCTCACGTCAGCCCCGGCGTTCATGCCACAGCCAGTGACGGCGAGAGCCGCGAGCCCGATTGCCACGAGGCGCGCAAGCCTGTTGTTCACGCGAAGCCCCTCCTCAACACCCGGTTTACCGTCAGTATGTGACGGGGCGAGACGGACTATCCCTCATCGCCGTCCCGCCCCCGCGTTCACTGGACCTTCGACTGCACCTGGGCGCCTGCCAAAAGCTCCGAGACCGTGACAAACCGATACCCTTGTTGGCGGAGTTGCTCCACAATCCGGGGCAGCGCCTCGACAATCTGCTTCGAGGAATCGCTCGCGTGCATCAGCACAATGTCGCCCGGCACCACCCGCTTCGTCACCCGGTTGACGATCACGTCCACTCCTGGATTCTTCCAGTCCAGCGAATCGGTGTTCCACTGCACCACCGTGTACCCCATGCTCGTGAGACAGCGAATGACCCGCGGGTTCAGGTCGCCGTTCGGCGTGCGGAACAACTTTGGCTTCACGCCCGTCACCTGTTGAATGGCCTTGTCCGCGAGCATCGCCTGCTCCCGGATCCAGGAATCGGGGTAATTCGAGTAGTCCTTGTGAAGGTAGCCGTGGCTGCCAATTTCGTACCCCATCGCCTTGATCTTCTTCGCAATTTCAGGATGGTGCATGGTCCACGGTCCGCTCAAAAAGAAGGTCGCTTTGGTCACGCCGCACTTCTTCAGGGTCTCCAACACAGGCTCCGGCGTCCGGTGGCCCCACGAGATGTCGAAGGTCAGAGCCACCACTTTTTCCTTTGTGTCCACCTTGTAGATGGCCTTCGGCGCCTGTGCCTTCGCATCCGCAGCCCGCGCCAAACCTGGGTGCGCGCCCATCCACGAGAGGGCGCACACGCACGCGGCCACAAGCGCCATGGCGCCCGTGCGTACTCGCTTCCACCAGTTGCGCATCTGCAAACCTCCCTTGTGATTCTCCGTGCAGTGTTTGCAGCGGCCGCATCACCTATGCGATCCCGGCGTGGGCGTCTTCTGTGACCAATCGCGCAAAAGGCCCATAGCTTACGATCAGCGACTTCACGGGAGGCGATGATCATGCTGATGCTCGCGCTTGGCGATTCGATTACATATGGGTACGGTGCGAGTACACCGGATAAACGTTTCGCAGAGCGCCTCCGCGCTCGCTTTGCCCGGCAGACGCGAACCACCCTCCATGTGCAGGCCAAACCGGGCTGGACAGCGCGACAACTGTACAAGTCGCTTCAGGATCTGCCGCCCTGCATCGTCGAGGAGGCCGAGATCGTCACGCTCATGATCGGCGGCAACGATCTCCTGCGCAGCGCGCCCGTGCTGCTCACGCGCAGAGCCGATCTCATCCAGGAGGTCATGCGCCGGTGCGAAGAGGACGTGGAGCGCTTGGTGGAATGGTGCAAGCGGCCGCACAGCGCCTTCGCCATCGCGACGCTCTACAATCCCTTTCCGAATTTCGCGCTGGCCGAGGAGGTGACACAGGAGTACAACGATCGCGTCCGCCGGATCGCGCTCCGCCAGGGGCTTTTGGTGGTGGAAACCTACAAGGTGTTCCGCGGCCACGAGCCGGCTTTCGTGGAACACTATCGAAGTGGCCAATTTCGGGATATGCGCCTGTTTCGCAATCCGATTCACCCCACGGACGAGGGCCATGAGGCGCTGGCGAAGGCGTTCTTTCGGGCGATTCAACGGGCGAGATCGAAGGAGCGCGCGAGGGCGGCTCGAGGGCGCGCCGTGTGGCGGGCGTGAGCGCGGTCTGGCAGGGACTGTCTTGACTCGGGGGCTCGGGTAGGAAACAATGGGAACGAGACTCCCCGACGGTCAGGGGGCTTTGTATGGACGCCTGGTTCGCCGCAATCCGGGACTTCGGCTTCAAGGACGTCATCGACATCCTCTTTGTGGCCTTCATGATCTACTACCTGTTGCTGCTCATCCGCGGCACGCGAGCGGTTCAGCTTTTAAAGGGTGTCCTTGTCGTCGTCGTGGTGACCATGGTCTCGAGCCTTCTCAACCTGTCCGCCTCCGACTGGTTGCTGAACCGCATCATCGAGATTGGGTTGTTTGCCATCCCCGTGGTGTTTCAACCTGAACTTCGCCGCGCGCTCGAGCAACTCGGGCGAGGAAGTCTGTGGAACTTCAATCTCCTGCTGCACGAGGAACCGAACATGGTCCACACCGTGAACGAAATTGTCAAGGCCTGTCAGGTGCTTGCGAAGACGAAGACGGGGGCGCTCATCGTCATCGAGCGCCAGACGGGCCTGAACGAATACATCGAGACGGGGACGCGGCTGGAGGCGCGCGTCAGTACCGAATTGTTCATCAACCTGTTTATTCCCAACACGCCGCTCCACGACGGGGCCGTGATCGTGCGGGGGACGCAGATCATGGCGGCGGGATGCGTGCTTCCGCTCACGGAGAACCGCAATCTGGACAAGCAGCTCGGCACGAGACATCGCGCTGGGCTTGGGATCACGGAGCAGTCGGACGGCGTAAGCGTGATTGTGTCGGAGGAGACGGGACAGGTGTCGGTCTGCGTGGACGGCATGATGCACGGTCATCTGGACGAGGAGCGGCTGAATGAGCTGCTGATGAAGCTGCTCGTACCGCAGAAGACGAGCGCACTCTCGTTCTGGAACCGAAAGGCGGAGTCGCGATGATGGATCGGCTGTTGAACAACAACGTGGCGCTGCGCGTCATCGCCCTGGTGCTCGCGTGCATCTTGTGGCTGGCTGTTCACGCGGAACAAGGAGGGAGCCAGCAGGCCACCGCCGGGGTGACCGAGTCGTTTGAACTGCCGGTTCGGGTGGAGGTTTCCGCGGACGAGGTTCTGGTGTCGCAGGTGCCGACGGTCACCGCTCGGGTGACCACGAACCTCCTCCGGCTGCCGACCCTGGCCTCCGACATGATGAAGGCCGAGATCGTGGCCAATGCCCAGGATCTCGGGCCGGGCACCTACACGGTGCACGTGGCGGCCGTCAACATGCCGGCCAGCGTGCGAAGTTACACGATCTCGCCCGCCACCGTCACGGTGACCTTGGAGCCCAGGGTGACGGTGGAGCGGCCCATCCGGCTGAGCGTGGTGGGAACGCCGAGTCAGGGATACGTGCTGGGCAAGCCGCAGCTTGGCGCTGGCGTGGTGGACATCTCGGGCGCGGCATCCAGCGTGCAATCGGTGGCGGAGGTCGCGGGCGTGGTGGATGCGAGCGGACTATCGCAGACCGAGACCAGGCTCGTCGATTTGTTGCCGTTGGATGCGTCGGGCAAAGCGGTTCCAGGGGTGACGGTGACGCCGTCGTCCATTGCGGTGACACTCCCTGTGACGTCGGCCAGCCAGA
Source organism: Alicyclobacillus fructus (assembly GCF_017329605.1). Taxonomy (GTDB): domain Bacteria; phylum Bacillota; class Bacilli; order Alicyclobacillales; family Alicyclobacillaceae; genus Alicyclobacillus; species Alicyclobacillus fructus. The sequence goes on from NZ_JAFMTY010000003.1 coordinate 106,175, forward strand.
CGGTGAAGCTCACGCCTGCGGTCACGGGAAGTCCGGCTGCGGGCTATGCCGTTGCGTCGGTTCGCCTCTCGCCTGGAAGCGCCGTCGAACAAGGGCTGCCCGCGAGTCAGCTTCCGTCGGAAGGGTTGCGCGTGCCCATCGATGTCACGGGACTCGCCAAGTCGACCACGGTTTCCGTTCCGGTGCCGCTCCTCCCGGGAATGACGGGCGTGTCGCCCACAGCGGTGACGGCCGTGATCGACGTGGAGCCTTCTGCGGTCTACACGATTCCGGACGTGCCGGTCACCATCTCGGGCGCGACGGGCGTGCGCCTGCTGAGCCCGCGGAGCGTCAGCGTCGCGGTGACGGGGGCTCAGTCGGCGGTGCGCGCCGTGGAAAAGGATCCCAGCGCGGTGCAGGCGTTTGTGGATGCCACGGGCATGAGCCGCGGCACGGCCTCGTTGCCCATCCAGATCCACTTGCCCGCCGGCGTGTCGGCGGTCAGCGTCTCGGCGCGGACGGCGAGCGTGGAAGCGGTGCCCTGACGGGCGCGCCAAACACTGCATCTTTGCACAAACCGCCTTCTGTGGCACAATGTTTGCGTTGTGAGAGAGGAGCGTGGACAGGTGGGCAGGTGGTTTGGAACGGACGGCGTGCGCGGCGTGGCCAATCGGGAATTGACGCCTGAGCTGGCGTTTCGCCTGGGGCGCGTCGGCGCGTATGTGCTCACGGCGCGTCGGCCTGGATCGCGCATTGTCGTCGGCAAGGATACCCGGATTTCGGGGGACATGCTGGAGACCGCCCTGGTGAGCGGGATTTTGTCGATGGGCGTGGACGCCCTCCGGCTCGGCGTCATTTCGACGCCCGGCGTGGCGTATCTCACGCGCCTTCTCAGGGCGGACGCGGGCGTGATGATCTCGGCCTCCCACAACCCGGTCGCCGACAACGGCATCAAGTTTTTCGGCGGCGACGGCTTCAAGTTGTTGGACGAGATGGAAGAGCGGATGGAGGCATTGTTGGCCGAGGAGAACGACACCCTGCCGAGGCCCATCGGCGACGGGGTCGGCCGCATGTACGACGAGCCGGCGACGGAGGCCTACGTTCGCTTTCTGGTTCAGGCCGCTCGGGCGCGGTTCGATGGGCTCAAGGTGGTGCTCGATTGTGCCAATGGCGCCGCGTCCTTCATCGCGCCTGAGGTGTTCCGGCGGCTGGGTGCTGACGTGATCGTCATCCACGCGAATCCGGACGGGGTCAACATCAATGTCGACTGTGGATCGACCCATCCGCACATCGTCCAGCGCGCGGTGCTACAGCACGGCGCGGACGTGGGACTCGCGTTTGACGGGGACGCGGATCGCTGCATCGCCGTGGACGAGAACGGCGAGGTGGCCGACGGCGACTTCATTATGGCCATTCTCGCGCGCGCCATGAAGGAAAAAGGAGAATTGCGCGGGGATAAGGTCGTGGCGACCGTCATGTCCAACCTCGGCTTTCTGAAGGCCATGGGCGATCTCGGCATCACCGTGCTGCGCACGGCCGTGGGGGATCGGTACGTGATGGAGCGCATGCGCGAAGAGGGCGCGTCGCTCGGCGGCGAGCAGAGCGGGCACATCATCCTGCTCGATCACACCACCACCGGGGACGGCATGCTCACCGCGGTCAAGCTGGTCGAGACGATGGTCCAGAGCGGCAAACGCCTGTCGGAGCTCAGCCGCGTCATGACGCGCTATCCGCAGATCCTGGAGAACGTGCGCGTGCGCGACAAGCGCGCGTGGCGGGATAACGCGGCCATTCAGGATGCGCTGCGCAGGGCGGAGGCCGAACTCGGCGACAGCGGGCGTGTGCTCGTGCGCGAGTCGGGCACGGAGAATCTGGTGCGCGTGATGGTCGAGGGCCTCGATGAGAAGCTGTTGCGCCGCGTGGTGGGCGAGATCGTCCAGGTGATTGAATCGGAGCTCGGCGAGTCGAAGGCGGCTCGCTGAAGGGAGGGATGCCGAGGAAGGAACGGAATGGGCCTTTTTTCGTAGAATGTCACATGCGGCTGTGAATCTGAGACGCAGCGCATGCAAGCGCCTGGACTCGGGCTTGCCCGAGTTGACGCGGAGGAGGTCGGCGAACGATTCGGCGGATGCCTCCCGGCGCCTATCCGATCGCGCCGCAAGCGAAGCCTGAAATCCGCCGGGCGACCGGCGGGACAGAGGCGAGCAGATCGGATGAAGGAGGATACCTGCTTCATGTGTGGGATTGTTGGCTATATCGGCCCAAGGAACGTCAAGGACGTCGTCGTGGGCGGGCTGGCGAAGCTGGAATACCGCGGCTATGATTCTGCAGGGGTGGCCGCCCTGGCGGACGGAAACATTCGGATTGTGAAGGCCGTCGGCCGCCTGGCGAATCTCGAGGAAAAACTCGCGCAAATGCCGATCTCAGGCCATGTCGCCATCGGCCACACGCGCTGGGCGACGCACGGAAAGCCCTCGGACGAAAACGCGCATCCGCACCAGGACTGCAGCGGCCGATTCGCCATCGTGCACAACGGGATCGTGGAAAATTACCTCTCGCTGCGCGAAGAGCTGGTGGCGCTCGGGCACGAGTTCCGCTCGGAGACCGATACGGAAGTCGTGGCGCACCTGATTGAGGAGATGTATAACGGGGATCTGTTCGAAACCATGATCGCGGTCGGCAAACGAATCCGCGGCGCGTACGCGCTCGTCGTCATGGCGAAGGATCACCCGGACGAAATGATCGCGATTCGCCGCGCGAGCCCGATGATCATCGGCCTCGGCGAGAAGGAGAACTTTGTGGCTTCGGATATCCCGGCCATTCTCGAGTACACGCGCGACATCTACGTGATGGAGGACGGAGAGATGGCCGTCCTGCGCCGCGATGGCGTCGAGTGCTTCACGATGGACGGGGAACCCGTGAAGAAAGAGGTCTATCACGTCACGTGGGACGCGGTGAGTGCGGAGCGCGGAGGCTACCCGCACTTCATGCTGAAGGAGATCCACGAGCAGCCGCGCGCCGTGCGGGACACGCTCCGCGGCCGGGTGTCGGATGATTTGAGCCGCGTGGAACTCCCTGAACTCGGCCTCGCAGAGGAGGACATTCGAGCCATCGACCGGATCCACATCGTCGCGTGCGGCACGTCGTGGCACGCCGGCCTCGTCGGGAAGGCGGCCATCGAGACGTTTGCGCGCATTCCCGTCAACGTCGAGATCGCGTCGGAATATCGATACGCCGATCCCATTGTGACGGATCGCACGCTCATCCTTGCGATCACGCAGTCGGGCGAGACGGCGGACACGCTGGCGGCGATGCGGGAGATGAAGAAGCGAGGCGTGCGCGTGGTGGCCATCACCAACGTGGTCGGCAGTTCGGCCGCGCGCGAAGCGGACAGCACCATCGTCACATGGGCTGGGCCGGAGATCGCCGTGGCTTCGACGAAGGCGTACACCACACAGCTCGTGGCGCTGTACCTGTTGGCCGTGCGGTTCGGCCTCGCCCGCGGGACGCTTGCGGAGGAGAAGGCGCGCGAGGTGCTGGCGGCGCTCGACGATCTGCCTCAGGTTGTGGAGCAGGTGCTGGACACGGCGCCGCAGATCGAGTCGTTTGCGAAGCGGTACAAGGACGCGCACGACACGTTCTTCATCGGCCGCGGCATGGACTACGCGGTCTCGCTCGAAGGCGCCTTGAAGTTGAAGGAGATCTCGTACATCCACGCGGAAGCGTACGCGGCTGGCGAGCTCAAGCACGGCACGCTGGCGCTCATTACGGACGGGGTGCCCGTCATTGCGCTCGCGATGCAGCCGGAGCTGTACGAGAAGACGCTGTCGAACATCGTCGAGGTGAAAGCGCGCGGCGCGTTTGTCCTCGGACTCACCTGGGTGGGCAACGAAGATCTCGAGAAGACGGTTGACGAAGTGATTTATCTGCCGAAGACGATGCCGCTTCTCGCGCCCGTGGCGGCGGTGATTCCGCTGCAACTGCTGGCGTACTACGCCGCGGTGGCGCGGGGGAACGACGTCGACAAGCCGCGAAACCTGGCGAAGAGCGTGACGGTGGAATGAAGACGACAGGCGGACCGGGAGAGCCCCGGTTCGCCTTTTGCTTTCTGGCTTGCCCGCCCCACGCGAGTTACCGCGATTCTGCCGCGCACGGATTCGCGCCATCGCCTGAGGAAAAGAGGTGACGACATGCTTTCGTGCAGCTCCGGTCATTTATGCCATCCAGAAAGGCTGAGGCTTGCAACCTTGTATGGCTGGCATCAGGACGACACGGACTTTCAGTTGCTTCAGCAGGGGGAGAACGATACGTTTCTCGTTCGAACGCGTGGGATGCGATACATTCTGAGGCGCTATCGACGGGAACGGTATGGCGAACGGGAGATCCTCGCCGAACTTGCGTGGATGTGTGCGCTGCGCAATGACATCGACGTGCCCAACGTGATTTCGAATACAGCAGGAGACCTCGCCACGCGGCTCATCGGTCCAGACGGTGAACGCGTGTACGTGGTCTTTGAGTTCATCGAAGGGGAATCGCTCGAAAGACCCTCCAAGGAAGACTATCGCCGTCTTGGGGCATTGATGAAAGCGCTCCACAGCGGCGCGGACGCCATCGCGCAGTCGATGAACGAGGATTGGGCGGGGTGGAATCGCCCCGTGTACGATGTTCAACGCGCGGTCAGAGAGCCTCTCCGCCATTTGCTTCAGTTCGAGTCGTTGAGCGAGGTGAACAAAAGGCGTTGTGTCTCCGTCGCGGAGGAACTCGAGAGGAGATTTCGCACTCTCGAGCCGGATCGACACTTCATCCACGCGGACCTGCATTTCGGAAACCTGCTCGTGCGTGAGCCGAACTGGTATTGCCTTGATTTCGACGAATGCGGATACGGACACAGGGCCCTCGATCTCGGCGTGGTCAAACTGCATCTCAGGAATCGGCCCGATGCCTTGGCTTGCTGGGCGCATTTTGAACACGGCTACGGCGATATGCCGTCGCGCGGGGTTTTGGCGATAGGGACGGCGGCCCGCATCTTCTATATGGCAGGGAAGATTCCCATGCGGCAGGACATCGAGTCCTTGCGCCACAACCCGGATGCGCGCATTGGGAAGTACCTGACTTGGATCGAAGACGAGCTGGCGTGACCGGTGAGCGACCGCGTTTGCCGGGTGGTACAGCGTTTCGAATCAAGTCAAGACACGCATCCGCTCCTTACCGCGCCGCAAGGTCACCACGTGTCGAAAGGGCTTCGCACGGAATGGCCAGTTCAAGAGAATCAGCAGGCTGGGACCCGCGGCATCACACAGCGTCTGAAGGCCCTGCGCCATCCCGTGGACGTCATGCGCCTGCATAAGCTCCCTGATGCCTAAGGCCGCTATGCCTGCGGCACAGGCGGCGAGGAACATTACTGCGGCCACCCAGTCGCTCGCTCTTCTCGACTTGCCCAACACCTCCCAAGTCCCCTGAAGGGAACCTCCCACGATTTCGCAGGTAGGCGCACCTTCTTGCCAACGAATCGCGATTTCTTGGCGGTCGCCTCGCCACATGGCATACGCGGCCGCGACCCAAGCCAGCAGTGCGAAAGCAGGAAGGTCTAACCAGTACCACCCCGGAGAACGAGCCGGTAGGTTGCGGATGAGCGTTTCGACGACCACATAGGAGGCGCAGATCAGGCCGAGGGTAGAGCACATCACGATGCCCTGAAGCCGCGTCGCGCGGGAGTGCACCAGCCCGCGGCGGACGTCGCGCGTTTCCATGGGGTTCACCTCACCACCCTCTTACATTTTACACCTGAGCGTGAACCCCAACAACTGAAAACTCCGAAAGTTAACCTTCCGGACTCGGTGGATGTCACAAAAGTGGGGATGGTCTTTTTGTTAAGAATTGCGACGTAGAGTGATTGAAATATCGGGCGTTCACGCGTACAATGACGCGAAAGCGTCGCTTATATGTAAGATTTCATCTCTTCAAGGTGAGTTCGATGTATGTACCTCGCTTTCTTTCCAGTTTGCACGCTGAATCGAATCGCTGGGCGATCGCGAGCCTCGTGCACGTCGACGGATCGTCCTACTTGCCCTCCGGTGCGCTTATGGCCTTTCATCCCGACGGCCGCAGCTTGGGTGTCATTTCGGGAGGATGCCTTGAAGCGGACCTGCGCGCACGGGTGGAGTCCGATGGCGTTTGCGACAGCGCGCAACTTCTCGTCTACGACCTCCGCCGGACGGACGATCTCGGCTTTGGGCCGGGCGCCGGTTGCGACGGCATTCTCACTGTGCTGCTGGAGCCATGGACCGATGAACTCGCGCGCATGTTTGAAGGCATCCAGGCAACGTGGGCCTTACGCAGCGCGGAGGCGGGATGGCCATCTCCGTCGTCCATTCCTCTTGCGCGCGTGCGCCGCGTGTGGCATCGGGGGCTCGGCTGCGTAACGGTCATGTGCGATGTCGGCGGTCATCTCGTGGCTCGCTACAGCGTTCCCGTTAAACCTGTGATAGGCGTGCCTGCCGAAACCGAATGGGATGTGTACTATGAGCCTCGTCCGCGTCTGGTGATCTTTGGAGCTGGGCCGGATGTGCCGCCGATTGTGTCTCTCGCCCACCGCGCGGGGTTCGACGTTGTCGTGTGGGATTGGCGGGACGAGCTCCTTCGCCGGGCGCGCTTTCCGCATGCAAAGCTCCTTCTGACAAGCACCGACGAAGCTGTCGCGGCAGCCGAAGTATCTCCCTACGATCACGTCCTCGTGATCACGCATCAGTATGAGCGCGATCTCACGATTTTGCGCCACCTTGCTCGCGTTTCACCGTTCTACACGGGGCTCCTCGCATCGCGCAAGCGCGCAGCGCGAATGCTCTCTGATCTTCCGGCTGGGTACCGCGTTCACGCGCCGGTGGGAGTGCCCATCGGTGCAGAAGGGCCCGACGAGATCGCCGTCAGTATCGTCGCAGAACTCATTGACACCCAAAGTGGGCGTAGGCATGCTCACGCCCGCGGCGTTCCGATGGATACGGCGGAGGCGGGATGGAAATGAAAGTCGTCGGCGTGTATCTCGCAGCCGGTCGCAGCACACGAATGGGCTGTGACAAGCTGTCGTTGCCGCTCGGGGATGCCGCACTCGGCGAGTGGGGGCTGCGGTCGCTCCTGCAGAGCGCGGTCAACGAGGTGGTCTGGGTTCAAACCCAGCGCTCTCCATTGACCGCACCACTCCGTGTCAAGCCGATACACGTTCGCGCCATGCCCGTCGGTCTGCCGTTGTCGGCATCCGTGCGCTGTGGGGTCGAAGCTGCACACGATTTAGGCGCAGATGCGCTCCTCTTCGCCCTTGCCGATCAGCCCTTCGTGACGTCCGCCCTGTTGGACGATCTCGTCCACGCGCTCTCGCGACATGCCGAAGCGGTGTATGTCTCGTTTGGCCACGGCCCGCCAACGCCGCCCCTCATCGTGCGAACTGAGTTTGTTTGGAAGCTTCGCGCCGAACTCGCGGGCGATCGCGGTTTAGGTCCCCTGCTCGCCGGTCGGCGAGCGCTAAGCGTGCGCAGGGCTCTGTACGACACGACTTTGCTCTTGGACGTGGACACGCCGGAGGATTACGAGCGCGCAAAGTCGCTCTGCATGGCGGTAGGGGGGAGATGGACGTGATGGAGCCGCGCGTCTGGCTGCCGACGTCTCTCGCCGAGGCGTGGGCGTGTAAGCGGACATTGGGAGACAGCGCCTGCTACGTGGCTGGCTCGACGTGGCTGCAGTTGCGCGCCGCGTCGGGGGATACCGTGCCGAGCGAATGGATCTGCGTCGACGAGATCGCCGACGAACGCGACGTGCCTGTTGAAGTCGACTCCACTCTCCACGTGGGGCTGCGGGTGACCTTGGCAGAGGTGATCCGAAGCTCGGCGGTCCGCAGACATTGGCCTCATCTGCACCAGGTGTGTCGCTTCGTCGGTGCACCTGCGTTGCGCGAGCAGGCCACGGTGGTTGGGAACCTCGTGGCACAGGGCGACTTGGTGCCGTATCTCCTTGTTTCCGGAGCAAGTTTGCTCTCTTGGAATGAAGGCGCGATTGAAGAGAAGTCGGTTTCGGAATGGTTGACGTTCCGTGGCGCCACCTCCGATGCGTTGGTAAGCAGAGTGAAGATTCCGAAAGAACTAGAACACGTCCGGTTCTTCATGCGCAAAGTCGGGCGCCGGGCTGGTTTCCAACCAGCACTCGTGACCATTGCCGCCTCGCTGGAGAACGATGATTCCGGGGTGATCGACGACCTGCGCGTGGCCGTCGGCGGGGGAGTACACTGGCCGCACAGGCTCCCGCAGGTCGAAGCTCTGGTTCGCGGAGAGCGACTGCGCCCGTCTCTCTTGCGTGAGCTTCACCGCATGATTCAGTCGGAAATGCGGACCTATGACGACGCGTTTGCCACTGCGGAATATCGGCGAGTCGTGGTGGCGAATCTGGTGACCGCGTTCGTTGCAAGCGCGCTGGAGGGGTGAGCGGTGGATCGCGACCAACTTCGCAGCTTACCGACATGGATTCCGCGCCCGGATGGCTGGGAAAAGGCCCGCGGACGTATGAGGTATCTCACGGATCTGCATCATCCCGGCATGCTGATTGGCGGCGTGCTCCGAAGCGACTACCCGCATGCGCGCATTCGACATATCGACACGTCTCGTGCGCTGCAGATCCCAGGGGTTCGCGCTGTGCTCACATGGCGCGACGTCCCGGGGCTGAATCGATATGGCATTGTCATCCAGGACCAACCTGTTTTCTGTGAGGACCGCGTTCGATACGTGGGAGACGTGATCGCGGCGGTCGCGGCGGATTCCCATTCCTCGCTCGAACAAGCGCTCGCGGCCATCCAGGTGGTATACGAGCCTCTTCCGGTGGTCTCCCAGCCAGAGGAAGCGCTCAGGAGAACGTCCGTCAAACTGCATCCGACAGGCAATCTGTTGCATCGCAGGACATTTTCGCGCGGCGACGTGAAACAAGGGTTTGCCGCGTCGGCCGTGGTGGTCGAAGCGGTGTATGAGACGCCCCGCCAAATGCATACCTACATGGAGACTGAGGGCGGCCTGTGTATACCCGAGCCGGACGGATCACTCACGTTGTATGCTCCAACGCAACACGGATATGGCGATCGCGCCCAGTTGGCCCGCATCCTTGGCTGGCCTGAGGAACGCATTCGCATCGTGTCGAGCCCCATCGGTGGTTCGTTCGGGGGCAAAGATGAGCTGAACGTCCAACCGTATCTGGCGCTGCTCGCGCTTTCAACCGGGATGCCCGTGAAAATTCATCAATCCCGGGCGGAGTCCGTTCGTTCGGGGCTGAAGCGCCATCCCATGCGAATTTGGATGCGCACAGGAGCCTCTCGCGACGGCCGTATCCTCGCGCACGACGTGCGCATCGTGGCCGACACGGGCGCGTACGCGACGCTGGGCCCGGCGGTGCTTGATTTCGCGGTGGAGCATGCCACCGGTCCTTACGTCATCGATCACGTCCGCGTGCGCGGTTACTCGGTGCATACCAATTGCGGCGTGGCCGGAGAGTTTCGCGGCTTCGGCGGGAACCAGGTGACGTTTGCACTTGAAGGACAGATGGACCGATTGGCGGACGCATTGGGGATGGATCCGCTCGAGGTGCGCAGGCGCAACTTTCGCGCCACTTCGGATCGCGGGCCACTTGGCCAAACCATTGCGCCGACGGAAGGCGCGGACGAAGTCCTCGCCTTTGTGGAGCGGAAGCGAGCGGAGGTTCAGTCGCGGCATGCCCCGTCCAGCGCATCCGCCTATCATCGCCGAGGGGTCGGCATCGCTGTCACGATGCACGGCGGGGGCCTGGGGCTGCGGCGGCCGGATCACACAGGAGGTCGGGTGCGCTTGACGCGTCATGGGAAGATTGAACTCGCGTTTGGGTTTGAGGAGTGCGGTCAAGGCGTGATTGCCGCGATTCCGCTCCTGGCCGCGGAGGTGCTCGATTGTGCGGTCGAAGACGTGGAGGTGGTGCTCGGCGATACGTCTCGGGTGCCCCGATCAGGTTCATCCACGGCCTCTCGGGCGACGGGCATGGTGTGGCACACGCTCAAGCGTATTCGACCCGACTGGGAGTCGAAGATGTTGTCCATCGCGGCTCGTGTTGCCGAGCGCCGCGAGTCAGACCTCCGCCTGGGACCCGGTGGTGTGCACGAGCGCAACGCCGGGCGTCTCGTCGCGTCGTACTCCGATATCGCCGCCGCTGCAGGAGATGATTTGCCGGAGGTCGAGATTGCATCCCATTTTCCCGTGACGCCGGATACGTGGGCTCAGGATGGCGCTCACTACCTCTATTCGTTCGCCGGGGTGGTGGCCGAGGTCGACGTGGATCTGCTGACTGCAGAAGTGCGCGTGACCGGCCTGCACCAAGGGGTGTGGGCTGGCAGAGTGGTGAACCCGATGGGGTATGTGGGGCAGATTGAAGGCGGTGGCGTTATGGGGCTGGGATTTGCGCTCATGGAAGATGCGCTGATGGAAGAGGGGCGTTACGTCACGCGCAACCTGGACACGTATCTGATTCCGACGGCGTTGGATGTGCCGGAGATGGAACTAGACGCTATCATCCCAAAGATGGAGGACGATCACGGACCGCGTGGCGTGGGGGAGATCGGCACGGTGGCCGTTGCACCGGCGATTGCGGCGGCCATTCACGACGCGACAGGCGTGTGGATTACGGCGTTGCCGGTTCGTCAGGATGTACTGCTCGCCGAGATGGCGAAGAGGGGGGAGACCTTGTGGCGGTGGATGCCAAGCGATGCCTCGAAGGAATGGACGTCCTGGGGCCGGGAGCGGATCGCGTCGAGTTCGTCCTGAATGGAAAGCTGGTGATGGTGAAGGCGCCGCCCTGTACGCCGCTCGTGCGCGTGTTGCGGGACGAACTTGGAATGATGGGCACCAAGATTTCGTGCGGGATCGGAAGATGTGGAGCTTGCACCGTCGAGGTGGATGGGCGCCCCGCACTCGCCTGCATGACGCCGGTGTTTCGGCTGCGGGGGCGGTCTGTGGTCACCATCGAAGGCGCGGGCGATCCCGAAACTGACCGCATTGTGCATGCGTTTGTGGAGGAAGGGGCCCTTCAGTGTGGCTACTGCACGCCGGGAATGGTAATGGCGGTTCGGGCTCTGCTTCACGCCTTGCCGTCGCCAAGCGAAGAGGATATACGCGCTTGGCTGTCCGGAAACCTGTGCCGATGCACCGGATATCTACCGATTCTGCGCGCGGTGCGACGTGTGATTGAGGAAACGGACTACAGGGACAAAGGATAGCGGCCGGAAACATGACAGTGGGCCGCTGGAAGGCGGCCCGCGTCGCTGACAAGGGCGCTTGGGTTAAGGGAGATACGACTCGTACGCCAGCGCGTAGAGCACGCGGATGAGGACCTCGATTCCGCGCCCGAGCGCGTCGCTCGATGTGAATTCATCCGGCGCATGGCTGACGCCGCCTCGACTCGGGACAAAAATCATCCCGCACGGCACGCTGCCAGCAAACGTCTGCGCGTCGTGGCCCGCTCCACTGAGAACGGGCATGGAGCTCCATCCCGCGTCGTTGCCGGCGCTGGAGATCAATGCGATGATGGATGGATCCATCGGCACGGGGGCCTGATTCATCCATGAGGTCAAGCGCACCGATGCTCGGCGCTCGGCGGCGATATTCGAGCACACGCTTTCGATTTCGCAGGCAAACAGATCAAGCTGCCGTTCGGAGGGATGGCGCACATCTAAGGAAAATGTCACCCGTCCAGGGATGACGTTGACCGCGTTAGGTTCGACATGCCACTGTCCCGCCGTCAGCGTAAGGTCTGGAATGGCCGCGGCCCGTTCGAGCAGTTCGTTCAGCAGACTGCAAGCGCATGCCATCGCATCGACTCTCGCTTGCATCGACACCGTCCCCGCGTGCCCCGCGCGTCCCACGACTTCGATCCCATATCGCCGCTGGCCGACGATCGCCGTGACGACACCAATATCCACGCCGGCCTCTTCGAGCTTCGAGCCTTGCTCCACGTGAAGTTCCACATAGGCGCCGACCGGTTGTCGGGATCGCCGGGATGCGGGAGGTAGATTCGCGTTCCGCATGGCGCGCTCGATGTCGATCCCGTCCTCATCGAGCACGCGAGGCAGGGGAGTTGGTTCGCGGCCTTCTGCCGCCGCCAAGGCGTTCGACGATCCCCAAAAGGCGACGGGGAAGCGCACCCCCTCTTCTTCCGCAAAGGACACGACATCCAACGGCAAGTGGGGCGGGCCGTAAGTGGCTCGCAGCCAACTGACTGCGATGAGACTAGCCACGATTCCGGCAGCGCCGTCAAAGCATCCGCCTTGGCGGACCGTGTCCACGTGAGAGCCTGTGAGGATGCGGCGTCCACCGGGAGAGGCCGGTTCGGAGCGGCCGTAGAGGTTGCCCACGTCGTCCCAGAACGTCAGGAGTCCTCTGGACGTCATCTCTCGTTCCAACCACGCCTGTGCCTCCCGCCACGCGGGGGTGTAGACGAGGCGCGTGATACCGCCCTCCGGCACGCTGCCGAATTGGGCCAACGAATGCAGCAGTTGCACCGCTTCGTGGCCCAAGGACTGCGCGTTGGGCCGCAAGTTCGGTTTGTGAGAAATGGACATGCTTTCACGCCCTTTCCGCATGAGATGAGTGTGCGGACCGAATCCATTGGCCAATGCCTGCGGTTGGAAACGTGGGATCTCCGTGTGCCTGATACACCAAATGGCCACGGCACCACGTTTGCACCACGCGCGAAGAGAACGTCCGGCCGATATACGGGCTGTGGGGGTGGCGTTGGAACAGGTGTTCGGACCTCAGTGTATAGCTCTCGGCCGGGTTGATGATGGCGAGATCGGCGTCGGATCCAATTTGAATCACGCCTTTTCGGGGATATACGCCCAGCCGCTTGGCGGGATGCGTGGCGGTGAGGCGGGCCACGTCCACAAGTCGCAGTCCTTGGCGCAGTCCTTCGTCGAGCATGACCTCAAGGGTGGATTGTCCTCCGGCGATTCCGCCCCAAACGTCGAAGTAATTGCCGGATGCGGACCGTTTCATGTCCATTGGACACGGCGAGTGATCCGAAGCGACGTCGTCAATGAGCCCGCGACGCAGGAGATCCCAAAGTGCGAGGCGCGTCTGTTCATCGCGGAGGGGTGGTGCGCACTTGGCCACGGGTCCGAGTCGTTCAAAGTCGTCGACGGTCAGCGCAAGGTAGTGAGGGCATGTTTCCAGTGTCACGTCCAAACCCTTTCGCTTGGCCTCTTGAACTCGATGCACAGACTCTGGGGTGCTGATATGTACGAAATGCAGTCGGCAGCCCGTCGCCTCGGCAAGCGTGAGAGCTCGTTGCACCGCCTCCAACTCAACCTCCGGGGGCCGCGAGGCTGCATAGTCGCGGGCCGTCAGGCGCCCCTCCCGTTCCAACTGACTCCTGATTGCGTCGGCAATGGCCCCGTTCTCCGCGTGCAAGAGCAAGGGAAGGCCCACCCTGGCCAGAATGCGCATCCCTTCATACAACGTTGCGTCATCCACTTGCACATAGCCGTGGTCTGCGCTGGGACCACCTGGCGCGGATAGGAACGCCTTGAATCCGAGAACGCCTGCGTCGGCGAGCGGCTCGAGCTGATCCAAGCGATGAGGCACCAGCCCGCCCCAGAACGCGAAGTCTATGACGGACTTACCCGTTGCGCACGCTTTCTTCTCCATGAGCGCCGAGGGGTCGATCGTCGGAGGGACGCCATTCAACGGCATATCCACGAACAGTGTGCACCCTCCTGCGGCCAGCGCGCGGGAGCCTGTCTCAAATCCCTCCCAGTCGGTGCCCGGTTCGTTGAGGTGCACGTGTGCGTCGATGACGCCGGGCATCACCCAGTGTCCCGATACGTCCACCTGCACCTCCGCGCGGCCATCAATGGAGCCCATCGCCGCAATCCGCCCATTGGTAATGGCTAAATCCATCATCAGCGCACTGGATTCCGTCACGACGAGCCCGTTGCGCAGAATCACGTCGTACACTGGCATCGTCCTTTCATGTAGATGTAAATGATCATGACAAATAGCGGATTTGAACCCATTGTAGTCAGATGAATGTGAGAAAATCGATAGAACGCATACTCAAATTGCGAGGAAATCATCGTATAATTCGCATATAGCCGTTGGGTTCCTGATTTGTGCGTTATGTTTTATAACACAAGGGGGAAGCGCAATGCGTGTCTCAGATTTGTTCGCACTTCCGGTTTTTGAAGGCGCCCGTTGGCTTGCTGGAAGAGAGGGAGGTTGGCGTACGGTCGAGTCCGTCAACATGATGGACGCGCCTGATATTCTCGACTTCCTAAAGCCTCATGAACTTCTCGTTACAACGGCTTACGCTCTCCAAGGAGACACTGAGAAGTTGGTCCAACTCGTCCGCGAGATGGCGAAGAAGGGGTGCGCAGGACTTGCGTTGAAAACCCAGCGCTTTTGGTTCTCGATTCCTGAAGAAGTTGTGGCCGCAGCACGTGACGCGGCGTTTCCGCTGATCGAATTGCCGAACACATACGCCTTGGGCGAGATTGTGTCGGCTTGTATTGCCCATATGATGGATAGGAGGGCAGCTGAATGGTTGGAATCCATGCGGGCGCAGAGGGAGTTTGCCAGATGGATGATGGAGGGCAGGAGCTTGGACGATCTCCTGAACTCGTTGGAAAGGGCTATCGGTCGCCCGTTCGCCTTGTTGGAATGGACGGGAGAACGTTTGGCGGCGAGTGACGGGGTGGGAGAGACGGAGGTGTTGTCCGCTCGTTGGGCGGCGGTGTCTGCCGAACCCGGAAAGAGCATCTGGATGTGCGTGCGAGCTGGCAGTCGAGGAACCGAGATTGAGGCTTTTCCTGTGTGGATTGATCACCCATGTGCGTATCTTGTCGCTATCGGAGGACGCGTGAGTCATCTGCCCGGCTTTCAGCGCATGATGGCTGAGGTCATGCCCGTCCTCTCTGTGGAAATGGGGAAGCGCCAGGCGGTTCGCGACGGCGCGCGCCGTGCCTCGGAATCGTATTTCGAAGCGGTGGTTTCCGCTGAACTCGCGACCGAAGCCGAGATCGTCACGGCGGGCAAGCCATACGGAATTCACCGCGCCGCGCTACACCAATGTGTTCTTCTCAGACCGTTCGCGATGTCTCGCGATACGCAGATCCGGCCGGCCATCCCGCGGTCGCGCGAAATGGAGCGGCTCGCGGAGTGGAGCAGGCGGTGGCTTCGGGAAGCGGGGGAAGACGTGTCCGTTTTCCTGTGGAATCGACACGTGGTCATCGTCCGCCATCTTCCCAGTCAGGACCAGGTGGGAACGGAGGAGACGTTTCGCGCCCTCCAGGCGCAGGCCTGGATGGCCATGGGATACCCCGTGTCGATTGGGATTGGCAACCCAGTGGGCAGTGTGGAAGGCTTGGCGCGCTCGCTGAAAGAAGCATGGAGCGCCTTGGAAGAAGAACAGCGCCGAGAGGGAGATCGCCCAGTCATTGCGAGGGCCGGCGTGCGAAACCTCTCGGATCTCGTACATCTTCTTCCACACGAAAAGTTGTGCGAATTCCGCGAGGCTGTCCTGGGGCCCATTCTTGCGCTACCCGCGGACGAGCGAGATGTATTGCTTCACACGTTGGCAACGTTTCTGGATTTGCACGGAAACGTGGCGGAAACAGGAAAGCAACTGTACTTGCATCGAAATACAGTTTTATACCGCCTCAGCAAATGCGAGCAGTTGTGCAAGCTGTCGCTGAAAGACCCTGATGCGACGCTGCAAATTCGGCTGGCGCTTCACATTCATCGGCTGATGACTCGCGTTGATCCGCAGGCCCAACGAGTGTCCGGCGTATGGGGCTAACTGCCCCGATACGCCGTGAAGCTGGATGGGGTGATGAGGACAGGGATGTGATAGTGCTGTGAGGGAACGCTGATGTGGAATCGAACGCGCACGACGGGAAATACGGTTTCTGCGCTGAGCAACCCGCCTGTTGCTTCGTAGTACGCCTTCGTGTGAAGAACGATTTCGTACTCGCCTGTTTCGATAGCGTGCCCTTCTGACAAGGGCTGGGGCGGACGGCCATCGGGTCCGGTCCTGCACTTGCTCACGCGATAAGGTTCCGGCACAAGACGCCAGAGTTCCACCTCGATCCCGCCGGCGGGGACTCCCCGGGCGAGATCGAGAATGTGCGTCGTGATGCATCCCTGTGTCATGTCGCGGTCTCCCATTCTGTCTCGAAGTAGGGCCATTGTTCCGCTAGGTCGGCTCGCGTCATGGTGATCCCCTGGAAGCCGAAAGGCGGTCGAGGCTCGGTGTAGACCTGTCCGCGGCCGTCGGGTGTCTCGGCAATGCGTTCCCACGTCCGGTTCTGCGATTGGAACGTGATGGACTCGAGCTGTGGGAATCGGGCCAGCGCCAGCGCGCAGATCCGGTGAATCAGGTGTTGAATGGACCGGGTGTCCAGGGCATGGAAGACGGCTCCTGCGAGATCGCGGATTTGCTCTGCGAGGACATACCCTGTTGCTTGATCCGAAAGCGCGCTCTGCGAGTCGACGTATGTCCATCGAGCGCTGAGAAACACGTACAGCGGTCGGTTGGAGTCCTCGGGGAGGGTGGTGTATTCGTCGCGGATATAGCCGACGAACGAGTTGCCGCGGATCTTGATCAGGTGCAGGCCGTCCAGGCCGGAGCGGTGCCACACCACGAAAGGGGTCCCGTCCGGATGTCGTTCTATGCGGAGTTCTGCGCTCGACGATTCGTTGCGGCTGTGGAGAAAGACGAGATGGCTGTCTTGGAATCCTTCTGCGCTAGGCACGGGGACCGGGCGAAACACTTGTTCGTCCGCGTAGAGTTCCACGGCGCGCACGTGGGGGTACGTTTCGAGAAAGCGGCGCCCTGCAAAAGCGAGAAAGCCATCCAGCGAAGGGCCCTCGTACAGCGCTGCGTGCTTAAGCAGAAAATTTTTCATGGAGTCCGTGGCGATTACGTCTGAATTGTCTCCGTCGCGAAATGATGGCAAGAACGCATCTCCTTCGACGGCGATTCGGACGCGAGCGCCAAATACTGTCTGATCGCGGAATTTGACAGGCGACTCGTGAATCCGCGTCCACGCGCGAAGGGGTGCGTGGCACGTGCGATACACGTACACATCGTCTTTTCCGTAGTAGATGCCGAGCGGGGAGCGGCTCTCCATCGTCGTGACCTCCTTCACGATCTCGTCGCGGCGCTCCGCGCCTTCAGGCGCTGAAGCGCGATACAACAAATTTCTTCGAGGGCGCGCTGAAATTCGGTTTCCTGTGTCTGGTTCAAGCGCTCGCGCACGGACGCGAGGATGTCCTCGGGGCGCTTTCCATGTACGCAGAGGATGAATGGGAATCCGTGCTTTTCCTCGTACGCTCGCGTCAGCTGTTGAAGTTCGGCTGCTCGCTCGGGGTCAAGGTTCGCGAGTCCCGATTGCCGCTGCTCTTGTGAGGACAACGCGCTCATGGGGCTTTGTTGGCCGAGGCGAGGATGCGCCTGAATGAGCGCCTCCTGCTCGCGCTGCGGGGCTTGGAACACAACGCAGCGAACGGCGCGCTCGACCTCCGCCCAATCGGAGAATGGACCGAGGTCATACAGGCGGGCGGCGAAGTGCGGAGAGTGTTCGAAGCAGTCTCCGTAGATCTCCGAGAAGGCGGCTCTCGTCAGTTCTTGCCACGCACCCGGTGTCATACTCGTTGTCCTCACCTCGCCAGGCAACTTGCTGAGATTGTACAGAGCGCCTGTCGCTTGCGTCAATACATCTCACACAATGGAGCTTCCAAAAACGTCAATCTTCATTTTGGTCAATATATCTCACGCATGATGCTGACCATCTGCTATCCTCGATGGAAATCGGTTTGCGCCATCGGCGCGCAGGAGGTCGGCCATGCGGATTTTGATTCACGACGCGCAGATCATCACGATGAATGCACGCGACGAGATCGTCCACGGAGACTTGCTCATCGATGGCTCGCGGATCGCTGCTGTGGGCGATGTGGGACACCCGGGCGATGTCGATCGCGTCATCTCGGCCAAGGGGCTCGTCGCCATGCCGGGATTTGTCCAGACGCACGTTCACCTTTGTCAGACCTTGTTCCGCGGCATGGCGGATGACCTGGAACTCTTGGATTGGCTCAGAACGAGAATTTGGCCGCTCGAAGCGGCGCACGACGAGGAGTCGGTCTATGACTCCGCCATGCTCGGAATCGGCGAATTGATTCGGAGCGGGACCACGACCATCGTGGACATGGAGACGGTGCACCACACGGAGGCTGCTTTTCACGCCATTCGAGAGACGGGCATCCGTGCCGTCTCTGGCAAGGTCATGATGGATGACGGAGAAGGCGTGCCACCCGGGCTGCAGGAGACGACGGAGGCTTCGCTGGAGGAGAGTGTGCGCCTGCTTGAGGCGTGGCACGGCCGAGACGAGTCGCGCATTCGGTACGCGTTCTGCCCGCGTTTCGTGTTGTCGTGCTCAGAGCCATTGCTCACGGCGGTCCGCGATTTGTCCCTCAAGTACCAGGTCGACGTCCACACGCACGCGGCCGAAAATCGGGACGAGATCGCGCTCGTCGAGGCCAGCCGAGGCATGCGCAACGTGGCCTATCTGGACCACTTGGGTCTGGCGAACGAACGGCTCATCCTGGCTCACTGCATCTGGCTGGATGAGCGTGAGCGCCAAATCTTGGCGCGCCGCGGCGTGCGCGTCGCCCATTGTCCCGGGTCCAATTGCAAACTGGCTTCTGGAATCGCCGATGTTCCCGCCCTCTTGTCGATGGGCTGCAAAACGGGCCTGGGTGCCGATGGAGCGCCCTGCAATAACAACCTGGACATGTTCCACGAGATGCGGTATGCCGCCATGTTGCAGAAGGTGACGCGCGGAGCACTGGCGCTGTCGGCGCGCGACGTTCTGCGCATGGCAACCGTGGGGGGTGCGCACGTGGCGGGGCTTGAGAATGAGATTGGAAGCCTCGAGCCCGGCAAGCTTGCGGACATCATTCTGTTGGATCTCCGCGACTTTCACACCTATCCCTCCGTCGGTGTGGATCCCGTGAGTCGCGTGGTCTACTCGGCGACGCGCGACAACGTGGTCATGAGCATCATTCACGGGCGGATCGTGATGGAGGGCGGAGTGGTTCTGACGCTCGATCACGGCGACGTTCTGAAGCGAGCCGACCGATCCGCCAAGCGGGTGATGCGGCGGGCCTTTGGCGAAACGGGGGTGCCGAGCCATGCCGTGCAAGCCTGATCTGTGGCGGCTGGTCGACGACGCGATGAGCGAGGAGGTGGCGTTTCTTCAGTCCCTGGTGCAAACGCCGACGGACAATCCGCCTGGCGACGCACGATCCATGCTGGAGATGTTGAAGGTGTCCTTGGAGCGGCTCGGCATCGAATCCGTAGAGGTCGATCTCGTCGAAGGAGAAGAGGCTGCTCGTTATGGGCAGGTGGCCGCCGGCAGTGTCATCGCCAGGCTGTCGTTCGGGGACGGAGGGCCTGATGTGGTCCTGAACGCGCATGGCGACGTGGTGCCTCCGGGCCTCGGCTGGACGTACCCGCCCTATGGCGGCGTGATCGACAGCGGCTATCTCTACGGGCGCGGGGCGGCCGTATCCAAATCCGACATCGCCGTCTACACGTTTGCGGCGCTCGCGGTGAAACGCCTAGGCGCGGCGGGACGCGGGCGAGTCGCGCTGGTCTTCAACATGGACGAGGAGACTGGTGGTCACCTCGGCCCTCGCCGGCTGTTGGAGCGGGGCGCGATTGCGCCCGATTACGCCCTGTGCGCGGGTTCCACGTACACCCTGGGCGTGGCGCACAACGGCTGTTTGCACATGGAAGTCCGGCTCACGGGGCGATCCGCCCATGCGGCCATGCCCCATCTCGGCGCGGATGCGCTGGAGGCGGGGAACGCCTTGTTGACCCGTCTGTATCGGTATCGGGACGAGATCGGCACCCTTCGTTCGCGCGTGCCGGGCATTGAACGGCCCACGCTGGTGGTGGGCACCTGCCACGCCGGCATCCACACCAACGTCGTGCCAGACGTGTGCGTGATCCGGCTGGATCGCCGTGTCATTCCCGAAGAGGATCTGGATCTCGTCGAGGCAGAGCTGCGAGCTGTCATCGCGGAGAGCGTTCGTCCGTTCCCGGAGGTCCGCTGTGAGGTGACGCAGCTGTTGCGCGCCGAAAGCTTGCGCCCCCTTGCCCTTGGCACTCCACTTCACGAAGCGCTTGAACGAAATGCCCTCGCTGTCGTCGGCGAATATCTTCCGGCAGAGGCGGTGCCGCTGTACACGGACGCGCGGCATTTCGCATCCTTCGGCGTTCCGGTCATCATGTACGGCGCGGGGCCGCGCCACCTCGCGGATGCGCGCGGACATCGTGCGGACGAGCGCGTAAGCCTGCGCGATCTCGCCATCGCCACGCGTGTTGTGGCAGGAACGCTGGCAGATCTTCTGGGTGTTGCATGGGAATGATAGATATAATGACATTTTGCTTGTGAATGGCGCACAAAGGTCGATGAATCGCTTCGGAAACATCGCACGAAAACGCGGTTTAAGTAAGATAACATTACATATCTGGTTGCTCATGTTCGGTTCTCTCACTAAGATTCGAAGCAAGATCACATTCTCGATTTCGAAAGGGGAGAGAATCCGTGGCGCAACCGGTCGAAAGCGTGACGTCGTTCACACAGCCGTATGATCCGTCGCTATACAACGAGGACTTGGCCCCCGTTTCCCCCGAGAAAAAGACATGGAGTTGGGTCAACTTCACCACCGTGTGGATGGGCATGGTGCACAACATCGTCTCGTACGAAACGGCCGCGAGCCTCTTGGGGCTTGGCATGAGCGTTTCGCAAGCCATCTTCACTGTGGTGGTGGCCAACGCTATCCTCATCCTCGCGATGTGCCTGAACAGCGTTGCGGGAACCAAATATGGGCTGCCTTTTCCTGTGCTCGCTCGGGCCGCGTTCGGGCATCGAGGTGCCCAAATCCCAGTGTTTTTCCGGGCGTTCGTGGCCATCTTCTGGTTTTCGATTCAGGCGTACGCCGGCAGCGAGGCTCTGTCCACCGTTCTCGGCGCGCTCATCCCCGGTTGGAATCGCCTCGGCGCCCATCACGTCATCGGCATGGGCTTGAACATGCTGATTGCGGTGCTCGCATTTTGGCTGTTACACGCCTGGATTGTGTCGCATGGCATTGAACGGGTTCGCCACTTCGAACTCTGGGCTGGGCCACTCGTCATTGTCCTGGGGCTCGGACTCGTCGGCTGGGCGTTGTCCGTCGCCCACGGGTTCGGACCGGCGTTCTCGGAGCCGTCTCGACTGCACGGCGCGAAGTTTTGGAGTGTATTCGGGCTCACCGTGACGGGGCTCATCGGCTCGTGGAGCACGCTCGTGCTGAATATCCCGGATTTCACGCGCTTTGCACGTTCTCAAAAAGACCAGGTGGTCGGGCAAGCCGTGGGTCTTCCAGGCACGGCCATCCTGTTCTCGTTCATGAGCATCGTCATCACCTCG
Source organism: Alicyclobacillus fructus (assembly GCF_017329605.1). Taxonomy (GTDB): domain Bacteria; phylum Bacillota; class Bacilli; order Alicyclobacillales; family Alicyclobacillaceae; genus Alicyclobacillus; species Alicyclobacillus fructus. The sequence continues at coordinate 127,674 of NZ_JAFMTY010000003.1, forward strand.
GGTACCTTGATCGCGTTCGGCAAGGCCGTGATTGACCCAGTTCAACTCATCGGCCATTTTCACAGTCCAGTGGTGCAGGTGCTCGGTTGTCTCGCACTGGTTGTCGCCACGTTGTCGGTCAATGTCGCTGCCAATCTCGTGTCACCTGCCTACGATCTCGTCAACATGTTCCCCAAGCGGCTCAACTTCGTGCGAGCAGGGCTCATTGCGATTGTCGTGGGATTTCTGTTTGCGCCTTGGGCGTGGTACGACAACGCCGGTGTCATTTTCAGCGTGCTGAATGCGATAGGAGGAGGGCTGGGACCCGTTGCAGGCATCATGATGGCGGACTTCTACTTAGTGCGAAAGCGGCGGTACGAAGTCGACGCTTTTTACACGGCTGACGGCGGCTTTCGCTACCGCGCTGGATGGAACCCAAAGGCCTTGGTTTCGTTGGGGGCAGGGCTCTTGGCATCGTTCATCGGGCTGCTGGTGCCTTCGCTGTCGGAATTGTACAACTACTCTTGGTTCTTGGGGCTGTTCGTGGGAGGGCTCTGTTACGCGATGCTCATGACATTGGGTGAAGATCCGGTGCGCCACGAGGACGACTGGCTCGTCGGGGACATCGAGTAGGCAGGAGGCGAGCGACGTGACGGCAGTTTGGGTTCGCGGCGGGATGATTGTGACGGCGTCGGACGTGTTTGCAGGAGATGTGTGGATTGAGGACGGAGTCATTCGCCAGGTGGGGGTTGTAAGGCCTTCGGGCGAAGCTCATGTCATCGATGCGACGGGCATGTACGTCATGCCCGGCGCCATCGACGAGCACACCCATATGGGGATGCCGTTCAACGGCACGGTGAGCGCGGATTGGGACACGGAAACGATTGCGGCTGCTATCGGAGGCACTACAACGATTGTGGACTTCGCCATTCAGCGGCGTGGGGGCACGCTAGTGGAGGCCATTGAAACATGGCGAAACAAGGCCGATGGCCGCACCGCCATTGACTATGGCCTTCACGTTGCCATCACGGACCCTCGGCCGGAGGTGATTGCCGAAATCCCCGAGGCAGTGAAACGCGGCGTCACAACCGTCAAGGTGTTCATGGCGTACAAGGGCGAGATGATGGTGGACGATACGGCGTTATTCCAGACGCTCTTGGCCGCGCGCGAGGCCGGTGCGCTCGTCATGGTGCACGCAGAAAACGGAGATGCGGTCGTGCTGCTGCAAGATCTTCTGTATGAAGCCAACAAGCGAGCGCCTCGATATCACGCAGAAAGTCGCCCGCTGGAAGTGGAGGCCGAGGCGACGCGGCGAGCCATTGCGCTCGCGAAACTCGCCGACGCACCGCTCTTCATCGTGCACGTGACTGGGCGTGAGCCCATGGAGGAGATTCGGCGGGCGCGTCACCGTGGACAGCGCGTGTATGGGGAGACCTGCCCACAGTATCTGCTGCTCGACGAATCCTATCTGGCGCTGCCTGGATTTGAGGGTGCCAAGTACGTGTGTTCGCCTCCTCTCCGCCATGCATCGCACCAGGAGGCGCTCTGGACGGCCTTGGCCGAAGGCGTTCTGCAGACCATCGGGACGGACCACTGCTCGTTCAATTTCCGCGAGCAGAAGCACATGGGCAGAGACGACTTCCGCAAGATCCCAAACGGACTGAATGGAATTGAAAACTGGGTGCAGCTCATCTACACCTACGGCGTGTGCCAAGGGCGGATCTCCTTGTCTCGCATGGTGGATCTCATCTCGACTCAACCCGCAAAGTTGATGGGCTTGTACCCGCGGAAAGGGACGCTCGCCGTGGGCGCAGACGCGGACCTTCTCGTCTACGATCCGTCCGGGAGCGCGACGATCACGGCGCAAACGCAGCATCAAAACAGCGATTACAACGCGTATGAAGGCTTTGTGGTGCAGGGAAAGCCGCAATGGGTCCTGCTCCGCGGAAACGTGATCGTCCAAGAAGGGGCGTACGTGGGTTCCTTGCGCGACGGGGAATTTGTACCCTGTCGCCCGTATTCCGCCGCGTATGGGGAGAAAGCGCCTTTCGAGTCGCGCACTCTTCAGGCGGAACTCGTCGACGCATGAACGGGCGAATGGAGGTGGCGCGGATGACGGGTGCAGAGACCGTTCAAGTACCCTTGTCTCCGACGATGAGCGACGTGGAAGCGATGGCGGAGGCCGCGCGGTGCCTGTTTTGCGAGGATCCGCCTTGTGTGCGGGCCTGTCCGACCGGGATCGACATTCCATTGTTCATTCGCAAGATTGTTTCGGGCAACCGGGTGGGCGCGGCGAAGACCATTTTCGACGCGAATCCGCTCGGTGCAAGTTGCGCGCGGGTGTGTCCAACGGACGAACTGTGCGAAGGCGCTTGTGTTTGGGGAAAATCCTCGCGACCTGTGGAAATCGGCCGTCTGCAGCAGTACGCGACGGATGCGGTACTCGAACGTGATGTGGCGCTGTATGATCCGCCGTCTCAACCCATTCCACATCGCTTTGCCATTATTGGCGCGGGGCCGGCGGGATTGGCCGCCGCGAGGGAGCTCGCCCTCGCAGGTGCACAGATCACCATCTACGAGCGTGAACACTCCCCGGGAGGTCTCAACACGTACGGCATCCCGCCGTTCCGGCTGTCGGCGGACGTGGCGGTTGCCGAAGCGGAGATGATTCTCTCGCTGGGTGTTCACTTCGAAAGAGGGGTAGAAGTGGGGACGCATGTGCGGCCCGAAGAGCTTTTGGATTCGTATGACGGTGTTTTGCTCGCGTGCGGGCTTGACGCAGGTAGGCGCTTGGGCATCGAGGGCGAGGACCTTGAGGGCGTGATGGACGCCCTCACCTTTCTGCGGATGGCCAAGGAGGGGCGCGCGCGTGCGGGGCGCGAGGTGGTGGTGATTGGAGCGGGAAACACCGCGATGGATGCTGCGACCACGGCGCGCCGGCTGGGTGCGGAACGCGTGACGATCGTGTACCGGCGCTCGGAGCAAGACATGATGGCCTATCGCTTCGAATATGCGTTTGCGAAATCGGAAGGTGTGCAATTTCGCTGGCGGCTAATGCCCGTAGGATTCGTGGGCGACGGCGCGGTCCAGGTAGTCAGATGTCGACAGACCGAGGCGGATCCGTCCGGTGCATGGCGACTTGCGGAACGTGAGGAGCGATTGCCGGCCGATCAGGTCATTGTGGCCATTGGGCAAGCGCGTCGATGGGATCTGCTCGACGCCTTCCAAGTCCCGCACCGCGACGGCGCCGTCACGGTGGATGAACAAGGGCGCACGGGTCGCCCCAAAGTGTATGCCGCTGGGGATTGCGTGTGGAGCGGGAAAGGTGCAGAAGCGACGGTGGTTGTTGCCGTTGAACAAGGGAAACGGGCTGCGCGCGCGATGCTGAACGACGCCCTGTCGCGGCGTGTTGAAAATGGAGTTGCGGCGGAGGGATCCGCATGGCCGACTTGACGGTGGAGATAGCAGGCATCCGCTCCCCGAATCCTTTTTGGCTCGCGTCCGCTCCTCCGACCAATACGGGCTTTCAGGTGGAGCGCGCGTTTGAAGCAGGATGGGGAGGGGCCGTATGGAAGACGCTCACGGATCGGCCGGTGCGCAATGTGTCTTCGCGATTCGGCGCGCTTCACATTGCAGATAAGCGGATGGTGGGTTTCAACAATATCGAGCTCATCTCGGATCGGCCCTTCGAAGACAATCTGGCTGAAATTCGGCAAGTCAAGCGCCGATTCCCCGATAGAGCTGTCGTGGCGTCCCTGATGATTGAACCGGACAAGAAGCAGTGGCAAGAAGCGGTGCGCAAGGTGGAGGACGCGGGCGTCGACGGGATCGAGCTGAACTTCGGCTGTCCGCACGGCATGGTGGAGCGCGGGATGGGGGCAGCTGTCGGGCAACACCCGGACCTCATTCAACGCCAGACAGCGTGGGTCAAGTCTGCTGCAACGGTGCCTGTCATCGCCAAACTGACACCGAATGTGACCGACATTCGCGCATCTGCAAGGGCCGCAGTGGCAGGTGGAGCGGACGCCATCAGCCTCATCAACACTATCAATTCCATCATTGGCGTGGATCTGAAGGCGCACGTGCCCCGGCCTACCGTTGCAGGTCTCGGAACGCACGGTGGGTACTGCGGACCCGCTGTGAAGCCCATTGCGTTGTACATGGTGGCGGAGTGCGCAAAGGACGACGCCGTCTGCGTGCCCATTTCGGGCATCGGCGGAATTGCCACCTGGCAGGACGCCGTGGAGTTCCTGTTGCTGGGAGCCTCGTCGGTGCAGGTGTGCACGGCGGTGATGCAACACGGCTTTCGCATCATCGAAGATCTGGTCGACGGCCTGAACCGCTTTCTGGACGAGAGTGGGGTTGGCGGCGTGCGCGATATCGTGGGGAAGGCGCTGCCGAACTACGTGCCGTTTGGGTCGCTCGATCTCGACCACCGTGTGGTGGCTTCCATCGATGCTGAACGATGCATCGGCTGCTACAAGTGTTACATCGCGTGCCTGGACTCGGCTCATCAAGCCATTGCACCGGGAGATGCCGAGGCGCGCGTGCCTAGCGTGTTGGTGGATAGGTGCGTGGGCTGCAATCTCTGCGAAGCGGTGTGTCCGGTGGCGTGCATTGAGATGATTCCAATGACCGAACTCGTCGGGCAATGTCAGGTGTCGAGCGTCACCGCACACCCATGACAGCGAGGAGGGGCTCATGTGTCGAGGTACGTCCGAATTGCGCTCATTCAAGCGAAACACGAGCTTCCTGGCGCTCGAAGTGTGGAGGAACACAAAAAGGCGGCCATGGAGAAGCACGTGGCGATGATCGAGGAGGCTGCGGCAGAAGGGGCCGAGATCGCATGCCTGCAGGAATTGTTCTTTGCACCCTACTTCTGCGCTGAACAGTCGTCGAAGTGGTATCGGGCGGCCGAACCTGTCCCAGGCGGGCCCACGGTTCAATGGATGCAGGAAGTGGCCAAACGGCACGAGATGGTCCTCGTGGTTCCCTTATATGAGGAAGCAATGCCCGGGGTCTACTACAATACAGCGGCCGTGATCGACGCGGACGGGACTTATTTAGGTAAATACAGGAAACATCATATTCCGCACGTTCAGGCTGGGGAAAGGCCGGAGACGGGATTTTGGGAAAAGTACTACTTCAAGCCCGGCACAGGAGGCTACCCTGTCTTCGACACGCGGTACGGGAAGGTAGGCGTGTACATCTGCTATGACAGGCACTTCCCGGAAGGAGCTCGCATTCTCGGCCTTCATGGTGCCGAGATCGTGTTCAATCCATCCGCGACGGTCGCGGGGCTGTCGGAGTATCTGTGGAAGTTGGAACAGCCTGCACACGCGGTGGCAAACGGGTACTATGTGGGCGCCATCAACCGGGTGGGCTGGGAAGCGCCGTGGAACATGGGCGAGTTTTATGGACAGTCGTACCTCGTCGACCCCCGGGGAAATTTCGTGCGGATGGCTTCTCGGGATCAGGACGAGGTGGTCATCGCGGATATGGATCGAGAGGTGATACGTGAGGTGCGAGAGACCTGGCAATTCTACCGAGATCGCAGGCCGGAGACGTATGGTACACTGGTCTCAACCTGATGCGGATTTCTGCGAGTGAGGGATGCCCATGTCGGTGGAAGAAGAGGTGCTTGGCGCGGGCGCGCCGGCGTGGCTGGAGAAGGACAGGCGGTTCGTGTGGCACGGCATGGTGACGTACGCCGCGGCGCAGAACCCGCTCGCCATCGTGGAGGGGGACGGCGCCTGGGTCGTGGACGCAGAGGGGCGGCGTTACCTTGATGCGATGTCCGGGCTCTGGTGCGTGAATCTTGGTTACTCCCAGCCGAGGCTGGCGGAGGCGGCGCACCGGCAATTGACCACGATGCCGTATTATCCTCTCACGAACACGCATCTGCCGGCCATTCAACTCGCCGAGAAGCTCAGCGACTGGCTTGGCGCGGAGTACCGCGTGTTCTTCTCGAACAGCGGTTCGGAGGCGAACGAGGTCGCGTTTAAGATCGCCCGGCAGTACCACGCCCAGCGCGGCGAGCCGAATCGGTGGAAGATCCTCTCGCGCTATCGCGCGTACCACGGCAACACGATGGGCGCGCTCGCGGCTTCCGGGCAGTTCGAGCGAAAATACAGGTATGAGCCGCTGGCGCCGGGCTTCGTGCACGTGCCGCCGCCCGACTGCTATCGCTGCCCGTTTGGCCGCACGCCGTCGACGTGCGCGCTGGAGTGTGCGGCGCACATCGACGACGTCATGCGCTGGGAATTCGACGATACCATCGCGGCGGTCATCTTGGAACCCGTCATCACCGGCGGGGGCGTGCTCGTGCCGCCCGATGGATATCTGCAGAAAGTGAAGGAGATATGCCACCGGCATGGCGCGCTGATGATTGTGGACGAGGTGATCTGCGGCTTTGGCCGCACCGGGGCTCGGTTTGGCCACCAGCGGTTCGGCGTGCAGCCGGACATCGTGACCATGGCCAAGGGCATCACCAGCGGCTACCTGCCGCTCGCGGCCACAGCCGTGCGGGCCGACCTGTTTGACGAGGCCTTCGCCCGCGACGAGGACTACGCGCACCTTCGCCACGTGAACACGTTCGGCGGCCATCCGGCCGCGTGCGCGGTGGCCCTTGTGACGCTCGACATCATGGAAGCGGAAGGCTTCGTGGATCGCGCCCGCCACCTGGGGGAGGTGCTCGCGGCGGAACTCCAGCGCCTGCGCGGGATTCAGGCGGTGGGCGACATCCGGACCTTCGGGCTTCTCGCGGGCATCGAGCTCGTGGAGGACCGCGAGACGAAGGCGCCCGCGCCCGGCGCGTTTGCCTCCCAAGTCGTCGCGGAATGCCGCAAGCGGGGCGTGATCGTCGGCAAGACCGGTGACACGACGCCTGGCGGCAACAACGTCATCACGCTTTGCCCCCCGTTTGTCGTGTCGGAGGCGGACATTCGGCACATCGTCGACGTCCTGCACGACGCGCTGCAGGCGCTCGCGTAGGGCGTTGCGCAATCTGGACACCCGCGCTTGGCCTCGCGCCCGGGCGTGGGTGTCCGCGCGTTTAGGCCGGACGCACGTGAGAAGCTTCGCGCGGCGACGCGGGCTTTTCGGCGAGGGATGGGAGTTGGGTGTATACCGATTCGAGCATTCGCCCAATCCGATCCGCCATCACCCGAGGCGGATACGGCATCCCCTCCTGCAGCCACCATTCCACCGTGCCCACGTAGGCGTTCACGACAAACTGCAGAATGGCGTCTTCCTCGGGCAGCGGATCCCTTCCCACCACGCGCCGGATCTCCCGCGTAAACGAGGCTTTGCACGACTCGACGTAGCGGCGGCGAAAGTAGGGAGCGCCGGCCTGGGTCAGCATGGTGCCGAAGAAATCGTATCGATCCGCCAGGTACTGAAAGCACTGCTCCGTGGCGGGGACCCAATCGAGCTCGGAGACGCATTGGCCGAACTCGTCCATGTCGCGAATGGCGTCTTCCATGACGCGATCGAGCAGGTCGTATTTGCCGAGGAAGTGCAGGTAGAAGGTCTTGCGACTGACGTTTGCGCGCTCTGTGATATCCTGCACGGTGATGTGGTCGAAATCCTTCTCCTTCATCAAAGCCACAAAGGCATCCCGAATGGCCTGCCGCGACTTCTGCACGCGCCGGTCCAACCGAATCCCTCCTCGGTGTGCATCTCTCCGTTGAGATACGAAACAAACGCGGTGAGCGTGAGTACTAATGCGCACTCGCCTTCCATCTGTCCATGGCGAAGGAGGATGTCTACGCTACAATCATACACGGACGAAGCTTATTGCACATCCGTTTCGAATCGGCAGAGGAGGTCGAAGGGATGCAGGTCAAGGCTCGCGGCGTGTTGAGCAAGGAGAGCCCGTTTCATGCCATCGAGATCGAGCGGCGGGAGCTTCAGCCCGACGATGTGCTGATTGAAATCCACTACTGCGGCATCTGCCACTCCGACATCCACTCGGCCCGCGGCGAGTGGGGCGAGGTGCGGTATCCATTCGTGCCCGGGCACGAGATCACCGGCATCGTCTCGAAGGTCGGCAGCCAGGTGACCAAGTTCAAGCCGGGCGATCGCGTCGGCGTGGGATGCATGGTCGACTCGTGCGGCGAATGCGAGAACTGTAAGCGCGGCGACGAGCAGTACTGCGTGAAGGGCAACATCCAGACGTACGGCAGTGTCGACCGCTACGGGCAGTACACCATGGGCGGCTACTCCACGCACATCGTGGTGAAGGAGGACTTCGTCCTCCGCATCCCGGATGCGCTGCCTCTGGACAAGGCGGCGCCGCTTCTGTGCGCGGGCATCACGACGTACTCGCCACTGCGCCACTGGCAGGCGGGACCTGGCAAGGAAGTCGCCGTGATCGGCCTGGGCGGGCTCGGTCACATGGCTGTAAAGCTCGCGAAGGCCATGGGAGCCGAAGTCACCGTGCTCTCCCAGTCCCTGCGGAAAAAGGAGGACGGCCTGCGCCTCGGCGCGAAAGCCTACTATGCGACGAGCGATCCTGAGACGTTCCGCCAGCTCGCCGGACGCTTCGATCTCATCATCAACACGGTCTCGGCCAAGATCCCTATCACCGCGTATCTGGGCCTTCTGAAGACGGATGGTGCCCTGGTCAACGTCGGCGCGCCGCCGGAGCCGCTCGAGGTGAACGCGTTTGCGCTCATCGCACAGCGCCGCACGTTTGCGGGCTCCTGCATCGGCGGCATCCGCGAGACGCAGGAGATGCTCGATTTCTGCGCCGAGCACGGCGTGACGCCTGAGATCGAGGTCATCTCGGCGGACGAGATCGACGCGGCATGGGAGCGGGTGCTGAAGTCGGACGTGCGGTATCGATTCGTGATTGACATCAGCACGATGCGCAATTGATGTCGCCGGCGGCTGGCCGATCCGGCCTGTTGCGCGATACAATGGACCTCGGAAGATCGGAGAACGGAGGCAACCTCATCTGCCTCCGTTTTCTCTCGTTTATCGGGGGAGTGACGACATTGACCCGTCAGGAAAGCCCGTATCGGTGGGTGGTGTTCTTCACGGCGCTCGCGGCGTACTACCTCATCGTCAGCCAGCGGACGGCGCCGGGCCTGGTGACCAATTCGTGGATGAGCGAATTTCACATTTCGGCGGGCGCGCTGGGCCTGATGGATAGCGTGCAGTTCTTGGCCTACGCGCTCTTACAGGTGCCGGTTGGCCTCTTGGCGGATCGGTTTGGGCCGAACCGATTCTTGATCTTCGGAACGCTGACGAATGCACTGGGCACGTTGCTCACGGGCGTGGCGACGCACGCCTGGGTGCTGTTTGTGGCCAGATTTCTCGTCGGGGTGGGGGACGCGACCATCTTCGTCAATCTGGTCGCCGTCATCAACCTGTGGTTTCGTGCGCAGGAATTCGTCGCGCTGCTCGGCATCATCGGCGTCGCGGCGGGGCTCGGATCGCTCACGGCGACGGTTCCTTACGCGCTCTGGATCCACGCCTGGGGATGGCGCAGCCTGTTTGTCGCGGTGAGCCTCATCCTGCTGTGCTTGAGCGGAGGGCTGTACGAGGTGCTGGTGCGGCGGCCGAAGCGCATGTTTGAGGGCGAGATCCAGCGGGCCGGGGAGCCGGTACGCCCGACCAGCGTACGCGAAGCCCTGCGGCAGACCTTCACGTCTCGGCAGGCGTACGCGCTCGCGATGTGCCATTTCGGCCTGGTCGGCACGTATGTCGGCTTCATGGGATCGTGGGCTGTGGCGTACTTCATGCAGGTGTTTCACATGGCGAGATCGGCCGCGAGCGCCATGGTGATGCTGGGGCTGTTCGGCGCGATGGCGGGCGGGCCGCTGACGAGCTGGCTCGCCAGCCGATTTGGCCACGTGAAGCGGCTCTATACCCTGGTCCACGCCGTCACCTTTTTGAGTTGGCTCGTCTGGTTTGCGAGCGGCATGCGCCCTTGGCTGGGCATCGTGTCCGCGCTGCTCGTCCTCATCGGCTTTGGCAACGGCGGCAGCTCGCTGACGTTTGCCATCGTCCGCCAGACGTTTCCCGTGGAGCGCGTTGGCGTGGTGTCGGGCTTCGCCAACATGGGCGGGTTTGTGAGCGCCGTGCTCCTGCCGTCGCTCTTCGGCGCGGTTCTCGACCGGTTTCCGGGCGATCGCGCCCTCGGTTTTCACGTCGGCCTGTGTCTCCCGGCGTTGTTCACCGCAGTCGGCGTGGCGGGTGTGCTCCTCGCCCGGGACGTGAAGCGCTCCGCGCCCGTGCCCGCGCAGGAGACGGTCTGAGGGAAGCTGAGGGAAGCGCGCCGCTTGGGCTGGCGCGCCCCTCGACTCCAGGCGGTAACGCGGCCCGGCTATCGGACCGGGTGATACGACAGGTTCTGCACAAACGCCCGCATTCTTCGCAGCGCCTCTTCGATCAATTCCACCGACGTGGCATAGGAACAGCGCACGAATCCCTCGCCGGGATCGCCAAACACGTTGCCCGGCACGACGGCCACCCCTTGTTCGAGCAGGAGCCGCTCGGCGAACTGCTCCGAGGTGAGGCCGGTCGGGCGGATGTCGGGGAACGCGTAGAACGCGCCGCGCGGTTCATGGCAGGGCAAGCCGATTTCGTTCAGGCCCGCCACAATGAGCTTCCGCCGCCTGTCGTAGCTTTCCACCATGCGATCCCGCTCGCTGTCTCCGTTCCGCAGCGCCTCGAGCGCGGCTCGCTGCGCCATGTGCGGCGCGCACATGATGGTGTATTGATGGATTTTGAGCATCGCCGAGATGACGTACTCCGGTCCGGCGGCGTAGCCGATGCGCCAGCCCGTCATGGCGTACGCCTTCGACATGCCGCTGACCACCACGGTTCTGTCGCGCATGCCCGGGAGCGCCGCGATGCTCACGTGGTGGCCACCGTAGGTGAGTTCCGCGTAAATTTCGTCCGACACCACAAACAGGTCGTGGCGAAGGGCGACGTCCGCGATGGCCTCGAGATCCGCCCGCTCCATCACTGCGCCGGTCGGATTGTTCGGGAAACAGAGCACGAGCACCTTGCTCCGCGGCGAGATGGCCCGTTCAAGCGCCTCGGCCGTGAGCCGGAATCCGTGTTCGGCGTAGGTCGGCACTTCGACGACCTCCGCGCCAGCGAGCAGCGCGCACGGCTTGTAGCTGACGTAGGTGGGGACAGGGATGATCACCTCGTCGCCCGGACAGACGAGCGCCCGAAGCGCCAGATCGATGGCTTCGCTGCCCCCGACGGTCACGAGGATTTCGCCGGCCGGATCGTACGCCAGTCCGAACTTGGTGAGATATTTGGCGATCTCGACGCACAACTCCGGCAGCCCGCGATTGGGCGTGTAGGTGGTGTAACCCTGTTCCAGCGAGTACATGCAGGCCTCGCGCACGTGCCACGGCGTCACAAAGTCGGGCTCGCCCACCCCGAGCGAGATGACATCCTGCATCTGACTGGCGAGATCGAAAAAGCGGCGGATGCCGGAAGGGGGAAGGTTGCGAACGACGGGCGACAATCGGTCATACAGCGTGTTCATGGCGTGATCATCAGTCGCCTTTCTCCATCTGTGTCGTCGTAGATGACGCCATCCGACTTGTAGGTCTTGAGGAGGAAGTGCGTCGCGGTGGACGTCACGTTTTCGAGGGTCGCGAGCTTTTCGGAGACAAAGCGCGATACCTCGCGGATGTCCCGCCCGACGACGGTCACCTGGAGATCGTACCCGCCGGACATGAGCGCGACGGATTTCACTTCGTCAAATCGATAAATCTTTCGCGCAATGGCGTCGAAGCCCACCTCGCGCTGCGGAAGCACCTTGACGTCGATCACGGCCGTCACCTGATTGACGGGGAGCTTCTCCCAATTCACCACGGCCGAGTAGCGCAGGATGACCTTTTCCTCTTCGAGCTGTCGGATGGTCGCTTCGATCACGTCCGGTGTCTCGCCGAGCATGCGGGCGATGGTTTCGGGACTCAGCTTGGCGTTTTCGTGAAGGAGATCGCAGATCTTCAGGCGAAGCGCGTCGTTCATGAGATTCCCCTCTGTGGCCCATGGATGGCCAGCATTTGCGTGTGCCTCTCATTGTAGCACAGTTTTGCCGCATGTGCCGGAAGATTTCGATGAACGCGCGCTGGGTTGAAATCGGTGAAAAATCCTTTGCGACAAGTCGAAATACATGGTACATTGGAGGAAAGGTATGAATCCTGTAGGAGTGATAGGATGCCGAAGACGGTCGAGACGAGCCTCGGTAAGGTGCAGATAGCGGAAGAAGTCGTCGCGAAGATTGCGGGTATGGCTGCGTTGGAGTGCCCGGGGTTGGCCGGCATGGCCCCTCGCCGCCAGGTGATGGACCGCCTGAACGAGGTGCTTCGGCGCGAGAACCTCGAGCGGGGCGTGGACGTGCAGATTGGGCCGAATGGCGACGACGTCAAGGTCGGTCTGTACATCATCGTACAGTATGGCGTGAACATCTATGACACGGCTGTGAACGTCCAGGAACGCGTGGCGGATGCTTTGAATCGCTACATTGGCATGGATAATGCCCAGATTCACGTGTACGTCCAAGGCGTGGAGTTCGGGGACGCGGCTCGCTGACCGCGCTGCGATGGGACGGACAAACGCCGCCGGGCGATGCCAGGCGGCGTTTGTCTGTCTGGGTCACATGCCGTCGCGAGGCCGCCTGCGGTTGGCCAGCAGGGTGAGCAGGCGCTCCGCAATGCCCGCAAACGAACCCTCTTGTTCCCACAGGCGTCCAAGCCCGTAGAAGAGCGCCATCAGCACGGCGAGCAGCACCATGCGCCAGAATCCCACAATCATCCAGACAATCCATACCGCGATTCCGATGATCAGGCCATGATATCGATGAGGCAGAGATGCGAACCAGTCCCAGGCGTCCCGCAGCGTCTCACGCACCACTACCACTCCAAACGCGATTCATGGATCGGTTGCCGTCGCCGAGTTCTGTGATCTGCACGAGAACCCGTTCCACGGGCACGCGCGTCGTCTCTTCCAGATACGCTTTCACCGCGTTTTGCGCTTCCTTGGCGAGCGCGGCGATGTCAATGTCCGGTAGGACGCGCATGCGCAAGGTCAGGATCAGGCCGCCCTGTCCTTCGCGGACGGCGGTCTCAAAGGAGGACACGCCGCGAAGTTGGGATCCCCGGCGATTCGCCAGCTGGATGAGCGTGTCGTAGGCAATGCGGATGGGGCCGTGATCGCCCGAGACCATGACGGAATCGACCTTCGGGTCGCGACGGCGGCGCCGGAAGAACAGAAAGCGGATGGCGATGAGGGCGGTGACCCCGCCCACCACCATCGTGACGACGTTGTAGGGCTGCCGCGTCAGCTCCATTTGGGCCCAGCCCATCGGAACCGCCGCGCCGACAAGCACCACAGCGACGCCCAGCACGAGGGCCACGACGGACAGGATGAAAAGGAGCACGCGATCAAACCAATTCACCTTCATTCCCCCCTTTGGCGGTTCACTCGTGCAATTGGTCCTGTGCCTTATCGGCCGCCTTATCCGCCGCCTCCTTGGCCGCGTCCGCGCCGCGTTCAACGGCCTGTTTGGCTTGCTCCAATCCGCGCTGAACGGCTTCCTTGGCGGAGTCCACGCCTTCCTTGACCGTCTCGTTGGCCTCACGCACGCGCTCGTCCGCAGAAGGCTCCGAGCTCAGTCCGGCCTTGTCTTTCGCGGTCTCGACCGCGCTCTTCGCCGCATCGGCAGCCTTCTGAGCTGCTTCCTTTGCAGCTTCCGCTGTGCGCGAGGCGGCGTCCTTCACGGCTTCCGCGCCTTGCAAAGCAGCGCCTTTGGACGTCTCATACGCGGATTGCGCCGTCTGTTTCACGGCCTCCACGCCCTGCTGCGCCTTATCCGCCGCGCCTTCCAACACCTGTTGCGTTTTTTCCTTCACCGTGACGACGGCCTCGGATGTGGTCTCCTTCGCGGCCTGTGCCGCGGACTGCACTTTCGTCCTCGCGGCGTCGTAACCTTGCTTCACAAACTCCGTGCTTTGCTGAATGAGGTTGGATACTTTGCCCGGCAAACCGAATCCCTCGCTTTCATCGTCGTCGTCCCGAAGCGACAGCCCCACGACGTGCACGTGAACCGCGTCTACCCGAAGTCCCGTGTACTGTTGCACCGATGACTGGATGTGCTCCTGAATGCGGGCGGCCACCTCGGGGATGCGCACGCCATACCGCAGGACCACCTGCGCCGTCAGGGTGCACGCCTGCGACTCGTTGGAAAACTCCACCTTCACGCCGCGCGTCAGGTTCCGCCGGCCGGTGATCTGTTCCGCCAATCCGCTCACGGTCGAACCCGCCACCTTGGCCGCGCCGTCGATCTCCGACAGGGCGACGCCTGCAATGGTCTGGATGACCTCCTCCGCGATGTGAATCGTGCCGCTTTCGGCGAGCGTGTACTCCAAGTTCGCCATTCGCCTCATCCTCCTTCATACGGGTCGATCTCGTCCGTCGCTCGATGCAGAAGATTCGATCTGCGACCGTTGACCGGGGAAAGTCATCCACCGCCCTTTCGGAGGAATTTCGTTTGTGTGCGATTGTATCAAATGATTGATAAAAAGGAAATAATCGAATCAAATCTATTCAATTTGTATAGATATACATGTTGTGTAAATGCATCTTTTCTGGCTTCGCTTTTGGCGCTTCCGCGCTTAGGCAAGGGCCGAGCGGCTGATCGCGCTGACAAGGTTCCTGGGATGGTTCTGGATGTCGCGTGATGGAGGGGATTCGATTCGATAGGTGCGCTGAGACGCCGACGGCGAGGACCGTCTCACGGTTTGTGCGGATGACTTAACGATGGTGGAATTCTGACACCAGCATAACCCATCCCGCGGGCAAGGACAAGCCGTGGCTGTCGACATCTCGCGAATGCGGTCGATGAGGGTAGCGAAATCGGAGGGCGCCGCGACGTCGCAGAGGGCGGCAAAGTCGCAGAGGGCGGCGAAAGCGACGGGCGTCGCGAAGCGGCCAATGAAAGCGGATGATGGATGACGGCGGATGATGGATGACGGCGGATGATGGATGACGGCGGATGATGGATGACGGCGGATGATGGATGACGGCGGATGATGGATGACGGCGGGTGATGGATGACGGCGGGTGATGGATGACGGCGGGTGACGCCCGAAGCGGCGGGTATACCATACAGGGGTTTGGTAAAATACACAGGGGAGTCGCCACCTGAAAGCCGTGCGGGTGGAAAAGAGCCTGTGGTTGACGGAGGGTGAGACGTGGAGGAGTCACGCACACACGCGCACAGTTACGAACCCATGAAGGCTGACCTGCTCCGCCGCCTGCGCCGGATTGAGGGTCAGGTGCGGGGACTGCAGAAGATGGTGGAGGACGGGCGCTACTGCGTCGACATCCTGGTGCAGATTGCGGCCGTCAAGAGCGCGCTGCATCAGGTGGGTTTGTCCATCCTCGAATCGCACACGCGGGGTTGCGTGGCGGACGCGCTGCGCGAGCGAGATCGCGAGGAAGAAAAGGTGGACGAACTCATTCAGGTCTTGCGCCAGTTCACCAAGCTATGAGCGGAAATTCCAAAGGGCGCGATCGAGAGGAGGTGACCTGAATGGCCATCACGACCTTGCGCGTCAAACGCATGACCTGCGAGGGCTGTGTTCGCTCGGTGACGCGCGCCTTGAGTGCGGTGGAAGGCGTGTCCCAGGTGGACGTGAGCCTCGAGAAGGGGGAGGCTGTCGTCACGCACGCCGATGCCACGCCGGCATCCGCCCTTCGCGAGGCTGTCGAAGAGGCGGGGTACGACGTGGAATGAGCCGCTCGACCGGCTGCGATCCACTCCTTGGCCGAGATCGATCTCCATTTCCTCTTGCGGTAGACGGCGGATCCGGCTCCGTTTAGAATAGCAGTGAAGACGAGCCGCCGCGCGCGGCCGTGAGGGGAGGCGGCGTGCATGAAGCCCTTTTTGAAGTGGGCGGGGGGCAAGTATCGCCTCCTTCCCCACATTCAACGCGCGCTGCCGCCCGGCAGACGGCTCATCGAGCCGTTCGTGGGCTCGGGGGCGGTGTTTCTGAACACGTCCTACGACGCGTACGTGCTGTCGGACATCAATGCGGACGTGATCGCCCTGTATCGCGTGCTGAGTCAGCTTGGAGAGGCGTTTATCGAGGCGTGCCGAACGCTCTTCGTGCCCGAAAACAACAGCCCGGAGGCATACTATGCCCTGCGGGACGAGTTCAACGCTTCGCGCGATCCGGTGCGGCGCGCCGCCCTCTTCGTCTATCTGAACCGCCATGGATACAACGGGCTCTGCCGGTACAACGCGGAAGGCCGCTTCAACGTGCCCTTTGGCCGGTACAAGCGGCCCTACTTTCCCGAGCGCGAGATGCGACATTTTTGCGAGAAGGCCAAGCGCGCCCAGTTCCTGTGCGTCGATTTTCGTGAAGTGATGCGCATGGCCGAGCCGGGCGACGTGGTGTACTGCGATCCGCCCTATGTGCCGCTGTCGAAGACGGCCAACTTTCGCCAGTACGCGGCCCAGGGGTTCGGAGAAGCGGAACAGCGCGATCTCGCCCGAATCGCGGAAGAACTCGCGGAGCGAGGGATCCCCGTGCTCGTCTCCAACCACCTGACGCCGTTTACGGAGCGGGCGTACCGCCGCGCCGAATGTCGACAGCTTCAGGTCCGGCGAGCCATCAGCTGCCAAGGCGCCCGGCGCGGATATGCGCCCGAGGTCCTCGCGCTGTTTGCGCCGCGAGCGCGTTGAACCTGTTTCGCCGTGGCGACGTCCATCTGCTTGGGCGTCGAAGTGGCCCCATTTCGGTGCGCACTCAGGAGGGATGGGCATGTCCACTGCGCGCGTAAGTACGCGGCGCGTCCGGCCTTTGGTCAGCAAGGTGCCGGAGATCACCGTGTGGTTTTGGGTCGTGAAGCTGTTCACGACCGCGATGGGCGAGGCGACGTCGGATTTCCTGGTCCTTCACATGAACAAGTTTGCGGCGGTCTTCCTCGGCGCGGCCGCGTTCGCCGTTTCGTTTTGGCTTCAATTCCGGGCCAAGCGGTATGTTCCGTACATTTATTGGACGTTCGTCACCATGGTAGCCGTGTTTGGCACCATGGTCGCGGATGCCATTCACATCGTGCTCGGCGTTCCGTACTGGGCTTCGACCACGGCGTTCGCTCTCCTTCTCGCGGCCGTGTTCATCACCTGGTACCGCACAGAGCGCACACTCGACATCCACAGCATCGTGACCAGGCGGCGCGAGCTGTTTTACTGGGCGGCGGTTCTCGCCACGTTCGCCATGGGCACGGCCTGCGGCGACATGACCGCCACCACGCTCCACCTCGGCTATTTGGCGTCCGGGATTCTCTTCATCGCGCTGTTCGGCGCGCCCTTTCTCCTCAAGCGTTGGGGCGGGATGAATGAAATCTTCGCCTTTTGGTTCTCCTATGTCATGACGAGGCCGCTTGGCGCATCGTTCGCGGATTGGCTTGGCGTCGAGAAGGCGTATGGCGGACTCGGCCTCGGGCGCGGCCTTGTGGCGCTTGCCACCACCGCATGCATCGTCGCGCTTGTGGCCTATTTGACGATCACGTCCAAAGATCAGCCCAACCAACCGCTCGTGTCGAATTTGTAACAATTGCACAAACGTGTCCGTTTGACCGCTTGCGTAAGATAACTTCCATTGATTCGCGCCTCATCGCTCGATACACTAGGCATGGAATCTAAAAGGCCTCGTATAATGCCGGGAATATGGCTCGGCAGTCTCTACCAAGCGACCGAGAATCGCTTGCGCTACGAGGCCGTTGTGATAGAGCGGAGCCACCAGCTGTCCCAGGGTGAGCCGTCGAGCAGGGCTCGTCCGCGGGCGGCGCGTGCCCGATCTCTCCGCCAACGGCCTCATGGCGAAACGAACCGGTCGGTTCGGTCGCCCGAGGTCTTTTCTGTTTTTCATCACCAAAAAGGGGGAGTTCGGCTCATGGCCACCGCAAACGAGCTTCGTCAAACGGCGCAGGTCGACGAGGCGTTTCGGCTCGAAACCGAGGGAAACGGCATCATTGCGGAACATCATCGGCACGGTATGCCGCGCGAATTGTTCTACGTGTGGTTTGCGGCGGTGCTCACGTTTACCGGCGTCGTGACGGGACAGCTGTTCACGGGCGTGTTTGGCCTGAACGTGTGGGAGAGCCTCATCGTCGTTCTCCTGTGCTCCATCTCCTTCGCCGCGCTGGGGCTCTACGTCGCCACCGGCCCGCGCGCCGGCACGGTGACGCTTACCATCTCTCGCGCAGCGTTCGGCGTGCACGGCGGCAAGATTCCGGCCTTCTTCAGCTGGTTCACAGCCGTCGGGTGGGAGAGCGTCACGATGGTCCTCACCGTTTGGGCGATGCTGAGCCTGGCCCAGTACATCGGTTTGCCGTCGACAGGTGTCGGTCCCACGCTCGTGGCGCTCGTCCTCACCTTGTTCCTGACCTATTTGGTGCCCATCCTCGGCCACGCGACCCTGGTCGTGATGCAGAGGGTGTTGGCCATCGTGCTGGCCGCCTGCACGGTCCTCGTGCTCTTTGCGGTCCTGCCCGACGTGAAGTGGAACTTCAATCCGCCCGCGAGCGCGCTGGCCGCGCACGGGGTGTTTCCGACCTTCCTGCTCGCGCTCTCCGTGGGACTCGCCAGCACGTTCTACGGTTGGGCCAACTTCGCAGCCGATTATTCTCGCTATTTGCCGAAGGACACGAAGACGAGCCGCATGGTTTGGGCAACTTTCCTGGGAGGTGGCCTTGCCAACTTCATCATGATGGGTCTCGGCGTCGTGCTCGGGACCATGATCAACGCCAAGGCCTTCTCGGAAAACCCCGTCATGGCCATCGCGAAGGCCATCCCCGAGTGGGCGGCCATTCCGTTTCTCATCGTGGTGGTGCTCGGCGACGTCTGCGCCAACTATCTGAATGCCTACAGCTCTGGCATGAGCTTCTTGTCGATGGGCATCCGGCTCAAGCGCCACTTCGCCGTCGCGCTGGACGGCGCCATCTGCACGGCCATCGGCATCTACGCGTTGTTCTTCTCCAATAACTTCGTGGACTTCTTTGAGAACTTTTTGGACCTCATGATCACGGTGATGGGTCCTTGGGCGGCCATTTATATCGTGCATCACTTTGTCGTGCGCGGTCGTTACGCGGCGGACGATCTCGTCGATACCTCTCCGACGTCCGTGTACTGGTATCAGGGCGGATTCAACTGGCGCGCGCTCGTGGCGTTTGTCATCGGCGCAGCGGCTACCTTCCTCTCGGTCAACAGCGCCCTTTGGCAGAGCCCTTTGACCAACGCTTGGTTCGGCGGTGCGGATGTCTCTGCATATGCCGCGCCCATTGTGACGGGCATTGTCTATCTCCTCATCTCTCCTCGAGGTGAACGCGCGAATGCGCGCAAGGTAGAGGCCAAGGCTTCGTAAGCGTAGCATCCACTTGGGTCGCGCGCGAGTTCCGTGCGCGGCCTTTTTGTATTCTCCAAGCTTTCAGAATGTGACTTGCTCCTGCTGCATACAAGTCCTATGATGAACATGAAATCTGCACACACGGGAGCTCGGTGTCACCGGGCTGAGAGGGCGGCTATGGAGCTGCCGACCGTTGAACCTGATCTGGGTAATGCCAGCGTAGGGACCCTTATTCCGTGCAGACGCCGACAACAGGATGCTTGTGCGACAGGTCCAGTATGCGGGCGTTCAGCGTCGCGCCGACGCTTGTCCTGTCGTGCGAAGGCCGGGAACCCCCTGCGAATCATCCCCAAAGGTCAGGGCAATTGGGCGCCCCATCCGCCCCTCCCGTACGAGGAGGGTAAATCGTGATGAGCACAGGTTATGCCCCGTATTTTCCCTCGAGCCGAAAGGTGTACGTCTTCGGTTCGCGGCCGGATTTACGCGTCCCCATGCGAGAAGTCGAATTGGAGCCCACGCGCACGTCTTCCGGGTTTCGAGAAAACGCTCCACTTCGCGTGTATGACACCAGCGGTCCGTATACGGATCCGGATGTCGAAGTGGATCCGCGCAGAGGACTTCCGGCACTTCGCGCGACGTGGATCGACGAGCGCGGAGACACCGAGTGGAAAGAACCGACTCGGCCGGCCGACGTGGATCCGACGCTCCTCCCTTTCCGCCGTAAAGCCCGGCGCGCGAAACCCGGCCGGATCGTCACGCAGATGCACTACGCGAAGCGAGGTATTGTCACGCCCGAAATGGAGTTCGTGGCCATACGCGAAGGGATGGACCCAGAGTTTGTTCGCCAGGAGGTGGCGAGCGGACGGGCCATCATTCCGGCCAACATCAACCACCCGGAATTGGAGCCCATGATCATCGGGCGAAAGTTTCACGTGAAGGTGAATGCCAATATCGGGAACTCCATTGTGTCGTCCTCGCTTGAGGAAGAAGTTGAGAAGATGCGCTGGGCCATCCTGTGGGGCGCCGACACGGTGATGGACCTGTCGACGGGCAGGCACATCCACGAGACGCGCGAGTGGGTCCTGCGCAACTCACCCGTGCCCATCGGAACGGTGCCCATCTATCAGGCGCTGGAGAAGGTGGGCGGGAGCATTCCGGATCTGTCGTGGGAAGTGTATCGAGACACGCTCATCGAGCAGGCGGAGCAAGGCGTCGATTATTTTACCATCCATGCGGGCGTATTGCTGCGGTACATCCCGCTCACGGTCAATCGCGTCACAGGCATCGTGTCGCGCGGCGGATCGATCATGGCCGCATGGTGTCTGGCTCACCACGAAGAAAACTTTCTCTACACGCACTTCGACGAGATCTGCGAGATTCTGGCCGCGTACGACGTTTCCATTTCGCTAGGCGATGGCCTGAGGCCGGGATCGATTGCCGATGCGAACGACGAAGCCCAGTTCGCGGAGCTCGAGACGCTCGGGGAGTTGACGAAGCGCGCGTGGGCGCACGACGTTCAGGTGATGATTGAGGGCCCCGGGCACATTCCGATGCATTTGATTGAGGAGAACGTCGTGCGCGAGCGTGAACTCTGTCACGACGCACCGTTTTACACCCTCGGGCCCATCGTGACAGACATCGCGCCGGGCTACGATCACATCACATCGGCCATCGGTGCGGCGATGATCGCGTGGCACGGCACGGCGATGCTGTGCTATGTCACACCCAAGGAACACCTTGGGCTGCCAAACCGGGACGATGTGAAGGAGGGCGTGATCGCGTATAAAATCGCCGCGCACGCCGCCGATGTGGCCAAGGGCCACCCGCGAGCGCAGCAGTGGGACGATGCGCTGTCGAAGGCGCGCTTTGAATTCCGCTGGCGCGACCAATTCCACCTGGCGCTCGATCCCGTCAGGGCCGAAAGCTTTCACGACGAAACGCTGCCGGCGGAGCCTGCGAAGACCGCGCACTTCTGCTCCATGTGCGGGCCGAAGTTCTGCAGCATGCGGATCACGCAGGACATACGCGCGTACGCACAAGAGCACGGGCTGGCGCTTGAGGAGGTGATTGCCGAAGGCATGCGCGAGAAGGCGGAGGCGTTTCGGGCCGGCGGGGGAGACGTCTATCGGTGAGATGGGTTTGCATAGAAAGGCCGTTCCGATGCGGAGCGGCCTTTTTAGATGGGGCTGGGGCGCCGGGCGGTGGACTTCGTGAGATTGCCAAGGATGCCAGCGGACACTTCAATGCGCCAACGTCTCGGTGGATCAACTCCCGTCCTATGGGGTACGGATGGTATTGTTGGCCATCGCTTCAGTGGGGCCGCCGACGGTCTCGGCGGAACAAGCGAATGGAGGGCAAAACCTCATGCGTGACCCACCGCTTGCTTCAATGGGGCCGCCGACGATCTCGGCGGAACAAGGCGTGCAACGTGGACAATCGCACAATTGGAGCTTTACATGCTTCAATGGGGCCGCCGACGATCTCGGCGGAACAAGTTCAATTCAATGGGAGGATGATAGTATGTTGGTAGCTTCAATGGGGCCGCCGACGATCTCGGCGGAACAAGGGTGCATGGATTGCGGGCGTCCATTGCGGCCTTGGGCTTCAATGGGGCCGCCGACGATCTCGGCGGAACAAGGCAGGATTGCTACCAACTTGCAACTCCCCGGCCTCTAGCTTCAATGGGGCCGCCGACGATCTCGGCGGAACAAGGGAGGTCGGATAGTCGACATCCGCGAGGCGGTTGAGCTTCAATGGGGCCGCCGACGATCTCGGCGGAACAAGGTAGGATGGGCGTCAAATAACCCATGGCCGTCGCGGCTTCAATGGGGCCGCCGACGATCTCGGCGGAACAAGCGGACGAAGGCAACAGCCTTGCCCTGCTGAGAAACAGCTTCAATGGGGCCGCCGACGATCTCGGCGGAACAAGCGCCCTCGGGCGGCCTTTTCCATGTATATTCCATTGCTTCAATGGGGCCGCCGACGATCTCGGCGGAACAAGACGTGGCGCACGGCGGGGACCTGCACGAAGCGATCAAGCTTCAATGGGGCCGCCGACGATCTCGGCGGAACAAGGGAGGTCGGATAGTCGACATCCGCGAGGCGGTTGAGCTTCAATGGGGCCGCCGACGATCTCGGCGGAACAAGTTTCCCCAGGTATGCCAGCCTGCCGGAGTCTCTCGTGCGAGCTTCAATGGGGCCGCCGACGATCTCGGCGGAACAAGCTGAACGTGCTCCGGGCCTACCTCGAAGGCGAGGCTTCAATGGGGCCGCCGACGATCTCGGCGGAACAAGTCGTTTCCACCCTTGTTGCTCAAGCAGGGGCAGCGGCTTCAATGGGGCCGCCGACGATCTCGGCGGAACAAGCCGTGAATGGACAATCCTATTTCTACCAAGGCTACTAGCTTCAATGGGGCCGCCGACGATCTCGGCGGAACAAGTTTTCCTCGGACTTACACCAGATTTCTGAAGCGGGTGGCTTCAATGGGGCCGCCGACGATCTCGGCGGAACAAGTTTGTCATATTTGTCGCCCTTTGTCGGAAAAATGCGAACGGCTTCAATGGGGCCGCCGACGATCTCGGCGGAACAAGCATCAGCGCGCGTCCACTGCAGGCCCTCGACTCTCGGACGCTTCAATGGGGCCGCCGACGATCTCGGCGGAACAAGATCCGGATGACGTTGAAAATGCTCGATATTATGGGCAGCTTCAATGGGGCCGCCGACGATCTCGGCGGAACAAGTCGGTACATTGAGCGACTGTATATCGAACTCTGGGGCTTCAATGGGGCCGCCGACGATCTCGGCGGAACAAGGTGATGGCTGCTTGTTTATGACGTCGAAGAAATTCCTGCTTCAATGGGGCCGCCGACGATCTCGGCGGAACAAGTTCAGCGCGATGTTCAGCGCTTTCTCCCGCGTCTCGTGCTTCAATGGGGCCGCCGACGATCTCGGCGGAACAAGGGCCTTTGAACGACGGATGGCGTTGAGCGATAGCCAGCTTCAATGGGGCCGCCGACGATCTCGGCGGAACAAGGCTATCGCGCCGACTTTGCATCACATCCCGTTCAGCGCTTCAATGGGGCCGCCGACGATCTCGGCGGAACAAGTCCACGCGTCCAAATCGTGGAAGAACTACCGCCGCCGGCTTCAATGGGGCCGCCGACGATCTCGGCGGAACAAGTTTAGATAGGAATACATTGGCATGTGGTC
The DNA here is from genome assembly GCF_017329605.1 of Alicyclobacillus fructus. Lineage (GTDB taxonomy): Bacteria > Bacillota > Bacilli > Alicyclobacillales > Alicyclobacillaceae > Alicyclobacillus > Alicyclobacillus fructus. The sequence continues at coordinate 151,254 of NZ_JAFMTY010000003.1, forward strand.
AACGTAGCTTCAATGGGGCCGCCGACGATCTCGGCGGAACAAGGTGTCGCACTCCAATGGCTCATCAACGTTCGGGACCGGCTTCAATGGGGCCGCCGACGATCTCGGCGGAACAAGCCCTCCAGCCGAACTACGATCTATGGGTGGCTACGTCACCCGGCTTCAATGGGGCCGCCGACGATCTCGGCGGAACAAGAAACACTGGTCCTTCAGAGGGAAACCTCTGTCGAAGCTTCAATGGGGCCGCCGACGATCTCGGCGGAACAAGGTAAAGACGACCAGCGGACGGGGCAGTGACGCGATGCTTCAATGGGGCCGCCGACGATCTCGGCGGAACAAGGCTTCTTTCCTGAGGCCGCGCCAGACGCGGCTTTCCGGGCGAAAAACGCGAACCTATCCCTGACCCGCGCTCTGAACCCCTCGCAACTGCTCTCATCATAACCTCCGCGAGCGCAAAAATCCAGTCCTGGCGCGCAATTTTCGGTTTTCGCGAACCCCCCGCACTTTCGCCATCGATTGAGGTTCGCGCAACGCATACCCATCTCGGCATGAAAGTCGCAGGCACGTCAATTCGGCGCTTCATCGCCGAGCAACCATTAGCTTCTGCTCGATGTCTTGCCCCATTCTCCGTCGCTCACGAAGCTTCTCAGAAAGCCGTATAGAGCCCTGCGCGATGGGCCATGCTGATTCTATCACCATTCTTGCAAGCGTCGCGAGGGTTGAGCGGGCTCGCTTCCGCTCTAAAATTACGGCGTCCTGCGCGGGTCGCCCGCGCACCTCGACGCAGAAGGAATGGAATGCCAAAGGGAGGAATCGGGCGTGGAGGACGATTGGCTCATTCCCATTTCTGCACTGGAGCACTACGCCTACTGTCCGCGACAATGCGCGCTGATTCATGTCGAACAAACGTTTCTGACAAACGAACTTACCACAAACGGACATCTCTTGCACCGGCGCGTCGATGAGGATCACGTCTTCTCCTCCAGGGGACACAAGGTCGTCACTGGGTTGCGCGTTTGGTCAGAGAAACTCGGGCTCATCGGCCGCTGCGATGCAGTGGAATGGCATGGCGACGTCCCCTATCCCATCGAATTCAAGCGCGGCAAAGCGCGACGGAGTCGTGCCCAGCAGATTCAGCTCTGTGCCCAGGCTCTTTGCCTTGAGGAAATGTTCAACATACCCGTGCGTGAAGGAGCCATCTTTCACATTCATAGCCATCGCCGATCGCGTCTTCTCATCGACGATGCACTCCGTGCGGAGACGCTCGAGGTCATCGCGAGGGTTCGGGAGATGCTCCAACAGAATGAGGTGCCACCGCCGGTGGCGGATCGGCGTTGCGTGCACTGCTCACTGCAGCCTGCATGCTTGCCGAAATGGAGCAAGTTGCGTTCGGATGCCATTGTGTGGAAAATCATCGAGCAAGACCTCGGAGGTGAAGTTCCATGCCGCCCGTGATGCTGAAGACGCTCTTCGTGCAGCGCGATGGCGCCGTGGTGCGCATTCATCAGGACACCGTCCTGGTCACGCTGGAAGGTGAGACGCTCGCGCGCGTACCTGTGCACATGATCGAGTCCATCGTCGGGATCGGCCGGGTATCCTTCACCGGGCCGCTGTTGGAGCGGTGCGCCGCTGATGGCCGGGCCGTCGTGCGCATGACGCGCGGCGGGCGATTCCTGTATCGAATTGAAGGCCGCATGTCTGGCAACGTCCTCCTGCGCGCCTCCCAGCACGAGGCGAGCCGATCGCCGGAAAAATCGCTTGCCATCATGCGCGCGATCGTCGCTGGGAAGATCCACAATCAGCGACAGCTGATCCTCAAGGCTTCTCGCGACGTCGCAGATCCCGCCGATCGCGCCCTCTGCCGCGATGTCGCTGACGATCTCGCCGTTCAACTCCGTAAACTTCCAAATGCTTCGCACCCTGATGAGGTGCGCGGGATCGAAGGCGTGTGTGCGCGCGGCTACTTTGCGGCTCTACGCCATCTGCTCTCCCCAAGCGTGCGGGAGAACTTCACGTTTGACGGGCGATCTCGCCGTCCGCCGCGCGATCCGGTGAACGCTGTCCTGTCGTTTCTCTACGCTTTGCTCACGCGAGACGCGGAAAGCTCGCTGCTGGGCGTCGGGCTGGATCCGCAGATTGGATTTCTGCACACTTTGCGCCCGGGCCGCCCGTCGCTCGCCCTTGACCTCGTGGAAGAAATGCGGCCGATCTTGGCGGATCGCGTGATGTTGTCTCTGCTGAATCGCCGGCAGCTCCAACCCGACGACTTTGAACGGTTGCCGGGCGGCGGCATTGAGCTTGGGGAGACGGGCCGCAAGGTCCTGTTTTCGGAATGGGACAGGCGAAAACAGGTCGAAATCGAGCACCCATTTTTGAAGCAGCCTGTGCAGTACGGTCGGTTGCTGGACGTGCAAGCGAGGCTGTTGGCTCGCGCCATCCGCTCGCAGGGGCCTGGCTACACGCCGTTTCTCTACCGGGGATAGGAGGTTGGAGGATGTACTACGTGGTCACCTACGATATCGCGACCGACACCCGCGAAGGGCAAAAGCGGCTGCGCCGCGTGGCACAGGCATGTGAGGGGTATGGGCAGCGCGTCCAAAAATCCGTGTTCGAATGCATGTTGGACGAGGTGAGATACGTGGAGCTCGTGCACCGGTTGGGGGATGTGATTCGCCGCGATGAGGACAGCGTTCGCATTTATCGAACGCACGACTTCAGCAAGAACCACTTGGTCGTGTTGGGACGAAACCTTGGGCTGCAGTTCGACGAGCCCTGGACGGTATAGGGAGCGCAACGAGGGATGGGGAGGCGACACAACGGGCGTGTCCGGTTGATCCTTACATCGGTTTGTAGAAGGTGATGGCCGATCATTTGGAAAAGTGAACCTTACCAACGTCGGGAAGGCTTTGTCACAACAAAGATCAACGACGCTCGCTACACAGGACTCGAACGCGCGGCCGCGGGGTCGCTCTCCTGCGGAGGCGGCGCCCTTCGCCTCTCTGGCCCCGCGATGCCGGCCCTTTCACCGCCCCAGCACCGTCCACCAGATCCGCACGCAGGTCGCTGCGATAAGTCCCGCCAAGATGAATCGCAGCCATTTCGCGTCCATTCGCCGCCCCAGCCGGGCACCGAGCGGTGCGCCGACGGCGCTGGCCCATGCCAGCACCAACGCGGGGCCCCACATCACTTCGTGGGCCGCCCATTTCCCCACAAAACCGCCCAGCGAGGCCACGAACGTGATGGCGATGGACGACGCGATGGCCACGCGCGTCGGGATCCGCAGGATGCCAAGCAGAATGGGCATCAGCAGAAACGCGCCCGCGGAGCCCACAACGCCTGAGAACAAGCCGACGAGTGCTCCGAGGCCCGCGGCGAGCGGGCGCGCGTAGGCGATCTCGTCCACCTCGCCGCGCAGCTCGTCCGTTCCAGCCGGGCGCAACATGAGCAGGGTCGCGGCCGTGGCCAGCAGGGCATACACGAGGTTCACGACGTTTTCCGCGAAAAAATGAGCCGCGTAGGCCCCCACGAAGCTGCCTGCGAGCATGGCGAGTCCCATGTCGGCGATGAGGCGCGGATGAAGGTACCCCGATTTGCGATACGCCCACACGGCCGCGAACGAAGCGCAGAGCACCTGCACCGAACTGATGCCGGCCACCTGATGCGCCGTGAATGCCCCGATGCCAAGCAGAGGCGGCAGATACAAGAGCAACGGATACTTGACAATGGCACCGCCCACGCCGACCATACCGGCCAACACCGACCCCGCAAAGCCGATGGCAAGCAGTGCAGCGAACATCTCCCAGCTCACGCGCGTCACCCTCTTGTCCTGTGGATGATACAAGCTATGCGCGCGATCGCGGAATTATACCTTAGGGGGTATATTGACAACGCTCTGGAGGCGCGTATATACTATACCCCGTACCGTACAAATGAGGGCGCCGCTGGATGTGACGACAAGGGAGGCGTACGATAGGACGAGGAGGTGACGAGCATGAGTCAAGTTCGAGGAATGCTTGCGCAGGATCTGGAGGAACGACTGAAGCGAGGCGAGAAGCTGCAGATTATCGACGTGCGCGAACCCGAGGAAGTCGCTTCCGGCATGATTCCGGGCGCGAAAAACATTCCGCTCGGCCAGTTGCCGGAGCGGTTTCGGGAGATTGATCCGCATCAGGAGACCGTCATGGTCTGCCGCAGCGGAAACCGCAGTGAGCGCGCGTGCCAGTTCCTGCTCTCTCAGGGATACTCCAATGTGTGGAATCTGATGGGCGGCATGCTCGGCTGGCGCGGGCCGGTGCAATGAACCCGTCCAGCTATCGAGAGGATCGCAGTTCAAACGGGGAGGAACATCATGGCGAAGAAAGTCGCGATCATTGCTTCGAACGGCGGGCTCGAGACCGCCTACAAGGTGCTCAACATCGCCATGGCGGGTGTCGCCACCGACGCCGAGGTCTCCATCTTCTTCACCTTCGAAGGTCTGAACATCATCCACAAGAACTCGGCGCAACTGCTCAAGTTCAAGCCTGAGAACGAGCCGTTTGCGGAGAACTTCAAGAAGCACAACGTGCCTTCCATTCAGGAAATGCTGCAAATGGCCAAGGAGAGCGGCGTCCGCCTCATCGCTTGCCAAATGACCGTCGATGTCATGGAGCTCAAACCTGAGGATTTCATCGACGGCGTCGAGTTTGCGGGAGCCGTGAACTTCCTCGACTTCGCGTACGACGCTGACGTCACCGTGACCTTCTGAGGTGTTGTCCCGTGTGCACCGCCGCTGCCCGCGCCGAATGCGCGGGCGGATCGCGCGGTCCAATTCGAAGCCATTGAATCAAGGTTCGAACACTACGCCGTGGCCTTTGTGGGCGGCGATGGCATAGAGAATCTACATCACCCTGCTAGGAGGCTGATCCGCTGATGAGCGCGACAGGACAAACGCCGACGTTCACCGTCGACAAGCTGATCGACTGCAAAGGGCTCTCGTGCCCCATGCCGATGGTGCGCACGAAGAAGGCCATCGACGAGATGGAGGCCGGCCAGGTGCTCGAAGTGATCGCGACCGATCCGGGATCGGTGGCCGATATTCGCAGTTGGGCGACGCGAACGGGCCATCAGTACCTCGGCACGGTCGAGAAGGACGGGGTGTTCCGCCATTACATCCGCAAGGCCGCGCCGGATGAGGCGAAGCCGGAGAAAAAGTATCCGCATGTGGCGTCGAATGACGAGCTGGCGGAACGGGTGTCGAAGGGCGATGCGGTCGTGATCGACGTGCGAGAGCCGATGGAATACGCGTTCGGCCACATTCCGGGGGCCGTACTGGTTCCGCTCGGATCGTTGGAATCCCGCGTGGAAGAGCTGAAGGCCTACGCGGACAAGGACATCTACGTCGTGTGCCGCACGGGCAATCGGAGCGACATGGCCTGCCAGATTCTCGCCGATCACGGCTTCACGCGCGTGAAAAACGTCGTGCCTGGCATGTCGGAGTGGCAAGGACCTGTGGAACAGTCGGAGGTGGGGGAATGATGGAACTGACACTGACGGCTTGGACGCCCGCGGAGGTGTATCAACGCATTCTTCGGCGCGAGCCGTTCTTCCTGCTCGACGTGCGCAACGAGGACGCCTACGCGGATTGGCGCATCGAGGGGGACGCCATCGAGGCTTTGAACGTGCCGTACTTCGACCTGCTGGATGGCGTCGACGCGCTCGTTCCGAAGTTGCCCAAGGATAAGGACATCCTCGTCGTGTGCGCGAAGGAGGGTTCCTCCAAGTTCGTGGCGGAAGAGCTCGTGAAAGCGGGACTCCATCGCGTCGCGTATCTGCAGGGCGGCATGCGCGCCTGGAGCGAATACCTGCATCCCGTCAAGGCCGGGGACGTCGAAGGCGGCGCGTTGTACCAGTTCTTGCGCGTCGGCAAGGGGTGTCTTTCGTACGCCGTCGTCTCGAATGGCGAGATGGCCGTGATCGATCCGGCGCGCTTCGTGGACGTGTATCTGCAATTCGCGAAGGAACAAGGGGCGAAGTTGCGCGCGGTCATCGACACGCATCTGCACGCGGATCACATCTCGGGCGGGCGCGCGTTGGCCGAGGCGTCCGGGGCCGCGTATTATCTGCCGCCGGCCGACGCTTCGGACGTGACGTACTCGTATCAGCCGCTGAACGAAGGCGAGGAGATCCGCATTGGCGACAGTCGCATCGCCATTCGCGCCGTACACTCGCCGGGGCACACGCCGGGCAGCACGTCGCTCGTGGTCGACGGACGCTACCTGTTGAGCGGGGACATCCTGTTCGTGGGTTCCATTGGGCGGCCGGATTTGGCGGGGCGTGCGAAGGAATTCGCGCCGGATCTTCGCAGGACGCTGTATGAGACGTACCGCAAGCTGCCTGGCGATTTGCTTGTGCTCCCCGCACACTACGCGTGGGCGTCCGAAGTGAACGAGCAAGGTTTGGTGTGCGCCCGCTTGTCGGAGCTCTACGACAAGAACCCGGGCCTTCAAATTCAGGACGAGGGCGAGTTCTTCAAGACGGTGACCGAGAATTTGCCGCCGCAGCCAAACGCGTATCAGCAGATCCGAATGACGAACATGGGCAAGCTGGCGCCCAATCCGGACGAGGCCAGCGAGATGGAGATCGGCCCGAACCGCTGCGCCGTGCACGGTTGAGTGGAGCGGGCTTGTCGGGAACTTTTTTTGCCCGGATCCATACCCGTGCAGGTATAGGTATGGATCCGGGCGGCAAACTCGGTTTTGAGGGGGAAGCTCGATGGTCGCGCTGAGTGGCTTACAAATCGCGCTTGCCATCGCATGTGGCGGGGTCGTCGGGTTCACGCTGGGGCTCATCGGCGGCGGCGGATCCATCCTGGCCGTGCCGCTGCTCCTGTACGTCGTGGGGATCCACAACGCCCACATCGTCATCGGAACGACCGCACTCGCGGTGGCAGTGAATGCGTGGATCAACTTGATCCCGCATTGGCGGCACGGCCACGTGCGATGGAAGCCCGCCATCCTCTTCGCCATCCCAGGCGCCATCGGGGCGGTCGTCGGTTCGATCTTCGGCAAGATGCTCGACGGCAAGGCGCTCTTGTTCCTGTTCGCCCTGTTGATCCTCGTCATTGCCGTCCGCACGCTGATTCAGGCGAGGCGCGGGGGCGAAAGCGCGACCGTGGCGGGATCGACGGCATCGTTCCGCTGGGGGCGCGTGCTGGCCACGGGCGGCGGCACGGGACTCTTGTCCGGATTCTTTGGCATTGGCGGCGGATTTTTGATTGTGCCTGGGCTCATGTTCGCGACCGGAATGGAGATGATCGACGCCATCGGGAGCTCGCTCGTGTCGGTGGGCCTGTTCGGCGTGACGACGGCGGTGTCCTACGCGGCATCGGGGCTTGTTGCGTGGAACGTGTTCCTGCTGTACGTGCTCGGCGGCATTGCCGGCGGCGTCGTGGGCACGTGGGTTTCGACGAAACTGGGCAACCGGAAATCGCTTCTGCAGACCATCTTCGGCTCGATCCTCGTGCTTGTTGCACTCTACATGTTGTACGATAACATCAGTATCTTGATTCACTGAGGGCGGCTTGGAGAAGCCGCCCCTCCCATACTGCGGCGATAGGGTGGGATTCCTATGCAATACAACGATCAAATGAAGAACCGCCTGAAGCGCATCGAGGGGCAGGTGCGCGGCGTGATCGGCATGATGGAACAGGGCAAGAGCTGTAAGGAGGTCGTCAACCAGCTCACCGCCATTCGCACTGCGGTCGATCGCGTCATCATGTACGTCGTCGGCGAAAACATGGAGCAGTGCATCCGCGAGGAGCTGGCGGGCAAGGGCTCCGCGGAGCACGTCATCCAGGAGGCCATCGAACTGCTCATGAAGAGCCGCTGACCGGTGCGGACATGGCCCCGGTCACGTTTTCATGTAGACGAGCTGCGTGGTCGTCGCCAACAGCTCGCCGTCCTGCGACCACACTTCGCCGATTTGGTCGAAGTAGCCCTGGTGAAAGCGGGTGGCGCGCGCGACGCCCAGCAGCTCGTTTGTGCCTTGGCGGAAGATGGTGTCCGGATCGGCCAGGAAGTAGACGGTGAACGTCACGGTGCCAATCGGCACGGGTCGCTTCAACTTCACGTACACGCGCGGGACGAACGTGTCGCAGAGCGCCGCCAGCGCGGCGTGATCGAGCGGCCGAGGCGGATCGTCCCGCATCCACTGGTACGTCACGGCATCCTCGACGTCGTCCAGCGCCGAGCCGCGGATGAGGCGGACGTGATACCACTGCATCCACGGCAGCGGCGCGGGAGCTTCGAAGCGGGGCACGTCGCCTGGCGTGGGCACGTCAGGCATCACAGCTTCCACATGCGACCAGGAGTCGCGCCTGAGGCCGAAGACGGCGGTGGCGGTGGTGACCACCTCCGCGTCTTGGATCATGGACATGGAGAAGTGCTGCGTCGAGCGATTGGTGCGCGCGACGATCACGTCCACCACAAACGGCCCCACTTTGGCGGGAGCCGCGAAGTTCACCGTGAGGGCCAGCGGCTGGCCGAGGCGTGCCGGGTGCAACATGGCCGCGTTGAGCATCGTCGCGGCGGTGATCCCGCCAAACGGCCCCACCATGTTGTAGTATTCGGGCCTCGTCTCTCCGTGAAACCGTTCGCCGTCGAAGAAGAGCGCCGTCGCTTGATCGAATGGGTGCGTCGCGGATTGAGCCATGGGGTCCTCCTCGAAAACCAATTGACGTCCATCATCTTTGGTTCGTATGTGAAATAGAATATCAAATGAAAAACGAGCGGGAAAGCGCAGCCGTGGTGCGATCGGAGAGCGGGAAACCGAATTGGACCATCAAGATCCGCTGAGGACCTTGACGACCAATCCTAGGAAGATTACGATGGGTGCGTCAGACTGTCCTCATGGCTGCATGGAACCAAGGCTTCCGTTTTGCACCGCGTGGATGGTGCCCCATTTGCGGCGTCTCTTGAGGTTTCTGAGAATTGGGATAGGGATGAAAGTCCTGCCCGTTGGACTGCGTCGTCGCGCCTTCGTGCGCGAATTCATCCAGAGAGGGAAGTGGCACCGTGATCGGCATCGCTTTCCGTTTTGCCGCAGGCGAGCATCCTGTGCCTTTTCAGGATTCGCTCGCGACGGAGATCGAATGGCCCCCTTCGCCGTGGCGGCTGATGTGCGTCATCGCGGCAGCAGCCGCGCGCGTTCATATCCATTCCGCGGAGGCGGAGCGCACACTTGAATCGCTTGTGGAAGCGCTGTCGCTCGAACCGCCGCGCTACACGCTGCCTTCGTGCGCCGAGATCGGCCGGAGAGGCTCGGGCCTAGGCGCCGAGAGCGCTGTCCTGCGGGTATCTCGCCCGTCGGTCCTGCACATTCACTGGCCTCATCTCTCCCTTCGTCCGGACGAATTGGAACTCTTGGAACAGATCCTCGCCCAAGTGCCGGCCGCGTGCTCCGCGGAGGAATGGCTCACGTGCGACGTATCCCACGAGCCGCCTGCGCGCGTCGACGCGCGCCCGTTGCGCCCGGCGGAGGGCGCGGAGGGCGCGGAGGGCCGCGGGCAAGTCGTGATGTGGCTCTGCCCTTTGCCTCCCCACGTGTGGCCTGAATCGCAGGTCCACTCGCCCACGGCGGGGGCAGGCGCGGGGCTCCTCGAGGCTCTGGCCGCCGACGTTCGGCCCGTGAGCGGGGGTGCGCCTGCTGCCGCCCGCCGCGTGCGCTACGTCTTTGCAGATCCCGCGCTGCGCAAGCCTCGCCGGTCGAAGCGCACCTATCGGCAGCTGGCGGCCCGCGAACAGGTGAATGCCGCCCGGTATGCCATCGCGGCCTCGTGCCGCCCGCGCGTGACCGAGGCCCTCGACATCGCGGAGGTCTTCCACCAGTCCATTCTCAGCCGGTATGACGATCGCGCCCAACCCGCTCCGCTCATCATCACGGGACATGAGCCGAACGAGCCGGGCGCCGTCAGCCGGCGAGGGCATCAGCACGTGTTCGTTCTGCCCGAGGATTTGGATCTCGACGGCCTGCTGGATCACGTGCTCATCTACGCTCAGGATCCGTTTCCGGAAGGCGTCATCGCTGCGCTGGAACGCATCCGCACGCTGGTGACGCCCGATTGGTGGCCGGGCCCCAAGCGCCGGTGGCGCGTCTCGCTGGAGGATCTGTGGCGCGTGCCGGAGGCGGCGGACGGCTCGGCGCCGATGCCGGAAGACCTCCTCATTGGCCCCGGGCGCATCTTCCTTTCCATCACGCCCTATCTTCATCCGTGGCACGCCAAGCACGGCGGCGCCAAGTTCGGGCCCATCGAGCAGATTCGAAAGGAATTGAGGCTGCGCGGATTGCCGGAACCCGTGTCCATCACGCCGCTCGCGGCGGCCCACGTCGCGGGTCAGTTGGTGCCCGCGCACAAATTCCGCAGGCTGCGATACGGCAAGCGCCAGAATATCCCCGGACGGTGGGGCTCATTTTGGCGGCTCGAATTTGCCGAGCCGGTGTACGGACCGATCGCGCTTGGCGCCAATTGCCACTTCGGTATGGGGCTGTTTGCGGTGGAGGTGGACGAGGCGGATCGCGCCTACGGCGAAACGGAAGATGCGGAGATGACCTGATGCGAATGAGAAGATGTCGTGTGGATATAACTTACATTTCCTCCTGAAGTCTTCGGGTGGCTTTCCACATAACCGCCTCTTCCTCCGGGAACACGAGGGGAGGAGGTGGTCGCATGTCCACCAGGTTGGCTCGCCTGCTGATGTACGCAGGAATCGCCATCGGCATTGGTGCGGCCGCGACGACGGGGCCCACGGCAGTTCGCGCAGGGGACGGCGCACAGCCCGCGCGCGCCCATCAACCCTCCGTTCTGCAGCCGGCCGCTCTGGAATGGCAAGCCGCGTCTCGCGCTCCGACGGTGTACGGGTTGCGACGCTTTCCGTACCCCTATCGGGCCATGCTGGCCCTTTCGTCGGATGCGGACAGCCAGACGCTCCGCAAATTCAACCTCGTGCACCGGTTCATCAATACCACTGAACGCACACCGCTCGGCCAGGGGCTCGGGCTCGACTACGCGGATTCCTTTTTTGTGTACACGGCGAACGATGAGCGCCATGTCGTGGACGAGATCGGGCGCGTCCCTCTTCAGCGCGAGCTCTCGTACTTCGAGGGCACGAGCCAAGCCCCCTATGGCGCCAAGGCCATCCACGTCTACGTACGCGTCGGGTGGATCGATACCCTCCACACGTATGGCGACTTCAGCCAAGTGGATCAGCGGAAGACGCGTTTTCGCCGCCAGCTCGCCGCACAGGCCGTCGCAGCGCTCAAAGCGAACGGCGACTCGGTCGACGTGTGGACGGATCACGGCAATCGGTCGAATGTCGACAACTTCGGCGCACGCGGACGCAGGAGGCTCTACGCGTACCAGCAAGGGGATCTGCCGGGATCGCCCTATTACCACACGGATCTGACCATCCCATACGGCATCCGCTTCGTGTGGCCGGACATCTCGAGCAATGTGTTCTCGCGGCCGTCGGTCGTGTTTCCGCTGCGCCTCGCGGACGGGCGGAGGGTGTGGGGCTTTTGGCGCTACACGAACGAGCGCTACACGCCCCACGGCGCCGTCGTCTGGAACTGGACGCCGTATGGGCTGAACGAGCAACTGTCCGAGGCCCATCTCGCGCGGCTCGAGGCAGACGGCGGATTTGCGGTCGTGGCGCAGCATCTGTGTGGCACGCCTTACCCAGGCGTCCTGCCGAAGGAGGCGGTGGCCGCGCTCCAGCGGCTCGCGCGCCATGCGCAAAGCGGCAGGCTGCTTGTGGCGCGCACCAGCCGCCTGCTCCATTACAACATCGCCCGGGATCACCTGCGCTACGACGTGACGCACGCCTTCGGCCGCACGTACATCCACATCCGCGCCATTGACGATCCCGTCTTCGGCCCTCACGTCCCCACGCTCGACGAGGTGAGGGGAATCACCTTCTACACCCAGAATCCGCGCCGAACCGTGCTGGAACTTGGCGATCGCCCCGTCGATCCCGCGCTCGTGGTGCACAATCCTTCCGACGGGCTGCACCCTTCCATCGGCATCCGATGGTACCCGCGCGACACGGCCGATCACGCCATCGACGTCCCGGGCGTGTCCTAGGCGCCCGCCATGCGAAACTTCGCGCGCGGCGGCCCCATCCGGGACACGCGCCGCGCCGGGAAGGTCGGCGGCCCAGTATCCTGTAGTATCCCGCCAATACTCTGGGTCGAAAGGGAGGATGTTGGTCATGATGAAGCCATGCCCGCCGATTGTTTGCCCGCCCATCTACGAATACCACGACTGCTACATCTGCCGGGAGGTGCCGGTCATTCAGCCCGTGGTGCGGGTGAATCGCCAGTTCATCGTGAACGTCCCGCGCTACGTCGTGCAGCCCGAGACGAAGAACGTGACGGTCGATCCCGGCTGCCCCGGGGGCAATTGCTGACGACTCGTGACGCCGACGCCCTTGCGCAAGCTCAGTGAATCGGCTGTTCCGCCACAAGCGGAGCGGCCGATTTTTGCTTTCCAACTTCTTGTACGCTGCGGTCCCGGTTACAATGGGGAGAGGGACGCGCCTCCGAGGAATCCGCCTTCCTGCGATGAACTGGCGCGCGGCGCGGAGCGTCTATGGGGCGGATCGCTGCGGCCGAGTCCACGGCGCGCCTGGAAGAGGGCGGACCGACGCTCGCCGACGGAGGTGATGCCCGTTTGGAACAAGCGGACCTCGAACTGATACGCCGAGCGCGGCAGGGCGATCCGCAGGCGATCGAAACCATCGTGCGCAATTATCAGTCCTTTGTATATCGAACCGCCTACGGCATTCTGCAGAACGCCGCGGACGCCGAGGACGCGACGCAGGAGGCGTTCATTCGCGCCTTTCGCTCGCTCGGGCGGCTTCGCGAGGACCGCACGTTTCCGACGTGGCTCGCGCGCATCGCGGTTCGCATCTCGCTCGACATGGTCCAGGCGAAGGCGCGCCGCGCGCAGGATCCCACCGAGGAAATCCACGGGTCCGTTGCCGGAGGAGAAGACGCCGCCTCTCTCCGGATCGATCTGGAGCGCGCGCTGGCCAAGCTCAGTCCCGAGCATCGGACCGTCATCGTGCTCAGGGCGTTTCACGGCCTGGAGTACGACGAGATCGCCGAAGTGCTCGAGATTCCCATCGGCACGGTGCGATCCCGACTGCACCACGCGCGCATGCAGTTGCGCATGTACCTGAGCGGCGAGAGGGGTGATAGCTGATGCAATCGTGCGAGTTCGTGGAGCCCATGCTGTCGGACTATCTGGACGGCCAGCTCGGGACGGACGACGAGGCTCGCGTGGAAGCGCACCTGGCGGTCTGCGCGCGCTGCCGAAATCTTGCCGACGCCCTGAGGAGCGACGAGCGCGCCCTGGTTTCGTGGGCGCGAACCCTCACGGCTCCGGCCGACATGCCGCTGCGCGTGCTGAAAGCGCTGGGCCTGTCGCGCCAAGAGGTGCAGTCGCGGCGGCTCGCGTACGTGTACTTCGCGAGCCTGGCGCTGGGTGTGGCGCTCGTCCTCGCCGCGGTGAGCCTGCCGGTCGCCTCTGCGGCCACCATCCTGCTCCACTTCGCTTTGGCCGTGGTCCGCGCGCTGTTTGCGCTGCCCTGGGCCGTGCACGCCGAGTGGCTGGTCGTCCTCGGCGGGTTCAGTCTGGTGATGCTCGTGCTCTCGCTCACCGGCCTGCGGCGAGCCTTGCGTTGGACGCGAAGAGGGGTCGTTTGGCGATGAAGCGGGCGAAGCGTTGGCTTTTGGCCGCGGCACTCTGCGGCCTTTCGCTCTTGACCGCGGCGCCCGTCGTCGCCCAGGCGTCCGTCGTGGCCAATCAGGGACTCATCCGCACGAGCGCGACCGACGTGTTGCCCGGCCAGTCCGTGGGGGACATCATCGTCGTCGGACACGACCTCACCATCGCGGGGGCGGCCGATCACGTCCTCGTGGTCAATGGCAACGTCGACCTTCTGCCCACCGCCCACGTCGACACCGTGATCGATCTCGGCGGCGAGGTGCGCACCTTGCCCGGCGCGACGGTGCACAAATTGCTTCACGCCACGCTCGGCAACCCGTTCTGGAGTGGCGCCATTGTGGCGAGCCTCGGTGCGCTCGTCGCCTGGATGGGCCTGCTCGTCGCGGGCGTCATCCTCACCGCGCTTCTTACGGTCATCGCGGCGGCCCTGCGCGAAAGCATCGCGGTGCCCCTCGCCGAGCTCGAAAAATCCGCGCGCCGGGCGGGGCTGAGCGGCGTGTTTGTGACGCTCGCCGTCCTCGCGCTCTCGGGGCTTCTCGCCGCGACCCTCGTCGGCATCCCGGTCGCGGTGGCCTGCCTCGCGCTGTACGCGATTGGCGCGACGGTGGGCCTGTCGGTCGTGTCGGTGTGGCTCGGCAGGATGATCGTCGGGCGAGATCGCGCGCAGGAGGTCTGGAAGGCGGCACTGGCCGGCGTCAGCTTCATGGTCGCGTTCTCGAGCATCCCCATCATTGGTCAGATTCTGTTTCTGGTGCTTTGGCTGGCCGGCGTCGGCGTGACCGCCGAATGGCTGTGGCGCTGGCGTCACCGCCGCAAAGCTGATCGCGCCCCGACCTGAGTTGAAACGAACTGAAAGAGCCCTTCCGCCGCGTGTGCGGAAGGGCTCTTTCAACGGACGAAGACGTTGTGCAAGCTGCTCAGCCGCGCGAAGTGCGCTCGGCGCGCCGAGCCGGTTCGGGGGATTTTCCATATCCGAACGGCTTCGCCACCATCCGCGTGAGCGGCATCATGCGCGAGGCGAGCGGCCGCACCGCCGCGCTCGCCAAGAGGCCTACGGCCATTCCGCCGATCACGTCCGTCGGGTAGTGCACGCCGACGAACACCCGCGCGATCATCACGAGCACTGCAATGACCGTGAAGGGTACCGAGATCCACTTCGGCGTGCGCCCCCACGATCCGCCTGCGAATCCCCACGATCCCGCGCTGTGATCGCTCGGAAACGAGGCGTCCGCCGGATGTGGAATCAACTGCGTGTAGGTGCCCTTGGGGAGGACGACAAACGGGCGCGGGCGGAACCAGAGAACGTGTGAGATGACGACGTTCAGAACCAGGGCGAGAATGCCCGAGAAACCGGCCACGGCCAGTTGATTGCGGCTTCGCAGATCCTCCTTCGGGAGCGCGAACCAGTAGGCGATGAACAGCGCCGCGTAGAGCTCAAGCGCGTCCTTCGCGAAAAAGATCATGACGTCGTCGAGGAGCTTGCTCTTGCCGGCAAGGCCGTTGATGAGGTGGTATACGTGTACTTCGAACGGATTCAACAGCGCCGCGTGAATCACGCGATCACTCCTTTCCATCACCGTCGGCATGGACTGGCGCGAGTCGAAAAGAGTTCACGGGCGGGCGAGATCGACCGAAAAATCCTATTGCGGCAACCAAATTGCAAGCAAATTGCTAGAGAGACCAACGAAAGTGAGAGAACTACGCGAGGAGGCTAAACTTACCGGGTACAACAATACGACTTTTTTACAGACAACGTCTCGCTTGGAGATGCGGTTTTTGCGTGAAGGGGACTACCGTAGAGAAAGCGATTGCAAAATCGATTTTGGAGGTCTATAATGCATAGTGTATTTGTTTGATGAACAAATTAAGATGCGAAAAGACCTGCGGTGAAATGTCAAGGGGGTGACGAATGAAATTCGTGTAAGTTCAACTTGAGACAAAGCAAGCCCCCCCTAAGGAGGGTGATTGGAAGTTTCATCCTCTTGGTAGCGAATGTTCCAGGATGTCGGTTAAGGAGTCAGCGCTTAGCCTGTCGCCCGCCTTTCATCGTAAATTTGGCCTTTGCTCAGCAGCGCATAGACCAGTCGCACGAATTTCCGGGCCGTAAGAACTAATCCACGTTTGTGGTGGTGCGTCGTCGCTTCGCGGTAC
>NZ_JAFMTY010000040.1 GCF_017329605.1 Alicyclobacillus fructus
CCGCTTTCTTGTTCGGCACTACCTGCGTCTGTGGCTTTCGCAACCACGTCCCTCGCGAAATCGTCGGATCCAGTCCGCCTTCGCGAACGCGCTTCGCCCGGCGGTTGCGGGCTTTGCTCATCGTCT
Source organism: Alicyclobacillus fructus (assembly GCF_017329605.1). Classification (GTDB taxonomy): domain Bacteria; phylum Bacillota; class Bacilli; order Alicyclobacillales; family Alicyclobacillaceae; genus Alicyclobacillus; species Alicyclobacillus fructus. The sequence goes on from NZ_JAFMTY010000040.1 coordinate 127, forward strand.
TCGCCTCCCGGCCATCCACTCCTCATTTAGTGAATCTGTTTCTGAATTTCCCGCGCCTCCTCTTCCGACAGCCCGGTCAACTCCACTACGTCGGACACAGAAGCACCTTTGCGGAACATACGTGCCGCAATTTCCTTGCGCTCTTCTATGCGTGCTTCTTGCTCAATCTCCTTCAACAACTCCGTCATCTCCAACACCCTCCTTAAGCGCGCCTTTTGCTCTTCCGCCAAAACCCGTCCGCTGAACCCCAAAATGAGCGCCGCCAGATAGTCCTGCTCGTACCGATCCGGCACCTTCTGCACCGTTTCGACAATCTCCTCAAACGCCTCGTCCCGTGTCCGTCGGTCAAATCGCATGTGGAACGCAAACGCCAGCCGCACTCGGTCTTCCGCAGTCCACTCGTGTGTGGCCAAGTGCCGTTTCACGGTCTCTAGCACGCCGTCACCGTCCAGCCGGTTCAGGTATACGTTTTCCACAGCATAACGCAAGCTACCTGCGTCCAGTTCCGACGGCGCTTCCTTGACGTCGCCCGTGTACAGGACGACGGTTCGAACCTGGCGCCTATAGCGCTCCGCGATCGCCAGATCATACGCCGCAAACCGATACAACTCCGGCTCTCGCGTCGTCTGGAACTCAAGATGCAACAACGCGCCGCTAGCCAACTCCAACATGATGTCGGTGAATTCCTGCCGCACTTCGACCTTCGGAATCTCCGTCGGCAACGCACGCACGACGTGCGCATCGTGAATGCCAATCACCGACAACACATCACCCGGCAACGCGTTCGTCAAGTGCTTGGCGACAATATCATTCGCGTTCCGCGCCAGTTTCATCGTGACCTCCGTGTGATCTCAGTATACCGCCGTAGCATCTACTTTCGCGACGAGAAAACGCCGCGCGAAGCATCTTATCCCACCAAAGCAAGTCCCCGATCATCTCCTCAGCACGCGCGGCGAGCACGGATATGCTCCACCCAATCACCACTCGCGACACGCCGGTCATATTGCCTCGCCTTCACCATGGGCATGTGATACACCCAGCCCCGCAGCCCGTTCGCCAGATCCTCGACGATTGCACGGTCGTACAGATACGGATACCCCTCCAGCCGGTCGAGCACCTTCAGCCCCTCGTCTGTCACTTCGACCCACTCACTGACGACTTCCCCATCCTCTTCGAGCGTCACCGCCAGGAACGCGCCCCAGTCGTACATGACACCGCGAATCCGACCCATGCCGAGCTCGCGCACCAAATGAGGCTCCATGATCCGGCGTTTTGGTTGGTCCTTGCGCAGGTTACCATAGACGAAGACCACGTGCGTGTTGGACATCTCATCACCTTCCTTCGATACGCTTACTATTGTCATTTTACCAAAATTAGAACAAAACGAAAGGTGAATTTCCCCAGGCGGCTTGGGATTGTCGTCGGTCTCCGGACTCGATATACTCTATACAGGAACATATGTTCGCATTCGAGGTGCCCTATGAACCGACCGACAGCTCTTCTTCGGCAACTCCTCATCCTCGAGCTCGTCCAAGCGCATATCACCCGTGAGCTTGCGCGCGTCAAGGCACAGATGCGCGCGGACGGATTGCACATCATTGAGCGTGAAGTAGGCGATATGGACATCCGCATCGAGTTCCGTGTCGGCAATCTCTACGACGAAGCCGTGTTCATGCGAAAGATGCTTGAGGCCGAAGCTGCAAATCGCGCCAAGCGGACGGGGATGATTTCGCGATGACGAAGCTCATCTACGGCCTAGTGGACATGCAGAGTTTCTACGCCTCGTGCGAGGTGGCGAGCCGCGAGGAGTACGCAGCCCGGCGCAAGGAGTTCGATGATTCCACCGACCCGCCGCTTGTGGTATCCGGCGACCCGGCCCGGCGTTCGGGCATTATCCTCGCCGCGACCCCGACGGCCAAACGATACGGCATCGAAAACGCCATGCGGTTGGGTGAAGCTCTGCGATTGTACCGGCGCCTCATCGTCGTGCGACCGCACATGGCGTTTTACCTGCACGTGTCAGTTCGGATCCAGATGCTGATGCAGCAATGTTTCCCGTTCCAGGAGCAATTCTCGGTCGACGAGGGCTTCATCGCGTTCCCGTACCCGTCCGCGTTGTTCCCTGACCCGATCGCGGCCGCCCGCAACCTCCAAGCGCGCATCTGGGATCAGTTCCGCATCCGATCGCGCATTGGACTCGCGCCGAACAAGTGGCTTGCGAAGATGGCGAACAAGGCCGCCAAGAAGACGCCGGGCGGAATTGTGTGGTGGCGAGAAGAGGACATTCCGTCTGTGCTCCATCCTTTGCCCGTCGAGGAGATGTGGGGTTTGAAGCGGCGGGCGGAAGTCCTGCGGCGCAAGTTCAAGTGCGAGACGATTGGCGACGTCGCACGCCTGCCCGTCGGTGTACTAAAAGCCGAATTCGGCGTGTGGAGCGAAGTCATCCATCGCTGGGCCAACGGGATCGACGTGAGCGACATCAATCCGGACAGTTATCACGCGCCGCACAAGGGATTCTCCCATCGCACGACGTTGCCGCGAGACTTCTACGAGCGCAGTGAAATCGCGGTCGTCATCCTGGAATTGCTGGACGAAGTGTGTCACCGACTGCGCCAAGCCCATCAAGCCGGCCGGCGTGTGGGACTTGGCCTCACCTACGAGGGGTTGACGGGCGGATTCTACCGCGCGAAGACGTTGCCGCGCGCCACAAACGACCCCGCCGAACTGTACCCTGTGCTCCTGGCACTACTGGGCCAACATTGGGACGGCTCCGGCGTACGGGCCGTGTCGGTGGGCGTGGACATGCTGCAATTTCGCGAGACCGTGCAATTATCGCTGTTTGAGAACGTGCCGGCGCGGACACGACTGTACGAGACCATCGATGAGATCCGCGCACGCTTTGGCGAGACGTCCATCATGCGTGCCGTGAGCCTGACGCGCGCCGGACAACTTCGTGAACGGAGTTTGCGAATCGGAGGACACTACGCATGAACATCCGGGACGGAAACATCTTCGAGGCCATGCGAATGGTGTTGCCTGAGCATCGCGAGCTCATGGCGCAAATCCAGCGCGAACGAGCAAAACGCAAACGCCCGGTGCTCACCGAAGAACGCCTGGAGGAGATGCAGTACGCGCTCAGTGAGGCGGTTCGTGAGGGACGCGCCGTGCGTGTAACGGTGTTTACGCCGGAACGGGACGTGGTACTCGTCGGCCACGTGACAGTGCGTGGCCGGGAACTGCGCGTGCGAACTGCGGGCGGTGAACAACTCGTGAGATTGAATGATGTCATCCAGATCGAAGAAATCTGAGTCTTGTTAATATTGCGCAGCCTAACTGGTGGAGACGACGAAGGAAAATGGACTGAACCCGACCGCGTATCTTACGTATCTCTTTGAACGGATTCCGAACATGGACCTCACGGATCAGGCGGCGTTCGAGCCATTATTGCCTTGGTCTGAAGCGCTCCCTGAAGGAATTCGAGTGAAGAAGTGAATACGACATCCACGAAGACCCTGCCAGAGATGGCAGGGTCTTTTGCAATGAGGCACGGGAATGGCTGAATGATCTCGTGATGGGACGATGACCATCTATCCGCGCGGCCTCGGGGATTGAATGTCAAGGTGTGTTCGGTTTGACGGTTACCTTGCTCCTTGGGCCCTCCAGGCTCACAAGTGAGACACCACGCTGACACAAGGGTACGGGCTGCTCATTTCTCTCGTGTGCAAAGTGACAAAATCATCATCGTCATTCACCGGGCTTCTGGCGACAAACTTACTGGTGCTTGACAGAAAGAGGAGGTTCATTGCGGAAGCGCTTAGACACACAATATCATCTTTAAGATACTCCGGGCATCGGAAGCTCACACTTTCATTACTTTACCAAGCATCAGAACCACGGCGCCGAGGAATAACACGCCGCTTGCCATCAAAGTTGGTAAAACAAATCCACCAGTGTGATGCGCAAGGACGCCGGAGCCCACCGCCCCCAAGACTTGTCCTATTCCATACACACCGGTCATGAGACCTATAGCTTGGCTACCGTCCCTCGAGCGTAGGGACTTACCTAGTGTCGTCGCCGTCGTAGTAATGCCCATAAACGTGCCACCGAAGAGAACTGAACCCAAAAATGCCCCCATTGCACTTGGCACAACGATCGGTAAGAGAACGCCAAGGGCTTGAAACAAATAGGCCGCGACAAGAGCAGTGATATGCCCCCACCGATGTGCAACATACGCCCACACGATACACGAAGGCAGGGCCGCAATCCCGACCAAAATCCAAATATACGACGCAAATCGATGCAGCGCAGGAGTGGCCGTCGCCAGGGCCACGAGAAATGTCCCCGTTATGATGTAACCGAGTCCTTCAAGACCATAGGCCAAGACTAGCCATGGAAAGTATGCTTTTGTAAGATAATTACTCAGAAGATCTCTTAAAGGAAACATATCGGTTTGAGAGCTATTTTGAGCATCCTTCATCCAAAGTATCGCGGGAATACCTATGAGGATGCTGACAACCATGAGTCCAAGCCATGCACCTCGCCAACCTGCTATACCCCCGAAAACGGGGACGACTAACCCGCTTACGGATATCCCTGCTCCGACTCCACCGTAGAACACGCCGGACAGTCTTGAACGCTGTCGACGGGCCAGTTCGTCGAGAACCATACTAGATGCCAACACAAAGACGAATCCGCTCGCTAAGCCGGAGACTGCTCGGAGGCAATACCAAATCCAAGGATTCTCAGCGACAGCCATTGCTCCAGTGGTAAGGACATTGATGCATATCGACCACTGATAGACTCGCAAACGATGACGTTGAAACCAACTCACCGTTCCGACTGCGAAGGCGCCTATCAAGTACCCTACGTAGTTACTTGAGGCTAGATAGCCCGCCATCAAATTCGTGACGTGCGCCTGTGCCTGCATCAGTGGAAGAATAGCTGTATAGGCAAATCGCCCGACTCCCATGACAATGAATAATGCGAACACACCCGCTAGGAGATGCGTCCACAGGCTTCGATCAACTTTCGGTTTCCCTTGACACTCAACCAAATTGCACGCCTCCCACTGCGAGGATGTGGCAAAAATGATTGTACATGACGCGTCATCATCACGTAAAATGAATAAAAATGAATTTATTCATCTCTAAAAGCGAACGTTATATAGAATGTAGGAGGCGTGGCGAATGGAACTTCGTGATCTGCGAATTTTCTTGACAGTAGCCAAAATCGGAAGTGTAACGAAGGCGGCAGAGCAACTGGGATACGTGCAATCGAACATTACAACTCGCATTCAGCATATGGAAGCCGAATTAGGAACCACATTGTTTCATCGACATGCTCGTGGTATGTCTCTTACATCGAGTGGCGTGACCTTGCTTCGTTACGCTGAACAAATCGTGCACTTGTGTCACGAGGCGGAACAAGCCGTCCAAGATACGATATCACCCATTGGACCGCTGCGCATTGGAGCAATGGAGACCACGACGGCCACACGTTTGCCAGCTATCCTCGCTGAATACCACCGGCTATGTCCGCAGGTCGATTTGTCCTTGACGTCTGGACCAACCGACCAACTTCTGCAAGCTGTGCTAAGCTACGACATCGAGGTGGCATTTGTGGCTGGACCAATTTGTCACCCTTTACTGAACACAGGAGCGCTCATCGAAGAAGAACTCGTTCTTGTTGCGGAAGCGAATGGATGGGAACCTTCATATAACCACCTTTGTCCCGCCACGATCGTGACATTCCGAAAAGGATGTTCATACCGCAAACGACTTGAACAGTATCTTGATAATCTCGGGATCCGGTCCCGCAAGGTGATTGAACTTGGTACTTTGGACGGAATCCTTGGATGCGTGGCTGCAGGTCTTGGAATATCACTAGTCCCAAGAACCATCGTCGATGGAAGCCGATACGACCTTACCATCTATGAAGTGCCTGAGGAATTCCGGAAAGCTCCTACGGTGCTCATTTACCGCAATGATACCCGTATATCTCCCGCACTAGAGCGATTTATCTGGACAGTGAATCAGAGTTTACAAAGTAGTTCGAACATGCAAAGGGACCCTCAGGATAAGCCGCTTAGTCGGCTAGCTGACTGAAGCCCGAGTTCGACACTTTGTAGTCATACAAAGTCCCACGAACCCATGGCCGACGCGGATTCGTGGGACTTGTGGATAACTCGTGTAGTGTCTACAGCCCTCTTGCCCGAGGTTCTACCTTCAGGATCCTCGGCGGTTCCTATCCTGAATCGGCGCGACGACTTCGACTTTGATCCGATCAGGATCCTCAAAAAACACTGCATAGTGGTCCGGCCCTCCTGCATATGGATGCCGGTCCTCATACAGAATCGGCACGCCGCGCATACGCAGTTGAGTAGTCAGTTCGTCAACTTGAGCTTGCGAATCTGCGTGAAATGCCAGGTGATTTAGCCCGACTCGCCGGCGGTGATACTTCGGCTCTTGAAAACATTCTTCAGTTTGGACAAACACCAGATACGTGATGCCTTTTCGCCAACTCCGCCCGTGCTCCCAGGCTTGATAGGGTGAATAACCAAAGAACTCCAGTAGCCAGCCCCAAAAACTCCGTTGAACGCTTGAGGTCCGATACGTTGATCTCGATGTGATGCAAAGTCCCTGCTACCTGGTTCAGTGGCAAACCCTCCCGCGCGAAAATAAGACGGGCTATCCAATTCCACGTGTGCACTCAAAATTTCTGTCGAAAAAGACGGGCGCGAAATGTGGGTCGTAAAGTCCATCACCCCTTGCCACCCAACCCCTGCTCCAGCGCCTCCCTGGCCTCCTCGAGGGCAGGTAGCCAGTCTTCCTGACGTAGCTCGATCCCAAGACCTTCTGCGATGGGACGAAGCAACGTGCCGACCTCCGGACGCTGAAATAGGAACGTCGCTGGACAGCCTCCGGCGAGCATGGTTTCGAGGAGCTTGTCCACGGACTCCTGCGCGTACGTCTCGTGAGCAGCCGCATGAACTTGAAGGACAATGCCAGAGGCATGGTCTACACACATCAACATTCTGGGGAACATCGGTCGCTCGCCCTCTTCGACTGCGAACGGCGCATAAAAGATGTCGACTTCCCACTCTCCCCTTCGAGTCTCTTGGCGACGGATGCGCTTCAAAATGACCTCGTCAACGCGGATCGGCGGGATCTCGGATGCCGAGAGGGTGTACTGCGGTGTTTCGGTCCAGACGTCGATCCACTCAAAGGACGTGCCGTCTTTTACCCGCCTGCGGGTCAGGATTTGGTTGGGCTGAGGCGGCTCGAGCAGGTCGGACTGCTGGCGAATGCGAGAAGCTACGACAGTGGCTTGGGATAGCGCGACCGTCAGGAGTTTCGCTTCGTCCCGCGTCAGATACCATGGCAAGTACCCTGGACGGTGGCTACGAAACACAGGCCATGCGTTCTCGCCCCGGAAGCGGAGGCCGAGCTGTTTCATGACGGCACGGTCCTGCTCAGTGACATCGCGACTGCTCTCAAACGACGCGATGAGCGCGAATTGCCCGTACACCCTCTCTTCCTCGGCGGCCGACGATAGCTCATTGTCTTGCATCAGCCGATGAAGGGACCTCCACCCGGCCTCCCCTGGAAAGACCGCCAATCCATGAAACTCGCCAAGAGCGCCCATGACGGAACAATAGCCAATCTGGCCGGTGTCAGGATCCTCGATGGCGAACAGGGCATCATCATACATCCATTGCCATGGAGCCAAGTTACGGAACTCGATAGCGGCGTCGTAGAGCGCCTTCCACTCACCCAACGAAGGTGCGTCGGAAATGATCATCCCCTCCTTCGAAAAAGGTTGTAATGTATCCTGCTTATGCGTCTTCATCACCGTGCCTGGACACAAGCACCGTCAATTGCATTGTAACAGAAAGGTCCGAGACCAGTCTGGAGTCGGCGACGCCGATACACACGCTCAGCGCAGCACTTACAAGAATGGAAACATATGTAGTAGAAGGCCGCAATGCGTTGGCGCCAAACTTCACGCTTCTCCCGATGAGACATAGACATCTGAAAAACCTCCCGCGGTGCTTGATGAGCTTATCTTCAAGCACGGGGAGGCTGGATGCCATGTGTGGGTCGCTTGACGCTTACCTTACATTGGAACTGGGGAGGTTTGACCCTGACAATACCCAATTATTGAGAGAAAGTGCATAATGCCTGTTTGGAGAGAGGATAGACCCATATATTAACCGATAACGTTCGCTAAAGAATTATACACAAAACTATCAATAGACCCATCGGGCATTAAATACAGCCCCGTACTCTTACCTCAAAAAATACAATAAAATTAACAGAAGATCATCTTCACTAAAGAGCGTTTTGTGAATTCGATTTGTTACCGTTTTTCGCCCATATATAGTGTGTAAACCACCAATGCCACGCTACATATAGCGCCACATACGTCGCGAACGTTAATTCTGCAAAACGCTCGTAATATATAAACCGTCCATCCGGTTTATATATTGACAGTTCGATTATAACAGCTTATACTCATTGTAAACAGAGTTGAATAGTTTGAATTGTCGATCGGACCACCGAAGACAAGAGTGTAGATTGCGCGCATGCGCAATGCAATGCTCTTGTCTTTTTTGTTTAAGGCGGGGGAGGTGGTTTCTTGAGCGCGGCCATAGAGGTCAGGCAACTTCCCAAAGTCTTTTGAAGAAAACTTTTAAGGAGTGTCAACATGACAGGAACCTTGAATCGCACGTTGGGCATAGTGGCGATTATTGCGTTTGGACTCACGAACGAAATCGCATCAGGGTTATTTTTTGTCTCCACGCAAATTCAAAAGACAGCCCCCGGTGTTGGAACCCTTGTTCCGCTACTCATGATTGTTGGGGGACTTATTACCTTTTTGACGGTCGTCGCTTACCGTTACTTTTTTGCATCAGGATTGGTGGGGGCGGGTGGTGAATATGTCATCATCTCCAGATCCGTGAGCCCGTCGGTGGGTTTTGTTGCTACGTTCCTTGCATGGTTTGGATTGACTGGTTCCTTGGGTTCACTAGCTTATACGGCTCCAACGTTTCTGGCCACGGCCGCTGCATCTATTGGTCTGACCTCCACTTCAAAGTTTCTTTCATCGTCGATTGGCATACTGATTGTCGGTTTAATCATCATATGGGGGATTTGGTTGATTCACGTTCGAGGGATAAGACTGGCTGGAGTTTTGGCGGTAATATCGATGTGTGTCGTCCTGTTTGTTTCAGCTCTACTGATTATTACAGGTTTTGCAACCAGTCAGAGTGCCCTTGCAAATGCAGTTGCGGCGCATCTTCACTTGAGTGTGTCTAGTATTTTGGCTGCGGCTCCCGTACACGAAGTGAGTCTTAGTGCAGCGTTTGGTACGGCTCTCCCAGTGCTTTTCTTCGGATACCTTGGCTTGTCGACGGCAACGCAAACGGGTGGAGAGGCGGTTGATGCTAAGAGATCTCTTCCAAAGGCCGTTTTGATCACTGTATCTGTCGTTACTGTGGTGTATACTCTCTTTGCGTTTGCCGTCTATCACGCAGTTCCATGGCAGCTCATAGCTGGCTTGAGCGAATTAGGATTCAATCAATACACCACCTCCTCAGGGGTGCTGCAGTTCGTCATGCCTCATTGGTTGTCCGCGTTGGTGAATCTTCTCGTCGCGTTCATTGTTATTAAAACTCTTCTCCCAATCTTCCTGGCTCAATCTCGATGGATATTCGCTTGGAGCCAGGATGGTATTTTACCTCCAGCATTCAGGAAGACACACCAAAAGTATCAAACGCCCGTTCTGGGCCTGACCATCAGCTCTATCTTCGGTACGATCAGTTTGGTTGAGTCGCTGAAATTAGGATACGTGTTTGGGGTGAATCTCAGAGTTCTTTCCGTTATGATTGTTTTCTTGGCCATGGGTATTGGGCTTTTATACTTTCCAAAACGCGTACCACATTTGTATGAACAAAATCAGTCGTTACTCGGCCGAAATCGCGGGCTGCAAATCTGTCTCGGAACGGTACTCATCGTTATCTCCGTTTGGTTCATCATTTCTATCGCGTATTCATCAAGAAGTGATGCGTTTATTTTGCAACCTTTTGTTCAAGCGGTTATTGTCGCGATCGTTGCGCTACTCGTTTACGGTGTATATCGCAGACGATTAGCGAAGGTTTCTGCGGACGAAAGGGATCTGATAGCCAAACGGTTCTCCGAGGCACCTCCACAATAAGGTCAACTGGAACAAACAGTTTATGCAATGAGGATGGTGTAAAGCGTCACGTAAAAGTGCAGAAAAACGTCATGTTACTCTTTCCAGAATGGCGAGCACTTGACGTGGAGAGGCGGGCATGATAGCCTGCTGATTTCAGTTGGCGAAGCGTCCCTTCCGCCCCAATATGACGCGGAATCATGCCCGCAGAGGCTCCATGTCAAGTGCTCACATCTTCTCGAACATGTAATTATATTACTGGGAATTCGCGCGTTGCGCTTTTCTGCACTTTTAAGTTGCGGAAAACAGATGGGGCTGTCCCAAACGCCCTCCCGCCGCTTGAAAATGTCCTCATCAAGCCACGGGAGGGTTCTTGTATTTGAATCCATCTAAAACTATTACTTGAGGCTTTTGCAGGATCACGAGCCCTTGTGCGACAAGGGCTTTTTG
>NZ_JAFMTY010000041.1 GCF_017329605.1 Alicyclobacillus fructus
GGTGGATACCATTTTCTTTCTCTCAAGTTGGGGTGAAGTCCTTCTTTGTGCTCGAAAAACCCTTGCCGCACAAGGGCTCTTGATTCTGCAAAAGGCTCATCCATGAAACAAAGATTCATATACGTTACAGCGATACCGATTTGAACGGGCACGTCAACAACGCGGTCTACGCCACATACATGGAGGAATCCAGAATTTCATTTTTGCAGGAGGTGTTCGGTCAGCGGCTCCCGCTCGTCATCGCCTCGCTGCACATCGACTTCCGCAAGGAGACGCGCTACCCGGAGCACATGGATGTCGTGGCGCGCACGTGGCTGACCCGGCTCGGGAGATCAAGCTTCGAATTCTACTGTCAGATCTGCAGCGAGGCGGGCGAGGTGATGTGCGAGGGCAAGGCGGTGGTGGTGTACTACGACTTCGAGAAGCGCACGTCGAGCCCCCTGCCGGATTGGGTGCGCGAAAAGCTCCTGCCCTACGTGCGCGAGCCCGAGGAATCGAACGTCGGCGTGTGAGCGCACACGCGAGGAGGCGGCTTGTTGACGGCCGCCTCCTCGTGTTGTCCCGGCGTCTATTCGAGAAGCGCCTCCCAGAGCGACCCGCGCCGGACGGGATCGCCGTGCGCCGGGCAGACCCAGTCGAACGACAGGCGGCCGACGTCGGCGAGGGAGCGCCGGAGCGCGGCCTTGTCCCAGGTGAGAAACGACGGCGACTTTTTCAGCCGGCCACCGCGGGTGGTGACGAGATCGCCCGCGAGAAGGGTGTCGAACGCGACGAGGCACACGTGGCCCGGCGTGTGCCCGGGCGCCGGCACCACCTCGAGCGCGCCGACGCGCCGGCCGGGATCGAGCGCGCGGTCCACTTTGGGCCGCTCGACGCGCATCATGCCTGCGATGGCGCGGCGAACGCCCTTGGGCTTGGCCTTCCCTTCGATATAGGGGATGTCAGGCCCCGGCGCCCACAGGGTGGCGCCCGAAAGCTCCTTGAGCCGCTTGGCGTTGCCGATGTGATCCACATCGAGGTGCGTCAGCACGATGTGGGCGAGATCGGACGGCTTGAGGCCCAGGGAGGCGAGCGCCTGGACGATGGCGTCCGCTCGCCCCGGCATGCTCGTGTCCACCAGGACGGGCTCGTCGCCGAGCACGAGATAGCTGTAGCTGCCTTTGGTGCCTTCCAGCAGATGAATGTTCGGCGCAATTTCCATGCGCAGGCCTCCTCGAGCACGCCGCCTCCATCAGGCGAGCGTCTTCGTCCATTCCTCCACCGTCATCACGTCCGCCTGCCGAGGGAAAACCTTCTCGACGAGCACGCGGTGCACCTCTGGATCGGCGTCGAGGCACGCGTCCCTAAGCACCGTCAACACATAGTCCTTGTCCGCCGCTTCGCGCAACGTCGACAGGACGACGCCGGAAGTGGCGATCCCGCAGAGCACCAGGTGCGTGATGTCCTTGGCGCGCAGGATGATCTCGAGATTGCTGCCCGCAAACGCGCTCACGCGGTACTTGGTGATGACGGGCTCCCCGGCCTGCGGGGCCACCGCGGGATGGATCTGCGTGGTGTCGTCGGTCACCGCCATGTTTCGCGCCTGCGCCAGGTGCGCGAACATCTTGTTGCGCGGGCTTGCCTCCGGGAATCCCTCGCTGAACGCGACGCGCACGAAGATGACCTGCATACCCGCGCGCCTCGCGGCCGCCACGGCGTCCTGGAACGGCCGCATCCCCGCCTCATCCTGGATGTAGCGCGACACAATGCCGTTTTGCACGTCCATCACGAGCAGCGCCGTGTGTTTCGCATCCGCCATGAAACATCCTCCTCCACTTTGCGGCTTCGCGCCCATCTGTCGATCCCGTCCGCCTTGCCTTCAATGATACCCCGGCAAACCTTGCGCGGCCAAACCGGCGAACCCCGGCGGCCCTGTCGCTCGCGCCGAGATCCAGCAAATTGACACAGGAGTGTTGTCGTCCGTTGTCGAATCAGAGGCGAATGGTTTCGAGCATGGAAACCGCGCCAAGTGCAAATGCTTCGGGTAATCGAAAAAAGGGGGCTCTATACATGAGGAAGAAGGTATGGAAAACCTGCCTGGCGCTGGTGACGGTTGGCGCCCTGGCAGCAGGCTGCGGCACCAACAACTCGTCCGGGACCAACACGTCCAACACCGGCGGGACCAGCAACGCCACCTCGACAAGCGGCAAAACCATCAAGGTGGGCCTCGTGACGGACACCGGCGGCCTGAACGACAACAGCTTCAACCACTTGGCGTACGTCGGCATGCAGGAGGCGAAACAGCAACTGCCCAATATCCAGACCTCCGTCGTCCAGTCCCAGTCGGAGTCGGACTACGTGCCCAACCTCAGCCACTTCGCGCAGGACGGGTACGATCTCGTCATCGCCGTGGGTTACCTGATGGCGGACGCCGTGCAACAGGTCGCCAAGGAGTATCCGAAGACGCACTTCCTGATCATCGATGACAGCATCACGGGCATCCCGAACGTCGCAAGCGCCATCTTCCAGTCGCAGCAGGCCGGCTACCTGGCAGGCGTCGTGGCCGGCATGGTGCAGAAGAACCACCTGCTCAAAAACATCAACAGCCACAACACCGTGGGCGTCGTGGGCGGCCAGGAGATTCCGCCGGTGGACACGTACATCGCCGGCTTCCAGCAGGGCTTCCACAGCGTCGATCCGACGGGCAAGGTTATCGTCGAATACACCAACTCGTTCAGCGATGAGGCTGCGGGCAGCCAGTACGCGCAAAATGAGATTGCACAGGGCGCCGACATCATCTTCCCGGTTGCGGGCGGCACCGGCATCGGCTCCATCAAAGCCGCCCAGAGCGCGAAGGTGTACGCCATCGGCGTGGATACGGATCAGTCGTATCTCGCGCCCGGCACCGTCATCACGAGCGCCATCAAGCGCGTGGATACCTCGGTGTTTGACACCATCAAGGCCGTGCAGGACGGAACGTTCAAGAGCGGCGTGAACAACTTCGATCTCTCGAACAACGGCGTCGGGATCGCGCCGCTCATGTCGGGCCTGCCCAAGTCGGTGACGGACGCCGTCAACCAGGCGAAGCAGCAGATCCTGAGCGGCAAGGTCCAGGTCTCGACCACCGTGCAGAAGTAAGATGACACCGGGCGGCGCCGCCAGGCCCGCCCGGGGGTTCAATTTCCTTTGGAGGCGATCCCGGCTTTGGAACCCGTGTTGGAAGTCGTGGACCTCAAAAAATGGTTTCCAGGCGTCAAGGCCAACGACGGCGTGAACCTGACCGTGCGCGCGGGAGAAGTGCACGCCATTCTCGGCGAAAACGGCGCCGGCAAGTCCACGCTGATGAAAGTCATCTACGGCCTGCTCGAGCCGACGGCGGGCGAGATCCGGCTGTTTGGCCAGCCCGTCCACTTCCGCAGCCCGCGCGACGCCATTCTCGCCGGGATCGGCATGGTCCACCAGCACTTCATGCTGATCCCCGCGCTCACGGTGGCGGAAAACGTCGTGCTCGGCGACGAGCCGGGCGGCGTCCGCTTCGACCGGCGCCAGGCGGTACAGCGGGTGCGGGAGTTGTCCGAGCGCTACAGGCTCGCCATCGATCCCAACGCCAAGGTGGGCGATTTGACGGTCGGTCTCCAGCAGCGCGTGGAAATTCTCAAGGCATTCTACCGGAAAGCGCGCGTGTTGATTTTGGACGAGCCGACGGCCCTGCTCACGCCCCAGGAGACGCGCGAGCTGTTCAACATCATCCGGACGCTGAAGGCCGAAGGCACCCCGGTCATCTTCATCAGCCACAAGCTGGACGAAGTGCTGGAAATCAGCGATCGCGTCACCGTCATGCGCGCCGGGAAGACGGTCGAGACGATCGACACCAAGGGCGCGACGCCGCAGACGCTCGCGAATCTCATGGTGGGCCGGGAGGTCGTGCTGCGCGTGGAAAAGCCGCCTGCGAAGGCCGGATCGCCCGCGCTTGAAGTGCGCGGACTGCGCGTGCGCTCGGCGGATCGCCATGAGCGCGTGAAGGGCGTGGATCTGACCGTGCGGCGCGGCGAAATCCTCGGCATCGCGGGCATCGACGGCAACGGCCAGTTTGAGCTGGCGGACGCCATCGCGGGACTGTTGCGCGCGGAAGAGGGGCAGATTGTGCTCGATGGGCGCGACATCACCCATCTCTCCCCCGCGGAGCGCACGCAACTCGGCATCGCGTACGTGCCGCAGGATCGACAGCTCGATGGACTCATTCTCGCGTTCGATCTCGCCGACAACGTGATCCTGAGGGACTTCCGCCGGCCGCCCTTTTCGCGGCGCGGCATCCTGAACCGCCGCGCGGCCGAGGCGTACGCCAAGCGGCTGATTGAGGCGTTTGACGTGCGGCCGCCCGACTTTCGCCGCAAGGCCTCGGAACTCTCCGGCGGAAACCAGCAGAAGGTGATCCTCGCCCGCGAGGTCTCGCGCGATCCGCTTGTGCTGATCGCGGCCCAGCCCACGCGCGGACTGGACGTGGGCGCCATCGAAGGCGTGCATCGCCAGCTCGTGCGCCTGCGCAACGAAGGCAAGGCGGTGCTGCTCATCTCGCTCGAACTCGACGAAATCCTGAGCCTGTCCGATCGCATCGCGGTCATGCACGATGGCGAGATCGTCGGCGTGCTGGACGGGGCGGAGGCGACGCGCGAGCAGCTCGGCCTCATGATGACCGGTCAACGCGCCAAGGAGGGAACCGTGTGAAGGCGCTTCAGTCGATTCTACTGCCCGTGGCCGCGAGCCTGGTGGCCATTGTGATTGGCGCCATCCTCGTGGCGGCGCTCGGATACAACCCGGTATCCGTGTACGGATCGCTCGTGTCCGGCGCATTTGGCAGCCTCGGAAATCTCGGCAACACCATCACCGCGAGCCTGCCGCTCATCATCATCGGGCTGGGCATTGCCCTGTCGTTTCAAAGTGGCCTCTTCAACATCGGCGCAGACGGCCAATATTGGATTGGCGCCACCGCGGCGGTGTGGGTCGGCTATCACTTCACGTCCCTGCCGGGTTGGCTGCACATGGTGCTATGCCTCTTGGCCGGCATGCTCGCGGGCGCCATCTGGGCCGGCATCGTGCCCGGATTGACGAAAGCGTTTGTCGGGGCGCACGAAGTCATCACCACCATGATGATGAGTTACATCGCGATTTTGTTCGCACGCTACCTGATTGAGGGCGGGCCCATGCAGCAGAAAGGCTACATCCCGCAGTCGCCGCTCATCGCGTCGAACACCCAGTTCCCGTATTTCACGCAGGGGTTTCAGCAGGCGCAGCTCTCGCCCATCTCGATGATCATCGCGGCCATCGCCGTGCTGGCGGCCTGGTTTTTGCTGTACAAGACGACGCTCGGGTTCTCCCTGCGATCCGTCGGATTGAACGCGCGAGCGGCCAAATACGCGGGCATTCGCGTGAAGCTGTACATCGTGCTGGCCCTCGCCCTGTCCGGTTTGTTCGCCGGCCTAGCGGGCGCGGTGCAGATGCTCGGCGTGGATCACCAACTGCTCGACGGGTTCTCGTCGAACTACGGTTACACCGCCATCGTGGTGGCGCTCCTGGCGAGAAACAATCCGCTCGGCGTGATCATCTCCGGCCTCTTCTTCGGCGCACTTACCACGGGCGGCCAGAACATGCAGATTGCGTCCAACGTGCCGGCATCGCTCACCAACGTGCTTGAGGGGCTCATCATCTTCTTCGTCGGGTGCGAGCGCATCATTCCGCAGGTCATCGGCTGGTACCGGCGGCGGCGCTCAGCGCGAGCCCAGACGCCGGCGAGCTGACGAGCCGGTGTACGCATTGGAAAAGGAGGCGCACGGATGGTCTTCTCCAACCCTGAAATTTGGGCACTGACCTTGTCCATGGCGATCCCGCTCGCGCTCCCGGCCGTCGGCGGCACGTTCTCGGAGCGCACCGGCGTCGTCAACATCGCCATGGAAGGCATTATGTTAATTGGCGCCTTCTTCGGCGTCGCGTTCTCGTATTGGACGGGTAACGCATGGGTGGGCCTGCTTGCCGCCATCGTGTGCGGAGCGCTCACCGCGCTCGCCCTCGCCTGGGGCGCCATTCACGTGTCAGCCGATCAGACGGTGCTCGGCATGGGCATCAACATCTTTGCAGCGGGACTCACGACGTTCCTCTTGAACACCCTGTTCGGGTACAGCGGCACACCCGTGAACACGCCGAAACTGCCGACGCTCAGCATTCCGGGCCTGGATCACATCCCGTACATCGGGATTGTGTTCCAAAATCAAAGCGTGCTCGTCTACATCGGCATCGTCCTGATCTTCCTGTCGCACTGGTTCCTGTTTTCCACGCGCCTGGGGCTCAGGATGCGCTCCGTGGGTGAAAACCCGCTCGCCGCAGACACCCTCGGCATTCCCGTGTGGCGCCTGCGCTACCTCGGCGTCGTGCTGAGCGGCATCTTTTCCGCCATCGGAGGCGCGTATCTGTCCATCGGCATCCTGAACGGGTTCACGTCGAACATGACGAGCGGCCGCGGCTACATCGCGCTCGCCGCCATGATCTTCGGCAAGTGGACACCGCTCGGCTCCTTCGGTGCAGCGCTCATCTTCGGCTTCTCCACCGCGCTCGGCATCGTCCTGCAGGGCCACGGCGTATCGTCCAACCTTCTGCAGATGATCCCGTACGCGCTCACCATTCTCGCCTTGACCGGACTCATTGGCCGATCCACACCGCCGGCGGCGGACGGGATTCCCTACGAGCCGCGGAGGTGATGGCCTCACCCCGCTTGGGCGCCGCTCCAGTGTGAGCCGGCGCTTTTTTCGCGATATGATATTTGGAGATGGAAGAAGGGAGCCATCCGCATGCACAGGCCCATTTGATCCGCCTCGTCGGGGGAAGCCCCGTCTGTCTGAAAACATCTACGAGCTCCAGCAGGGGGCTCCTGATGAGGTGACAAACGAAGATGTTGACAAGGGCGTCGTGGTACCGCCACCGCGGTCTGGTGCTTTTCATGATCGCGGATGGCGTTTCGGTTCTAGGTGATCAGGTGGGGTGGATGGGACTCCTGTGGTGCGCGATGACCATGACCAAGAGCGCGCAGGTGCTGGGATGGCTGGGCCTCGCCTATGGCCTGCCAGGTGTCGCGCTCGGCCCCATCGTTGGTCACGTGCTCGACCACACCTCCCACAAGCGAACGCTCGTCGGATCCCACGCCACGCTCGGCGCTCTGTTCGCATCCATCGCCGTGCTGCATGGGATCCACGCGCTTCCTGTGTGGGCGCTTCTGATGTTCGCGTTTGCGGCAGGCTGCCTTGCGCCGTTCTCGACCGTCGGCTGGAGCGTCGTCATCCCAAGCATCGTAGCGGATGATGAGCTTGGCCCCGTCAATGCGCTCATGGAGGTCCTGTGGAACGGCGCATCCATCCTAGGACCGACACTTGGCGGAATCGCCATCGCGCGCGCAGGAATCTCCGCGGCCATCCTCTTGGACGCAATTTCGTTTTGGCTCGCGGCCCTATGTGTTGGACTGGCGGAGATACCCGGGCAGGCGAGGCGTTCGCCGATGACGATGCGTCAGGCGGCGCGGCCGTTGGTGCTAAACACCCTCGAGGCCATGAAGACGTTGTACGCGCTGCGTCCGGTCTGGTGGATCACCATCGGCGCGTGCGCGCTCAATCTGGCGTACGGCGCGCTTGACATCGAGTTGCCCCTCCTGACACACCGGCAGTTTGGCCGAGGCGCCTGGATCCTAGGCAGCCTTTGGACCGCCTATGCCATGAGCTCGATTGTTGGGGCGGCGTTAAGCGGCTCGATCCCCAAAAGAGGCAAGACCGGCGCAGTCATGGCGTTGATGATCATCGGATGGGGCGCGGCGTTCGCCCCGCTGTTCTGGATCCACGCCTTCACACTCACCTACGTGTCCCTCGCCTGCGCCGGACTCCTGTTTGGCGGATATCCACCGCTGGCGCGGACCGTCGTCCAGCGCTCTGTGCCGACGCAGGTCATGGGACGCATCATGGGCCTACGGGGCTCCCTGATTGCACTTGGCCCGCCGCTCGGTTCGTGGCTCGGTGGCATGTTGGATAGATGGCTCAGTCCTTCGGAAACCATTGCCCTGATCGGCATGGCCGTCGTGGCCGTCGGGTGTTGGCTTGGCTTACGGGGTGACTTTCGGAAGATATAAGCCTCCGTCAATGGGGCCGCGGACGATCTCGGCGGAACAACAGCGCGTTCGATCTGCGATATGGATATACGCGCCAGAGCTTCAATGGGGCCGCCGACGATCTCGGCGGAACAACAGTGCTGCGCTGGGTGAAGGTGGCGGGCCAATGACGGCTTCAATGGGGCCGCCGTCGATCTCGGCGGAACAACAACCTTCTCGTGATCATCGACAGGAACAGTTTGACGCTTCAATGGGGCCGCCGTCGATCTCGGCGGAACAACTCAGTTCCTACAGGCGTTGGACGTAACCGGCGATGTGTTGCTTCAATGGGGCCGCCGACGATCTCGGCGGAACAACATGGGCAATGGGGTTTAGGGGATTCTGCTATCCTTGCTTCAATGGGGCCGCCGACGATCTCGGCGGAACAACGAGGGCTCGGGCAAGCCTAGCAGGGGGTGCCTCCCTGGTGCTTCAATGGGGCCGCCGACGATCTCGGCGGATCAACCTCGTCAATGCCTGCCCACGGATCCGGGAACTGTTCCTTCAATGGGGCCGCCGACGATCTCGGCGGATCAACAATTCGATTCCTCTTCATATACAACAAGATGTCGTTCAAGCCTTCAATGGGGCCGCCGACGATCTCGGCGGATCAACTGAGGTCACCCAATTGAGACGAACCATCAGACGCAAACCCTTCAATGGGGCCGCCGACGATCTCGGCGGATCAACCAGGGGGGCCAGGGGGTCCCATGTCAAGGCGGGCCGCCTTCAATGGGGCCGCCGACGATCTCGGCGGATCAACCCATCCAATAATCAATCTCACGGACATGCCGCTCCCGCCTTCAATGGGGCCGCCGACGATCTCGGCGGATCAACTGCGAAATAAAGCTGCGAACCGAAACCAAACGAACCCCTTCAATGGGGCCGCCGACGATCTCGGCGGATCAACGCCAATCCAACATCTCAATACCTCCGCACACATCCACCCCTTCAATGGGGCCGCCGACGATCTCGGCGGATCAACCCACCAAGAGGCCGATGAGCGCCAGCAGCACAACGTCCCTTCAATGGGGCCGCCGACGATCTCGGCGGATCAACCGCCCTGCGCCTCATGGCCCCACACGCCGGACGTCCTTCAATGGGGCCGCCGACGATCTCGGCGGATCAACGGCGATTTGAACCGGAATAAAACCGGAACAGAACCGCCTTCAATGGGGCCGCCGACGATCTCGGCGGATCAACATGTGATGCAGGACTAAGGAGGCGTCGAAATGAGCCTTCAATGGGGCCGCCGACGATCTCGGCGGATCAACGGCGCTGTTTGGCCCAGGCTTGCGTCTGGGGTGTTCCTTCAATGGGGCCGCCGACGATCTCGGCGGATCAACCAGGACATTCTCCATCACAAGTCTACCGGTCAAGGTCCTTCAATGGGGCCGCCGACGATCTCGGCGGATCAACCGCGTGACGCCCGTCCGCGTCACATTGTAGCGCTGTCCCTTCAATGGGGCCGCCGACGATCTCGGCGGATCAACGCCGCTCTTGCATATTGACCAGGTTGTGGTGCGCAACCCTTCAATGGGGCCGCCGACGATCTCGGCGGATCAACGTATCCCACTATTCCGCGATCCAGAGTGGGAAGCAAACCTTCAATGGGGCCGCCGACGATCTCGGCGGATCAACGTAGCTAGCGACAGATCGGCTGAGTAGCGACAGATCGGCTGAGTAGACCCTCATGTCGATTTTCGACGCCACGGGATCATGAAAATGGCGATGTTGCGCGCTACGATGGTGATAAGCAACCACCAGAGCTCGATCCCTC
>NZ_JAFMTY010000042.1 GCF_017329605.1 Alicyclobacillus fructus
TCGAGCAGATCTGCCGCCAGTGTTCGCCCGGAAGCGCCATAAACGCCAGCACATCCTCCTCCGCCTCTTCCAGGATGGCCATCGCTTTCGGGAACCGCCTCTCAAGTTCCGCGACCACTCGGCGAAGCTGCTCGCGGGCCGCTTCTTGCGTGGGCTGGGTGAAGATCGTCCGGATGATCGAGGCCACCATCGACTGCTCCCTCTTCGGCACTTGGCTCAACACGTTCCGAATCGTGTGCACTTTGCAGCGTTGCCACGTCGCGCCCGTCAGCACTTCCGAAATGGCCTGGCGCAAGCCTGCGTGCGCATCGCTCACCACCAGACGCACGCCCCGAAGCCCTCGCGCCTTCAGGCTGCGCAGAAAGTCCGACCAGAACGCGCCGTCCTCGCTCGTTCCCACATCGAACCCCAGCACCTCGCGCTCCCCGGTGTCCGTGACCCCAATGGCGATGACCAGCGCCATGCTCTGCACGCGGCCGCCCTCCCGCACCTTCGGGAACGTGGCATCCAGCCACACGTACGGATACTCACGCTCGAGCGGCCGCTCCTTGAACTGGCGAACCTCTTCATCGATGAGCTGGCAGAGGCGAGACACCTCGCTTTTGCTAATGCCATCCAGGCCCAACGCTCGCACCAGATCATCGACCTTGCGGGTGCTCACGTCCTTCACGTACGCTTCCTGGATCACAGAAGCCAGCGCTTGTTCCGCTCGACGCCTGGGCTCCAGAATGGAAGGGAAGAAGCTGCCCTGACGGAGCTTTGGAATCTTCAAATCGACTGTCCCGAGGCGCGTGTCCCAGGCCCTTGAACGATAGCCGTTTCGTTGTGTGACGCGGCTCTCCGTCCGCTCATAGCGCTCGGCACCGATTTTCTCTGCGGCTTCCGCATCGATGAGGAACTGCGTCACGAGTTGCATCAATTCCCGTAAAAAATCGATCTGATCCACGTCTTGCATCTTGCGAATCCATTCGAGAACTGCGAAGCTATTGAGCGAAGCCATCGTTGCGTGCCTCCTACTTTTGGTGTTGGTCACACTTTAGTAGACACGCACGGTGGCTTCGTCGTCAATTTGTGTCGTCCGATTTTACACCACTACTTGAGACTCTAACCTTGTCCGAGCCTGGCGAATCCAACGTTCCAGTCCGGCGGCGTCATGCTTGTTGAGTAACTCTCGAAACGCTTGGCATAATTCGATCACGCGATGTGCACTGGAGACCGTGTCTCGTATGAGTGCAACCTACTGTTTGTCCTCGTCATCGAGTTCGTTGGATGAGCGTGTGAGGAGCCGCGCAACGTGTCGCGGGTTCATCCGACGACGTCGAAATTGCGCTTGTGATGCTCTTGGAGGGTTCGCATTCGTGCCTTCCCGCCGCAGATTCGCGACGTATTGCGTGAGGGTGGAACGAGAACCCGAATACCCTTTGGTTTGGAGATGGTGAAAAATCTGACTACCTGCGTATCCCTGACGGAGGAGTTGCGAAATCTCGTCCTTGTAGGCGTCAAGTAGTGTCCTTCGCCGCGGCCGAGAGATGTGAGGGAGATCTGTCCATCGTAGGTATGTTCGAACGGTTTGTCTGCTGAGCCCTGTCTGGCGTGCAATCGCGCGAATGCTCATGCCGGAAGCGTAAAGCTGCTGAACTTCTTGAACACGTGCCCACTTGGCCGCTCGACGTTCGTGTTGTCGTCGTGATTTTTCTGAGCATCGGGGTGCCATGGCGCGTTCGGTGGACGGTGCATAAGCATCGTCGTCTTTCCAAACGGGAAGAGGTTGCCGTGCAACATACCGCTGAACAGCGTCACCAAGATTCTTCAGAAGGTGCCATCGATCCGCGACCTGAATGGCTGAGGGCAAACCGAACCGTATGGCGTCAGCGTACGCATTCGCACTGTCGCGACTGACCAGGCGGATTTCGGGATGAGCCCGAAGCCAATCGGCCACGGTATTCTTCTCTCGGTCTGGGAGTACATCCACGACGCGATGATGCTTTAAGTCGCAGATGATCGTACCATACCGCTGTCCTCGACGATAGGCCCAATCGTCAATCCCGATCACTTCAAGAGGTTCTGTGGATGAGGGCGAGAGTTGGAGAATGCCCCGGAGAACACTGTCCTTGCTGACCCAAATCCCAAGTTTGCGACACAACGTGGCACCTGGGTTCCCACCCGTATTGAACCCGATCTTGTCAAGACAGATGGGATGGCTTTTAAGAGAGAGAGAGAGAAGACAGACTTATAATTCGGACAACCACCGTTTCACGCTACGCTCTGTTGCAGTTTCCATGTCCTGAATTCCGATGGCGAGCGATAACCCAGTGCGGAATGCGGCCGCTCCGTGTTGTAAAAGTGAATGTACGACTCAATCGCCGCTTTCGCCTCAGCAAAGCTGCTGTATTCCTGAAGCCAGACTTCCTCTTCCTTCAGCGAACGGAAGAATCGCTCGATATATCCGTCAGCATCAGGGTTGTTGTAGCCTGTCCTCTCATGGTTGATTTGGCAAGCTTTCATCGCTTCGAGGAAACGTCGACTGGTCATCTGGCAGCCGTTGTCCGTTCGCAGCGTCAAACCGGCACCTTGCACGCCGCCCGGGAAGCGATAGTTCAGGGCCATATCCACCGCCTTCAGCAGATCCTCCGTACGGCAGAAACGGGAAAACGAGTCCCCCACAATCTCCCGGTCATAGGCGTCCATCACGGCAAACAGATATCCCCAACCGTCTTTCCCGCACCACACCTTCGTCATGTCACACTGGAAATGCTCATTCGACCGGGTGACCGGAATCTTTCCCGGCCGCTTCGTTCGGGAAGCGCCTCGCCTCGGTGATTTCACAAGCAGTCCCATTTCCTTCATCAGCCGGTACACCCGTTTATGGTTCACCTGCAAGTTGTATCGGCGACGCAGCATAACCTGGATTCGCCGATATCCGTATGTCGGGAACTCTTCGCACAGCTTCCGAATCCGCTGCTTGACCAGGGCGTCCTTGTCCACAGGGGGCCGCTTCAGCTTTGGTATAGGCGGCTTAAGCAGGCTGTAACAGTACGTTCGGTTCAGCCCTAAAGCTTTTGCAATCACTGGGACCGGAAACCCTTCCTTGGCGAGCTGACAGACCAAAGAACGGCTATTTACTTCCGGCCCCAATTCGATTTTTTTCGCAACACATCCACCTGCATCGTGAGTTCACCGATCTTAGCCCGGGCCTCCTGCAACTCCTTCTCCAGCTCCTGCTCTCGCATAGAGGGACCGGATTGCAATCCAGCCCGTCCCCCGGCCAGGAACGCCTCACGCCACTTGTAATACAGGCTCTGGGCCACGCCATGCCGCCGACATACCTCGCTGATGTTCGCCCCCGGCATCATGCCCTCGAGCACGATGTTCATTTTCTCGTCCACGGTCCACTTACGTCCCGGCATCACACACACCTCGTCTTCATTGTAACCCATCCCTTCTGTCTGGGTTGACTCTGGGGCAAGTATACACCGAGCATGAGACCGATGTGTTGGATGAGATGATGAAGCCGGAGCGTCATCGGCTGAGAAGGGGCCAAGAAACCATCGAAGCGCTCCGTAAAAATGCGAGTGGAACAAGATGAGCAATCGCAGAAAAATTTGCGTGAACGGACGCGAAGGAAGACCGTTTTGCCGAACAAAGGAATGTCCTGAACCGTTCGTTACCGCTGACTGTGAACGCGTTCTGACCAGGTACCGCATGTTGGACAGTGATTGCCCCGTTGGACGGCAGCGAGTCGCAAGACGATCATCGTCTCACTGAAAAACGCTCCGATAACGACGAAATCTGGATAGAACGGCGAAGAACATTCGACCATATGTCTCACCTCCTTTCAAGCGTAGCACTGAAGCGACAAACATGTTGTCGAATGATGTCGTCATCACCAAACCTGAGAAAGAACCACTTTTTGCTTGACAAACACAACTGGCGGGAAGAATGCAGCTCCCTTCGTATGTGGCTCTACACTGGACCTCGGTTTCAGCGTAGTCCACGGTGTACGAAACGGAGCTGCATCCGTTCATCCTTGACAGTTACTTAAACCAAGCGCTGATGGTTTTCTGATTCTCTCTGATCCATTTTTCCACGCCAACCTGAGGCGATTTAGCTACGTTAATATATTCTTCTAACATTTCTAATTGGTTTTCGGTCAACTTGAAGTTTCTCAGCCACTTCAAGACCTCCGGATTGCGAGACGCCCATGCCTTGTTTACTTCTCCCTGAATCCACCCGGCCTTGCCCCAGTCACCTTTGGGATCGGTCAGGTACTTGAGCTTGTATGTCGAATATATCCAGTGTGGACTCCAAAGTGTTACAACGACCGGCTTCTTCGCTTTGTAATCCTTGATGAGGGTCGTGATCATAGCGAGATCGGAACTGGGAACCAGTATAAGATTGCTCGCCCCGTAGTCATTGAGCGCCTTTTGCGCGATCTGCATTTCTACAGAACCAGCATCTATTCCAATCACCTGATTCCCGAACTCAGAGGCATGAGTCTTTAAATCAGCGATGGAGTTCACATCGGTCACATACTGTGGAACCACGAACCCTTCCTTCGTCACCCCCTCGTACCATTTGCCGATACTCACCAGACTGGAACCATAGTGATTCAGATATTGTCGTTGTTCAGGCATCCAAGCATCCAAGAATACGTCCACGCCATCACGAGAAAGTCCGGCGTACAAGGGCCCGAGATCGAGCATTTGTAGATTGACGTGGTAACCCCTTTTCGTCAGCAAATTTGCCCATAGATAGGTGACGGCAACGTCCTCTTCCCAATTGACATACCCTAGCGTGATGGTCTTGTTATCTGTCGCTCTAGCATGAGCGACAGACTCGAATTTGTTTTGAGAAATGCCCAATCCTCCTGCTATGATGAGCGAGGCAATTGCGGCTGCAGTCAGACCTGCTTTTCTAACCTTTTGCATGTTGCACCTCTCCTTTTGGTCGACCGTTTATGGTTGAGACGATAACGTCTTCGCCATCAATGAAAACTTGAAACTTCCCAAGTGCCCGTCTTGGGTCGGAAATCATTTTGCCCCCCTCGGTGATATCAAATTCTCGACCATGCCATGGACACCGAAGTACTTCACCTTCCTTTACGTATCTGTACTGTCCCGGGCAATTGGTCGGGGCGGTTGTCCCGCACAATTTACCCTTGGACAAAGGGGCACCTTGATGAATGCAACGATTCGAAAATGCATATACTTCACCGGATTGCGTCTGGCAAACCACGATAGAAATTTTTCCAAACTGCACTTCTTTTAATAGCCCGGGTTTCAATTCATTTATCTTGCATACTACTTGTTTCATGTCAGCGACTCTCCTTTGTTCCGTGGAAACTTCGGGTACAGTGACAACGCGTTATCGTGAAATATCTTTTGACGCAGAGAAGTTGGCAGGCTCGGGAATGCGGTCACGGGATGATCGAAATCCCAATGTGGATAGTCCGAAGAGAAACAGACCATCTCATCAGACCCAAGTAAATCGATCCACTGCTCAAACTCCGCCCGCGTGAATTCTTCCATCGGTTGAGTTGTAAAACGAACATGCTCTCGGATAATACTGCTTGGCATTCGCTTTATCCAAGGCACCTCATGACGTAAGTCACGATACTGTTGGTCCATCTTTCTCATCAAATGGGGTACGTACGTGAACCCTGCTTCGATCATGAGCAGCTTGAGATTCGGGAACTTCTCAAATACACCGTTAAACACAAGGCTGGTCACTTGCATCATGTGTGAGGTCGAAATCAGCGTATGCCACTCGATGAAGTACCTTGGAAACCGTCCGAAGTATACGGCGGGCTCATTGTGATGCATAGCAATAACCAGATTGTTACGCTGGGCCGCCTCGTAAATCGGGTGGAAGTACGGATCACCCCACACGATGTTGTCAATCGGAAGCAACACTTGAACCATTTTCGGATGAGATCCGACGCGATCGATCTCACGTGCGGCGGCTATTGGATCCTGAGCCGCGATATGGACAGATCCGTACAACCTGTCGTCTTTTTCTAACCAGTGCTCTATAAGGTAGTCGTTGTAGGCGCTGGCCAATGCAGCTGCCATCTCATACCATCCGTTCATGGAGGAAGGGCTCGGGTCAAAAGCACCCGTCAAAATTCCATACCGGATGTTCAGTTCATCAAGCAACTGTATCCGAAGAAAATCCAGGTCTGATCCAGCCGGACGCCCATCCGGGACGGTGGCATCCGCCCTATTGAGCCCAGCCACAGTTGGTTGGGTGTACGGTAAATGTTTCTCCTGGAGCCATCCACAGTCGGTAATGTAACGTCTCCATGGGTTATCTAAATAAGGAATGAGATCCTGATATAAAGCTCGTTCGTGAATGTCAGTATCAATGATCCCTGAGCTCAGAAAATCTGCTTTCACTTGCGTATGCTTATTTTCCATGGTGGGTACCTCCAATCTGTTGCGAAATTCTATCCAAGAGAATGGCGAGAATCACAATGCAAAATCCTGCTTCAAATCCTTGTCCGATGTTTACCGTTTCGAGTGCAGTCACCACATTATTACCGAGCCCTCCAGCGCCTATCATTGACGAGATGACAACCATCGAAAGTGCCATCATGATGGTCTGGTTGATCCCGGCCATTAGATTCGGCAATGCTAAGGGGACTTGAACCTTCCAAAGCAATTTCCAGTCACTTGCTCCAAACGCGGTTGCGGCTTCAACAAGGTCTTCTGGCACCTGAAGAATTCCCAGGCGGGTCAATCGGATGACTGGCGGCATCGAAAAAACGACTGTCGCGAAAACGGCAGGTACCGGACCAATGTTGAAGAACATCAGCGCCGGAACAAGATAGACGAAGGATGGCATGGTCTGCATGATATCCAGCATGGGTGAGATAATGCGATATGCGAGTGGTTGTCGTGCACACCAAACCCCAATAGGGAACCCAATCAGTACAGACACGAACGCAGATACTAAGATCAGAACCAACGAGGCAATCATCGGGTCCCACATACCAAGATCTTCAATCAAGAAGAGCCCAATGACCGTCCCAATTGACAACCGCCACTTTCCCGCGCGAAAGGCTAAGGTTGCGAATGCCAATGTCACAAGCCACCACGGGAGTGCCATCAGTCCGTTGGTAAGCGTCGAAAGAAAACTGTGCATCGCGTCGGAGACGTTGCCAAGTTCCGGGCCAATCCTGTTGTACAACCACTGCACGGAGGCATTAATCCACTCATCAATCGGGACCCTCGGCATCAGAGTCATCCCTTCCACGCGTAGCTAGCCCCCACGTTCCTTACGAAACTTGCTACATAATCGTCGACCGGAGAATTGACAATGGCTTCTGGTGTACCAATCTGGACCAATTCCCCATCTCTCATCACTCCAATTCGATCCCCGAGGCGAAGCGCCTCATTCACATCGTGCGTAATGAAGATGATGGTTTTGTGCAACGTGCTCTGAAGGTTCAGTAATTCTTTCTGCATATCGGCACGCGTGAGCGGGTCCAAAGCGCTAAATGCTTCATCCATTAAGAGAATATCGGCATTCGTCGCCAAAGCCCGTGCTAACCCCACCCGCTGTTGCATACCACCACTTAAGTTCTGCGGATAATCATCCGCCCATCGGTCAAGACCGACCAAGGATAGTTTCTCCCGTGCAATTCTCTGTCGTTCCATTTTCTCTATATTCTGTATTTCCAAACCGAACGCTACGTTCTCCAACACCGTTCGGTTGGGAAATAGAGCGAACTTCTGAAAAACCATCGCGACTTTCTTCTGCCGAAAACGCAGCAGTTCGGGCTTGCTCAAATTGGTTACTTCGTAATGTCCGATTTGCACACTGCCATAAGTGGGCTCAATCAATCGATTTAGACACCGCAAGAGAGTGGACTTTCCGCTGCCGGACAAGCCCATGATGACAAACAGTTCACCCTGATTAATCTCTAAGTCGACTGTATTAACCCCCACTATGCAACCGGTCTGCTGGCGAACTTGCTCTTTACTCGCACCTTCGTTCAGCAGTTGCAACGCTTGCTGTGAACGATTGCCAAAAATCTTAGTAAGTTGGCGAATCTCTATCAACGGTCTCACCAGTGTCATGTCAGCCTCCTTCCTACTGTGTGCAAAAAGAAGAAGACAAGGGTGACGTCCGACCCAAAGAGACGGGAGCGTCACTCTTGTCTTCGGTGGTCCGATCGACAAGTTGCAGTATTCCACTCGGTCTAGAAAGAATATAATCTGTTATAATGGACGTGTCAATATATTGACCGTACGGACGGTATACATTTTTATTGCAACTTTACTCTTGATAAAAGGAATGAGAAAAAACATGGCGATGCTTCGTCGACGCCCATCCAAACGAAACCAAATCCTTCAAGCTGCGGCACAACTGGTTCGAGAAAGAGGTGTTGGACACCTCACGTTGGAAGCGGTGGCTGAACTAGCCCATGTAAGTAAAGGTGGTTTGCTATATCATTTTCCTACAAAAGAAGAACTTGTTAAATCTATGGTCAGCAGTATCATGGATGAGTTTACTACCAACATGGAGAAAACAGCTTCTCGCGACACTGACGGCCCAGGTAAGTGGACCCGTGCCTATGTGCAAGAAACCTTTAAATTATTGGATGGCGTGCAAAATATGAGTGTAGGACTACTAGCCGCAAGTTGCGAAAATCCAGAGCTACTCAAACCCGTTCAGGAGCATTACGACGATTGGCAGCGTCGAATCGAGCAAGACGATATAGATCCAGTAAAAGCAACCATCATTCGGCTGGCTGCGGATGGACTGTGGTTTATTGAACTATTTGGATGCAGTTCGTTAGAACCGGGTTTGAGGAAACGAGTGAGGGACGCTCTAATTGAATTAACGAAGGAGGATTTGAAATGATATCGTACCTCTTTCTTGGTATTGCCATTGTCAGTGAAGTCTTCGCAACCTCGATGCTAAAGGCCACCGCGGGCTTTACAAAGCTTCTTCCTAGTATTGGTGTAGTGTTGGGCTATGGAATCGCATTTTATGCCATGTCCTTGGTATTAAAAGACCTGCCTCTCAGTGTGTCATACGCGATATGGTCCGGGGCAGGTACGGCATTTACCGCTTTGATTGGCCTCGTCGTATGGAAACAACCTCTAAATATTCCTATAGTGATTGGTATATTGTTAATCATCGTGGGTGTGGTCATACTTAATTTGAACAAGACAGCCTAGCTGAAACAAATGATGGAAAGTAAACAAAGAAACAGTGATCAAGTCCATATACGACCACATCCACACCGCTGAGTCTACGTTCCTTCAGCCATGCAAAAATGTACGCCACCCAACTTCGGATTCGCCATCTTCCAGCATCACGCCGAGAAGTTCGCGATAGCCTTCTATATGAATGACGGTCGCAAGCATGACGCTGCAGGCACGTACGCGGCCGTCCTCACAGGTTTCACTACGAGAGCATCCACGAACAGGACGTAACCGTCAAACCGATCACACCTTGAGGTTCAGTCCCGGGGCGGTGGATGGACAGTCACCGTTCGATTCACGAGATCATTCAGCCATTCCCGTGCCTCGCGCAGAAAGCCCCGCCATCTCTGGCGGGGCTTCCGTGGATGTGGCATTCTCTGTTTCACTCGAATTCCTTCAGGGAGCGCTTCCCGACTTCGACAGTTGGACAGAGCACGTAGACTCATGGATGAATGTGGGATCCCATAGCAGCGCGGCTTGTCGGACTTATCCACAGGCATGCGCCGTGTTTTCATTTGTATTTTTGTAGGCATGCGTTTTGTTGTGGATAACTTTATTTTGTCGTTTAC
>NZ_JAFMTY010000043.1 GCF_017329605.1 Alicyclobacillus fructus
AGGGATCGAGCTCTGGTGGTTGCTTATCACCATCGTAGCGCGCAACATCGCCATTTTCATGATCCCGTGGCGTCGAAAATCGACATGAGGGTCTACTTGAGGCAAACCGCCGTGATTCGGAGTGCATTCACTAAGTTACAGAGCCGCAGAATGTCTGCACTATGATCTACATTCCGTACCTACAATGACGACAATGTTTTATCCCATAATCGCTGGCCACTGAAATCAATTCCAAGAACAATAGCAGTGAGGGGATATCGAGGATAAATGATTCACCAAGAACAATAAAATCAGAATATTAAGCTCCGTGATGATGTCTGTCATGAATTCGTAATTAGGTAGGACATCAGTCCATGCCAACCACAAACACACGTCATGTACACGCTTCAGCGGGTGATCTATTGAGAACCCAGTTTCAATTAACTAGAAAAACAAGCTTAGCTTTAGAAGATAGCGAACACCGTTTGCAGGATCACTCTATCACTGAACTGGATATGTTAACGCTGAACAAGAATCCGGCGGAGGCAAAGTAGCTCTCCACCGGATCGTTCAATGCGCTGAAATATGCCTATGAGAGAACTAGAGCCTTTCGCCCAAGCCCTGTAACAATCCAAGCACGAACGCCAAGGCACGGTTGACGCCCGGGTCTCGCAGCGCCTTTACGAGTTCGAAGACGCCGACCTTCTTGTTCGATTCGAGGTTTTCTTGCCCGCGCTGAAGACCGACGACTACAGCATCCACCAACGCACCAATCTGGTCTGGATCAATCTTCCCGACCAATCCAACCGCGGTCATGGCATTTTTTACCTTGTTCAACACAGACGGTTTCAGAATCTGCTCTAACGCAATGGAGGCGATCTTCTCCTTCGAATTCAACGCGGCGTGGAGAATTTCAAGGACCCCACTGTTTTCAAGATCTTGAATCAGCACCAGCAAGCTCTGCAGTGCTTTTTTGTGATCTGCGACTGAATCCTCTAGTTCATGTAGGGCGATCCGGTTCTGCTCCGGCTTCGTGAGTTCGATTCGTTTAATGTTGGTGATTGGACGTGCCACTTGTGACAACCCTCCGCGCTTGTTCTTCTACTGGAATGTATCCGGGCCGCTTCCATTTCCGCTCCACTTCGACACCGCGTTGCGGATTGCGCTTCCCAAACCGCGGGTTGTTGCGTGGTAACGGTCTCCGCCCGTTCGGTTGAAGCACCTCCATCCGTACGAAAGTTTCCTTGTACGCGGGAGTGTCCGTACGGACATCCGTCGCCGAGCCCGTTAAGAGGTTCACGGCTGACTGGTCGCTCGTGGTGTTCATCGGCAGATACAGTTCCTTACCGCGAACTCTGTCGGTGACAACCGCCCGGACCTTGACTGATCCGTAGCGCGACACAAGCCGAACCAGGGCTCCGTCTTCGATACCGCGTTCCTTGGCCAACTCCGGCGAAATCTCCACAAACGTATCCGGAACTTTCTTTCGCAGGCCTGGGGACTTGTCCGTCATGTTTCCTTCGTGGAAATGCTCGAGCAAACGCCCATTGTTCAAATGCAAATCGTATTCTTCGTCGGGTGTCATTGGCGGAACCCAGTTTGGCAAAGCCAACCGAGCCTTCCCATCGGGGAACCCAAATCCTTCCGTGTACAACAACGGTGTATCGGTTCCGTCCGGCGCAACAGGCCAGAGCAGACTGTTGTAGTCCTCGAGCCGGTCGTAAGTCACGCCTGCGAAGATGGGTGCGACTTTCGCAGCTTCGGCCATGATTTCGCTCGGATGCTGGTAGGTCCAACCTGCACCCAACCGATTGGCGATCGCGCAAATAATCTCCCAGTCCGGCTTGGACTCCCCGAGAGGCTCAAACACTTGATACAAACGTTGAATACGTCGTTCGGTATTCGTGAAAGTGCCTTCTTTTTCCAAACTTGGACTGGCAGGAAGCACCACGTCCGCAAACTGAGCTGTCTTCGTGAAGAATACGTCCTGTACTACAAAGAACTCCAACTGACTGAGCGCTTCATGGACGTGGTTCGCGTTCGTATCGACCCACGCCATGTCTTCTCCCATGAGGTACATTCCACGAAGTTTACCTTCGAGGATGGCATTCAACATCTGCTGATTGTCCATTCCAGGCGTCGTTGGAAGTGGCGTACCCCAAACGTCTTCGAATTTCTTCCTGGCGACTTTATCACTCACCAGTTGATACCCAGGCAGCCAGTTTGGCAACGTACCAAAGTCACAAGCGCCTTGGACATTGTTGTGACCACGCAGCGGGAACGCGCCGGCTCCAGGGCGGCCGTAGTTGCCCGTGACTAATAGCAAGTCACTGATTGCAGCGCTGGTCTCACTTCCACCACAATGCTGCGTGACACCCATGGCCCACAACACAGCAACCCCGTTCGCTTCGTGAATCATAGTCGCTATTTGAATCAAATCTGCCTTCGAAATGCCTGTGATCTCTTCCGCATAATCAAGCGTGTACTTATTAAGCGATTTCCTGTACTCGTCATACCCCACAACCCTTTCGCTTAAGAATCTCTTATCATGCCATTCTTGATCTATAATGTATTTCGTTACTGCAGAAAGCCATACGTGATCTGTTCCCTGCTTCGGTCGTACGAAGAGATCTGCGCGTTCCGCCATTTCGTGCTTGCGCAAGTCAACCACGATCAACTTTTGACCGTGGAGTTTATGGGCACGTTTCACCCGCGTTGCAAGCACCGGATGCGCCTCAGCGGGGTTGGCGCCCACGATGATCACAAGCCCTGCCTTCGCAATATCCTGAATCGTTCCGGAATCTCCGGCAAGCCCCACAGTTCGCATCAAACCATCTGTCGCAGGAGATTGGCAATAGCGGGAGCAATTGTCCACGTTGTTGGTCCCAATCACTGAGCGAGCGAGCTTTTGCATCAAGTAGTTTTCTTCGTTCGTCACTTTCGAGGAGGAAATGAAACCGAGGGCATCTGGACCGTATGTTCGTTTGATCTCTTGAAATTTCTTGGCAATCAAGTCCAGCGCTTCATCCCATGTCGCTTCGAAAAACGAATCCCCGCGCCGGATCAAAGGTTTGGTGAGCCGCTCCTCGCTATTAACAAAATCCCACCCAAACTTCCCTTTTACACAAGTGGAAATTCCGTTTACAGGCGCCTTTTCTGTGGGTTCGATCTTTAGGATCTTCCGTCCCTTCGTCCAAACGTCAAACGAGCATCCTACACCGCAGAATGTGCACACTGTCTTCGTCTTGCGAATCCGCTGCTCTCGCATGGCGGACTCAATTTCCGAAATCGCAAAAATCCCACCGTATCCGGGTTCCACCTGTTTGACGAGATCAATCATGGGATTCAGCACGTGAGAAGGAGTGCTTGACAGAAAACCAGCTTCTCCGAGCATGGACTTCTCCATCAGGGCATTGGTCGGACAAACGGTGACGCAGTGTCCGCAGGAGACACAGGAAGATTCATCGATGGGAACATCGTTATCCCATATGACTCGCGGTATATCCCGCTCCCAGTCAATGGACAACGTTTCGTTCACCTGCAGATTTTGGCAAGCCTCAACACACCGTCCGCATAGGATGCATTGATCTGGATCGTACCGGTAAAACGGATTGGACATGTCTTTCTCATACCCCTTGGGACGGTACGGATACTTTTGATGCTCAATTTTCATGAGCTGTGCGGTATTATGAAGAACACAGTTGCCATTGTTGTTATCACAAACGGTACAGTAGAGCATGTGGTTCTCGAGAATTCGGTTCATCGCCTCAACGCGCGCAGCAACTGCAAGTTCAGATGAGGTTTGGATGTTCATCCCCTCATCTACCTTGGTCGAGCATGCCCGCACCAACTCTCCATTCACTTCCACCATACAGGTATCACATGTTTGAATGGGTCCCATATTGGGGTGATAACAGACGTGAGGATGATCAATACCATTCTGCATTATCGTTTCTAGAATCGTCTGCCCTTCCGAGACTGTTATCTCTTCCCCGTCGATTACCACAGAAAATTGCAAAGCAGGACTTCTCATGACTGCACCTCCAATAAAAAACTCCACTAAAACCCCGGCCTCCTATTACTGAAGGCTAGGTTTTAGTGGAGTAGTTCAAAGCACTTCCTGTGCTTCTTCACCAATCCACAGGATATGAACCGCTTAATCCAAGCGTAGCACGTTTACTCTTGATCGTCCAGTCCTAACGGACGATCAAAAACATAAACCGTGAAGGCTGTATCCAGGTCGATATCATAATCGCAAAAAATAGTAACCAATTTAGCATGGACCAACTGTTCAACTTGAGTTCTGATATCTGCATCCTTATACAGTTCCTTGATAAAACTTGTTCGAAGTTCTCGGACAATCCGCCTGCCTTCTTCCGATCGAATAGCAAACCTTTCCACACTGGTAAGATTGCCTTTCATTTCACAAGCGACCCACGGTCCCATAAACCTCGTTGTTATGTGTTCAGGTCCCTTGCCCACGTACTTCTTCCGTATTTCTCGTACAAGATTGCTGAATTGATGTGTAACCCTTAAGGCAATCACTTGACTGAATCCCCCCTCACCGCTCTTTGTGATCATTCGTGCTCGTCTTCTGTGCAAACGAGAGGGATTATGCTCACATCATACGAGGTTATCATAACCCAGATCAACCCGACTTCGACATTTCGTATCCATACAACCCCCCGAACCTTTTGTCCATGAAGGCTCGGGGGGCTTGTGGGTGACTTGCGTAGTATCTACAAACCTCAAACCTCGTGCTCGTGCGCTGCACGCCGATTCCGTCTGCCGGGCACTTCGTCACCGGGCGCACCGCACGCATACGGATATCTGACCATGTCGTCGAGTTTGGGCCTCAACGAGGCAGTCCACACATGCGGCGTACACGAAGGGATAATCCAGCAGTCGGCGTTTCTAGATCACCGCATCGATCCGTTGAGTCTACGTATTTTTCCCAACCATCATCGTCGGACTCAGAATGGCTCGCGACGATACTGACTTGCGAACTCGAGTACATCGGATCGGGCAGCATGTACCAAAGAACGCATGTCACCATATTTCAGCATCCGAAAATGCCAATCCCATGCTTCGCTAAGCACATGAGGCGTATGACCTCCCAAGGACTCAGCTCTTCGCACATACTCTATGAGCTCGTCCTTATAATCGGGGTGAACTAGGTGACTGATGATTTCACGCGCGCGCTGCCGAGGACTCAAACCGCGCAAGTCTGCGATACCACGTTCCGTCACAATGACGTCTACATCATGCTCTGGGTGGTCGACGTGTGTGACAAATGGAACAATACTCGAAATTTTCCCGTCTTTTGCCGTGGATCTCGTTACGAATATGGAGAGGGCTGCGTTGCGTGCAAAATCGCCGGACCCGCCGATACCATTCATCATGCGCGTCCCAAATACGTGTGTGGAATTCACATTTCCATATATATCGACCTCTAAAGCCGCATTGATGGAAATCACGCCCAAACGCCGCACGATTTCAGGGTGGTTGGAAATCTCCTGAGGCCGGAGCACCACTCGGTTTTGATATTGTCCAAGATGCGACAAAACATGCTCGCGCATTGAACGTGAGAGTGTAAACGAACAGCTAGAGGCTAACTGCACCTTACCGGCATCTAGAAGTTCAAAGGCCGCATCTTGCATGACCTCTGTATAAAGTTCCAATCTGTCAAAGGGACTATTTCCGAATCCACTCAACACTGCGTTCGTCACAGACCCAATGCCGATTTGCAGAGGACCGATATGCCTGGGCAAACGGCCACGGCGGACCTCATGAACCAAAAATTCCTTAATGAATTCAGCCATTGCATGCGTGTCTGGATCAGCAGCTGACACCGTTGAAGGCGTATCCTCCTCAGTCGAAAGGACAATCGCTACAATCTTTTCTGGAGAACAAGGAATATAAGGTGTCCCAATTCGATCTGCCACGTTGACTAAGGGAATGGGCTTACGGTGAGGTCTCGCCGCAGGTACATAAATATCATGAAACCCCTCTAAGTCTAGAGGCGCAGACAAATTGATCTCTACAATAACTTTGTCAGCCTTCTCTACAAAAATGGGGCTATTCCCGACTGAGGTCGTTGGAATAATTCCCCCATCTTCTGTGATGGCTGTCGCCTCAATGATTGCAAAGTCAATCTTACCGAACCATCCGCTCCGAACCCATTCAGCTGTCTCGCTAAGATGTTGGTCGACATACTCGATATCGCCTCGATTGATCCTGTCTCGGAGGAATGGTTCCGATTGAAATGGAAGACGAAAGAAAATGCCTCCCTTTTCCGCCAATATCTTATCTGTATCTCCCAATGATGCTCCAGACAGTAGGCGAATCCGAGTATTTTCGTTTGTCTTTGAGATTCTCCGTGATAGCGCCTTCAACACAGCTTTGGCATCACCTGACTTTGTGAACCCACTTACCGCGATTGTCATGCCGTCATGTATCCAACCCTGTACCTCATCCACCGATAATACTCGAGAACGGAGAGACACATTACGAATCCTGTCCTCAAACACGTTCCCACCTCTTTTTTATGAAAGCGAATTCGATACTGTCGTTTTTTAACGTAACCCTCCCTCTCATAGTGTGCATCTGATTTCTGACGGAAAGCCATATTTTGCGACGAAACTTAATATATTCGGATAAGCCATGAGCGAAATAAGGGAGGCACTATTGAAAAGGGCAGTCTGTCTCTCGACTGCCACTTTTAAAAACCGAGTTTCTCACGAACGAAACGTACGTAGGTCTGAGAAACCGGCAATTTTTGTTCTGTAGGGAGCTGGAGGATTATTAAAAGCCCGGAATGAAAATCGCGTTCAATTCTCTTGATCCAGGCCACGTTGACGATGTACGACCGGTGAATACGCAGGAACTGATGCTGGGCTAGCTCGTTCTCCAAGATATGCAACGGAAGAGAAGTGGTGTACGAGGTCTCTACTGTATGAATCCAAGTGTGTTTCTCATAACTTTCAATCCAAACAATATCCTGAAGATGAATTGGATACCACGCATCCTCTCTACGTCCTATGAGAAAGGGATAGGAAATGCGCTTCACCTTATATCTTGGCGGCAAGATGATCGCTAAGGCCATTTGCCTTCCTGGTTGGGCATGAAGAAGATATCCGACACCGTGGTACGGAAGACCATAAACTGATTCGTCCACATCGATCTCTACGCGCTTCTTTGCGCAAAACACACGATTGGCTACGCTTCCAGGACGCACAAGATCTCCAGGACGCAAACGCAAATCGTACTCACCAGCGTGATAAAAAATGTATTTTCCTTCACTTGCAACTGCAATAGAAGCAACTTTAGGGACCCAGTCGGTCAGCATGGATGGCAAGTCCATGAGAAGGGGCAGATCTTCCATGTGCATCGCTCACCTCATATGCTAGTATTACCAAGCCCACAGGAGTCCATTCGGCGGGATTTGACCGTCCATCAGCACGATCTGACTAGGTTCCAGTGAGTCTCTTCCTGATCTTAATCGAGTTAGACTCGCATTCAACACTTCGGAGTCACACAAAGCCCCACGAATCCCTTGCTCGTGCGGATTCACGGGACCTGTGAATAGCTCGCGTACTGTTGACAGCCTGCGTGCGCGAGATTTGCACCTCGGTCATTTCGGTACGCTGCACGACGATGCTGTCAACAGCGGATTAAAACTCCCCAAAAAAATCGCGCTCGATTCCCCAAAAACAGCGGTTTCGATTCCCCAAAATCATCGCGATTCGTTCCCCACACATACGTTCGCTTCGTCTCGTGTTCCCGACAATGCGTGCGTAACGCCAGCTCGTAGCTTGTCTTTCATCCGGTAACTGTTCCCACTGATATTCACGGTCGTTGCGTGGTGCAGCAAGCGATCGTGCAAGGCGGCAGCCAGGACCTGATCGCCGAAGAGCGTTCCCCAGTTCGTGAAACTCGTGTTGGACGTGATGATCAACGACCCTCGTTCGTACCTCTCCGATACAAGCCGGAAAAAGTTCGCGGCGTCAAGCGCGTCAAGAGGCAAGTAGCCAACCTCATCACAGATGAGAATCTTCGGCTGCGTATAGACTCGGAGGCGCCTGTCCAGCCGCCCTTCTTGGTAGGCTCGGCGCAAATCGCTCACGAGTTTCTGCATGGTGACGAAGTAGACGCTCATCCGCTGGCGAATCGCCTCCATGCCGAGGGCCACCGCCAAATGCGTCTTTCCCACCCCCGGAGGTCCTAAGAAGATCACGTTTCCGCATTCCTCGACAAACATAAGCGTTGCGAGCTCTCGGATTTGGCGCTCATCCACAGACGGCTGGAACGAGAAATCGAAGTCGGCAAGCGTCTTGTGGAACGGGAAGTTCGCCAAGCGTAGCCGAGCCTGCATGGCCCGGCTATGCCGTTCCTCCTGCTCAGCCTCCAGCAAACGCTGGAGAAATGCGACATAAGTCGCCTCTTGCCCAGCAGCCCACTCCACACACGCCGACAAGACGGCAGCAGCTCGCTTCAAGCCCAGGTCCAACAGTTGTTCCTCGACCTGAGCTACCACCAACGCTTCGCTCATTGCACATGACCTCCCATGGCGATCTGTTCATAGACCGCAAGTTCGCGCTGCTCCACGTCCGGGTCGACTTGTCATCCCGCCGTCTTACCCCGCGTCGGATTCGCGGTGTCCCGAGGGATGTTCTTGTAGTGCTCGGGATCCGTGGAGATTTGATGCTTGCCGGACAGCAAGCGATGTTCCGCAATCACCTGTCCGCCGTATTCGATCTGCAGGCGACCCGATTCGAACTCCCGAACCAGAACTGTGTGACCCACATACCGCCAGGGGACGGTGTACAA
Source organism: Alicyclobacillus fructus (assembly GCF_017329605.1). Classification (GTDB taxonomy): domain Bacteria; phylum Bacillota; class Bacilli; order Alicyclobacillales; family Alicyclobacillaceae; genus Alicyclobacillus; species Alicyclobacillus fructus. The sequence continues at coordinate 8,809 of NZ_JAFMTY010000043.1, forward strand.
ATTCGTGTTCCAGGAAACCCGGCAGTCATTCATCACCTTCCGAAGGCCTGCACAAGCCAACACATATGGGGTGGCCGGTAGCGGTTGCAGCTTCTCGGCTTGAAACCGCACGATGGGCTGTTCACGTGTCGTTCCATGGATGCGGATGTTGGCCACGTGATCGCGCCACCATGCGACCTGTCGGTTCAAATCCTCTTCGTCCACAAAGGCAACGGGCCAGAAGTTGTCTCGGATGTAGCGAATGGGCCGTTCCACCTTGCCTTTGGTCTGGCTCCGACGAGGCCGACATGCCTTGGGCACGAATCCGTAGAACTTGGCAAAGTCGAGATAAGCCGGTTGCCAGTCGACATGGCCTTGACCGTCATTGGCGATCACCAAAGGCGAACAGTTGTCGCTGAGAATGACTCGTGGCACACCGCCAAAGAACTCCAGCGCGTTGCGAAGGGCCTGAAGGATATGCAGTTGGTCTGCCGCTTTGATAAACTCAACGTAGAGCATGCGGGAGTAGGCGAGTACCATGGCGAAGGCCCAAATTGTTCGTCGCTGGCCGTGTGAATCGTAGTAGGGGAAGGCCCCCAAGTCGATCTGGGCTTGTTCACCAGGATCCGACTCAAAGCGCTCGGTGGCCTTGGCAGAGACCACCGGGCGGAGTGGCTTCATGAACTCACGCAGGACGGTGATGCCGCCGGTATAGCCCTGCTCCCGAATCTCTCGCAGAATTCGTTCGGCGTTCAGAACACCGAGTTGCATGCGTTGCTTCACGTAGTCCTTGTAGGGCTCCAGCTTGGAACCTCGCTTTCGCTCTCCACGCGACGCTCTTTCGCCCTGCTTCTCCTCCAGCGATGAATTCAGTGCGTTGCGAATGGTCTTTCGGTGTGTTTGCTAACGTAAAAGTTGACCACGTGGGGGTACATTGACAACCAAAAAGTTGACCACCCCGGCACCTCTTTCCTGTACCCTGGAGTTTGGCACG
>NZ_JAFMTY010000044.1 GCF_017329605.1 Alicyclobacillus fructus
ACAACACGAACGTCGAGCGGCCAAGTGGGCACGTGTTCAAGAAGTTCAGCAGCTTTACGCTTCCGGCATGAGCATTCGCGCGATTGCACGCCAGACAGGACTCAGCAGACAAACCGTTCGAACATACCTGCGATGGACAGATCTCCCTCACATCTCTCGGCCACGGCGAAGGACACTACTTGACGCCTACAAAGACGAGATTTCGCAACTCCTTCGTCAGGGATACTCAGGTAGTCAAATTTTTCTCCATCTCCAAACCAAAGGGTATTCGGGTTCTCGTTCCACCCTCACACAATACGTCGCGAATCTGCGGCGGGAAGGCACGAATGCGAACCCTCCAAGAGCATCACAAGCGCAATTTCGACGTCGTCGGATGAATCCGCGACACGTTGCGCGGCTCCTCACACGCTCATCCAACGAACTTGATGACGAGGACAAACAGCAGATTGCACTCATACGAGACACGGTCTCCGGTGCACATCGCGTGATCGAATTATGCCAAGCGTTTCGAGAGTTACTCAACAAGCATGACGCCGCCGGTCTGGAACGTTGGGTTCGCGAGGCACGGACAAGCGGGATTCGAGAGATCGAGCAATTTTCGCGTGGACTCGTGCAAGACTGGCAGGCTGTCGCGGCGGCCGTTACGGAACCTTGGAGCAATGGACAGGTTGAAGGACAAGTGAACCGGTTGAAGATGGTGAAAAGACAAATGTACGGTCGGGCTAGTTTCCAACTCCTGCGGATTCGCCTCCTTCTAGCATAGGCTCGCCATGTAGTCGAATTTTGTCGAATTCCCACACCCTATGCTGGACAATCTTCACCAAAGGTGAGAAAGAACCAATTATAGCCCGGCGCTCACAGTACATGCGAAGTGCTGAGTAAAAACAGTGATGATATACAGTTCCATGAGCATTTTATACAGGAAAATCGAATACTCGGACACGCTCCTAGTGCACAGCAAGCCACGAGGACGCGGCCTCTACTTTGCACGCAATCTCTGCATCTGTCATGCGGATTTCGCGTCGCTTGGATCGTCGAAAGATGTTCTTCCCGCTTCGCGCTTGCTTTCGCGGCAAACTCCCCGTTTGCACGAGCCACTATCAGTCGGAACAGCGCGTCCGCTCCTCGCTCACTCCATCGCCATTTCGATAGCTTGCGAACATAACCAAGGCGACTTGTATTCTCCTCCAAACTGCTTATACTCTCTTTGAAGAACACATGTTCGCATTTGAGGTGTCCCTATGGACCGCCCTACCGCTTTGCTTCGCCAACTCCTCATTCTCGAAGTCATCCAAGCGCACATCACACGCGAACTTGCGCGCGCCAAGGCACAAATGCGAGAAGATGGTCAGCACATCATCGAGCGTCAGGACGGAGACATGGATATCCGCGTCGAATTTCGTGTCGGCGACCACTACGACGAAGCAGTCTTCATGCGCAAGATGCTCGAGGCGGAAGCCGCGAATCGCGCCAAACGGACGGGAATGATCTCGCGATGACCAATCTTGTCTACGGCCTGGTGGATATGCAGAGCTTCTACGCCTCGTGTGAGGTGGCAAGCCGAGAGGAGTATGCGGCCAGGCGCAAGGAGTGCGATGACTCCACCGATCCGCCGCTTGTGGTATCCGGTGACCCGGCCCGGCGCTCTGGCATTATCTTGGCAGCCACACCAACGGCCAAGCGATACGGCGTCGAAAACGCCATGCGCTTGTGGGAAGCGTTCCGGCTATGTCCACGCCTCATCGTCGTGCGGCCGCACATGGCTTTCTATTTGCACGTATCGGTTCGGATACAGATGCTCATGCAGCAATGCTTCCCGTTCCAGGAGCAATTCTCGGTCGACGAGGGCTTCATCGCGTTCCCATACCCGTCCGCGTTGTTTCCGGACCCGATTGCGGCGGCACGCAACCTCCAAGCGCGCATCTGGGATCAGTTCCGCATCCGATCGCGCATTGGACTCGCGCCGAATAAGTGGCTCGCGAAGATGGCGAACAAGGCCGCCAAAAAGACGCCTGGTGGCATCGTATGGTGGCGAGAAGAGGACATTCCGTCAGTGCTCCATCCCTTGCCCGTCGAGGAGATGTGGGGGGTGAAGCGGCGTGCGGAAGTCCTGCGGCGCAAATTCAAGTGTCAGACGATTGGCGACGTCGCGCGCCTGCCCGTCGGTGTGCTCAAGGCTGAATTCGGCGTGTGGGGCGAGGTCATCCACCGTTGGGCGAACGGGATTGACGTAAGTGACATCAATCCGAACAGTTACCACGCGCCGCACAAGGGCTACTCCCATCGCACAACGTTGCCGCGAGACTTCTCCGAGCGCAGCGAAGTCGCTGTCGTTATCTTGGAGCTGCTGGACGAGGTGTGTCATCGCCTCCGGCAGGCGCATCAAGCCGGCCGGCGCGTGGGCCTCGGGCTCACATACGAAGGACTGACGGGCGGGTTCTACCGGGCGAAGACGTTGCCACACGCCACCAACGACCCGGACGAACTGTACCCTGTACTCCTGGCGCTGCTGGACCAGCACTGGGACGGCTCCGGCGTACGGGCCGTGTCGGTGAGCGTGGACATGTTGCAATTTCGCGAGACCGTGCAATTATCGCTGTTTGCGAACGTGCCGGCGCGGGCACGACTGTACGAGACAGTGGACGAGATCCGCGCACGCTTTGGCGAGACGTCCATCATGCGCGCTGTGAGCCTGACACGCGCCGGGCAACTGCGTGATCGGAGTCTGCGAATCGGAGGCCACTACGCATGAACATCCGAGACGGAAACATCTTCGAAGCCATGCGGATGGTCTTGCCTGAGCATCGCGAGCTCATGACGCAGATCCAGCGCATGCGGGCAAAGCGCAAACGCCCCGTGCTCACCGAAGAACGCCTGGAGGAGATGCAGTATGTGCTTCGCGAGGGACGCACTGTTCGCGTGACGGTGTTTACGCCGGAACGGGACGTGGTGCTCGTCGGTCGCGTGTCGGTGCGCGGTCGGGAATTACGTGTGTGCACTGCGGCCGGCGTGCATATCGTGGATGTGCGGGACGTGGTTGAAGTGGAAATGGTAGACGCAGAATCATCGTAATTTGGATGTCGGAAAGGCATCCTTCCTTTGTGGGAAGGGCAACACGCATGGTTGCTATGGCCCCCTACGTGGGTGGAACTGGCGATTTGGAATGATTTATGAGGTCAATGGCTTAAGGGTTAAGTCGCATTTTTGCTCGGTCCAAATTCAAGACCAACAACGTAACCACTATCCGGATTAAGCAAAATTTTTGTCCAAAATTAAGTTCCATACATATCATTATAAAATATTTTAAATTCCCATGGATTTTCCATGGGTGTTTCATCGCTATATCCAAGATAAAGTGTTACATTACACGAATCGCCGGAAGGCAACACATTAGGACAAGGTCTATCTTGGTAGACAAAGCGTCTTGGTAATTCGGTTGTTAATTCGAACGAATGCTTGATGATTCCTCTAAACGGATTATCTCCAAGCACCGCAGGGCCGGGACCGCAATTTCGTAGTGTAAAAGTATATCGAGCGTTTTGATATACATATCTATTTCCTACCAGGCACATATGACCTCCTTCGGGGCGCCCGATGCCCGAGACCGTGACTAATGGCTGAAGATTCATCCTTCGATATCGCTTTGATTCACGTAATCCCAATGTTGCCGCGATGGCCGCCCATGCAGAACCAATACCTCCAATGGCGGTTGCAACCAAAGTGAGTATTTCCAAAACATGCATACTAACTACTCCCTGTATACCTTCATGCCGACGTGTATAACCCGCCTTCGACACTTTACACTCATACGAAGTCCCACAAACCCATAGTCTACACGGGTTCGTGAGACCTGTGAATCACTTGTGTAGTGTCTACAAGGCTCTGCACCTCTGTCGTCTCCGTGCGCTGCACGACCATCCCGTCCGGTGTGCTCTTCGTCACCTGATGCATCGCTTGCATGTGAGAGCGGATGTCGAACCATGTGCGCCCAGTTTAGGCCGCTGCCGTAGAAGGCGGCGACGCGTTCGCGCCACAACTGACGCTTCTCATGATGAGACACAGGTACATGCATACACAAAAACCTCCCGCTGTGCTTGATGAGGTCATTCTTAAGCACGGGGAGGCAAAAAACTATGTGTGGGTTGCTTGACGCTTACCAATAAACTTATATGCCCCATATTGAACACTTCCGCCCACTAGCACAGCAATAACAGACTAGTCGCCGCTGAATGTCCATGCATTGTTGGCCTTTGATAGGACATATGCCTAGTCACTCCGTGTGGTCGTTGTTCCCCCGTGGCCACAATTCCATGGCTCGGTGGGTAATTTCCATATGCCCACTGGGATCGGCCAACGGTGCGAAACCGAACTGGGCGTACAGCGAACGGGCTTCGTCCACAGCGTCCAACGCATACCTACGGAGACCGACGAGATCCGGATGATCCATTACAGCCTTTACCAAGGCTCTCCCAAGACCTCGGCCGCGATAGGGAGCTAACACGAAGACATCGCATAGGTAGGCAAATTGGCCATAGTCGGTAATCACCCTTGCAAACCCAATTTGACTTCCGGTTCGAGTATACAGGCCAAAGTTCAAGGAATGGTCCAACGTCCGACACATGACTTCGTACGGAATGCCGCGGGCCCATTCCGATTCGCGATGTAGGAACCGCCAGATGACCTCCCGTTGAAGTCGGCCCACCTCGGTTGAAATCTCGTAATCGCCAATTGTCACAATGTAATCCACTTAATCCACCTCATTACCAACGGCCAATTGAGTTCTCCCGCGTAATCAGAAACACTCAACTCAGAATCAGTCTGTTAAACATTAGAAATTGAATTCTGAAAAATCATCGAATAATAAAAAACCCCATATCAATGTATTTTAGCTATACTTAGCCCAGAGTCAACCCAGACAGGAGGGTGGTCCGTGTCCAGTTTTCATAAGGGAAACCTCACCGGCACAACGGTCACGCCACCGTGTGCGGGCACCGCGCCAATTCGTGTAGGACGTGCCTCATCCATGCGGCTTCATTGAAGAATACCAGCACCGTGTCGTTGGTTCACGCTGTTCGGAGAACGGATTTCGACGAGGTCAGTCCGCAACAGACTCGCGTTCGGCACCTTGCACAAAACTGCCCCTGAGATACCTGTGTATACACATTGAGATTGCAGTCTCCAGTATATTGTAAGAAGCATGAAGAATCATGACTGCTGCCAAGTCATGCATGATTAGGTAAGTGGAACTGATCACAGTTGAAACAAAGACTATCCATACGAAATACACATATCGCCGCTGCACGATAGGCTGGACATGCGAGAAAGCAAAGATGAGAGACATCACGATATCTTTCATCACAAAATTGCCATGGATAATAGCGCCGATTATACCTCTGTATACATACTCCTCAGGAACCGCTGTGATTGTACCTATGAGGAATAGAACGGAATATGAACATAATGAAATTTGATGAATTACGTTACTGAGTATATCCTCACGGATGCGCTTCCATAAGGTACAAAGGATCATCAGTAGAAGAATCAGGGAGAATGAAATCAGAATTGATATGAACGCTGGGTAAAATCCGTGCCACACAAAAAATGTATTTAATATCTTCGCTTGATGCGACACCAGCAACACGAAGGTTCCCAGTATCACAAGAATGCAGCTCGTCAGTAACCATGAAACAACAAACTTCAAGTTCCTCATGTATGACGCCTCCTCATTACGGGTTCGGTCCCTCTATCTCACTATCGCAACGGATCCCTCACCCGTAATGCTGCGATCAGGAGTCCTCACCAACCGTCGCGACGATTCAGATGCCTGCTCACGGAAAACAGCCAAACTACCTTCCTCTAATTTCCATCTCATGCTCCACCGGCATTCGGTTTGGGCCACGTGAGGGGTTCCACGTTGATTTCCCGCTCCCCGTCGGTGTCAACTATTGCGCAACAAGTAGTCCGTGTCAAGTTTTCGTAGGGGCAGCGAGGGTGAGAGCGAGAGCCCCACAAGCATTGTTCAGAGCCTTGGCCCGCGTGTGAGCGCCCTCAGCACATACTTCACCCACACACGGCTGGCATGTGGCCCGTAGAGCGCCGGCAGTTGCGCCGTTTTCATCGCAGCCTCGTGTGCTTTGGCGGGCGCGGGCGCCCACGACGCTTTCATGAACGCGCGGCTCGCCGCGCGTTCTTGCTTTTCCAGTCCCATCACGACGCTCAGCGACTTCCCGCTTGTTCGTGCAGCCAGCACCCGGGCCAGACGGTGTGCGCCGACCTCGCTCCACCACCCGCCGTGCCGCTTCATCCGCCGCGCAAACTGGTGGAACACCTGCCCCTCCATCGCGCCTAGCGATTCGGCGGCACCGTCTCTCCGGATGCCTTCCCAGTTCGCACGCAGGTACTGGCGCAGCGCGCGCACACGTTCTCGTGCGCTGCCCCTCCGGACCCGTTCTGCCCGCCGCAGTACCGCCTCCACTTCCGTCCAATCTCCGCGCTCCAACGCCGCGCACATTTCTTCATACGCCGCCTTCTCGACGCCAAACGCCGTGCGCAGATGTTTGTACAGGTGGTACAGGTCCAACCGGTGCACCGCGCTCGGAAACACATCCACGCCCCGCTTCGCCCACGCCGCGCCGTCCGTGCCCACCCAACAGCACGCCTCTCCAACTCCCACTGCTCCGAAAACGCTGCCACGGCCTCTTCCCACACTTCTTCGCCTGGCACCACGCCTGCCACCACGCGGCGCCCCACAAGGGCCTTCCGTTTGCCACCAGCCGACTGTTTCCCTTCATAGGCCACGACGACGTCAAGCACGTCCGTAAGAACTCATCAAACCGGAAACTTTATGCATTCTCAGTTTCAGGGTGTCCACTGTATTGACTCATTGCCAATGCGGCACGCTGACTTCACCGCACGGGACCGGTCAATCCGTCTGTTCGGACCAATCCACTCACTGCGTGTCGTCTTCGCGCAGGGGCCTCACCGAATGCACGAAGCTCACCAACCGTTCCGTGGAGATGCCGGAAGCCATAAGCAGGTACGGCCTTCCGTCCACTTCCCAATACAGTCTCGAAATCACGAAACGAGGCGTGATCACTTCTCCGCTTCTCGCCTGGGCCCCAAGTTGGGGCCACTCGTCCTGGAGGTCTGAGATCCTCCAATGACGATGCACGTCGTCCGTTACCGCTCCTGCCTGCCACAAGATAATGAACGCTTCACCCCGCAACACCGCCGTAGAACGTGCGGGTGCACCGTACCGGACCGCCCACTCTCGCCCTTGATAATACTTGGAGATTTCAACATGGTCGTGCAATCCGAGTTCTTTCACGACGGACCGGTCGAGCCCTAACAACGGAAACGGACATTGACGTATCGCGTCGTGTGGCTCAACACGAATCGGGATGCCGCCGAGGATGTCACCCAACGTCCACAGGCGTCCCTTCTTTCCATCCGCAGGCAAGTTGAACTCGCGCCTGGCAACCGATGCGTTCCATTCGATGTCCTCCATCACCTCGCGGAACACACACCCGCGGCCATTCCAGTACTCGATGCGCCTCGGCAGACCGTCTTCCGGATGAATCCAGAAGTGGACGCTCTCACACGCCTCATCCTCCTCGGCGGTGACGTCGCGATCGAGCTCCACCCACAGGTGCCATAACCGTTCGCCCTGCTCAGGCGGCATGACCACCAAGTCATCTCGGGTCAGCAACTCTTTCCAAAGGTGGCCCAACATGAACGATGGATCCGCCTCGTGCGGGACCTGCGCTTCCTGGATGGTGTTCGTCTTTGCCATCCACACTCGCATGCGGCGTCCATGAATGATCGTGACGACGCGCCCGGCATCCGGCGATTCTGTTTCAATCCTCAGCCAATTGGGCGCACGCCATGTATACCGCGCTTGTTGTCTTCTCCCGATCTGCTCACCTGAAAGCCATTCCCTGATGAGCGTGAACCTCAGGCTCTTCATCGTGGCCCAGGCTCTGGCCAACGTGTGACGAACCGCTGGATGATCGACCTTTTCCCCGGAGCCCCAAGCAGACAGGACATAGTACAGTGACTCGTAGGCAGACTCCTGGCCGGCCGCATCACCTCCACCCTCCTCCAGGGCGGCTTGCAATTGCTGCCTTGCCCTCGACAAACGTGATTTAACGGTCCCCGCCGGAATTCTCAGGAACGAGGCCACATCCCGGATGGGCCATTGGTATATGCCCGCCAGAATAAATACCTGTTTCAATTCCAGCGGCAGGCTGTCCAGCGCTCGTTCCAAATCCAGTTTCAGGACGGTACTCCGTTCTTGGTCTACATCCGACGCTACCTCCTTCATCTCCTCGACCTGCTCCCTGTACGCTTGCATCAACGTGCGATACGCCTGCGTCTTCACAATCTGAAAGAACCAACGCGGAAACGCCTGTGGATTCCGTAACTCGGACAGGTGACGTGCTGCGGTCAGCCAGCTCTCCTGCACAACGTCTTCCGCCAAATCTCGATCCCGGCAAAACTGCGTGACCCAGCCTAGCGCCTGTGGGCGGAACATGGAGACAAGCGTGTTCCAAGACTCCGGCAAGCCTTGGCGACATGCCTCGACCAGTTGAGCAACTTCCATGGTCCTCACCTCTTTCGCGGTTGTCACCCGTAATGATTCGAAGCGAGGCATGAAGGTTCTCACCAGAGGACCAAGAAGCGTGTCCCGTCCACGCCTCTGTGCCGAGGTGTGTGATCATGGTATTGAGTCAATACAGTGGACACCCCTAAACAAATAATGTATTATTATTATTTTACACAATATCTATATATTGTAGAATAATCATTCCTCGGATATCAAAAAGGACTTCACCCTTCATTTCCGAATTCAACTACTACACTCAACTCACGCTTAATTCTCGAGTCCATGCGTGGATTTTGCTCCATACCATCACACCCCCAGATTTAGATTCTCATCAAACAACCCCAACTGCACCCCCTCCGTCCTCGCCAGCTTCTCCCGCGCCCGCTCTACATACGCCTGCACCGTCCCGCGCCGAATCCCAAGTTCCCGCGCAATCGCCGAGTACGTCATCCCGCGCTCGTAAGCAAAGAGGCACGCCGCTTCCCGCAGGCTCAGGAACGATAACCACGCCACGGGCAGGCGCTCTTCCTCTTCGCAGGCTTCGTCCGCCTTGTCCCAGTCCATCCACCGTCTCCGCCGCGCCGCAAGCCTGTCCAGGTCGGCCAGGTCGCCGACGAGGATTTCGCGCCGAGGAGCGCGGTATTGCCCCTCCATTTCTGCTAACGCATAGTCGAGATCACGAACCATGCTGTCATACAGAGTGGCATCCTGATCATTGGCCTCTCGCCGCGCTCGGTTCCGAGCCTGACGGATCGCCTCGCGCGTGGACTCGTACTCGACAATCAGGTCCTCTAGGTCCCTGCGCATGGTCTCCCTCCACAGGTTATCCACAAGGCATCCACAGACTTGTCCACAAGGACTCGAAAGAATCGGCTCTTAGTCTTCAACAATTTCTACCTGATGCCCGACTTCGACACTTCGTAGTCATACAAAGTCCCACGAACCCTTTGCCCATGCAGGTTCGTGGGACCTGTGGATAACTCGTGTAGTGTCTACAGCCCT
>NZ_JAFMTY010000045.1 GCF_017329605.1 Alicyclobacillus fructus
GAGGGATCGAGCTCTGGTGGTTGCTTATCACCATCGTAGCGCGCAACATCGCCATTTTCATGATCCCGTGGCGTCGAAAATCGACATGAGGGTCTACTCCAAAATTGAGGCCAACTCCGCAGCGTCTTTCGCGTACATATCCCAATACACAATATTGTTGGTTCCAAACCACTGTTCGCCGATCTCGTCCAGGTGTGTTTGCGCCCAGTGACTCTTGCCAGATTGGGCATCCCCAAATGCCACCGTAAATGTTCCGCGTGAGTTCACCATACGGATCACTCCCTCAAAAATCACTTCCACACACACGTGGTTTGCATGACAAAAAACGAGCCGCCCCACCACACGGCAGGGCGGTGCCTATCACTCATCCCCTTCATTGGCTATAATACTTTCATGCCGTTTTGAACTGCCATCCGCAAAATTTCATCGTACGAAACCTTTCTCCCGGCCCCTAAGCTGCCGCAGATAACCATTCGTTCCTTTGTCTCGCCTCCTAAGATTGGATCTCTTTGTGTGCCATGCTCGTGCTCCGTAGCACCTTTCGAGCATAAATTGCGGGGTTCGGTCATTTTGCATCGCCTCCTCAACAAAGAGGCGTTTGCAGGGCAAAAAAAGCCGCCCCACCACTTCGGCAGGGCGGCTTCCTCATTGCGCTACGCGATGTTGCCCATCGTCCAGATTCGCCAATGTCCACATCCGCGCCTCGATTCGTTCTCGAAGGACGCGGCTGATCTCTTCGCGTAACACTACCAGGACGGTCTCTTCGTCGACATTCGAAACTTTCGCCATCACCGCTTTGACGGCAGGCACCACCAAACCATAGAGCTCCCGGTCCAACTCGTATCGAATCGTCGCGACGGCAAATCCAATGTCGAAAAAACACCCCCTGGAGATTTTCTGCAGCGACATGGCTCGTTCTGCCAACGCCATCACAGCCACCTTGGTCTCGTCCGGGTGTTCGTTCGCAAACTGAGCCGTCTTGGACTTCGATCCCAGCATCTCGATTCTCCGCAAGACCGCCGGAACAATGTCGCTCTCAACAAACCGAAGGGACGGCTCAACTGCGCCGTCTTCGAGGAACGTGTTGGTCTCGCGCCAGACCATCTTGGCTAACTGATTAAGAATCCCTTGGGGCACGACACGGCCTGTGAGTTCCGACAACGTACGCATGGCAAATCGTCCCGCAGCTCGCGCTTCGAGACGACGTTCCTGCTCGTAGAAATCGTAAGCGCCCATCAGCGGTCCCTCCGGAACATCAGGACATTGTTCGACTTGACGCCTTCGCACTTCTTCGCAAGGTTCGTCAACGCCTCAGCAGTCACATAGAGCACGGACACAAAGTGATCCCGAACTTCGTCTGAGACGGATTCCGGTTCCCAAACCGCAAGCATGCCCGCGACGTCTTGACGCACCTCGTACAGCTTGGATTCGAGATTACGCAGCGCGGCATAGCTCGCTTCGGAATTCCCCGCCGACTCGAAGGTCTTCTCCAATCGCTGGCGCGCAAGGCGTTCCTTGATCGCCTCGTCCTCCGCCTGACGTTTGGCTTCCAACGCGGCGGCCTTCTCTTTGCGAAGCTTGTCTGCAAGCCGCTCCTGCTCCGCGAGTGACGCCTTGAGTTCGTCGTTCTGCCTACGCAAATCGTCCAGCGCGCGCTTGATCTCTTCTGACACAACCTCGATGCGCGGCCGCTCAGCCAGTTCCCGCCGCGCCTGTTCCAATTCGCGTCGTGTGTCCTCAAGTGCCGCTCGAAGAGCAGCGGGTTCGTCCTTTGCCGCTTCGATTTCGCGCGTAAGTCGCTGAACCGAGGTCTCCAGTTCACGCACCCGCTTTTCCGCGACTTCCCGCAACCGACGTTCCTCTTCGATCTGACGACGGATCTCCTTTGCTTCCGTCACCGTGCGCTCGCCAATGGCCTCGCCAAAGGCTTGGAACAACGCGCGTTGCTCGTCAGGCGTTAGATGCGCAAGCTGTTCTGCGGCGGTCGTGCCGAGTTTGCCCGCAGACACGAGAGTTTGGAGTTCTGGAATGAGATCGTTAAGCTTCAGCAATCTCGGTAAGTGCGCAGCATCCGTTCCCACAGCCTCTGCGATGTCCTTGCTCGTCTTGGTGGATTCACCATTTTGGTTAACCCTCGAATACTGATTGACACCGCGGCGTACTCCCCAATACTCCTTGAGGAACTTCGCCCGCTTCGCCTTCCGGATCGGATCATCATCCTGACTGCGACGTTCTTCGTTATCCGCAATCAGCAGATACTCCGCTTCTTCCGGTGGCACGTCGTAGATCACCACGGGCACTTGCTCGATCCCGAGTTCCCTTGCGATCCGAAGCCTCTGATGCCCGGCGATCACCGTGCCGTCCGGCGTGATCTTGAGTGGATCGCGGATGCCGTGCGTCGCGATGCTCCGCTTCAACTCCTCATACTTCTCTCCGGCAATGTCGGTGAAGTATTCGGCGTTCCTGGGATGCGGTTTGAGCCTGTCGACATGGATCGTGCTCATAAAAAATCCCCTCCTACTGGAGGGGTGTTTGCAGGGCAAATTGTACTTTTACTTCGAAGTCCCGCTGGCAGTTCGCAGATACTCGCCCGGCGTGATGGAACGCACACCTAATCGCCTGAAATGCTTCTGATTCCAAGTCAGCACATCCGAACTCCCGCTATGCTTTGCCTTGACGGCAATATAAGCGTCGATATAGTCCACGTGCTGCTCGTCGTAGTCCCGCAGTGCCTCTAATCGGATTCGCACATAGAAAAACCCCCTCTCTACTTGAGGGGGATTGCACGACAAAACGCCGCGTTACTGTACCGCGATGACCGTTCGCCAAACTTCCAAGAGCCGGTCATCAACACACCGCGATTCTCCCATGTCGCGACAGGAACAACCGATCACGATTGGGAGATTCCGGACACACCAAAACGCCCACCGCAGCGCAAGCACGATACGCTTTCGCCGAGACAAGCTCGTATCACACCATATGAGACGTGCACCGACATACGGATACACCACCAACGCCCGGAAGAGCACGGAAGGCACAAGCCTTAAGCTGTAGAACCGTCGCGTCTCCTCGTAGAGTCGTATCATCGTGCCGACCACAAGGGCGGCAAGTACACACACTGCGCTCCAACACAAGACAAACGCCAAGCCCATCGCACCATCGCCCCCTATCTGGGCGGCGCGCGCAGGACAAAAACCTCAAACTGTTTCCGCCTTGGGCCTGCGCGAGCGTGCGGAAAATTACAACCCCCCGAGTCGTCGGCGACGTATCTGTTGCCCACTTATCTCCGCGCCACCAACCTGTTCGCCTGATACGCCACCCAGTCCCCGCTCTCCACGCGCGGGTCACCCTTCACCCGTTCCTTCGGTACGCAGTACACCCAGCCCCGAATGCCGTTCACAAGGTCTTCCACAACGACGCGATCATACAACGTCGGATAGCTCTCCAGCCGATCCAACCGCGCAAGTCCTTCTTCCGTGACTTTGATCCACTCGCCCACGACGATGCCGTCTTCTTCTAACGTCACAGCAGGGCAAAAGCCCCAATCGTACATTGCTCCATGGATTTGACCAAGGCCGAGCTCGCTGACCAAGTATGGCTCGACCACAGGACGATTCGGTTGGTCTTTTCGCAAGGTTCCGTACACGAATATCGTATGAAACGCCATCTTTCCACCCCCAACGCAGTAAACTTTCTATCTCTGATCCTAAATGATTCCTTCTATAGATTCAAGGTAGTACTCTATCCAATTTCTATTGAATTGTCAGTCATGTCGTGGTAAGCTCGTCTCGGGAGGGAAACCTCTCTTGGGCACCCCCTTCGTGGGAAGGGGGTGAGAGGGATGTTGCACGGAATCGCCTGTGTGCTCGGAGTGATTCTGTGGGGCCTAGCCCGTGTGGGTTATGCCATCGCGGACATCATTCGGGCCTTACATGGCGAACCCCGCCTGGGCCGCAATCCAAAGGCGGGGCCGTCACAATCCCGTCGCAGCATGATTATCTTACCACATGGGGCAATATGCGTCTACGGGCCTAAGCCCGCGACAGGACTCGAACCTGCAACCGGCCGCTTACAAGACGGCTGCTCTGCCTGTTGAGCTACGCGGGCGTGCGTGGTGTCGTGGCCCGAAACCTCTCTATGACTGCGTATGCCGAACAACTTTCTCGTAAAATCTGTGCACCGTGAGCATCGAAAACAGTCTCACGCGATCCGAGTGAAGCGCCAGGTTGAACTCAGCCTCCACATCTCGGCCTGAATCCACCCACAGCCCGGTCAGTCTGCCTCGGTACGTGTTGAGATCCACTTCCATCGACCATTCCGTCCTGCCGATGTCCCACTCAAACCGCACGTTGCCATCTGGCGTCGGATACACATACGGAACCGGAAGTCGCGACGGGTAGAACGTGTCCAGCATCCGAAACAAGCGTTTCAGCCGCCGCTTATTCGGTGCACGGCCCTCGCCGTCCAGCCAACCATCGCGTAGTTCCAAGAGTTTGTCCAACTGAGCTTGAAGCTCCGGCTTCACGAAATCACCCCCTCAGATATTGAGGGAGTGCAGGACAAAATTGACGCTTAACTCTTGAACAACTTCCTCATGGCGTTTGTCGTTTCGGGCGAATACATCAAAAATGAGTTGATCACGCGCGCGTCAATTTTCCCCTTCATGGTTCCTCGCCTCCAGTGCCTTTCTCACCCGCTTTCTTACCCTCTGGATGGCGTTGTCAATTGTCTTATACCTTCGCCCAATCCGCTTCTCGATCTCCGCATACGAGTAGCCTTCGAGCCGAAGTTTCAACACGTCGCGTTCCAGTTCCGTGAATTGCAGTCCCCAATGCTCTTCAGCCCATTCCACGAGTTCATCCGCCGTAGCATCGTCGCGAAGTCTTTCGTCCAGCGCCATGTCCTCGACGCTCGGTGCCGCGCGATCGACGAACACGTCCAGCACCGTGCGCTCCGCGTCCTCGATCCATGGGCACTCCGCATCAAGCGACAGCGCCGTCAAGTGCGAGACATGCTTCTGTCGCCGCGCCATCTTTAGTGCCGCCTGGATCTCACGCATGACGCACATCTTCGCGAACGCCCGAAACGGCACTTTGCCACGAACATCGTAGTCTCGTATGGCCTCCCAAAACCCGATCCACGCGTGCTGCATCAGGTCCTCGCGGTCGGCTCCTGGTATCCAGTAGTTTCGAATCCAGCTCCGGATTCTGGCATGGAACTCGCGATAGAGCGCCATGAAAGAGTCCTGGTCACCGCGTTTTGCCGAAAGTACCAATGTCGTGTCCATCACGAAATCGCCCCCGATAGTGAGGGAGGTGCAGGGCAAGAGCGCATTGACGAATATCCTCGATATGGTACACTTAAGCTGAAAAGAGCGCCGGAGGTCGCGACTCCGACGCTCGGGCACCGACGCCTGGGCAGTGTCCTCAAGGCGAGCAGGTGACCGCCCCAATGATTGATCGGTCATTTGCGTGTTATGGCAAGAACCAGAGCCTCCAAGACGAAGGCGTCAACGGGTCTCGAATACGAGGCCCGTTGACGTTTCTATTAGACGGTCATCTTATCAGTAACCAGGTCGAGGGCTTCTCGTAGCGATAGATCCGCTCCCGCCATCGCCTCATCCGACACCCCGTAGTACAGATGCACAATGCCCCCTTCGACCCATGCGCCACACGAGAACACCACGCCGCCGAAGAAGCCGTTGAGTTCATAAGGCGCCTCGGGCTTCAGTATCGGTTCCGTGGACCGCGCAATGAACTTCGACGGATCCTCCAGATCGAGCAGGCACGCCCCCATCGCGTATTCGTTTTTCTCGTTGGCGCCGTGGTACAGCACCAGCCAGCCCTTGTCTGTCCGAATCGGCACCGCGCCGCCTCCGACACGCGCGCCGTCCCACATACCGGGTCTCCTACCCATCAGCCGCCGATGTCGGCCCCAGGTCTCCAGATCCAGCGACGACGCGAGCCAAATGTCCAGATCGCCCATGCTCTTGGGCGCGGGTCGATGCAGCAGATAGTACCGCCCGCCGATGCGCTCCGGGAACAACACCACGTCCTTGTTCTCCGGCGGCAGGATGAGTCCGAGCCTTTGAATTTCGCGAAAGTCCCGCGTTACGGCGAGTCCCACCGCGATGCCGTACTCGGACACGGCGGTGTACGTGATGTAGAACACGCCGTCGATCTCCGTGACCCGCGGGTCTTCCATGCCGAACGCCTCATACGGCGTCTCGGGGGCAAGAAACGGTCTCTCCTCCACCGTGAAGTGCCGACCGTCTCGGCTTCGCGCCAGCCGAAGGTGCGACATCGATGTGAGCCACACCGGTTCAAGCGTGTCCTTGTGCCGCACGGCGCGGGGATCCGACAAGTCGAAGCGTGGATCCTTGCGACTGATACGATGGACTTCGACAGACTTCCGTTCGGCGTTGTAGATGGGGACGCCCACAGTGTCCTCGTCGGCAACGGCCTGCTCCGCGACGCGTAACACGAGAATCGTCTCTCCTTGGTACCGCGCCACGCCTGCGTTGAACGCGCCGATGATCTTCATGTCAGGATGAGAGGGTGGAACGTCGCGAGGCGTGATCAGGGGATTTTCGGGATAGCGAATGGCGGGCATAATGGATTCCTCCCATACGAGTGGATTCGTCTCCACCGATGGGTGGATTGTACGACAAACAAGCCGCGAGTGACGTCGCTTACCACTCGCGGCCCAAAATTTCTTTCAATTCTTCTCGAACCTCTTGTTCATGCTCCTTCCACGCGCCCGCCACATCGCGAATGCTTCGGCGCGGACCTCGTCGCCCTGCCCGCCGTAGGCTCAGCAGTTCTTCCTCCAGATCAACGTCCAGTCCATACGCGCGAAAGTCCTGACCAAACGTCTCAAGCGTGTTTCGCAACGATTTCAGCATTTCATAGTACGCGTTCACAGCACCACGTTCGTAATCGTTAGATGGTTGGCGCGCTCGTTTTCGCTGATGCCGTCGCGCATTTTTCAACATCTGTCGAACCCATTCTTGCAGAAGAGTTTGCTCGAACGACATGTAATCGCCTCCTTGACTTTGCCCTCCATCCCCCTCTCCGGCGGAGGTGCAGTCCATGCCCATCCGTCGCTCTTATCTCCAATGGCCCGGCGGCAAATCCCACATCGTCTCCGCCCTACGCGCGTTCCTGCCACCCGGCCGTCGGCTGATCGAGCCTTTCGTCGGCGCGAGTTCGGTGTTTTTGAACACTGACTATCCCGAATATCTACTCGGCGATGCCAATCCAGACTTGATCCTCGTGCATCGAACACTACAGGCTTATGGCGAAGCCTTTATCGGCGCCTGCCGTGAACTGTTTGTGCCTGAGAACAACGCGCCAGAACGGTACTATGCGCTCCGCCAGGAATTTAACGCCACTCAAAACCTATGGCGGCGAGCAATTCTCTTCGTTTACCTCAATCGACACGGAATCCATGGCCTCATGCGCTACAACCGCCGCGGCGCTTTCAACACTCCGTTCGGCTATCGTCGGAAAATCTATTTCCCAGAAGCAGAGATGCGCCTGTTTGCCGAGCACGCCAAACGCGCCTCGTTCGTCCACGCCGACTTTCGCGACCTGATGTCTCAGGCGCGTCCTGGCGACGTCGTCTACTGCGATCCACCCTATGTGCCACTGTCCGACACCGCGAACTTTACCGAATACGCGCCGGGCGGCTTCTCGTGGCATGACCACATGGCGCTGGCTGGATATGCGCGTGAGCTCGCTCGCCGCGGTGTGACCGTGGCGATCTCGAATCACCGCACGCCAGCAACCGAATCCCTCTATCGAGGTGCCCAGCTCGTCTCCGTCCGCGCGCCGCGCAATATCGGAGTCCAACATCGACAGGCCGCCCGTACAGCCGAGGAGATCCTGGCGATCTTTTGGCCACCCTAATTTGCCAGGTGCGAAGCAATTGTCGACTGCGATCCGCCTCGAATCACCGCATGCCAGTGGCGATGCCCAGCGTCATAGCCTTTCGACGAGAACCCACAACTTGCTGGGTCCTCAAGGGACCTGGCAAAATCGTTCGCCGCAAACTTCACACGGCTTTCAGATAACGTGCCTCAAAGCGCAGTACCGTTTCGACTTCTGCTGGTGTGATTCCATAGTCCTTGGCAATATCGGCGATACTGTCACCGGCTTCCCAGCGTTCCCAAAGAACATCCGTTCGGATACCTTGTCTGGAAATGACCGGTCGCCCGCCCCCCATTCAGGCGCTATTCGAATTCCGACATCACGTCCAAGAGGCCACCATGCGGACACACGGCCATCGTGGTAGTCCATATTGATAAGCAACGTCAAATACGCTCTCCCGCAGAAATTCCATTTTGGTCTCCTTTATCACGCGCCATCCGCCTGTACGAAATGCCCAACTTGTGAAAGGGCGTGGAATCCGCAACGCCTTCTCGCATTCGACAACCACGCGCCTTATGTCCCGAAACAACAAGCCATGCTTTCTGAATTCACCCACAATCAGGACTTCAATCAAATCCTCAAACGTCGCACCATCCGTGCGCGAACGTTGTAACCATCGACTTGCCGTGCCCGGCATAACACGGGTCAGTCGATCGACTTCGGAAAGCGTGTAAAGCGGATAGTCTCGCATGGCCATGCCCTGCGTTTCCTCCTCAAGCCCTCTCGGTTGACGCCCTAATGGTGATGTTTTACATTCGTTTCGAGTGCAAGCTCAATTTTCCGCTCGTGCACGTGTGTACACGAGGCCCCGCCGCGAAACACCTGTTGGATGTGCCGCAGCGGGGCAGACAGCTTCTTTATATCCAATCACTGTACCTAATCCCTGAAACAAGTTTAGATCAGATCTTGCTCAATACATTTGTGAGGATTCACCATTATCACTTTTCCAACTCTTGCAAGACCGCCAACTTCCAACGAATCGCGTACTTCGTTGTTGATACGTTCTTGTCGGGATGGAACACCTCAACCGGCAACAACTTCGCGTACGGTTTTCCTACCTTTGTAAGCCGCTACCGTCCTAGGTGTCTCGTCCCGCCGTTTCAGCCGCTCGCATGCCAGCATCCGAATGACACGAAAGTACCTTTTGTCGAGGGATCTGCTTTTCCATTGCCTCTGCTCGAACTCCATGCGAGATGTATGGTAAGTGTCTCGCCATTAACAAAACGCGCCACACTACATGTAGGGCGACGCGGCAGCAAAGGTGTTTAGCGCAAAATAAAAGTGCAGAACGCCGACACGCAAATCTACACAGCGTGGCGGCGCCTGCGGAAATGTGATAGGCACTTGCAACACCACTCTAC
>NZ_JAFMTY010000046.1 GCF_017329605.1 Alicyclobacillus fructus
TAAGGTCATTGTCTCTGGGGATACCCCAGCAACTCAACCCTGAACTTGGCGTGTGTGTTCATGAAGAACTGACTCTAAACCATTTCATACGAGGGGGCATCCACATGGTGGAGACGAAGGCTGAACGGGAAGCCTTGGTTGAAGAGATTCTCGAGTGGAAGAAGAAGCGGAACGCCCTGATCCTCGCGCACAACTACGAACTGCCCGAGGTGCAGGACATCGCGGACGTGCTCGGCGACTCGCTCGCGCTGGCGCGGGCGGCGATGCGGGCCGATGCGGACGTGATCGTGCTGTGTGGCGTCCACTTCATGGCCGAGACGGCAGCCATCCTGAATCCAGACAAGACGGTGCTGCTGCCCGATCCGAACGCCGGCTGCTCGTTGGCGGATTCCATCACGGCAGATGAACTTCGGGCCTGGAAACAGGAGCATCCGGGGGCCGTGGTGGTTTCGTACGTCAACACGTCCGCGGATGTGAAGGCGGAGAGCGACTATTGTTGCACGTCCTCGAACGCGGTTCAGGTCGTCCAGAGCATCCCCGAAGACCGGGAGATCCTGTTCCTGCCCGACATGTTCCTCGGCTCGTACGTGAAGCGAGTCACCGGGCGGGAGAATATGCACATCTGGATGGGCGAATGCCATGTCCACGCCGGCATCCGGCCGCACGATATTGAAGCGACCCTCGGGGCCCATCCTGATGCCGAGCTCCTCATTCACCCCGAGTGCGGATGTTCGACGTCCAACATGTATTTGCTGGCGGAAGGGCGGTTGCCGGCGGATCGCACGCATGTTCTGTCCACGAGCGGCATGCTCCAGCGGGCGCGGGAATCGGAAAAGCGCGCATTCATCGTGGCCACAGAGGTCGGCATCTTGTATCAGATGGAACGGCAAAATCCGGGAAAGACCTTCATCCCGGCCAATCGAGCGGCGGTCTGTCCGTTCATGAAGATGATCACATTGGAAAAGGTGCGGGATGCCCTCGCGGACCTGAAGACGGTCGTCTCCGTCCCGTCGGACGTGGCGGAGCGCGCTCGGATTGCCATTGAGCGGATGGTGGCCATCGGCTGACGCCAAGCCGGCGAGGCAGGTCGGTTGCGCTCACGCGTCGAATCCTCTCAGAGGAGGAGAGACCTTCCTCCGATTTCAAGGGGAGTGCCGCCACGTCGAGGCGCTCCCCTGCCTCATTCTCGCTCCGCTTGCGAAGGACTGGCTATCGACGCGAGCAGGGAGGCCCAGTCCACTCCTTCGAGACTGCTGCGAAATCGACATCCGTCCGGGAAGGTCATGCGTTGCGTCACGGCGTTGGGGACGCATAACACGTGCATGCCCGCGGCGATCGCGGCGATCGCGCCGTTCGGCGAATCTTCCACGGCCAAGGCTTCCGACGGCTCAACCCCCAGGCGCCGACACGCCAATTCATACAACTCAGGATGGGGCTTCACCTGGCGGACGTCGTCTGCGGTGGCGATCGCGTCAAACAGCGATTCCACGCCGTATTTCTTGAGAAGCGGTTCGACATAGGCGCGCCGCGAGCTCGTCGCAAGGCCAACGGCGATGCCGAGCCGCTTCAATTCGTGCAGAGAATCGCGCACGCCGGGCCGAAGAGGCTCACGGCTCAGCAAACGCCGGTGTTCGGATTCAACCGCGAGTTCGGCGTCGTCGCGCCGGACGGACGAGTCCAGGTCGCACAGGTGTCGGACGGGATCGAACGCATCGGAACTCGTCCCGATGGATTTGCTGTACAGGTCGAACGGAAGTTCTCGCCCGTGCCGGCGGTACAAGCCGGCATAAGCCTCATACCACGCCTGTTCGCTGTCGACGATCGTACCGTCGAAGTCGAAGATGACGGCCTTCATACAGACCTCCAAGCTTTGTCTTCGCCAGGAGTATACCATGGCCGCAGCGGCCGAGACATTCGGGGGCCGCGCACGTTTGGCTGGAGCGAGACATCCGTTTCACGGGACCGAACGGCGGTCGTTATGTAAGGATAAATAACGCAAATCGACGAAAACGCTTGCCGTCATACCGGCGTCAGAATGTTACCTTTTTATACGTTAGATAATCTTACATTTTTCGTTGACGGTTCGAATGTCCACGTGTATCGTTATAAAAAAATTCACGCAAAGGAGTGGGGAGAGAACATGCTCAGAACTCGGTGGAAGTGGCTCCTGTCCGCCATGGCTGGTCTCGGCGCCGCGCTGGTGCCTGCGACGTGTTTGGCGGCGACCACAGCGCCGCCTGTGAATTCAGGTGACGAGGCATGGATTTTGGCTTCGTCGGCCCTCGTCCTGCTCATGACACCCGGACTCGCCTTCTTTTACGGAGGTCTCGTGCGGACGAAGAACGTCATCACGACGATGTTGCAGGTTGTGGCCGTCATCCTTGTGGTGTCCCTGCAGTGGGTGATTGTCGGTTACAGTCTGGCGTTTGGACCAGATTTCCACCACATCATCGGCAATCTGAGCTGGGTCATGATGCGCGGTGTCGGAGCTGCGCCCGATTCCGACTACGCGCCCACCATTCCCAACATGCTCTATTCTATCTTCCAAATGATGTTTGCCATCATCACCCCCGCGCTGATCGTGGGTGGGTTGGCGGAGCGCGTGCGGTTCGCGTCCTTCGTGGTCTTCATCGTGCTTTGGGCGACGTTCATCTACGATCCGCTGGCCCACTGGGTGTGGGGCGCTGGCGGTTGGCTGCACAACCTGGGCGTTCTCGATTTCGCGGGCGGCACCGTCGTTCACATCTCGTCAGGCGTCGCCGGTCTGATGGCCGCTCTCTATCTCGGGCGCAGAGCCGAACACGGGACAGGTGAAATCAAGGCGCATAACGTGCCGTTTGTGCTGCTCGGCACGGCGCTGCTCTGGTTCGGTTGGTTCGGATTCAACGCGGGCAGCGCGGTGGCCGCCAACTTCCTTTCGGCCGAAGCGTTCCTCGCGACCAACACGGCGACGGCGGCTGCCGCAGTCGGATGGATGATTGTCGAAAAGCTGAGGACGGGTCACGTGACGCTCGTGGGCGCCTGCGCGGGCGCGGTCGCGGGGCTCGTGGCCATCACGCCGGCCGCCGGATTCGTCTCACCAGGCTATTCGATTGTGCTCGGACTTCTCGGTGGGGCGTTCTGCTACTTTGCATCCACGTTCATGAAGGCGAAACTCGGGTACGACGACGCGCTCGACGCGTTCGGCGGGCACGGCATCGGCGGTACGTGGGGCGCCATTGCGACCGGCCTGTTCGCGTCGACCGCGGTGAACCCGGCGGGGGCGAACGGCCTCGTGCACGGCAACCCGCACCAGGTGCTGCTGCAACTCGTCGGCGTGGCAAGCACGTGGGTGTTCTCGGGTCTCGGCAGCCTCCTGTTGCTCTGGGTGGTCGACAAGGTGATGGGCCTCCGCGTGACGAAGGAAGAGGAGATCATGGGGCTCGATCTCGCCTTGCACGCGGAGTCCGCGTATCCGGAGACGCTCACCGCGTCGGAGTTGCCAAAATACTTTGGTGCGAACGTCACGCCGCTCATCAAGGAGTCTCCGCTTGAACACGGCACTCAGAACTAAAGGGTGAGGTATTGCTCTCGCTCCCAGACGTGAACGGTTCGCGCATAGACGTTCCATTCCAGCCGCTTGGCCTCCAGAAAGTGGCGCAGGGCGTGATCGCCGAGCGCCGCCTGGAGGCACTCGTCTTGTTCGAGCTCGTCGAGGGCGTCGCGAAGGGTTTCGGGGAGCGGCGCCACGCGCCGCAAGAACCGCTCTTCATCCGACCACCTTTCGGGCAGATCGCTGAGCGGGTCGGGCAGGGGCAGCTCCCGCTCGACGCCGTCTGAGCCTGCGGCGATGGCGCAGGCGACGGCGAGGTAAGGGTTGGCGGATGCATCAGGCGCCCGCCACTCCCACCCGCCGTTCGCCGCCCGCAGGTAGGGAGCGGGATGGCGGTCGGACCAGGCGACAAAGCCAGGGGCTTCCTTGCTGCCGAGGCGCTTGTAGCTGTTGACCGTGGGATTGGCGATGGCGCAGAGGCCGCGCGCGTGTTCGAGGATGCCTGCGGCAAACGCCTGCCAGACGGGCGCCTGGGTGTCGCCGTCCGCAGGCGCGAACGCGAGGTGCAAACCGGAACCCGGGAAGTCCGTGAACGGCTTTGGCATGAAGGAGGCCGTGAAATCATACCGGGCGGCTTCGCGGCGGATGACGAGTTTGGCCGTGACCATGGCGTCCGCGGCGGCGACGGGCGGAAGCGCGGCGAGATCGATCTCGTACTGGTGCGGCGCGCCTTCGTGGTGAATTTGCACAACCGGAATGCCGGCCTCGGCGAGGGCGGCGGCGATGGCTCGCAGGGCGCGTCCGGGATTGTCCGCGACAGGGGCGTCGAAGTAGCGGGCGGGATCGTCCAACGGCGCCTCCGAAACGCTTTGGGTTCGGGGAAGGAGGAAAAACTCCAGTTCAGCCGCCACCACCACGGGAGGCATGCCGGCGTTCGCCGCACGCTTCACGGCGCGGGCCAGGATCCGGCGAGGATCGCCTGCGAAGGGCACGCCGTCGGGAAGCACGACGTCGCAGATGATGCGGATGGCGCGCGCGCCGGAAGGATCGTCCCACGCGCACGCCGTCGCCACATCGGGCATGAGCCGCATGTCGGACTCTTCCGCGCGGGCGAAGCCTTCGACGGATGAACCGTCGAAGCCGAGACCGTCATCGAGCGCCTTGGGCAGATGGCCGGCGGGAATGGCGACGGCCTTCACCGAGCCCATGAGGTCGGTGAACTGAAGGTGAACGGCGTCGACGCGGCGGTCTTCGAGCTGGTGAATGAGCGATGAAACAGTTGACATGACAATCCACCACCCGGACAATGTTCTGTGCTGATCATAAAGCACGAAATCTCGAAAATCTAGCAATCATCGCATGAGCGCCGAAGGGCGGGGGCGTGAGGAGGATGGCGGTGAACGTGCCGGTGTGCGTGACGGACGCGAGGGATCTTTGCGAGCGCGGCGCGGAGATTCAGCGTGCGTGGTGCGAAGCGCTCCTGGAGGACGAGAGTCCGCCGGAGGATTCGACTTCCTTTCAGCGCTGGTTCGCCGGATTTCAAGTGCAACGCCGGGCCATGGTGCTGGCCGGCTGGCGGGAAACCGCCTCGGAGCAAGTCCAGAGCCGCGCGCGCATCATCGCGCTCGGATCGCTCGCGCGGGGCGAGGACCTGCCGCAGAGCGATCTCGACTTCGCGCTCGTCACGGACGGCCATCTGTCGCTTGCGGAAGCGGCTCCTGACGTCGAGCGCTTTGTGCGATGGATGGGGCCGTTGGGCTTCGCGCCGTGCATGGGCAACGTGATGGGGGCGAATCCGCGCTGGTTCGGGGAGGAAAGCGCCTGGCGCGCACGCATCGCGTCGTACGCCGCGTTTCCCGACTGGGCGAATGTTCGCTACCTGTACATGACCGTCGACGCGCTGCCGCTCGAAGGCGCGCCGCATTGGACGCCCATCGCCGCGCAGGTGCGCGAAACGCTTGCCGGATCGCCTTTCATGAAGTGGCAGATGGCTCATCTCGGCATTCGGGGGACGGTGGGCTTCGGTTCCCTGCGCGGCATTCGGTGGGACGCGAGCCCCGGTGGACCGGCGCTTCACATCAAGGACAGCTTCCTGGCTCCCATGATTCACGCGCTTCGTCTCTTGAGCTTGCATCATGGCGTCGACGTTCTCGGGTCGGTCGATCGCGCCCTGTCGCTCGGCCGCGCGGGCGCTCTGGGCGATCTGCCGGCGGACGGGATCGTCCAAGCGCTGTGGTTTGGCTGGCGACTTCGGGCGCGCCGCCACGCGCAATGTTGGCTCCGCGGAGAGCGGGAGTCGGTGGATCTCGTCTTCCGCTCGGAGCTCGCCAGTGCGTGGCAGGAGGCGCTCAGGGAGCATCTTCGGACGGCGCAAGCGCTGGAACGACTGGTGTGCCAGCGGTTTCCGAAGCCGAGGGGATCGCGATGAGATGGTTTTTCTCCATTCGGCGCGAGGCGCCGTCCGGCCCCGAGCCGACACCCGTCTGGGAGCGGCCGCTCGCCCAGGCGCCGTACTTCGTGCTCGATCTCGAAACGTCCGGTTTCTCTCCCGCGCGCGACAAAATTCTCACGGTCGCCTGCGCGACCTTTGCGGGGGCGAGCCCGGATCCCGAGGACAGCCTGTACGCCGTCGTTCGCCACGAGGACGTCGCCGACGTCCCTGCGCACATCTGGGAACTGACCGGGCTTTCGCCCCAGGACGTGCGGGATGGCGAGCCGCTCGAGCATGCCCTGCGCCGGGCGCTGGAACTGGGTGCGGGCCGGGTCTGGGTGGCGCATCACATCCGGCACGATCTCGGCTTTCTCCAGCGCGCCGCCGACGCGCTCTGGCGGCTGCGCCTGAGGCCTCTCGCGGTGGACACCGCCGTCGTGGGGCAGGTGTTGGTGCGGGCGCCTCGCCCGCTGACGCTCGACGAGGCGTGCGAATGGCTCGGTGTACCTGTGGCGGGTCGCCACAGGGCGGATGCGGACGTGCATATGACCGCTGCCGTGTGGCGAAGGGAAATGGAGTTGTGCGCCAGGCTCGGGCTGCAGACGGTGAAGGACGTGATCGATTGGGTGAGCGCGCGCGCCACGGGGTGATGGAACGGAGGGCAGGAGGGTTGAGAACTGCTCATTGAATGATGGGCAATTGTGTATATTTGATGTATTCTATTTCTATGAAACTCAGTGATTGGGCAAGCAAGAAAGAAAAGAATGGATACAAAACCGCCTGGCGTTGGGTAAAAGAAGGCCGGATGCCCGTGCCTTTTGAGCAACCCCCTTCGGGCACCATCCTCGTCCACGAAGCCGAGCCCTCTACGACGAATGCCGTGGCCTTGTATGCGCGCGTGTCAAGCGCCGACCCAAAAGCCGATTTGGATCGCCAAATCGCACGGCGTTTGGGTTTGAATACGTCGAGGCGGCTTTGGCTGCTCAAGGCCGACGAATTCTCGTCGTGGAGCCAGGCGAGGTCAAGGACGATTGGATGCAAGACATGATCGAAGTCTTCACAATCGTTCTGTGCGCGGTTGTACGGGCGGCGTTCCGCTCGTCACCGCGCCAAGCGCGCTTTGGAGGTTCTCGAGCGTGAAGATTCATCGGGCGTATCGGTATGAGTTGGCGCCGAATCGGATGCAACGGGTCCTGCTTGCGAAGCACGCAGGTGCGGCCCGATTTGCGTACAATTGGGGGCTTGCCCGACGCATCGCGCTCTATGAGAAGACGGGGCAAAGCACGAACGCCATCGAACAGCACCGGGAACTCAACCGCCTGAAGAAAACCGACTTTCCGTGGATGTATGAGGTCTCCAAGTGCGCTCCTCAGGAAGCGCTGCGGGACTTGGATCGCGCGTTTCAACGCTTTTTTCGCGGGTTGAAGGAGGGGCGCAAGGTCGGATTCCCTCGGTTCAAGAAAAAAGGGCGTGACGATTCGTTTCGCCTGACGGGTTCGATTCGCGTCTTGGACAACGCCGTACAACTGCCTCGGCTCGGGCGGATTCGGCTGAAAGAGAAACCGCGTGTCGAAGGCCGAATCTTGTCGGCGACGGTCAAGCGGGAGGCGGATCGATGGTATGTGAGTTTGGCAGCAGAAACGGAGATGCCCGACCCTGTGCCGCCTTCGGGCGAGCCGGTGGGTGTGGATTTGGGGGTTTCGTGGTTTGTAACGTTATCCGACGGGACGAAAATCGAGGCGCCAAAGCCGTTACGCCGATACCTTCACCGCTTAAAGCGGCTGTCGAAGCGGCATAGCCGAAAGAAACCCGGCTCGCGAAACCGGCGCAAGTCGGCGTTGGCGCTTGCTCGACTGCACCGGAAGATCCGCAACATCCGACAAGACTTTTTGCACCAGGTGACGACGGAGCTTGCGAAAACCAAGCGAGCGATTGTCGTGGAAGACCTGCATGTGCGAGGCATGATGCAAAATCGAGCGTTGGCGCGAGCCATTTCGGACATGGGTTTTGGTGGGTTTCGGCGGATGCTGACGTACAAGTGCGCGTGGTATGGTTCGGAACTCATCGTGGCGCCGCGGTTTTACGCGAGTAGCAAGACGTGTTCGGCGTGCGGGCACGTGATAAGCGAATTGCCATTGTGGGTGCGGGAGTGGACGTGCCCGGTGTGCAGCACGCGGCATGACCGCGACATCAACGCAGCGAAAAATCTTTTGAGAATCGGTACCGCGAGTTCCGCGGGAAGTGACGCCTGTGGAGATCCCTCTGGCGGGGCAGCCTTGGGCTGCTAGTCATGGGTCGCGGAAGCAGGAAGCGAGAAGTGGACATTTGTCCATGAATCGCAGGACGGCAGGAGGTATAATTTAGAGGAAACATTACACTCGTTCAGGAGGTGCGACGATGGACGAACAAGCGAAAAAGACGGCCCTGCGCCATATCACCTACGGGCTGTACGTCATCGGCACGAAGATCGGCGAGGACGATGTGAACGCCTTCACGGGCAACTGGGTCACGCAGGCTTCGTTTCAGCCGCCGCTCGTGGCCATTGGCGTGAAAAAGGGAACCACCTCGTGCGACGGCATCCTGCAGAGCCGCGTGTTTTCCGTGAACGTGCTGGAAAGCGGGCAGAAGGATCTTGCGTTCAAGTTCTTCAAGCCCATCAAACGCGTGGGCAACAAATTCGAAGACGTCGAATTCTACACGTCCACCACGGGAAGTCCCATCCTGCGCGACGCGCTCTCCTGGTTCGAGTGCCGCGTGACGGACGTCGTCGACCGCGGCGATCACGTCCTGATCGTCGGCGAAGTCGTGGGGGGCGGCGGCCCCCCCCCCCCGCGCCCCCGGGGGCGGGGCGCGACGGGGGGGGTGGACGTCGGCGGGGGGGGGCGGCCCCGG
>NZ_JAFMTY010000047.1 GCF_017329605.1 Alicyclobacillus fructus
GTGCCAAACTCCAGGGTACAGGAAAGAGGTGCCGGGGTGGTCAACTTTTTGGTTGTCAATGTACCCCCACGTGGTCAACTTTTACGTTAGCAAACACAAACATCAGAAAATCCATTGCCCTGATCTACATAACCGGACCAATTAGAAGATATCCTTGGTAAGAGCTACTCTCCTTTAGTTGCGGTGAAACAGGTTCATGAAGCTTGAACTGTGGCACAACAAAACTCTTATAATGCGACATCGCGTTTTCCCAATTTTCTAAATCATAGGCATTTTCTGATCTCGCCAGGAATCCATATTTTGGGAGTTCCGCTGCAGTTGCTGCTAGCGGATTAAAATTAGCTGGAGGCGCTGTAACCTGTATGCCTAATTCTTCTGCACTATATACTTTCGACGATATTAACGTTGGATCATTCTGATTTGACGCCGGAAGACCATTTTGAGAAGTCGCATTTCCCGTATTATCGTTAGTAATATCGGCAAACGCATTAATTGACGGGCACGTGCATAGCGCGATTGCCATCGAAGTATCCAATAATAGTCGCCTCATATGTCATCCCTTGCCCAAATACTTTGTCTATATGATGATTATTCATTATTCTATGATTGTTGTCAACATTGGATGGTGCGTGTATCCGTGTCAAGTTTTCGTAAGGCAATCGACCTCACGACCCACATTTCGCGCCCGTTTTTCGACCCGACTTCGACACTTCGTAGTCATACAAAGGCCCACGAACCCATTCCTGGCGCTAGTTCGTGGGACCTGTGGATAGCTCGTGTAGTGTCTACAGCCCTCGTGCCCGAGGTTCTACCTTCAGGATCCTCGGTGGTTCTTTGATCCTCAAGGCTCGCAAGATTTCCCGCTGCGCCTCGGTCACCTCCGTGCGCTGCACGACCATCCCATCCGGCGTGCTCTTCGTCACCTGATGCATCGCTTGCATGTGGGAGCGGATGTCGGGCCACGAGCGCCCTGTTTGCACTTCGGCGATGCGCACCAGCAGCAAGGCCAGCCAGCACAGCAACACATGCGAACGGATCCGCTCGTCCTTCCGGTGATACATGGGACGGATGTCCAACGTCGTCTTCAGTGTCCGAAACGCGGACTCCACCATCAGGAGCTGCTTGTATCCCAGCGCGACATCTTCCGTCGACAGCGTGTCGTCGGAGGTGCGGATCAAGTACTTCCCGTCCAGATGGGCCGCTTGCCGCACGGCCTCCGGGTCAATCCGCAGGTTCCCCCATCGGTCCTGTTTCAGATAACGCTTGAACGTTGGATGGCTCGCAAGCCGACAGTGCGCCTTCGTGTGCGCTTCGCCCTGAAGCTCCTTGAGGCGTTCCAACTCTATCCGAAGCTCGCGCAACATCGCCTCTCGGCGCGCCTCATCGCGTTTGGCTTCCTCGGGATTGAACGCCAACACGTAACGGACCCGGGCCTCGCCGTCTCCCACCACGACCTCCTTCACTTTCAGGTTGGGACGAAGCTCACGAAAACGTCCAGGGCGCGCCAAGGCCGCTTCCACCACTGGTTTCCCGGAGGTCATCTTCTCCCCAGCGATGTAGTGACCACCAGCACGCTGCAGGATCCGCAAATTGCTTTCCGAGACGAAGCCGCGGTCTACAACTGTGATCACCCGGCCAAGCCGCCAGCCGATGAGGTCCTGTTTGACCTCCTCGACCACGCTCATGTCCGCTGTGTTGCCAGGCCACGTCCAGCAGCGGACGGGGATGCCGTCCCGCGTCACCGCAAGGCCGATCACCACCTGAGGCAAGTCGGGCCGGTGGTCTTTGGAATACCCCTTGCGTCGCAGACTGTCGTCCGACTCGTCCTCCGTCTCGAAGTACGTGGAGGTCGTGTCAAAGAACAGAAGGTCCACGTCCAGGTTCAAGAGATCGCTCACTCGCCGGAAGACCTCGTATTGCAGGTCTTCCGCCACATCATGGAGAAAGTCCATTGCCCGGTATGCCTGCCACACGTCCAACTCGGTCATCCCGGGGAGAGCCACTTCACGGTCGCCCCATTCCTCCATGGCCAGCTTGCTGCTTGGCGCCAACGCGCGATTGGCGACCATGGCGAAGATAACACGCTCGACAGCCGCCTTGAACTTCCGGTCGGCGAGCCGCTCGCGCAAGACTTCGTCCAATCCAAGCTGTCGCCACAGCTCGTCCAGCAGATACGCCCCTCCCATAGGACGGCTATCCAGCAGCGTGGTTTGGATGGCTTCCGACTGGCCGCGCCCCGAGGTAAACTCGTCGCCCACGAAGCGATGAATACTCTGGGCAAGGCGCCGGAGCGCCTCCAGGTCCATTTCGTCTTCACGACCGAAGGTGTACAGGACCTTGGCCTTCGGCTGACCGGTCTGTGGATCGCGGTAGTTATGGGCCAACTGCACGTAACCGGTGACAGAACCGTTCTTGTTTTTTCGGCGAATGACACGGATATACATGTCCACATGATACGGCACATACTACGTCTATGTAAACACAAAAATGAAGTTATCCACAGACAAACGCATGCCTACAAAAAAGCGATAGAAAACGCGGCGCATGCCTGTGGATAAGTCCGACAAGCCGCGCCGCTTCAGGATCCCACATCCATCCATGAGTCTACATGCTCTATCCAACTGTCGAAGCCGGGCGCTATACACTCGGCTCTTGGTTGTTGAATGAATGTGATATTGTCACAGTATTCAGCAACCGTTAAGTCTCTCGCGGATAAGGCCGATCTGACGCACGAGCTTGAAGTGGGGGTGGAATTTTCGAGACGGCAAGACTCTTCGGCATGACCAATCAGACATCCAGACCACCGGAAAAGGGATAATTTCACTGAAAGCACTACCGACTTCCGCTCATCCCAAGGCGCCGTACGCACCCTCTCGGGCGGTCGCTGTTGCGCACTTTCATTCCAAGTTGCTGTGCCGCTGGAAGGCACTTTCGTTGTCCTCATGCAGAATGCTTCCGTACAGCAGGCAGATCGCATCTAGGATCACATGTAGCGATTGGTCAAATAGCGATCCCAGCGGTTGCATGCTGCTGGCCTCTCTTTCCCGTCGGTATTTCGTCGCCGCTGGTACCACCAACGTAGCGCTCGCCCGCTGAGCCAGTGGCGAATCAACGTTTGCCGTTATAGCATACGCCATCGCACCCGCACGCAACGATTTTTCGGTCGTGCTGACCACCGCTTCCGTCTCTCCAGAGCCTGATACGCCGACAAGCAGGTCTCCCTCGCCAACGGCAGGCGTAATCGTCTCCCCGACAACATAGACCGTCGCTCCAAGATGCATGAGTCGCATCGCAAACGCCTTGGCCATGAGCCCAGAGCGGCCCTCGCCGACGACAAATATGCGTTTTGCCGACAAGAGGGCGTGCGCCCATTCGACAAGTTCACGTTCGTCGATCCGCTCCAGTACACCTCGCATTTCGTCCATTATTGTCTGTAGCACAGTCATGGTTTCACATAACCCCCATCCACATCGATGGCATCGCGGAATGCTTTCGCCGCTGCAACCGGATCAGGCGCCTTAACAATGGCCGAGCCGATGACGACGATATCGACGCCCGAAGCGCGCAGGCTTGGAACCATGCCGAGCGTCACACCCCCCGCGACAGCCACCTCGCACCCTTCCGGGGCAGATGCCATCTCCCATGTTGCTACTGACTTGCCCGCGAGTTCTCGCTCGTCCTTTCCAACGCGAAAGCACCACACCACATTGCGAATTACCTGTAGTTCCCTCCACCTGGCAGGATCAGTGGCGAGGAGGTCAATGGCGATTCGACCCTCGTATTGATCGGCTACTATCTTGCACGCCATAATCGTTGGCATAGGCGCCGCAGCCATCACGGTTGCAAGATTGGCTCCAGCCTGAAAGCACAATCCCATCTCGTACGTGGCGTTATCCATCGTCTTCATGTCGGCAATAATCAAGTGGTTCGGGCATGCCTCGCGTATCGCGCGGACGCTTGCCATGCCAAACTCCTTGATCAGCGACGTACCAACCTCGATACAATCCACTTAAGGGCCAACCACCGAGGCCACGACAACCGTCTCGTACATATCCATCCAGTCTATCCAATGCCAGTTGTATCCTCACAGAATGGTCTTCCCCTCCAAATCGTGCTGCCTGGGTGTGGTGCTTCCCCGTCTGGTGCGCACCGATATGGTTAGTACAACTGACACGATTAGCGACAGTGACATAAACATGTACGACGCATTCGGGCTGCCGGTCACGCTGTTCATGTAGCCAACGAAGTATGACCCTACAAAAGACCCCAATGCCCCCATGCTGTTGATGAGCGCCATCGCCACTCCGGCCACGCTACTTGGCAGGATGTCTGGGACAATTGCAAAAAACGGGCCGTAAGGCGCGTACATCGTAGCACCTGCAATGACAAGGAGCACAAACGACAATACGAAGTGGCCAGAGCCGAGCAAATAGGATAAATAGAATGCCACCGCTCCAATTGACAACGAAACCCACACGTACGTTTTGCGCATTGATGGCTGTCGATCCGACAGAAAGGAGGTGATAATCATCAGAATCGCTGCTCCGAGATAAGGTATGGAGGACAACCAGCCTGTGCTCACAATACCCACGTGTGACGCCGTCTTAATCATCGAGGGAAGCCATAGAACGAACCCATACACACCGATGCTCCAGAAGAAATACTGCAGGCTAAGTAGCACGACTGGGCGTGATCGAAACGCTTCACGATAGTTTTTCACTTCCACAAGCCCTTGTTGCTCAGCGATCAACGCCGCATTGACCGCTCGCTTGTCGTCATCGCTCAACCAATTGGCCTGATCCGGCTTATCTTTGACGACAACCCACCAGATGAAAGCCCAGATGAGGGACGGAATTCCTTCGATGATGAACATGCCCTGCCAGTGAAACCATTGCACCAAATACCCGGATATGACCGACATCCACAGAACCGTAATAGGATTGCCCAAAATCAAGAACGTGTTGGCTCGGGAACGTTCTCGGCTTGTGAACCATTGGCTGATGAAGACCAACATGGCAGGCATGACAACGCTTTCGACAACACCAAGCAAAAATCTGTCCACGAACAAGAGGGGCAAGTTGGTGACGACACCTTGTAACGACGCGAAAATTCCCCAGAGGATAAGTGCCCAAAAGATAAGTTTTTTGGCGCTGTACTTCTTGGCATAGTGTGCTCCCGGCACTTGAAAGAAGAAATAACCCAGGAAGAAAAGAGCTGCCAGTAACGAAGAAGAGGCTGCAGTCATGTGTAGCGCCTGCTTCAAACCCGCGGCGGCGCCAAATCCGTAGTTTGAACGGTCCAGATACGCCAGGCTGTATGTGATAAAGACAATTGGAATCAACCTAACCCAGCGCGAAGCTGGTAACGAATTGTTGTTCATCATATAACCCCCTTGTTTGTTGGGTGTAGTGCCCCGCTGTCTTGCTGTCTCCTATCTGCGGGAAACGCGGTGGCACGATCAAGGAACGTAAGGTTCTACGAACATACGTTCTACGAAATCGATTCCACACGCACCATGGGAGGTCACTCCAACGCCATGACATGACGTGCTAACAAGACGCATGACCCCGTACGTTATCGCAACAACTGAACTCGTGAGGTCGAACGGCGCTTCCGCAATTCCGCCGTTACGTAAGCCAGCTCTGGCGCGCTTGTGTCGCCGCAGATACACGGCAACTATAATAATGTGTCCACAGAGTTTCTTGCCGTTAACTTGCGCTTCATCAGCAAGTAGTAGAGGGTACCTGGAACTAGAAGCCCAACCGTCCAGGCGATGTCCGTGTGACCCAACCACCGTGAAACGGGTCCCTCATATAAACCCGAAAGGTTGACGAACGGGATCTGGACAATTACGGCTGCCAGATAGGACAGAAGCGCATAGCCATTGAATCGTCCGTATTGACCGTCTAGTTGGAAAATATCATCAATCGAGTACTCGCCATGCCGAACGAAATAGTAGTCTGCCAAATTGATAGCGCTCCACGGAACGATCAAGTACTGGAGGATCAACATGAACTCATTTAAAATCTCAACCATGCCACCTCGACCAAAAAGCGCTATTCCCAGGGCCACGAACACCACTAGTCCAGTAATCCCGGCCCTTACCCGGGGAGTGAACCGCAGGCGCGAAAATGGTTCGAGTGTGGTCACCGTCGACATGTAAGCGCAGTATAGATTTAGAATATTGGCAAAACAAAGACCGCAAATCATGACGATGTAGACGACCGGAGCAAATGCGGATCCTAAAATTGTTGCAAACACGGAGGTTGGGCTAGATTCGAAATTGGACTCGATAG
The DNA here is from genome assembly GCF_017329605.1 of Alicyclobacillus fructus. Lineage (GTDB taxonomy): Bacteria > Bacillota > Bacilli > Alicyclobacillales > Alicyclobacillaceae > Alicyclobacillus > Alicyclobacillus fructus. The sequence continues at coordinate 6,297 of NZ_JAFMTY010000047.1, forward strand.
CCATGATCAAGACGCCCAAAATGCACATCCAGCTTGAGCTCAAGACCGCACCAACATAGGTCCACCAGAATGTCGCGGAGCTTCGGGTATTGCGAGGCAGATACCGAGAGTAGTCCGCCACGTACGGTGCATAGGTGAGAAGGAAGGTAGCCGCAATGCTGATGCCGACCACCATCTCTGGTGCAGAAAAAGGATGGAACGACAGGCGTGCCGCGTGAAAGTGCTTGAGAACCACCACCGTGATTGCGGCAAATACAATAACTGAAATCGCGGAGAAAAACCGAAAGACGCGGTGGATGAAATCATACCCAAACACGGTGATGATCCATGTGACCGCGTAGGTTATACAGGTGGTAACCTGTAGGGGTATGGACGGGATCGCCGCATGCAACGCTTGGCCGGCCAAAAGTCCGGTGTAGTAGAGAAATCCAGTATACATAAACAGCGCAAGGATCAGAGGCAAAATTGCGCCTATGACGCCGAACTGCGCGCGGCTTTGAATCATCTGCGGTACACCAATTTGCGGGCCTTGTGCAGAATGAGTGGCCATAAATATGCCACCGATCAAATTACCGATGATCACGGCTGCAATTCCCCAGTCGACCCCTAGCCCAAGAGCGTATACCCCTGCCCCAATCATAACGTTGGTAAGACACATGTTGCTCCCAAACCAGACGTGAAACAAATCTCGTGCTCGCCCATGCCTCTCGGTTTCGGGGATGTACTCAATACTTCTTTGTTCAAGCAACATCTCATAAACCCCCTCTGCGATGTGTTGGCGCGACTCGCTATAGAGCGTCATGCTGCGTGGTGGTCGACTCCATATCGGAGGTCGGTGAAACTCGCTTGGACACCCACGAGAGGATGCACATGATGGTAATGAACGCGACGGTGATATAGGGAGCCAGATTCATTGGATAGGGTGGGACTGGGTACATGTTGGCATAGATCGCATACAACGCTGCGACAAGCGAAAGCGCCGAAATGAGCGCCTGGAACATAGGCCAACGCTTCAATCGCAAGAAGAAGTGTCGAACAGCTGACGCATTCACAAGGCCATACGAGAGCAGCATCGAGAGCACAGTCACATAGGCGGTGTAGCTATAGAGATCTGTGCCGCTTCCATGCGTGACCAGTGCAAATGCGATTTGAGCAACCACGGAGACGGCCATGGTCAAGTGGACCGCTCGGTGCGGAGTTCGAAAGGTTGGATGAACGTTACCCACACGCGAAAAAAAGCTTTTGTCCCGCGCCATGGCAAACATGACTCTCGAACTGGTGCACGCACAGCCGACGACACACGAAAAGAGGGACAGGGTGAGAGACGTGACAATAAGTGTCGCATACGTTGGAGATACGTAATTCGATGCGAGCGAGACCAGAGGCATGGTCGCATTGGCTAAAGACCCCATGATCGACGGACGAGCCAGATAGCCCACCACTTGAGAATCGCTTGATAGTAAGAAAAAAAAGGCGATGCCAATGATGGTCCCGGCGATTACGAGCGGGATGGTACGGGTGGGCTTCGCAGCTTCTTCACCGAGCGTGGATGAACTTTCGAATCCTGCAAAACACAATAGGGCCACCACCGTTCCTTCAGCCAGGGATGCACCGTGTCCGATTGGGAGTGTGAAAGGCTTCCACGTCCAGTGGCCAGCTACGACGGCTTTAACGAATATAACCATTGCAAGGATGAGAATGAGCGAAATGGATACTCCCTCAAGTGCGAGCATGACTTTTGTACTGAGCTTGATGTCGCGATATGCGAAGATCCACATGACCACAGTCAACACGAGAGAAAGAGGCAACCATGAAGTGTGAAGGCCAAGCATGGAAAGCAACGTGCTGACATACGAGCCGAGGGCACCTGATACGTGAGCGTCAAATCCCGCCCACCTTGCATTCCCGCCATCGCTGCATCAAAGTCGTACATGACGACAAACCCCGCCGGGAAGCCGGCGGGGCAGTTGTGC
>NZ_JAFMTY010000048.1 GCF_017329605.1 Alicyclobacillus fructus
CACGGCGCATGCCTGTGGATAAGTCCGACAAGCCGCGCCGCAATAGGATCCCACATCCATCCATGAGTCTACGTGCTATGTCCAACTGTCGAAGTCGGGTTTTGCAGAATTCAATTTTTATCGTTGAACTGACTGTATATAGCGTTCATCATATTGATTCGACGCTATATATGGTGTACAGAACGTGGACAGGAGGCTTTCTGCAAAACCCTCAATTAAGAACTATAACATCTCAAAGAATCTCCGCACTTTCTGCGCCATCAACTTTCGCCTCATTTTGAGAAACTCAGGATAGTCATCAATCGTCATATTAAAAATTTCTTCAGGAATGCAATGTAATCTCAAATTCTCCAAAAGTTCATCCCAGTTATCAATATTTCCATAACGTTTAATACCACCATTACATTGTTCTCGCAGTTCACCAAAGTACACTTTCGGAGCCTTGTTGCCAATAGCGATGTTAATTTCACTTTGAGCCAAAACGAAATTCGCAATTTGATTGTACTGATTACGACTCATTCCTTGTCGTTGTAAATAATCCTTTGGAAAGACATGATGCACATCTCCACGGTACTGCACGAGATCCTGAACCGTGATATCGCGAGAAAGGAAGCCCTTGTCTCGCATCTTGACCTGAGCAGCAAGGAAAACTCGAAAGTATGGGCTCGATACGACAGACGTTTCCATTTCTTCAGGCAATGCCACCTCCCAGAACGCGTCAGACAGTTCACCGCGAATGATGGCATCCGCATATACGTGAATACCTTGGGTGACTACCTGACGGACATCGTACTCGATGTTTGTCTCCGATGAGCCGGAATACCGGCCAGTCAACATAGACAGTACAAACCAGCGCCTCACATACCGCTCAATCTCGTTTTCCTTTACTCCTAACTCCTTAAGGATCAGAAAAAGGATATACGAGAAATTGAGAGCGTTCTGAGAAGTGATCAACGATGGATGAACAAAACCTGCCGATTGGATAATCATAACAAAGCGTTTGAAATTGCTTTCGTTCATAAATCGCAATACAGCCTTCTGGAGACGCTCCATGCAATTCCGAATCACGTCTTGTTCGTACTGACGCGTTTCAAAGTTACGCCCCGACAGCAAAGCTACCAAGTCTTCCAAACGACTGCGCCGGAATCCAGATACGAATGCAACACGCAGCAAGTCAATGTATGAGGGCTCATAGAGCGCATTGGACATTTTCCCAGCCCAAGTCATAGCCCGATAATATGGGGTATTCACAAATTCTGCATCCTGCTCAATGGTATGGAGGAATTCTGGCATAGCAATTAGATGACAAAAGTAATCTATCGCCTTCCGTAAGTTCGGCCCGCCATATTCCTCATTCACCGCGATTTTTGACATCGCAAAGTCAGCTTGACTGAGAGGCACACCCTCAGAATTGACTCGAATGAAAATTTCAGTGACGGTTTCAATATCCAAATCAGAGGCCAACTCGATGATACCTATTTGATGACTGGTGATGCTCCGTAGCCTCTCTAGTATCCGCGATAGTTGCTGCGGCGTGACGGAAGGAGTCCGTTGACAATAATCATTGATCAAATCCCACATGCTTGTGTTCGGATCAAACAGAATTGACACATCCGAAATCCATGTCGCATCTTTAGCGATGGCAGAATTGTAAACCCCAAAACGTTCCTCTAATGGATGAAATGAAATTTTAATTCGACTACGTCGATAATCCTTTGTTATGACTTCCTGACCAAGCAAAGCTGCCATCAGTGCCGTCACACGTTGCTGACCATCAATCAAAAGACGCTTCCCCAAAGAAACGGTTCCGTCTTTCAATCGAACGTCAGGATTCCTCCATGTAATCAAATAACCTACAGGAAACCCGTTCCATAAAGAGTCGAGAAAATTGCGTACCTTCGTTGGTGTCCATACAAAAGGCCGTTGAATCTCCGGGATTGCGATCTCACCAGCACGGATCCATGCCAACACAGTATCAATCGACTGCTGCTGCACCGTGTACTTTTGCGTCAGCAACCGTCTCCCCTCGCCCGCTACTATGAGTCGTAATACCTAATTGAACAAACTGTTAATGACAGTTTCCCATTCATCCTGATCCACTACTTGAAACTGAACTATTCGATCTGGAAATTGCAATCCGATTTGATGCCAAGTTGTTTTTCGCGCCAACTCATTGCAAAACTCGAAAACTCGACGCTTATAATCGGTATCTTGACTATCCTTCAGATGAAGACCTTTGGTCTCCAGTACGTACACAGTGTCAAAGTCGCCTTTTCTCTGGGCGCTCTTTTTCGTCGCGATGAAATCCGCCCAGATTTTATTTTTGCGCCATCCTTGTACATAGAAGTAAGGTTTTCTCTGGAGATTACGGAACCAAAACAACAGCTTTTCCTGACGGTCAAGGCAGAGCGCCACGGGACGCTCCAACTCCTCGTTGAACCACTCCTCGGGCACGGGATCATCAAAGAGACTTAACTGCACGGGGACGCCGTCATCGTGTCGAAGTGTCTTTGCATCCGCCGGCACCACGATGCTGCGCGGAACTTGATACGCCTTGCCCGCGATAAGCACGAGCCTGAGACGATCCTGTTTGACCAGTTCCCGGAAGATTTTCTCGCAAGCCTCATCGACCTCCTGACGAATGGATGCCTCGAGTGTCTCCGCGATGAGAGGCTGATTGGCGACGATCACCTCCTCTGAATAGTTCCTGAGCAGAATTCGCAGCGCCCGATTCACTAAGCGGCGCGCAACCCACGGATTGGGCACCACATTCTCGAGACGGCGCGTGAGATAGGCTCGGTTTAGAGATACCTTCGTCCTGTACTCGATATGGTCTTTCTCCACAACGCCGCTTGCGCCTTCCACATAGCCGAAGGCTGTCTCCCAATCCTGAGTATCCCTCGAAGACAGGACAAGGTCCCGGATGCGCTGGAGCCGGAGCTTGTCCCAGTCTACACGTGAGAGAAGATCCATCTCGTAATCAAGCTCCCGCTCGCGCCCCCCATCCAGCATCATGAAGCGCGGTAGGTACACCTTGCCTTCAAATGGCTTAAAACGTTCGCGAACACCCACTGTTCTTTGCTCGCGCTTTTGCGCTTCGTCCGATTCTATGCGTACAAGTGAGATGAGATCATCGAGACCCTCTCCAGAAAGTCCCTTCCTTACGGCCTCGGACAACTCGGAAGCCCTGCGCTGATAACAAAACACGTAGCTTTCATCGAGGGCCTGCACGCCGGTCTTCTTCGCATACGGCTGTCTGAGCACCCGCCCAATAAGCTGCGTCAGCGCAGTCTTGGAGGTGGGATTCGTCAGGATGGTCAGCACATAGGCAAACGAACAATCCCACCCCTCCTGTAGGGCCTGTTTGGTGATGATGTAGCGAATCGGACAATCCGACGAGAGAAGGTCGATGTTCTCGATATCATTCTGCTGACTCGTTTTGATGGCGATCTGATCCTCCGGAACCTTGTGGCTCTCGATCAACTCAGCCTTTACATGATCCGCATGAATGTATCCCGCATCTGCCTGGTCCCTGCCCGTGCGCTCCACCTGGATGAGGCATATAGGCCGGATGTACTCACCGCCATTGGCTTGATAGCGTACCGCCTCTTCCTCCAACGCGTCACGCCAAGCCACGCTCTCGGCAAGCACATCACGCCAATCTGTACGCTGGCTGTTGTGCACATGCAGGTCGAGCTTGATCATTCCTTCCTGATCCAGTTCACGCCCGCTGATGCTCACCAGTACGTTGCTGCCGCTAGGCGGCGTGGCTGAGAGCTCCACCACGATAGATGGATTAAACCCCGCAATCGTCGACTGCGCACCAGGACTGTACGCCTTCTGCCCCTCATCGAGAATGACGATGGGCGACAGCAGCCTGAGCACATTCCCCAAGGACGTTTTAATCTGAAGCCCAAAAAACTCATCCTTGTCACCAAAGTAATCGAGGTTAGGCACGCGTTCCAGGAGCTTCTGGTGCTCAGGGAAGTTTCCTTCCATGGGGAAGAAGGCATCAAATCCACCAGCGTCCTGAAAGATCTTAAGCGTCTCCTTGTCCTTCCGATTGGCCGCTGGCAACATGAGCATCAGAATGACAAGATGCTCCCTAATATCTTGCGGCGTGAACCGCTCGAACCTCTCCACAACTTTCACCCGACCGCCGGTAGCAATGTCGAGAAGCTGGCGGTAGGGATGATTTCGGTCCCGCAACGATCGAAGCGTCTGCTCATAAATCTGAGTCGTGGGCACGATCCAGAGTACAAGTCCTGTTTGCCGACGCTGGTAAAGGCTCAGGATGCGGTCGATGGTCATGACAGCTAGATATGTCTTTCCGCCGCCGGTCGGCACCTTGATGCAGAAATTAGGCATGGGCGTGCCGATGCCTGTCTTCTTTGCATGATATGGCGCCATCGATACCGCTTCCCATGCCGCCTTGGCGAAGTCCATTTGAGCGCGCGCCGCAGACGAAGCCTCCTCATAGACCTCACGGGCCTCAACTAGCTTCTCGAGATACCGTTCCACCGTCTGGATGACTCGGCGTTGATACTCCTTAGGCTGCACACCCCTCACCCCCTGCGACGATAGATCTCATATGGAAGCTGCGCAAACTCAATTCGGTACTCGCGCAGATAATCCTCTGACAGATAGCAGGCCGGCGCGAACACCAAACGCTTACGTCCCGGTCCCGTCGACCCAAGTGATTCCGCCAGGTCGATGGTAAGAGCGAGTGTCCGCAGCCTCTCCTCATCCGGCTCATACACAAGGTAGATGTCGTATTTAGACGTGGAGCCGATATACCAGCGTGAGCGGTCAATTTTGTCAAGATCAAACTGCTCGCCTGTCGCCGTATAGAAGACGTACCGCGCAAGTTCCTCGTACGAAGGAAGGTGCTCGGCATCGAGTAGCCCCTCGGGGTCAATGACCTGCCCAAGCTCAAAGTAGGAAAACGACCCACCGAGGCCCTCGCGGAGAGCCTCGTCTTTCGCATTTGGTACGCCTCGGATCACACGACGGACGCGCTCGGCAGTGATCCGGTCGGCATAGTCCTCCATTTCAACGAGAATAAATTTGCGGTTACCACCATCTTCCTTGTTCATAGACAAAACAGCATGGGCTGTAGTCCCGGATCCAGCAAAGGAATCTAAGATAATAGAGGATTTATCAGATGCTAGCCTGAGAATGTGTTTGACCAACTCTACTGGTTTCGGGTTATTAAAGATTCCATTTTCTCCGAATATATCTTGAAGTGACTGAGACCCCCGTGTGGTTGTACCATACACAGTCCACTCAGATGCCGACTCTTGATCGACGCCCCGGTCCAGGAAAGACTCTAATGCGCCGTCTCCCCACCATGTTGTTTCGACTTCGCCGTACTGCCATTTTTCTTCCCAGAAAACTTTAAGCATAGGGCGACCACGACCATTTCTCCCGAACATAATGCGTCCATCGCTTAGTAAGCGTTCGAATTCCTCCTTTGATGTTCTCCAACATCTCCCTTTTGGCGGTAGATGAACTTGACCAGTGTTTGGATTAACGATCTCATAGGTGAGATTTGCCCGGACATTGGGAGCATCAAAAGGATCGAGCTTCCACGGCCCGCGTGGATCATTGTCCGGATTATCAAACTTCGAACGGTCTAAGGGAAGTGGTTTCATCGCGAAGCCCGTTTCAGAATGCCAAACATCCGCATTATCGTGAGCGTCAAATAGCGCACACCTAGTCTCGGGTTCTGTTCTGCGAGATGATCCCTCTAGAATCCATTGACGGAGGGATCACCGTGACGAAGGCCGAAC
>NZ_JAFMTY010000049.1 GCF_017329605.1 Alicyclobacillus fructus
ACACAACAGAAAAGGATTTTTATGGCATGTGTTATCTTTCACGAGAAGTGTGCGTCGTTTTCGCTCGCGATGGAATCAGTCATTCTGCAAAAGGCTCACACTTTAAGTTGCGGAAAACGCCTCCTTCACAGCGTCTTTAGCTGATTGATATCGTGTTTGCAGCAAGCCACAGCAGTACGCTCCGTTAACCTCTTGATTGATGCGAGTACTACGAGCTAATTTCATGTGTTCCGGCATCCTTTCAGCAGGGATAGGCGTTCCGTTAAGATCGATAAATGCGTTGTCACACAGACTATACTGGTTAAAGAGTTCCGAAATAACTTCGAGATACCTCCCCACTAGTGAGTTTGATACTGAGTCTGTAAGTTCTTTCAAATCGGAAATTGCCATTTGGGCAATATCATCGTCTGATTTACCTATAGCTTTGAGATGCCTATACAGACGTTCCTGCCGTGCGAGAAACGCTTTCTTGCGGAAGTGAAGCCGCAGATTATCGAGATCCTCGTTTGACAAATTGGGGAATGTTTCTTTAAAAGACATATTATTCTCAACCCCGTAATTGATAGGTTCCGATGCAAAATGATCAACCAGTCTTACGCGAACGTTCTTTACCCAAGGTAATTCCGTCACTCGTCTTTTAATATCACTAGCCATTAAAAACGCAAAGTTGGCTGCACACCAATAGGTTGGAAGACGAAAGGAAATGGTGATATCGCTTTCGTCAATTTTAATCTCATGTATAAAACCAAGGTCAGTAAGCGTTTGGTCTAACTCCGGATCGAAAACCTGTGCAAGACGTTCATACACCTCGTCATATTTACTCATTCTTATCACCCCGTTCGTCACGCTTGTGCGAGGTTCCAAGACGAAATCTGGGCGGCTAGAGCGTCATGTGCCAATTCGGCTTTTGACGTTTCAATATCGATCCCATACAGTCGAGCTGCGTTTTCTCCGAGGATCTTCTTTTTTATCGGAAGAGTCAACTCGACGCCTGTCTCTTCTGCAATGTCAGGTGGAAATTCAAAATCCATGAATTTTTCTATTAGCCAGTCTGGTTCCCAAATAGCATAGTCACTTCCAAAGAGGATTCGATCCTCATCAAGCCAATATAACAACTCACTTAGAATCTGAGCGAAGTAACGAGGACGACTGTGAATGAATGGCATGACGACAGCAAGGCCAGCATATACGTTTTTCTCTTGAGTTGCTATCCAACAAAAGTCTTCCAAACGAGGCAAGCCTACGTGTTCCACAATGAAATTTAGATTGGGAAATGCACTCGCCACATCATCCACGTCGGCAACGTCAAACGCATCTCGATTGAGCGGTGTAATGGTGGGTCCTTTGTGCACATGAATATTGCGGATTCCCAACTGTTCACATTTTTCTAGATAACGATATGACCAATCATCCGATAGCTTATAGCCTTTTGAATTTCCATACCACTCAGCTGTGTAGAGTTTCACTCCTTGGAGATGGTACGTCTCTGCAAGATATTCAAGAGTTTCTAGACCTCTTTCCCCATGCCGTGGGTCAAAGTAACCATTTCCAATAAATCTTCCCGGGTAATCCCTGATTAAAGTGGCATTTTTCTCGATATTCCCGAATCCATCTCGAAAGAATTCAGATAAAGCAACTGGCTGAAAAATAGCAATATCAACATATCCCTTTCCAAAGATGTCTCGCAATAATGTTTCTCGATCATATTTGTAAAACTTGTCACGAGGCCAAATTCGATCTTCCGGGCTGAGGTTCCTATGATAGTCATAGAAGCAGCTAATAAACTCTTCTCCGTGCCTATTGAGCTGGTTCTCTTTGCTCCCATCCCACCATGCAATGTGCGCATCAATGACAAAAATTTCTTCACCCGTACGCGTCCGAAACATCTAGTTCTCCTCCTTCGTACTCAATTTTCAGCCACATAGGCTGTGACTGGAGCCCTCGAGGGGCTTCACCATACGTGTTAAGCAAAAACCATTCCATGTTTCTTTAGAAGGAAGGGCATGCTCGTATGCAGCGTTCTCAGTGTGGATCTGTGTTGCAGATTGCACCAAGTGACGCGAGTTGACGCAATACACATATTGTTCGTTGTTAACAGATATCCGTGTTCTCTTTATAATGTAACAAGAGGGGTACGAAACGTGATGTGAGGCCAGCGGTGATATGTCGAGGGGGGTAATTAGGTCAAATTCGGGATTTGATTTTACAAAAAAGTGCAAACCGAAAGATTTACAGGATCTTGTATCAACTTGTCGAGTCGAAATGAGCGAGGGGCAATTTGCTTCAGTTCATGAGCCGTCTCTCGAGATCCGTTAGCCGGTTGCGGTTTTTGTCCACCAAGAACATCACGAGTTCTTCGAGCGGCATGGCAGCAACGTCTTCGGGTTCGGGTCCGAGTTCTTGAATCAGGGCCAACGGAGCGGCGCCAAACGTGTTGGAGAATGGGCTGTCTTGCCGTAGGCCGCTGAATTTCAGGAACAGCTGATTCGAGGAGAAGGTCTTGTCCCATGTGATGCTTTGCATGAGATGGAACCGGGTGCGCATCAGACGTTGGATGGCTTCATCGTGCACCGTATGTGCCATGGCTCGTGGAAGTCGGCCAAACCGCAGATGGGCCGCAATCACCCAGGCATCGATGCGGTCGTTGTTGGGAAGGTTGTCGTATCCCTTCTTGAAACGAGCCACTCTACGCGCGTTTAGGACGTGAACCTGCGGATGCAGATGAGCAGCCTGCTCCGAGAGTTGGTGTTGGAGATAAGTGGGCCAAGTGCTACCCGAGATTGGCCGTGGCCTTCATGCCGGCCACCACGCGGTCGACCTGGTCGGCGGACGCCGTCTCCAAGACCTTACGAATCAGAGTTTCGGCTTCATGAAGGTCGTTGGAGACGACAAAGGAAGCCAGATCACAGCCCGCCTCATGCATGAATTGAACATGAATGGGCCCCTTAAACTCACGTCGATCCCAACGTGGAGTTTTACCAATGGATTCACCTCCCGTCTTGGGAGAGTCAAGTCCAACTCGGACCTGGGTACCCGTGGGAACCACCGACCTCATCCTCGTCATCAGCACTCATCCGTGTAGATGTCAATTGTGGGTCACTACACCCCATCCGACACGGAGGCGCAACCGGCGGTTAGAACATGGGGGTGGATCGTGGATCCTGGGTAGCAGGCTATCAGAGCAGTACCATACGGTCCGCAGGGAGTGAAAGAAATATCCCGAGAGAGACTTGCCGATCCCATGGTCCTACAGGCGGTCTAGGTCTGTCGAACGATGAGCCTGTGGATTTGCTGGACAACTCGCGGAGTTGCCTACAAATTCCATAAGCCCAGCTGAGTGGAAGCCGCTTCGCTCCTTCCCCCTGGCCTTCGCCATTCACCCCTCCCTGCTGCCGACAAACAGGCTGGAAGAGATGGATCACCCGGAGACCCGAGGTGGTCGGATTCATGGATGACACCTATGAACTTGTCAAGGACCAAAGGCGCAGTAAAACGGCTGAGCCACGGATGCGCAGCTCCAACGTGTTGCATCAGGCAGCGAGAATAGGAGGGTGCTTCCTCGTCCAAGGTGGTAACCGACATATCAGGAGCGCACGACAACGGGTCCAAGCGAGCGAGAACCTACGGATAACACGAGTCGACTCGACGGGGAAGCCTCAACGAGATGTGGATCTGAATGCCGAAAGCAACGGTTGATGACTGGTAAAATAAGAGTCGGCCCCGGAAACACTCGAGGGGACTTTTCGCGGTTCCAGATCGGCTGGAAATTCACCACCAGACTTCTGTCACTAAGCACACGAGGAGTGTGAAGAAGGTTGAATTACCTGGATGATAAGAAACTATCTCAGAAAATAATCCTCAACCAGCGGGAACGTTTTTTAACTACTCGCCAAGTCGATGCAGAAAAAGTGCGAGCGGTCATCCATGAATCATGGTTACGTTCTGCCAATTTTAATGTCAATCCAAATCGACTCGTACCACAGCGAGCGGAAAAAGCCAACTTGAACCCCCTGTTTCGGTGGCTGGAAAATACAGCACGAAAATCTGTCTTTCAGGAAGTACATTCGCTATCAGCAGCTTCCGGGTGTGTTATTTTGATCGCGGATGAAAACGCTGTCATACGTCTTGTGGATGGTCCGGATAACTTACGTCACATGGCGGAGGAGTTGCTTCAATGCCAGGAAGGAACTTGTTGGGCAGAAGAAGTAGTTGGGACCAATGCACTCGGAACAGCTTTGGCTATCGGACGCCCGGTGGAGGTTCTCGGTGCGGAACATTTCTGCGCTTCAGCACACGCCTGGGCTTGTGTCGCTGTACCCATCCTGCATCCGGTGACACGACAGGTGATTGGTGTAGTAGACATGACGGGATGGTTAAAGACTTTTCACCCGCACATGAGAATGGCTGTATTGGCCACGGCGCGCGCCATTGAATCCATAGTGCGTCTGCGTGTAGAACGAGATCGACTTCTACTTTTGGACTATTTTTCAGACGCAGTGATTCGGGATACTAAGTCTGACTGGTTTGCTGTCGATGCTTCAGGGCGAATTATAAAGGGGACTCGGAATATCGACGATCTTGGTATCAATCTGGAGACGAGTTTTAATACTTCGTGGGCAAATGAAACGTGTGGAGAGATAAGCGGAAAGCATGGATCTATAGGTTTTCATTATATTCCTTGTTATGATGGAGATTGGCTGGTTGGTGGATTAGTGCGTTTGGACTCAATTTGCAGAGGGTCTCAAGGTAAACACATCTATGTTCGTAAAAATTCTAAATCGTATAACTTTAGTAATTTTGATATAATTTTAGGTGATTCAGAACAAATAAAAGAAGCTAAGGCTCTTGCCATAAGATACGCACAGACCAACTTACCGGTTCTCATTCAAGGAGAGACAGGAACGGGGAAGGAGCTATTTGCACGTGCAATACATCTAGAGAGCGAGCGCCGCCAGGGACCATTTGTAGCGGTTAATTGTAGTGCTACCGTGAAAATGGCAAAAAAGGAACTCGAGCCTTCCCCTCGTCAATCATGGAATATTGTGGATATTCTTTTCAGGAGGCTTCCTCTGCGACGATGACCGTCACCCCAAGTTCCTTCAAGCGATGCACGTGGCGTCGA
>NZ_JAFMTY010000004.1 GCF_017329605.1 Alicyclobacillus fructus
GTATGGAAGGACGAGTCCTTGAGCACCCATGCGGAGCCGGGCGGATGCTCAGCCCCACGCCTGACACATGAGTCAAGGTGTAGTTCGGTTGACGTTTACGGTCATTCGCGCAAAGAGCGCGCGGAAGGGCAACCCGGAATGGCGATCGCGGCCAAATCGACGAGCCCGCCCGCGAGAAAGGTCCACGGGCCGTCGAACAGATCCCATTCGGGCCTTTTTCCTCTGCACGGAGGGCATCCCCCCGGCGCGCCTGCTTTCGAGACAAGCGGACAGGTGCTGTGGCACAATAGCCCTGAGACCGCGCGGCGCGTGGAAATGGGGGATGGACGCATGGAGACGATGACGCGTTCGCTTTCGGAATGGGCCGAGGGCATTAGGCGAGGGGAGTTCTCGTCGCAGGAGGCGGTGACGCTGCACCTCGAGCGCGTTGCCGAGCACAACGTCGATGGCATGGGGATTCGCGCCGTGATCGAGCTGAATCCCGAGGCGCTCCTGGAGGCAGAGGCGCGTGACCGCGAACGAAGAAGCGGGTTTTTCCGCGGGCCCCTGCACGGCGTGCCGATCCTCGTCAAGGATAACTTGGACACGGCGGATGTCATGCAGACGACAGCGGGATCGCTCGCGCTCGAGGGTCACCGCGCCAAGGAGGATGCCGAAGTCGTGCGCAGGTTGCGATCGGCGGGCGCCATCCTCATCGGCAAGGCCAATCTGACCGAATGGGCGAACTTCGTGAGCGATCATATGCCAAACGGGTATTCCTCCCGCGGCGGGCAGACGTTGAATCCGTACGGGCCCGGCAGGTTTGACGTCGGCGGCTCGAGCTCGGGCTCAGGCGCTGGGGTTGCGGCGGGCTTTGCCCCTGCGGCCATCGGCACGGAGACGAGTGGCTCCATTTTAAGTCCGGCGAGCGCCAACAGCCTTGTGGGACTCAAGCCGACGCTGGGGATGGTCAGCCGCCGGGGGATCATCCCCATCGCCATGAGTCAGGACACGGCCGGGCCGATGACGCGTACCGTCGCGGATGCGGCGCTTTTGATGTCCATCATCGCAGGGCCGGATCCGCGGGATGTGGCCACGCAAGGCGTGCGTTGGCCGTCGCCGCAAGATTGGACGAACCTCGAGCGCGGTGCGCTTCGTGGCGCGCGCATCGGTGTGCCGCACGGGTATCTCGAAGGCGCGGATGAGGACGAGCGCCGCGTGTTTGACCGCGCGCTGTCCGAACTTCGAGCGTTGGGCGCTGACGTCGTGGAGTGCCACCTCCCGAAGGACGAGATGGACTACGAGGTGCTCCTCGCCGAGTTTCCGGTGGCGCTGAACGCGTATTTGGCCAATGTGGAGCCCTGGCTTCCCGTTCACTCGCTCGCGGACGTGATGGCGTTCAACGCACAGCATGCCGATCGCGCCCTGCGCTACGGGCAGGCCATCTTCGAGCGGGCGCACAAGCAGAGCCACCTGCGACTGGCGGACGGATCGTACATACGCGCCAGGCTTCGGGACGTGCGCCGATCGCGGGAGGAGGGGATCGACCGCGCCCTCCGGGAACACCGGCTCGACGCCATCGCGTTTCTCAACCACTTCGGCTGCTCCATCGCGGCCAAGGCCGGCTATCCGTCCATCACGGTGCCGGCGGGATACACCGAGCAAGGCAAGCCGGTGGGATTGACGCTGACGGGGACCGCCTACAGCGACGTGACGCTGTGCCAGTTGGCGTACGACTACGAACAGGCGACGCGGCATCGGCGTCCGCCGAACATGTGAGGAGGAGACGGTATGGCATTTGCGGTTTGGGGCGGCGTGTTCGCCTTCCTCGCCGTGGCACTCGGCGCGTTCGGCGCCCATGTGCTTGGGGACAAACTCTCGCCCGAGATGATGTCCGTCTACCACACGGGCGACCAGTATCAGATGTATCATGCGCTCGCGCTCATCGCCGTAGGGATTTTGCTTCGGCTGCAGCCGGATTCCCGGCTGCTGTCAGCGGCGGGCTGGCTGTTTGTCGTTGGGATTTTGCTCTTCTCGGGCAGCCTCTACGCGCTAAGCATCTCCGGCATCAAGGTGCTCGGGGCCATCACGCCCATCGGGGGCCTGTGCTTTCTGGCCGGATGGATTTGTTTCATCGTCGCCCTTGCGCGTTGATCGCCAGAGGTAAAAGCCGACGCCCACGAGGCACACCGCGCCGCCCAGCGCCTCGAGCGGCGTGATGGACTGGTGCAAAAGCAAGGCGGCGAGAAGCGATCCGACCACGGGCTCGCCCACGACCGTCATGGCAATGGCCGTGGGCGGGACGCGGTGGAGAAGGGCGTTGAAGATGCCGTGCCCGAGGATGGTCGAGACGACGGCGAGGGCGAGAAACAGGAGCCAGTCGCGCAGGCTGTACCCTGTGAGCGGCACGCCCAAAAGGACGTTGGCGGCGGCGAGTACGGCGCCGCCGATGACGAAGGCACAGAGGTTGTAGGTCCAAGCCGGAACCTCGGCGCGTGCGCGCGCACCCACCAGCACGTAGCCGGACACGGCGAGTGTGCCCAAAAACGACATGAGGTCGCCCAAGGCGCCCGTGCGCACCTGTCCCGCGCTCGCGAGGGCGGCGATGGCGGCCCCGAAGATGGCGGCCGCCATGTTGGCGAGATCGCCCGGAGAAGCCGGGACGCGCCGCCAAACGCGCTCGCCCAGCCACACAAACACCGGCTCGAGCGCCAGGATGATGAGTGACGACGCGACGCTCGTCAACTTCAGCGATTCAATCCAGAAGAGAAAGTGCAGGCCGAGCAGCACGCCGCTCGCCGCCAAAAAGCCGCCCATCCGCCGGATGGAGGACAGGCGGGGCCGCTCCCGCCACACCCACGGCGAGAGCAGGAGGGCTGCCAGCCACAACCTGTACATGCCGATCACGCCCGCGGGCGCGCTCGACCAAGCGATGAAGATGGCCGAGAACGAGATGGAGATGAGCCCGAGCGCGAGAAGCGCGAGGGTTCCGAGCCTCACGGCTTCTCATCCTGGCGGTGCCGATCGAGGAACTCCACCGTCCGCCGATACGCCTCAATCTCATTTTCCAGCTTCATAAAACCATGTCCCTCGTCATCGAACACGATGTACTCCACGTCCCGGCCCTTGTCGCGCAGCGCCTGGACAATTTGGTCCGACTCGGCCTTCACGACGCGCGGATCGTTTGCCCCCTGAATGACGAGCATGGGCTTCGTCATGCCGTCCAGATAGGTGATGGGCGAGTCCTGGATGAGCCGCTCGCGGTCGGCGGGATCGTCCGGGTCGCCGAGCCAGCGCTTCATGATGGGCTTCCAGAAGTCCGGGACGGACTTCGCAAACGTGAGCAGGTTGCTTGGGCCGAAGATATCGACGCAGGCGCGGAAGTATTCGGCGTGCCGGCCGTGCAAGAGCAGCGTCATATAGCCTCCGTAGCTGCCGCCGACGAGAAACAGTTTCCCGCGCTCCGCCAACCCCTGCGAGAGGAGCCACTCGATGCTCGCGATCATGTCCTTGCGCGGCCCCTCGCCCCAGTCGCGCTCCACCATTTTCTCGAACCGGCTGCCATATCCGGTGCTGCCCCGGAAGTTCGGGGCGAAGACATGATAGCCGTGGAGCAACCAATACTGGAACAGCTTGCGAAACCCCTTGCGCTCGGCCGCCTGGGGTCCCCCGTGCGGCCAGACGATGGTGTAGCCGTTCGCCACCTCGGGTTTCGCCCGGAACGGGAGCGCCTCAAGTTCCAGACCGTCGAAGGATGGAAGATGAACCACTTCCGCCCGGACAAAGTCTTCGGGTGAGAATCCCATCGGCCGCACGTTCGTGAGCGCGCGCCACGTGCCGTCGAGATCGCGAAGCCATACGTTTCCCGGATGGACGTCGCTCGCGCCCAGCAGGTAGACGCGGCCGCTGTCTCCGACCTCAAGCTGGCCGATCACGTCGCAGGGCGCATCCAGCTTTTCGGCTCGGCCCGTCCTCAAGTCGACGCGGTACAATTCATCGATCACGCCGCGCATGACGACGGCGTACGCCGTCTCGCTGTCTCGGTGCACAGCCAGGTGCGCGACGCTGCCGTTCTCGGGCGCCCACACCCGTTCAAACGATCCCGTCTTCGGATGGAACGAGGCGACATAGAGTTCGTCTGCCAGGTAGTCGGTCGCGAAGACGACGTCGTCTCCCACAAAGGAGGCCGACGCGACGACATGCGGCGTGGACGGATCGGGCGTGAGGCTTGTTCGCGCGCCGTCGCGGTGGAGGTGCGCGATCTGGTACGTGTTGGCGAAGGCCGTGTAGGTCACCCAGGATGATTCGTCGTCGCTGACGGCGGCGAGCACCGTGGGGCCCCCTTCGCCCCGGTAGAGCACGCGCTCTTCACCCGTCTCGAGGTCGAACACGTAGCCGCACAGAAACTGCGGCTCGTCCTTGTCGGACGAGTAGTAGATCCGGTTGCCATCCTTCGAGACGGTGCTGAACATGAAGCGCCGGCCCGCGTGGGTCCTAAGGGGCTGTTTGGGTCCGCCCCGAGACGGCGCGAGGTAGAGCTGGGCGTTCTCGTCGCCGTCGCGATCGAACGCCACCAAGAAGTAACGGTTCTGCGGGTCGAAGTGCATCGCGTGCGGCACTTGGCCTTCGTTTGTCAGTCGATAGGGGAACGCGCAGTCGAGATCGATGCCCCAGGCGTCATAGCGGCCGGAAAAGTTTGTGGCCACTGCGATCCGGGATTCGTCTTTCGCGACGCAGAAGCCCAAAATGGACGGCGTGTGAAACAGTTCCTCAGGATGAGGCTGCGGGATGGAGATCAACACGCTCACGCTCCTTCTCGAGTGGATGCGAATGGGACGAAGGCCGTCTGAACATGGATATTTCACGAGGGTTGCGAAATTTCCTCCTTGAGAGCGGCGATGGCGGGGAAGGGTGCGGTGGGCGCCTGGGACCCGCGAGACGCCTGCACTTGGCGATCCGCCTCCCATGCGGTAGGCTGAGGAGGACAAGGGCGATGGAACGGGCCCACGGGGCGAGTTGTCCCAATCCATCTGGGGAGGCGCACGACGTGAAGATGAATCCCAAGGTGGACCTGTATCTTCAACAAGGCTGCATGCGCTGCCGATTTGGCGGGACGCCGGACTGCAAGGTTCACCGTTGGCAGGAGGTCCTGAAGGCGCTGCGGGTCATCCTGCAGAACTGTGGCCTGCAGGAGGACTTGAAGTGGTCTCAGCCTTGCTACACGCACGAAGGGCGAAACATCGTCATCCTGAGCGCCTTCAAGGAGTACTGTGCGCTCAACTTTCTCAAGGGCGGATGGATCGACGATCGATACGGGTGGCTGGAGAAGCCTGGGGAACACACCCGGGCGGGTCGTCAAATGCGGTTTCGGACTGTGGACGAAGTGGTCTCGCGCGAGGCGGTCATTCGCGAGTATGTTCAGCAGGCCATCGAGGTGGAGATGTCGGGCGAGAGAAATGCCGAGGCTCAGCCGGTTCAAGCGCCTTTGCCGGAAGAACTGGTTCAAAAGTTCAGCGAGATGCCCGAGCTGAAGCGGGCGTTCGAGGCGCTCACGCCCGGGCGGAGGCGGGCGTATCTCCTTTACTTTTCCGCGCCGAAACAGTCGAAGACCCGGTCGGCGCGCATTGAGAAATGCGTGCCGATGATCCTGGAGGGCAGGGGCCTCTACGATCGCTGAACACCGACTGCGGTCAGCCCGACCAGAGGGGCTGGCGCGCAGTTTTCTGCACGGGAGGCCCCGGTTCTTCGTTCCCCGTCTGTGGGCGGTCCTCTATGAGCCCACCCTCATGTTGGGAATCATCCTTCTCTGGTACGTGTTTTGGTGGTGGAGACGAAATCGGAGGCGCGATGCATCGTTTTGGGAGACGTATCGGTACATCGGCGGCGTGGTCGTCGTCTGTATGTCTCTCATCTATGCGACGGTTCTCGCTCATGGGTTGCATCTCGCAACCCTCCGATGGGCAGCCACCGCTTACGGCCTGATGTTCATTCTCGTCGCCAATGTGCTGCCGCGCCTGCGCCCGAATGGGTGGATCGGTGTTCGGACGCCATGGACGCTCGTGGACGAGCGTGTGTGGAATTGGACGCACCGCATGAGTGGGCAATTGGGGATACTCGCAGGCATCTTCATCATTTTGCTGGCGTGGCTTTTGCCTTCCCTTCCTCACGTGATGATGATTGGCGTTTTGGCTCCCGTATTCATTTGGCTTTTCGTCGTCCTGGTGGCGTCCTATCTTTACGCAAGGCGTTTACGCCGGGTATAACGGGCCTTCGCCCAAATCACACGTGTTCGTCGATTTGGAGGGAGGTTGCGAACGATGCCCGCTGCGGCAGCGTGGCGAAAAGCGCTCCGGGAACTGACGTCATCCAGCGGATGGGAGGACCTGCTCCCGGAATTCGTCTTTCATCGGGGCGTGGAATATGCAGAAGAGGGCCGCGTGGCGTCGTGGTCGCTCCAAGGCAGCGTGATCCACGCCGTTGTGCGCGGCGAGGCCGCCTACCAGGTGGATTTGCATCTCGAGGATCTCGCAAAGAGCCGCTGTTCGTGCCCTTACGGCGCCCCTTGCAAGCACATGGTCGCGGCCGCGCTGCATGCCGCGCGGGAAGTGCGCTTGTCTGGCCTGTGGCGCGAAGCACCTTTCGACCTTGAGGTCGAGCTGGCAAGCGGCGTGGAACATGATCTTCCGGCGCATGTGCAACGCGCCGTGTCGTGGCGGTCGGATGTCGCGACGCTCATCCGGACCCTGGCCTTCGTCCACGACGCTCCGGTTCGCTGGACGGAGTCCATCACGCTTGCGGACCTGGATCGGGAGGCGCGCCTCGTTCTGTTGGCTGCAGACCGGATCGCTCAGGGGGAGACCGCCGTCCGCGTCGAGGGCGATATGCCTTTGCCTGCCACGGTGACGTACAGCCCCGCGGGCTGGGACAGCGCGCGGAGGGTGGTGGAGCTGTTCGCGGATGTGCTCGCGGACGCTTCACCCCCATGCCTTGCCCCGTACGCCGTATACGGGTTTCGAAGTCTCGTGGCGGACTGGGGCGTCGACGTTCCGGATGACTACGAGTTGGAACATCGTGCGCTGCTTTTCTCTTTGCACCCGCAGCTCGCGCGGGCAGTGAAACGGTTGGCGGGTACCGGCGAGACCGCCATTGAGCACTGGCGCACGTGGTCGCTCGCCCGCCTGTCGGAGGCGGCTTGCGCCGAAGACGCGCTTGTCGCGCTCGCCTCGCTTCAGGGCGGCTTCGTCGATTCGCCTCACCTGGTCGCCGCCGCGAACACCGTGGCGGCCTTCGATGACTTCCCTCGCCCGGCGCATCTCGAGGGTTGCGTGCCGCACGTCCCATGGGTGCCCTTCACGATGGCGTCTTGGATCCAGGACAATTGGCGGCACATGATGGCCTCTGCGCTCGCGTTGGGCGATCTCGCCGCGGCGGACGCGCTCGCGCGTTTGTCGCCCGAAGTTGCTCCGGAGGCGGAGGAAGCGTTGGCGGAAGCCGCGATTTCCGCGCAAGCCTGGGACGTCGCGGAATCCAGCCTTGAGCGCCTGACGAGCCACTGGCCGACGGCCGAGCGGTGGGACAGGCTCGCGCACGCGTTTCGCCGCCAGGGCAAGGTCGAGCGCGCCGCGTCCTGTCTGCGCGAAGCGTTTCTCTGCGATCCGAACGACGACAGGCGCGACCGCTGGCTGACTCTGGTGCCGGAAGCCGCCCGCGCCACGGAGTTGATTCGGTGTGCCGGTCAGCTTATGAAAGCGCGGCGGCTCCCCCCAGCGTGCAGGTTGTTGCTCGATCACGGCCTGATCTCTGAAGCGTGGCGCATCCTGGAACTGGGGCTCGAGGGCGCGGAGATGTGGGAACCGAGTCCCGGAATGGACGCCGTGATCGCCCGCTTCGCCCAGGAGGACGCGCGCCGGGTTACCGAACACATCCTCCACGTCGCGCTCGCCGCCATTCGCCTTCGAAGCCGCGGCCCGTACCGCCGAGCCGTCAAGTGGCTCGTGGCGCTTCACGCGGGTCTTGTGGCTTCCGGTCGCGCGGCCGTGTGGGAGGAGGCGCGGACCGCGCTCGCCGCAGAGAGCCGGCGCCTGCCCGCGCTGCGCGACGAGCTTCGCGCATCCGGACTGGTCCCATGACGCCGGCGCTTTGCGCCTTGACGCTCGGCCCACGCCTCTGTACATTTTCTCTATCGCCTGTCATCTGAGCGGAGGAAGGGAGCCGACCCACGTTGAAAATTGAATCGAAACTGGCTCAGATTGGGAATCGCCAGGATCCCCAGACGGGAGCCGTGTCTGCTCCCATCTACCATTCGACGACCTATGCCCATCCGGCGCTTGGCCAAAGCACCGGGTTTGATTACACGCGAACGCTCAATCCGACGCGAAAGATCCTCGAGGACGCCATCGCGGAGCTCGAAGGGGGCGTGCGCGGATTCGCGTTTTCCTCCGGCATGGCCGCGGTCCACGCCGTGTTCTCGCTTCTGTCTCCGGGCGATCACGTCATCGTCTCCGCGGACCTCTACGGCGGCACGTACCGGGTGCTCGAGCACATCTTTCGCCCACTCGGGATTGAGGCGACCTATGTGCACACGGGCCATCTCGATGAGGTGGAGGCGGCCGCGCGGGACGCCACGCGCGCGATGTTCATCGAGACCCCGACCAATCCCACGATGCAGATCACCGATATCGCCGCGGCGAGCCTGTTCGCGAGGCGGCACGGATGGCTGACCATCGTGGATAACACGTTCATGACGCCGTACTTTCAGCGGCCCATCGAGTTGGGCGCCGACATCGTGGTTCACTCCGCCACGAAGTTCCTTGGGGGGCACAACGATGTGCTCGCCGGCTTGGTTGTGGCGAAGTCGGAGGACGTGGCCGAGCGGTTGTACTTCATTCAGAATTCCATTGGCGCGGTGCTCGGGCCGCAGGACGCATGGCTCCTCATGCGCGGCATGAAGACGCTCGCCATCCGCATGGAGCGATGCGCGATGAACGCGAGCGCCATCGCGGCTTGGCTCGACGCGCGCGACGACATCGTCAAGGTGTATTACCCGGGCCTGGACACGCATCCGGGCAAGTCCATCTGCGCGAAACAGGCGTCCGGCTTCGGCGGCATGGTCTCGTTCGAGGTGCTCGACGCGCGCATGGTGCCTTTTATCCTCGAACACCTCAAGCTGGTGACGTTCGCCGAGAGCCTGGGGGGCGTGGAGACGCTCATCACCTATCCCACGCGCCAGACGCACGCCGATATCCCGGAAGCCATTCGGGAAAAGGTGGGCGTTACGGACAGGCTGTTGCGGCTCTCCGTGGGCATCGAACACATCGGCGACCTGATCGACGATCTGAGTCAAGCGCTCGATCACGCCGCGGAGCAGGTCCTCTCTCGGAGGCGTTGAGCGAAAAGGGCCGATCCCGCGAAGGAACGGCGGGATCGGCCCTTCGTGCCCACGAGGTCTTCGTGCGGAAACGCGCGGAGGGCGCATAGGATTTCGTAGGCGGTGTGTCGAAGATCAAGGGACGTAAGCGTTCGAAATTCTGTTTCAACTCTGAAATGAGGGGGTGGTGAGCATGGAGGCGCCGTCGGGATCGCCGTCCAACGTCTCGGCGAAGGATGAACGCCGCGAGATGACGCCTCATCCCGTGCGCATCGGGGAGACAAAGCTTGGCCCGCATTTTCGCTACGATCTCCGCGCTCCGCGGATGGAGGAACTGGATCGCTTCATCGTGGAAAAGCCCATTCGCGACTGGTCCGTGGTGACGTGGAAGGAGGTCGGCAAACCGTTACGCGTTGAAAATTACGCGTCGGGCAAGCGCTTGTGGGAAGAGCAAAACGGCGACACCATGCCCGTGAAGACGAGCTGGGAGATGTTCAACCGGTCGTTTCACAGCTGGTTTGTGAAGGACGCACCCGAGGCGCAGCGGCAGGCCCTGCGCCGGATGGCAAGGAGTGTGGCCTCGTTGCGGCTAGACGAGATCGCGAGCGTCTTCCAGGAGCTGCAGCAGGTGACGCTCTGGAACCTCGCCCACCGCGTGACCGACACCATCTGGGATCCCAGGGGCAAGCGCGCGCTGTTCCGAGGGCTGGACGTCGAGCGGCCGCGCATCCTGTTCCTGGGCGCCGCGGAGGGGTACGAAGCGATGCAGTTGTACGCCATGTACCCAGGTGGAGAGGCGGTCATGGTGGATTACGATGCCTTCTGCCGGGATCACCGATTTGGCGATTTTCCCGAGGACTACCCTTTTTTGGGGTACGATCCGGCCACCGGATCGGCGCGGGCCTGGTACCGGGGCGAGATGCGGTTGACGTATCTGGTCGAGGACATCCGCAAGCTTCCCTTTGGGCGCGAGTTTGACATCGTGCTGAGCGTCGGACTGCTGGAGCACTTTCCGGACGAATACAAACCCGAGTGCATCGAGTGGCACCGGAAGTTCCTGCGGCCCGGCGGGTATGCCATCCTGACGACGCCCCGGCTCGGGTGGCGCACGAAGCTCTTCTACCACGTCATGGCGGAGGCCATGAACTACACGTATCGCGAGCTGATGACGGTCGATCAGATGGGCTTGTACCTCTATGAAAACGGATTCAACATTTTGCGCCACGGCTGGATCAAGACGCACAACGGCATTGTGGCGCGACCGCGGTGAGTGCGGCAAGCGGCGAAAACGAGGTGGAGGACGTGCACGTCTACCGATTCACGGAGGAGACAGCGCCGGATCAGGTGCTGAACGAGGCGGGGGAACGGGTCGGCGAGTTGCCCGAAAACGCGGCCGATCTCGCCCTGCAGTGGTACCCCTTCATGGTCTTCTGCCGCAAGTTTGACGAACGCGCGCAACTGTTGCAGCGGCAGGGAAGGCTTGGCACCTATGCGCCGTTTCGCGGACAGGAGGCGGCGCAGATCGGCAGCTTCGCCGCGCTCCGACCCGACGACTGGATCTTTCCAAGCTACCGGGAGCTTGCCGGCATGATGTATCACGGCCTCGAGCCGTGGCATGCCCTGCTCAAGAGCAGGGGACATCCGAATGCGGGGCACATGCCGGAAGGGTTAAACATGGCACCGGCGCAGATCGCCATCGCCGCGCAGGTCCTGCACGCGGTGGGTGCCGGGTGGGCGTGTAAGCTGCAGGGCACGGACCGCGTCTCGGTGGCGTACTTCGGCGACGGCGCGACATCGGAAGGCGACTTTCACGAGGGGATGAATTTCGCCTCCGTCATGCAGCTTCCGGTCGTGTTCTTCTGCCAAAACAACCAGTACGCCATCAGCGTGCCCGTCAAGCGGCAGACCGCCTCTCCGACCATCGCGCAGAAGGCCATCGCGTACGGCATGGAGGGGCTGCGCGTCGACGGAAACGACGTGTTTGCCGTCTACCAGGCGATGCGGTATGCGGTCGATCGCGCACGCCGAGGCGACGGGCCGACACTCATCGAGGCGGTCACGTACCGGCTGGGACCGCATACCACAGCGGACGATCCGACGAGATACCGGGACGCGGCGGACGTGGAGGCGTGGGCCCATAGGCGGGATCCGCTCGTGAGGTTGAGAGCGTGGCTCACGCGGCAGGGCCTGTGGGATGACGCGCGCCAGGCCGCCTGCGAGGCCGAAGCCGAAGCGCGCGTGCGCCGGGCCGTCGAGGAGATGGAATCCTGCCCGAACAAACCGCTTGAAGAAGCTGTCCTCCATGTGTACGCCGAAACGCCGGAATCGCTCGCGTCTCAACTTGGCGCGCGCCGAAAGGGGGCCACTTGACGTGCCGAAGATGACGATGATTGAGGCCATCCGGGATGCGCTTGCCATCGCTCTCCGCGAGGATCCGCGCGTGGTCGTCTTTGGGGAGGACGTCGGCCGCAACGGAGGCGTGTTCCGCGCGACGGACGGGTTGCAGGCCGAGTTCGGCGAAGCGCGGGTCGCGGACACCCCGCTCGCGGAGAAGGCCATCGTGGGCACCGCCGTGGGTCTCGCAATGGCGGGCATGAAACCTGTCGCGGAAATCCAGTTTCTCGGTTTCGCGTATGAGGCGATGGATCAGATCGCGGCGCAACTCGCGCGCATTCGCTTCCGCACGCAGGGAAGATTCACCGCGCCTGCCGTGATTCGCGCGCCCTACGGCGGAGGGGTGCGCACGCCTGAACTTCATTCCGACAGCCTCGAGGCCCTCTTTGCGCATACGCCGGGGCTCGTCGTGGCGACGCCAAGCCGCCCGTACGACGCCAAGGGGCTGCTCCTCGCCGCCATTCACGCCCAGGATCCCGTCATCTTTCTCGAGCCCATCCGGCTCTACCGCGCCTTTCGTGAAGAGGTGCCAAGCGACGCGTACGACGTTCCGCTTGGCCGCGCGGCCGTCCGCCGCGAAGGATCAGACGTCACCCTCATCGCCTGGGGGCCCACGGTGACGGTGGCGGAATCTGCCGCGGATCAGGTTTCAGCCCGAGGCATCGATT
The DNA here is from genome assembly GCF_017329605.1 of Alicyclobacillus fructus. GTDB lineage: Bacteria > Bacillota > Bacilli > Alicyclobacillales > Alicyclobacillaceae > Alicyclobacillus > Alicyclobacillus fructus. Next base: position 12,409 of record NZ_JAFMTY010000004.1, read on the forward strand.
GCGAAGTGCTCGATCTGCGCACGCTTGCGCCGCTGGACCGATCTGCGATTCAGGCCTCGGTCGAGAAGACCGGTCGGGCCGTCATCGTGCACGAAGCCGTTCGGTGTGCCGGCCTAGGGGCCGAGATCGCCGCGACCATCATGGAGCTTGCGTTTTATCACCTGCGCGCACCCATCGAGCGGGTGACGGGGCTTGACACGCCGTATCCGCCGCCCGCCCTGGAGGACGCGTGGCTGCCGAGCGTGACGCGCGTGGTGGAGGCCATCGAACGCGTCATGGAAGACTGATGGACGGTTCAAACTCGAAGGAGGGGTTGGATGTTCACGCGTCACTTTCCCTATTGGCCGAAGCGGGTGCCGAAGACGCTCACGGTGCCCCGCACGCCCATTCACGATAACCTCGCGGTGTCCGCGCGCCGCTATCCTCACAAGACGGCCGTGTACTACTACGGCCGCGAGATTACCTATCGCGAACTGCACGCCGATGTGGAGGCGCTCGCGGGCTATCTCCAGCACGCGCTCTCCGTCAAGCGGGGCGATCGCGTCGCGCTCTACATGCAGAATTCGCCGCAATTCGTCGTGGCGTATTACGCGATTCTCCGCGCGGACGCCGTCGTCGTCCCCTTGAACCCCATGCTTGTGGCGAGCGAGCTCCCGTTCTACTTCGAGGACTCCGGCGCTCGCGTCGCGATCGTCGGGCAGGAACTGGTGGACCGCATCAAGCCGCTCGCGGAGTCCGGCGTCGTCGACAAGGTCATCGTCGCCACCTATCGCGACGCGCTGCCGCCGGAGCCCGCCCACCGCGTGCCGGACGTGGTGATGGCGCCACCGCAATCCCTAGACCATCCATCTTTCGTCCCATGGTCGCAAGCGCTTACATCCGGACACGCGCCGCGGCCCAGTGAAGCCACGGCGGACGATCTCGCCGTCATCCCGTACACCTCGGGAACGACGGGCGTGCCCAAGGGATGCATGCACACCCATGCGACGGTTCAGGCGAACATCGTCTGCGCGGTGGTTTGGAACGGCGTGACGCCGGACGGGGTGGGCCTGTCCACGCTCCCCTTCTTCCACGTCACGGGAATGGAGCACAGCATGAACGCGCCCATCTACTGCGGCAACACGTTTGCCATTCTGACCCGCTGGGATCGGGAGACGGCCGCGGAACTGATTCAGAAGCTTCGTGTGACGCACTGGACCAACATCGCCACCATGGTCGTCGACTTCCTGGCCAACCCGCGCATCGAGTCGTACGACCTGTCTTCGCTCATGGTGGTGGGCGGTGGAGGCGCCGCCCTGCCGAAGGCGGTGGGCGAGCGGCTCAAGGCACTCACGGGCCTGGATTACGTCGAGGGCTACGGCCTGTCCGAGACCATCGCGCAGACGCACACCAATCCGCCGGATCGCGCCAAGCTGCAGTGTGCTGGCGTGCCGCTCTTCGATGTGGATGCCCGCATCGTCGATCCCGAGACGCTCGCGGAGCTCGGGCCTGGCGAGGAGGGCGAGATCGTCGTCTCCGGGCCGCAAGTGTTTCTCGGCTATTGGAATCGCCCGGAGGAAAACGAGAAGGCGTTCGTCGAGATCGACGGAAAGCGCTTCTTCCGCACGGGCGATCTCGGCCGCTATGACGAAGAAGGGTACTTCTTCATCGTCGATCGCATCAAGCGGATGATCAACGCGTCCGGCTTCAAGGTCTGGCCGACGGAGGTGGAGTCCATCCTCTACAAGCACCCGGCCGTGGAGCAGGCGTGCGTCGTGGGCGTTCCAGATCCGCGCCGCGGCGAGACCGTCAAGGCGTTCATCATCCTGAAGCAGGATCACAAGGACGCCGTCAGCGCGGAGGACATCATCTCCTGGGCGCATGAGCAGATGGCCGCGTACAAGTGTCCGAGGGAGATCGAGTTTGTCGACAGCCTTCCGATGTCTGGGAGTGGCAAGATCCTGTGGCGCGTATTGCAGGAAGAGGAGCGCAAGAAGCGGCAGGCTGCCGCGACCTGAGGAGTGAGCGCATGAACGTGGGCAATGAGGCTCAGTTTCAGATTTACCAAATGCGCCTCACGGGCCAGTATCGCGGCGAGCCGTTGACCATTTCCTTTGAGGACTGGGTGAAACGGGCTAAGGAGGTGCTCTCGCCGGAGGCGTTCTGGTACCTCGCCGGGGGATCCGGGCGGGGCGAGACGATGCGGGCGAACGAAGAGGCGTTCGCGAGGTGGCGGATCGTCCCTCGGGTATTTCAAGACGTGTCCGAGCGCGACTTCTCCGTCGATCTCTTCGGCGCCCGCCTTCCGTATCCCGTGCTGCTTGCGCCCATCGGCGTGCAGTCCATTCTGGACGCCGACGGGGAACTGGCGGCGGCGCGAGGCGCCGCGAAGTTAGGGCTGCCTTACGTGGTGAGTTCAGCCGCCACACATCCGCTGGAGGCGATTGCGCAGGCGGCCCCTGGCGCGACGCTCTGGTTTCAGCTGTACTGGTCGCGCCGGCGCGAGATTGCGGAGAGCTTTGTGCGCCGGGCCGAGGCCGCGGGGTGCAAGGCCATCGTCGTGACGCTCGACACACCGATGATGGCATGGCGCGAGCGGGATCTCGAGCGCGCGTACCTGCCGTTTCTGCTCGGCGAAGGACTGGGCAATTATCTGTCGGATCCCGCATTTCGCGCCATGCTGCGCCGATCCCCGGAGGACGATCCCGCGAGCGCCATTCTCCTCTGGACGCAGATCTTTGGCAACCCGGCGCTCACGTGGGCCGACTTCGACTGGCTCCGGAAGACGACGCGCCTCCCGCTGGTTCTCAAGGGCATCCTCCACCCCGACGACGCCGAGGAGGCGTTCCGCCGGGGAGCAGACGGGATTGTCGTGTCCAACCACGGCGGGAGGCAGGTGGATGGCGCGGTGGCGTCGCTGGATGCGCTCGCGGCTATCCGGGAGCGCGTCGGCCGAGATCGGCCGGTGCTGATGGACGGCGGGATTCGGCGCGGATCGGATGTGGTGAAGGCGCTCGCGCTCGGTGCGAGCGCCGTGCTGGTGGGGCGAGTATACGCCTACGGTCTCGCGGTCGAGGGGGAACAAGGCGTGGTGACGACCCTGCGGCATCTGCTCGCCGACTTCGATCTGACCATGGCCCTCGCAGGTCACCGATCGCTTGCGACGCTCGATCGGAACGCGCTCACGCCTGCGTGACCGGAATCAATCGAGCGCGCCCAGGGCGGTCAGCGCTTGTCCGATCCGGCCGAACAACTCGTCGAGAAGTCCGAGCGGCAGGCCGACGACGTTGTAGTAGTCGCCCGCGATGGATTCCACGAGCAGGCTTCCGAAGCCCTGGATGGCATACGCGCCGGCCTTGTCCATCGGTTCGCCTGTCTCCACGTATCGCCTGAGCCACGCGTCGTCGCGAGGGCGCATGCGCACTTCGGTTTCGGCAAACGCAGTCTGTTCCGCCGAAGCCGTCCGCACGCAAACGCCTGTGTAGACCCGATGGGTACGGCCGCGGAGGCGTCTCAGCATGGCGAGGGCGTCATCGGCGTCGCGCGGCTTGCCGAGAATGTCGCCGTCAATGACCACAACCGTGTCGGCCGCCACGACGATGCTCTCGCCCCTCGCATGGCCGTCCAGTCGCGTCCACACGGCTTCGGCCTTGCGCCGCGCCAGTTCGCATACGGCGTCCTGCGGCCGAGCGCCGGGCGGGATGGTCTCGTCCGCTTCGCTCGGCATGACGGAAAACGGCACGCCGAGCATGCTCAGCAGTTCCTTCCTTCTTGGCGATCCCGATGCTAGAATGATGCGCATCTTGGACATGTCCCCTTCCTGAATTTGCACGCATGCACGGCCGCGCGAGGCGCACACTCCTGTTAGCTCCGAGCGGCAAGGAGGCGAAGGTGGCATGACATCGCGGCGAAAGTCGATTGGCCGGGGCGACGAAGCGTCCGGCCCGGTGATGAGCGTCGAAGCGAGCCGCGCGATGCGCCGCGGCGAAAAAGTCGGCAGTGCCTCTCGCCATGGCAATCCGTCCTACGGACGTTATGCCCGGGCGCTCGACGGAGAATACGGCGCCTCGGTGCGCGACGAACAACTCTGATTCCTGAAGCTCGGAGCGACGAGGCAGGGCACAGGCTGGGCCTGTGCCCTGCAATCCGTGTGGGCTAAGGCGCCAGAGCGCCTTGCATCAGGGCGTATCGCGCCGCCTCGGTTCCCGCCGTGTGCCCGGTGGAAAACGCGATGGTGATGTTGTAACCGCCGGTATGGGCGTGAACGTCCATCACCTCGCCGGCGAAGAACAGGCCGGCACAGAGCTTGGATTGCATGGTCTTCGGGTCGATCTCCCTCACATTCACTCCGCCGCCCGTGACGGTGGCTTTCTCGAGGGGAAGTGTCCCGGTCACCGGGAGGCGCAGGTGCTTCAGGGCTTGCGCCACGGCCAAAAGTGCGCTTTGCGGCGCTTGAGCCAGCTGTACGTCCCCTTCCACGGCTGCCTCGTGCAGAACGAAGGCAGCTAGGCGATCCGGCACATGCGATTCGAGCTCCGTGCGTAGTTGTCTCCGCGGATGGCGCCTCTTTGCGTCGTTGAAAAGGGACGTCCATGCCTCCACGCTCGTGTCTGGCCTCACGTCGATGGTCGCGGTCAACTTGGCAGCGGGCTTTTCCCGCAGAGATACGGACACGTAGTGGCTCGCGCGCAGCGCCGCAGGGCCGCTCAGGCCGAAGTGGGTGAAGACGAGATCGCCCGGCTCGACGGTGAGCCGTTTGTCGCCGCGCCACAGCGAAAGTTCAATGTCGTAGAGCGACAACCCCTGCAATCGCCGCTCGCGGATCCACGGGTGATCGGACGTCAGCGGCACGGCGGTGGGGTAAGGGGGTACGAGGGTATGGCCCACCGACGCGGCGAACCGATAGCCGTCGCCTGTGGAACCGGTCTGAGGCACGCTCGCCCCGCCCGTCGCGATGATGCACGCGGCACCCGGGATCGCCTCGCCGCGTTCCGTTCTGACGCCGACAAATCGACCGTGCCGCGCCAGGATTTCCGACACCGGCGTGTTCAAGCGGACGTGCACGCCGAGTTGCTCCATGAATTGCACCACGGCGCGAACCACGGTGCGGGCGTCGTCGGAGACGGGAAACATGCGGCCGCGATCTTCTTCCTTGAGCCTGACCCCCAAGCCTTCGAAGAACCGAATGATGTCTTCGTTGGAGAAGCGATGGAACGACGAATAGAGGAACTTGGGATTGCCCAGGACGTTTTGCATCAGCTCGGGAAGCGGCTTGGCGTTGGTCACGTTACAGCGGCCACCCCCAGAGATGGCCAACTTGCGCCCAAGCCGATGGCCTTTTTCGAGGAGCATGACTTGGGCGCCGGCTTCGCGGGCCGCGATAGCCGCCATGAGCCCTGCGGGCCCTCCACCAATCACCAGAACATCTGCCATGTCAAAACCGCCCCATTCCTGTCCTGAAGTGTACGGGACGGGGCGGCGATCAGCAACTATGGCGCGTGCGAGAGGAGCATCGTGGCGAGGCCGACCAGACAGGCGGCGGAGGCGCTGTAGAGGCTCGGTCGCTCCAATTGGGGGAAGAACATCCAGGACAGGAGCGCGACAAACACGGGTTCCGAGGCGGCAAGCGTCGCCACGGTGCCCACGGGGATGAACTTTGCGCTGATAAAGAACAGCATAACGCCGCCCGCGCTCGCTGCGCCCGCCGCGACGAGCCAGGGCGAGAGGTGCCTGCGGTAGTGGCACAAAATCGCCGTGAGCCTGCCCTCGAGGGCGAAGTTGGTGACGCAGGCGAGCGTGGCGACCGCGACGTCGACCAGCGCGGCGCCTATCGGTTCGGCGCCCGTGGACAAGGCCATCCGGCGGAACACGTGTCCCACGCCCTGCAGGCATGCTGCCGAGATGCCGATGAAAGCTCCGGAAGAGAACACGGCGCGATCCCGCATGGAACCTCTGCGGTTCTCGAGTGCCAGGAGGGCGATGGCGCCAAGCACGCCCGCGAGGCTCGCGGTGACGCGCCACGAGACGCGATCGCCCAAGAGCGCATAGGCCAAGAGGACGGTGATGATGGGGCTCAGCCCTTTGAGGACGGCGCCGCGCACCGCTCCCAGGCGATGGACGGCCAGGTAGAGCAGGCGTCGACCAAAAAAGGTGCCGATGATACCCGACAGGCAGGAGAAGGCAAGGGCGCGGCCGCGCAGGGCGAGTTCGAGGTGTCCGCGCTGGGACACGAGTCCCAGCGGGGCGAGGACCACGAGCACGATGAGGCTGGTCGTCAGCACAGGGAGGAGGCCGCTGTCGGGAGGAGAAGCGTCGGCCTGTCCTTTTCTGAGGCACACATACGACAGAGCATAGGCGGCTGCGCTCGCGATGGCGGTCAGAAGTCCCGGGGACGTCACGATTTCACCTCCCGTCGCGGACAACCCATGTGTATGCGGGGCGAGAGGTGGCCAGAACGGAGGGCCTTTGGAAATCGGCGTCGAAGTTGTTACAATGAATGAGCTACTGAAAATTTGTATGCGATGCGAGGGATCGGCATGGAACCTTTTCGCTTTCACAATCCGACGACGCTCTACTACGGCAAGGGGCAGATCGAGAAACACCTGGCGAGCGAGGTCCTGAAAATCGGACGACGCGTGCTTCTGTTGTACGGTGGAGGCAGCATCAAGCGGTTTGGACTCTACGACAAGGTCATGCGAATTCTGAAGGACGCGGGCGTCACTGTCTTTGAGCTCGGCGGCGTCGAGCCAAATCCGCGCCTGACGACGGTGTACAAGGGCATCGAGATCTGCCGTCAGAACGACATCGACCTGATTCTCGCGGTGGGAGGCGGATCGGTCCTCGACTGCGGCAAGGCCATCGCCATGGGCGTGAAATTCGACGGAGACGTCTGGGATATCTACCAGCGCAAGGCGCAGGCGACAGGCGCGCTTCCCCTCGGCACGATCCTCACCCTCGCAGCCACCGGATCGGAGATGAACGCGGGCGGCGTGATCACCAATTGGGAGACGAAGGAAAAGCTCGGCGCCAGCTCACCTTATACGTACCCGGTGTTTTCCTTCTGCGATCCCGAGAACACGTTCACGGTGCCGCGCGACCAGACGGTGTACGGGATCTGCGACATGCTCGCGCACTGCTTTGAACACTACTTCCATTCCACGCGCCATGCGCCGCTGCAGCGTCACCTCATCGAGGGCGTGATGCGGACCATCGTGGAATACGCGAAGCGCGTCGTCGACAACCCGACGGACTACGACGCGCGCGAAACCATCATGTACTGCAGCACGATGGCGCTGAACGGCATGATCTCGATGGGCATCGTGGGCGATTGGGCTTGCCATGCCATGGAGCACGAGGTGAGCGCCATCTACGACATCCCACACGGAGGCGGCTTGGCCATTCTGTTCCCGCATTGGATGGACTACGTGAAGAGCACCGACCCGAGCCGGTTTGCGTCGCTGGCCAAGAATGTGTTCCTGGTCGATGGCACGGGCAAGTCGGACGAGGAGTTGGCCGACATCGCCATCGAGAAGGTGCGCGAGTTCTATCGCGAGATTGGCGCACCCCAGCGCCTGGCGGATTACGGCATCGGCGACGATCAGCTCGAGCGCATGGCGTCGCAGGCGGTGCGGTTCGGCGAGATCGGCCATTTCCGCAAACTCGGCAAGGAGGACGTGTTGAACATCTTGCGCGCCAGCCTGTGACTTGCCTGTCCATCTGCGTTCAAATTCTTCCGTTTGCAGCCTTGCGGCGAGAGGTTTGCGTTTTGCGTGGAAGCGCCTCTCGCCGTAGTGCCTCGTGCGGAAGCCTTGAGCATCGACCTTCCCTCTTGCGTTTCCAAAACGTTTTCGGGTATATTGTTGCTGACTCGCGAGTGATAGGTTTGTGCGGCCGAAAACGTTTCGGATACGCGGGAGGCTCGCGAAAGGGGTTTACTGCGATGAGAGTCACCATCCGCGATGTCGCGCGTGCGGCAGGTGTTTCGGTCACCACGGTGTCGAGAGCGCTGAACGGCGCCGCGGACGTCGGGGAAGAGACGCGCCAGCGTGTGATTGAGGTCGCCAAGCAACTGAACTATCGGCCGAGCCACGTGGCGCGAAGCCTTGTGCTCCGGAAGAGTCAGAACATCGGGCTTTTGGTGTCCGACTTTCGCAAAGGCGGCCATCATTTTCTCTACGACGTCTTGGTCGGCGTGCACGATACGCTCGCGGAATATGGCTACGATGTCACGCTGGTCAGCACGGATACCGCTCGGCAGCAACTCATCGGCTATGTGGACTTCTGCCGGGCGCGGGGATTGGACGGCGTGATCGTCATGGGCATTCGACTGGACGACCCGTACGTGGAGGAGGTCGTCGAATCCACGCTGCCGAGCGTCGTGATCGATCTGCCGCTTTTGAGCCGCCACTGCGGCTACGTGATGACCGACAATGTCAACGGCGCGCGCTACGCGGTGAGACATCTTGTGTCGCGCGGGTGCAGGCGCATCGGGTTCGTGAACGGCGCCGCGCACGCGGCGGTCAGCCGCGAGCGGCTGAGAGGATTTGAGGAAGCCGTGCGCCAGTACGTGGGGGAGTTCGACGAGCGCCTGGTGGTCTATGGCGATTTTACGCTCGAGGGAGGACAGCGGGCGCTGGCGGAGCTTCTCGCTCGAGCACCGGATGTGGATGGCGTCTTCTTCGCGAGCGACCTGATGGCCATCGGCGGCATTCAACACTGCAAGGCGGCAGGTCTCCGCATTCCGGACGATCTCGCCCTTGTCGGGTTTGACGACATCGATCTCGCCCGCTTTGTCACGCCTGCGCTGACCACGGTCGCGCAGCCGCGGTACGAGATGGGATGCGAGGCGGCCCGGATGCTCGTCAACATGCTGCAGAAGGGCGAGATGCCGTCGGGCACGCTTTTGCCGCCGCAACTCGTCGTGCGCGAGACGGCCTGAGCGATTCCAACTGGGGGAGAGGCATCATGAACGGATGGGTCATCAAGGAAGACGACCTGTTTTGGTACGGAGACGGAGAGGGTCTGAGCGCGCACGGAATTGAAAACGTTTCCGGCCAGCGCGTGGATGGGCGTTGCTTTCAAGAAAGCGGTATCGTGCGCAACTTTGGCGATCGCGCCGTTCGCCTCGAGATGGTGTACGAGGTGGCCGCTGACTTCGCGGACATGTTCGAGGTTCGGGGGTTTCAGGTCGAGTCGCCGGTTCGCTCACCCCGCTTGTCGGTGTCCGGAAACGTTTGCGCGTTCTCCTATGACGCGGAGGATGGGCGCGCATGGGAGACGCGCATCGAACTTCGCGTGAGGGAGTGTAACACCCAGATTCGGTGGGTTGAGTCGGCTGGCATCGCCCGTGCGGTGTGTGCGTTCACCGTCGAACCAGGCCGTGCGGACACACCTGGCTGCCGGTTGTTGCCCAACAAACAAGGGGCCCCATTTGGGAGCCCCTTGTTTGTTGGGATTACGCGTGCTGCTCGCGCATGAAGTTGCGGAGCACCGTCTGCAGGATGCCGCCGTTCCGGTAGTAGTCCACCTCGATGTCGCTGTCGAGGCGAACGAGCGCCTGGAACGTGAACGACGATCCGTCCTCGCGCGTGACTTCGACCGTGACGGTCTGGCGCGGCTTCAGGTCGTTCGACAGCCCCTTGATGGTGTACGTCTCGCGGCCCGTCAAGCCGAGCGTCTCGGCGTTCTGACCGTCGATGAACTCGAGCGGAAGCACGCCCATGCCGACGAGGTTGCTGCGGTGGATGCGCTCGAAGCTCTCCGCGATGACCGCCTTGACGCCGAGCAGATAGGTGCCCTTCGCCGCCCAGTCGCGGGAGGACCCTGTTCCATACTCCTTGCCGGCGATGACCACGAGCGGCGTGCCGTCCGCCTTGTACTTCATCGCCGCGTCATAAATCGGCATGACCTCTCCGGTCGGGAAGTAGGTCGTATAACCGCCCTCGGTACCCGGAGCCACCTTGTTGCGAATGCGGATGTTGGCAAACGTGCCGCGCATCATGACCTCGTGGTTGCCGCGGCGGGAACCGTACGAGTTGAACTCATGCGGCTTGACGCCCTTCTGCTGCAGGTACTGGCCCGCAGGGCTCGACGGGGCAATGCTGCCGGCGGGCGAGATGTGGTCGGTCGTCACGGAGTCGCCCAAGTACGCCAGCACGCGGGCGCCGCGAATCTCCTCGATGTCCGGCACGTTCTCCGACAGGCCCTCGAAGAACGGCGGCTCCTGGATGTACGTGGAGTTTGGATCCCACTCGTACAGTTCGCCTTTCGGCACGTCGAGCTTGTTCCACCGCTCGTTCCGGTTGAACACGCTCTCGTATTCCTTCTTGAACATCTCCGGATTGATGATCTGTCGAATGACAGCCTGAATCTCCTCGTTCGACGGCCAGATGTCCTTCAGATAGACATCGTTGCCATTCGCGTCCTTGCCAATCGGCTCGTTGACGAGATCGATGTCGACCGTGCCAGCAATCGCGTACGCGACGACGAGCGGAGGCGACGCGAGGTAGTTGGCGCGCACGAGCGAGTGGATGCGGCCTTCAAAGTTGCGGTTGCCGGACAGCACGGCGGACACCAGGAGGTCGTTCTCCTGAATCGCCTTGGCCACCTCTTCCGGCAGCGGACCGCTGTTTCCGATACACGTGGTGCAGCCGTAGCCGACGACGTCAAAGCCGAGCTTGGACAGCGGCTCAAGCAGCCCTGCGCGCTCCAGATAATCGGTCACGACGCGGGATCCGGGCGCGAGCGACGTCTTCACGTAGCGCGGCGTTTTGAGCCCTTTCTCCACGGCCTTTTTCGCCAGAAGCCCAGCGCCAATCATCACGGACGGGTTGGACGTGTTGGTGCAGCTCGTAATGGCGGCGATCACGACCGCGCCATGATGGAGCTCCGCTTCCTGACCGTCGGCGTATTTGACGACGGCCTTCTTGTCGCGCTGGTCCGCGAGGCCAAAGCCGCCTTCGGAGACGGGCTTCTCGAGGGCCGCTTCAAAGTTCTTCTTCATGTCGGAGAGGAAGATCTTATCCTGCGGCCGCTTCGGACCAGCCATCGTCGGCTGAACCGAGCCGAGATCCAGCTCCAGCGTGTCGGTGAAGACGGGATCCGGCATGTCGTCCGTGCGGAACATGCCCTGCGCCTTGGCGTAAGCCTCGACGAGCTGAATGAGCGACTCGTCGCGACCCGTGAGGCGGAGATAGTCGAGCGTCGCCTGGTCAATGGGGAAGAAGCCCATCGTCGCGCCGTACTCGGGCGCCATATTCGCGATGGTCGCGCGGTCCGCGACGCTAATGTTCGAGAGGCCGGCGCCGTAGAACTCGACGAACTTGCCGACCACGCCTTTCTTGCGCAACATGTTCACGACGGTCAGGGCGAGATCGGTCGCGGTAGCGCCCTCGGGCAGCTTGCCCGTCAGCTTGAATCCGATCACTTCGGGCTGCACGAAGTACAGCGGCTGACCGAGCATGCACGCCTCGGCCTCAATGCCGCCGACGCCCCAGCCCAGCACGCCGACGCCGTTGATCATCGTGGTGTGCGAGTCGGTGCCGACCAGGCTGTCCGGGAAGATGACCTGTTCGCCGTCGACGGTGCGCTCCTGTACCACGCGGGCGAGATATTCCAGGTTGACCTGATGCACGATGCCCATGCCCGGCGGCACCGCGCGGAAGTTGTCGAACGCGGTCTGTGCCCAGCGGAGGAAGCGATAGCGCTCTTCGTTGCGCTCAAACTCCTTGGCGATGTTGAATTCGAGCGCTTCTTTCGATCCGAACGCGTCCACCTGAACGGAGTGGTCAATGACGAGATCGACCGGAATCAGCGGATTGATCCGCTTTGGATTGCCGCCCAACTTGTGCATGGCCGTGCGCATCGCGGCCAAATCCACGACGACGGGAACGCCGGTAAAATCCTGCAACAGGATGCGCGCCGGCTTAAAGGGGACCTCGGATTTCGCCGGGTTGGCGGCATTCCAATTCGCGAGCTCTCGCACGTGCTCTTCGGTGATCACACGGCCGTCGTACTGGCGGAGCACCGATTCGAGCAGAATTTTGATGGAAATGGGGAGGCGGGAGATGTCGGCCACGCCCTGCTCCTGAAGAGCGTCGAGGCGGTAGTAGGTATAGGACTTCCCGCCAACGGTGAGGGTCTGTTTGGATTGGAACAGATTGGCGCCCACCTTGACTCACTCCTTCTCTCTGGTTTCTGTCTCTATTTTGCGACGCAACCCTCGAGTCTGTCGAATCCTCATCCAGATCGCCGATACCGATATCGAAAACCTGCGAGAGGCGAGGGCTTGGAAGCGTTCGCACGAGACGAATCCTCTGTCACTCTACTACCATGGAGGAATTTACGCAAGGCGAGGGGACGGGGTGTCCTGTGCGAAGAAAAACCCGGCCGCAAGGGCCGGGCGGGCCATCCATCATCCTCTGTTCAAGAGCAGGACCAGCATCGACACCAGGGAGAAACAAGCGCTGATGAGGTAGACGACGGTCACCGTCTGAACCTGCGTGAGTCCCAGGCGCAAGAGCCAGTGGTGCACGTGGTTCTGGTCTGGCTTGTACACCGGGCGGCCAGCCCGAGCCCGCAGGAAAACGACGCGAACCGCGTCGAAGATGGGTACACCCAACGCGAGAATCGGCACACCGATGGACACGACGGTCGCGGATTTGAATGCGCCGACCGACGCAATCGACGCGAGCAGATAGCCCAAAACGGTCGATCCCGCGTCGCCCATGATGATTCGCGCAGGATAGAAGTTGTGGCGCAGGAAACCCACGGCGGCTCCTGTCACCGCAATTGCAAACCAAGCCGACGCGCTGTCGCCCTTGATGAGCGCAACAAAGAACAGCGTCGTCGCGGAGATGGCCGCGATGCCTGCGGCGAGGCCGTCGACGCCGTCGAGAAAGTTGAAGACGTTCGTCACGCCGACAATCCACAACAGCGTGAGGAAGAGCGAAAGGTACGGGGGAATGGCCACGAAATGGTGGCCTCCGAAGGGGGACGTGAATCCCTGGATCGCTCCGCCGAAGAGCGGCACCATGAGCGCCGCGAGGATTTGAACCACGAAGCGAATGCCGACGGAGAAATCTTTGCCCCGCGTCTTATAGTAGTCGTCCAGAAGGCCTATCACGAACAGCATCGCGGCGCCGATCATGACGCCGATGTATGGCGTTTTCAGCCAGTCCCTCCAGAAGGCACCTGCGAGACATGCCCCGAGCACGCCTGCGAAGATGGCGGCTCCGCCGAGCAGAGGGAGCGGATCCCGATGAATCTTTCGCTCGTTCGGAAGATCGACAAAACGGTACCGTAGCGCGAGTTTTCGCATGTGCGGCGCCAGCATGTAGGCCAGCGCGAAAGCGACGATTCCCGACAGCCAAAGGGGCATACGTTTCTCTCCCTAGCTCGTGTCATTCCACGGCAATTATACTAAACCGGACCCTGCCGGGCTATACTGCAATCTGTGTCTTTTCAGGGGCCAAAGTATGTCGGTTGGATGACAAATCAGGCGCAGCCATTGAGTTTCGGCCTTCGCTTTGCAACGATAGTGAACGGAAAGATGGGTCAACGCGGGGACATTTGTGGCCTCAAGGCGAAGGATGTGATGATCCGTTGCAAGCAAACGGCGTTGTGTACCAGGAACCTCCGAAGGGCGTTGAATCCGCGCGGGCCACGCTTCGCGATTATCTATCCATTATGAAGTGGGGCATTACCATCGCCAATCTCATGGCCACATTCGCAGGGCTTTGGGTGGCGTCGGGCGGCCACCCGCCGCTTGGGACCATGTTGCTCACACTTCTCGGAACGATGTTCGTGGTTGCGGGCGGCGCGGCGCTCAACAATTTTTACGATCGCGACATTGATCAGCGCATGCCCCGGACCAAGATGCGGGCCGTGGCAAGGGGCAAGGTGTCGCCCGTCGCGGCGCTCGCGATTGGACTGACGATGAGCGCCGTCGGGCTCGCGGTGTTGCTTGTGGGTGTGAATTGGCAGGCCGCGCTCTGCGCGTTCGTCGGTCTTTTCGTGTATTCGTACCTGTACACCGTGTGGTTTAAGCGGCATACGACGCTGAACACCGTGCTCGGCGGCATCTCCGGCGCCATGCCGCCGCTCATCGGGTGGGCGGCCGGCAGCGGCGGTTCGCTGTCTCTCGCGGCATGGTGCCTGTTTTTCACGTTCTTCCTGTGGCAGCCTCCGCACTTCTTGCCGCTCGCCATGAAGAAGACAGAGGATTACCGGGCCGCCGGTATTCCCATGCTGCCCGTGGTGCGAGGCTTTCGCGAGACCAAGCGGCAGATCGTGTTCTACACGGCCGCCATGGTGCCGGTCTCGCTGATGCTCACGGTGCTGGGGGCGGAAGGATGGCTGTACTTCGTCGTGATGGGCGGGCTGGGACTCTGGTTCCTGTTCCTCGCGGTGAAGGGACTTTTCATTCCGCCGGAAAAGGATATGGACTGGGCGAACCAGGTCTTTCGCTTTTCGCTCATCTACCTCACAGCGCTCTGTATTGTGTCGGTCCTCTCGGTTTCCATTCTCTGAACGAAAACGCCCCTGTGGCGCGTCGAGCGGCGCGTCACAGGGGCTCTCGCGTTCCTATTGACATTGAAGCGAGAGTCCGGTTTGCTAGGGATGTGGATGTAAACGATTTCGTCCGTCTGCACGCATGTCTCAGATTTCATCCATGAAAGGATGTTGCACAAGTGAAAGCTGCTCGCCTGCTGTCGTTTCGCACGCCGTTTTCCATCGAGACGGTGCCGGATCCCGAGCCGGGGCCAGAGGATGCCATCGTCCGCGTGCGCGCGGCCGGCGTCTGCCGAAGCGATCTCCACATCTGGCAGGGAGAACTCGCGTGGGTGGGGATTCGGCCCCAGTTGCCCATCACGCTGGGACATGAGTTCGGGGGCGAAGTGGTTGCCGTCGGGCGCAACGTCAAGCGCTTCAGCGCGGGCGATCGCGTCACGGTGCCCTTTCACAACGGGTGCGGCCGTTGTCCACAGTGCCAGTCGGGCAGGTCCAACCTGTGCGACGAGTTCGGATTTTACGGCGCCACCTACGACGGTTGCTTTGCTGAATATGTGCGCGTCCCCAACGCGGACTTCAACCTGATCCGGTTGCCCGACGAGGTCGATTTTGTGACCGCCGCGGCCATGGGCTGCCGATACATGACGGGGTTCCACGCCGTGATGCGCGGGCGCGTGCAGCCGGGTGAGTGGGTGGCTGTGCACGGAGCGGGCGGGGTCGGGCTGTCCGCGATTCAGACGGCGCACGCCATCGGCGCTCAGGTGATCGCCGTCGACATCGACGACGAAAAACTGGCCAAGGCCAAGGCGGAAGGCGCAGCGGTGACCATCAACAGCCGCCGTGAGGAGCGCGTGTTCAAGGCCATCAAGCAGGTCACGCGCGGCGGTGCGCATGTGAGCATCGATGCGCTCGGACTGGCCGAGACGGTGTTCAACTCCGTGCGGTGCCTTCGCAAAGGCGGGCGCCATGTCCAGGTCGGCCTCACGTCTTCGGCGGAGCAAGGCATGGTGGCGCTGCCGGTCGACATCATGACGACCGGGGAAATCGAGTTCATCGGCAGTTTTGGCAACCCACACGTGGCGTTCGATGGGCTGATGCGCTTGGTCGCCGCGGGGAGGCTGCGGCCCAAGGCGCTCGTGGAGCGCGAGGTGAGTCTCGCTGAGGTGAACGACGTGTTTGAGCGCATGCTTCGCTTCGAGACGAAGGGTTTCAACGTCATCACCTCGTTTGCGTAAAACCACGGCGTCACGCGGAGACGAGAATGGGGGAATCGAGTGTGCGGACACGAGCCGCGGTGCTTATGGAGATGGGAGCCAAGCCGCCGTATGCATCCACGCGGCCGCTTCGCTTGGAGACATTGGAACTCGACCCACCGGGACCGGGCGAGGTTCTGATCCGCGTCCGCGCGGCAGGGCTGTGTCACTCCGATCTCTCCGTCATTCAAGGGGCCCGTCCGCGTCCGATGCCGATGGCGCTCGGGCACGAGGCGGCCGGCGAAGTGATGGAGCTTGGGGAGGGCGTGCACGACCTCGCACCTGGCGATCACGTCGTGTGCGCCTTCGTGCCGAGTTGCGGCCACTGCGGCCCATGCCAAGAGGGCCGGCCGGCTCTTTGTGAACCGGGTGCTGAGGCGAACGGCCGCGGCACGCTGTTATCCGGCGCGCGCAGGCTGCGCCTTCACGGCAAGCCCGTGAACCACCACCTCGGCGTGTCGGCGTTCAGCGAATACGCCGTCGTGTCTCGCCGATCGCTGGTCAAGATCGATCCGTCGCTCCCCTTCGAGCACGCGGCGCTCTTCGGCTGCGCCGTCATGACGGGCGTCGGCGCCGTGGTCAACACGGCGCGCGTTCCCGTGGGGGCGTCCGTGGGCATCGTCGGGCTTGGCGGAGTCGGGCTCGCCGCACTGCTCGGGGCCGTGGCGTCTTCCGCGCGGCACGTTGCGGCCATCGACGTGAATCCGCAGAAGCTCGCCTTCGCGCGCGATCTCGGGGCCACGCACGTTTACGATGCGCGCGATCCCGACGTGATCGACAAGGTGCGCGCGGATTCTTCGGGTGGCCTGGAGTACGTGTTTGAGACGGCGGGCGCCGTCGCCGCCATGACGACGGCGTTCAGGGTGACGCGTCGCGGGGGAACGACGGTGACCACCGGACTGCCTGATCCTCGCCACGAATGGAGCGTGCCGCAGGTGCTTTTGGCGGCGGAGGAGCGCACGATTCGCGGTTCGTACGTCGGCAGCTGCATCCCTTCCCGCGACATCCCTCGCTTCATTGCCTTGTTCCAGCAAGGCAAGCTCCCTGTTGATCGGCTGGTTTCGGACGTGATCGATCTCGACGACATCAACGAAGGATTCGATCGGCTGGCAGCGGGTGAGGCTGTGCGCATTGTGGTGCGCATGAGCGCGCCGTAAAGCGCGTATTGGTTGAAGGACGGCCCTTCGTTCGGTAAGATCCGTCATGAGACCTCATCACGTAGCGGGGAGACGAGAGTATGTATCGTCGCTGGGAGACGAAGCCGGTTCGCGTCGGCGACGTCGTGATCGGCGGAAGTAATCAGGTCATTGTGCAGAGCATGACGACGACCAAGACGGCCGACGTCAAGGCGACGGTGGAGCAGATTCACCGTTTGGAAGACGCGGGCTGCCAGGTCGTGCGCGTGACGGTGAACAACCGCGAAGCTGCTGAGGCTATTAAGGAAATCAAGCGGCAAATCCATATTCCGCTTGTGGCAGATATCCACTTCGACCATCGCCTCGCCTTGGAGGCCATCAAGAACGGCGTGGACAAGGTGAGGATCAATCCCGGCAACATCGGCAAGCGCGAGAAGGTCGAGGAAGTCGTCAAAGCGTGCAAGGAGCGCGGAATTCCCATCCGCATCGGCGTGAACGCCGGATCGCTCGAGAAGCACATCCTGGAGAAATACGGCTATCCTACGGCCGAGGGGATGTTGGAGAGCGCGGAGCATCACGTCAAGATCTTGGAGGATCTCGACTTCGACGACATCGTCATTTCGATGAAAGCGTCGGATGTGCCGCTCGCCATTGAAGCGTATCGGCTGGCCGCGGAGCGATTCCGGTATCCGCTCCACCTCGGCATCACGGAGTCGGGAACCTTGTTTGGAGGCACCATCAAGAGCGCGGCGGGGCTTGGCACGCTGCTGCACATGGGCATCGGGAACACCATCCGCGTGTCCCTTTCGGCGGATCCAGTGGAAGAGGTCAAGGTCGCGCGCGAGCTGCTCAAGGTGTTCCACATCGTGTCGGATGCAGTGACCATCGTGTCGTGCCCGACGTGTGGCCGGATCGACATCGACCTCATCAGCATCGTCAACGAGCTCGAGGATTACGTGCAGAACATCCGCGCGCCCATCAAGGTATCGGTGCTGGGTTGCGCGGTCAACGGCCCGGGCGAGGCGAGAGAGGCCGATATCGGCATCGCGGGAGCGCGGGGCGAGGGGCTTCTCTTCCGCAAGGGTCAGGTCGTGCGCAAGATCCCAGAGGCGGATCTTCTGACGGAACTGAAAAAGGAAATCGATACGATGGCGAAGCGGTACGCGGAGACAGGTTCCATTTGGTGAGCGCACAGGCGCGCCCGACTGTCGGGAGATCGACAGGCGGGCGCGCTTTTTTTGTGTCGGGACGATCGCCCTTCAGTACCAGCTCTTGTGGTGCGTGTGCATGTCGTGATGCGCGTGGTGATGTCCGTCGTGGTGCATGTCGTGCGCGTGGGAGCTCCACTTGACGTCCTCGTAGTGTTTGCTCGGAATCTTCAGTACCTGGCCGGGATAAATCATGTTGGGGTTCTTGATGCCGTTGGCCCGGACGATGGCGGACACGGTCGTGTCGTACTTGACCGCGATGTTTCCGAGCGTGTCACCGGGTTGGACGATGTACTTGACCACTGTCATTCCTCCCTTGTGCGTGGTTCGATCCACCGTATGCGAATGCGGGCGGACTCGCCGAGGATGGACGCCTACATTTGGCCAGTTGCAATGTGGGCTCCCGTCCGATATGCTTGCTTTAGCATATTAGCGAAGTAAAGAGCGCCGTCTGGATGAAGGCGCGCAGAAGGCGTGGAGGCTGGAGAGGCATGGATGCCACGAGGAGCGGAAGCGGATGGGGCGCCAGCCCTTGGCAGGCTGTTCGCGGATTTGCGGATCGGCCCCCAGGGATGCAGGACGGTTACCCCGACTTCGCGAAGCGCCGCAGGTCGGTGGAGACCCGCCTGCTCTCGTTTGTGGAGGATGCGGGATACGAGCCTGTCACGAGCGGACTGTTTGAATACGTGGACACGCTGCTTCGGGCGCGATCGCCCGAGTCGAGCCGCGATTGGATCCGGCTCTTTGACGGCGGCGGGGACGCCGTGGCCCTTCGCCCGGAGATGACCCCGTCCATCGCGCGCATGGCGGCGCCGCGCGTCGCCGCGGGGCGGACGCCCATTCGCTGGTGTTACTGCGAACGCGTGTACCGGCGCACGGACGATCCGGCCTCCCTGTCGTGGGCGAGCGGCAAGGCCGCGGAGTCGACGCAGGTCGGCATCGAGCGGATAGGGGAAGAGGCGAGCGTCGAAGTCGACATGGACGTGTTGCGCCTCCTGCACGAGGCGAGCGCGGCGGCGGGTGTGAAACATCACCGCATCGTGGTGAGCCACGCGCGATTGGTGCCGCGGCTGCTCGACGCGATGGGCGTATCCGCGGGGCTCGCGCGGGCGCTTCTCTCGTGCTTGACGAGTGGGAATTACGTGCAGTTCCGGGAGCTTTGGCAGCGGCACGCGTGCACGGAGGTCGACCTGCTCGCGAATCTGCTCGCTTGGTCGCCCGCGGATCGCGATACGGCGAAGCGCGCCCGCGAGGTGTCGGGGCGCGAGATCGAGGGGCTGTTGGCGGAAGCCGCGGACGCTCGCGCGGCAGCCGACGTGCGGGAGGCGTGGCGATACCTCTGCCGCCTGGCCGATGCGCTGGAGGCGTCGGGCCTGGCGTCGGACGTCATCACGTTCGATCTCGCCCTTCACCGCGAGCTCGACTACTACACCGGACTGGTGTTCGAGATGTTTGCGCCCGGCGTGGGCGCGCCCATCGCGCAGGGCGGGCGCTACGACGAGCTTCTGGCCCAATTTGGCGCCGATGCGCCGGCCGTCGGCTTCGCGTTCGAAGTCGAGCGCGTGATGGCCGTCCTCGAGGCGCAGGAGGAGGGGGAGAGCGCATGCTGACTGTGGCAATGGCCAAAGGGCGCACGCTGGAGGATGTCGTGCCGCTTTGGGAAGAGGCCGGCATCTCCTATCCGCGCGACTGGGATGAGAGCCGCGCGCTGGTGTTCGAGGTGCCTTGGCGAGGCTCTGCCCTGCGCTATCTCCTCGCGAAGCCCGCGGACGTGCCGACGTACGTCGCCTATGGCGTGGCGGATCTGGGCGTTGTCGGCAACGACATTCTGCTCGAGCAGGAGCGGGAGATGTACGAACTGATCGACCTCGGCGTCGCCCGGTGCAAGCTGTGCGTGGCCGGTCCGGAGGACGAACGCCACCACGCGCCGCGGCGCGTGGCGACGAAATACCCGAAGCTCGCGGACCGGTATTTTCGCAGCCAGGGGCATCAGGTGGAGATTGTGCCGCTCGCCGGGTCGATCGAGTTGGCGAGCGTGATCGGCTTGACGGATCGCATTTTCGACCTTGTCCAGACCGGGGAGACACTCAGGGCCAACGGGCTCGTCGTCTTTGACGAGGTGCTCGACATCTCGGCGCGGCTTGTCGCGAATCGATCGAGCTACCGGATGAAACACGGCGAAATCTCCGCCTTGGTGGAGCGGCTGGAGGCGGTCATCGCGAGGAGGAACGCTTATGCGCCTTGATCGGGTGGACGTGATCGAACAGGCTTCGTTTTCATGGGAGCGAACGACCGGCCGTGACGCCGGCGTGTGGGAAACGGTGGCGCGCATCCTGGAGGAGGTGCGCGCGGGAGGCGACGAAGCGCTGCGCAGCCTGACGAGGGCGCTGGACGGTGTGGACGCGCCGCTCACTGTGCCCGCGGAGGCGATGGAAGCCGCGTTTCACGCCTTGCGTCCAGAGGTGCGGGAGGCGCTCGCGCGCGCGGCAGCGCGTATTCGGCGGTTTCACGAGGCGCAGCTGCCGACCGATCTCGTCGTCCAAGGTGACGACGGGGAGACCCTGGAGATGCTCTGGCGGCCGCTGGAGCGCGTGGGGGTGTACGCGCCGGGGGGACGAGCGGCCTATCCGTCGACCGTATTGATGGACGTCATCCCGGCGCAGGTGGCTGGCGTCCGGTCCATCGCGCTGGTCTCGCCGCCGGGGCCGGACGGCCTTCCTCATCCGGCGGTCTTGGCGGCGGCCCATCTGGTCGGCGTGCGGGAGATGTACGCGGTCGGCGGCGCGCAGGCGGTGGCGGCGCTCGCGTACGGGACGGAGACCATCGCGAGGGTGGACAAGATCGTCGGGCCGGGCAATGTGTACGTCGCGACGGCCAAACGGATGGTGATGGGCGACGTCGGGATCGACAGCATCGCCGGGCCGACCGAGGTGGTGGTGATTGCCGATGACTCGGCCAATCCGGCGTACGTGGCGGCCGACATGCTCGCCCAGGCGGAACACGACGTCGAGGCAGGGGCCGTGTGCCTGAGTCCGGCGCGCGATGTGCTGGAGAGGGTGCACGCCGAGATCGTGCGGCAGCTGTCCACGTTGCCGCGGACGGAGATCGCGCGCGAAGCGCTGGAGCGCCACGGGGCGCTCGTGCTCGTGGAAAGCTTGGACGACGCGGTCGATCTCGCCAACCGGATGGCGCCGGAACACGTGGAGATCATCACGCGGGACCCGCGCCGTCTCCTGGATGGGCTTCGCACGGCCGGTGCGGTGTTCCTCGGCCCGTACACGCCCGAACCGGTGGGGGACTACTTCGCCGGGACGAATCACGTGCTGCCCACCCACGGGAGCGCGCGCTTTTCGAGCGGACTGGGCACGCTCGACTTCATGCGGCGGATGACCGCAGCCACGTACACGGCTGAGACCCTCGCCCGCCATGCGCGGTACATCGAGGCGCTCGCAGACGCAGAATCGCTCACGGCGCACCGGGAAGCGGTGCGAATCCGCAGGGAGGAGTTGCGATGAGCACGAACCTGGGAACTCCCACTTTTGTCGCGGCGTTGGAGCGCGAGACGGGCGAGACGTCGGTGCGCCTGTCGCTCAACCTGCGCGGAGAGGGCCGGGCATTGATGGACTTCCCTGTCCCATTTTTGCGCCACATGCTGCATCTCTTCACAGTGCACGGGTCTTTCGACCTCACCGTCTCGGCGACGGGCGACGTCGACGTCGATGATCATCACCTCGTCGAGGACATCGGGCTTTGCCTGGGCCGCGCCATCCGGGAGGCGCTTGGCAATAAGGCCGGCATTCGCCGCTATGGGGAGCGGCACGTGCCCATGGACGAGGCGCTCGCGCGGGCTGTGATCGATCTGTCCGGCCGGCCGGCGTTCGTGCTGCAGGCCAGGTTCACGGACACGCGCATCGGCACGTTTCCGACGGAACTCGTGCACGAATTTTTCAAGTCGGTCGCGAACGAGGCCCGGATGGCGCTGCACCTCGCGGTGCTCTATGGGGAGAACAATCACCACATGGTGGAAGCCCTGTTCAAGGCGTTCGGCCAGGCGTTGCGCGAGGCGGTCGAGGAGACGGGAGGCGGCGTGCGCAGCAGCAAGGGGGTGCTCGAATGATCATCGTGCTCGATCCCGGCATTGGCAACCTTCACAGCGTGCTCGGCGGACTCCGCCGCGTGGGCTGCGAAGGCCGCGTGGTGGCGACGCGCGACGAGTGGGCGCATGGACTGGCCGAGGGGACGCGCGTCCAAGGCGTCGTCCTGCCCGGCGTGGGGGCGTTCGGCGACGCCATGAGCCAGATGCGCGTCCGCGGGTTGTGCGACGTGGTGCAGGACGCCGTGGAGCGGTCCATCCCGCTCCTCGGCATCTGCCTCGGCATGCAGCTTTTGTTCACCAGTTCGGAAGAACACGGCGTGTTTCGCGGGTTGGATCTCATCCCGGGCCACGTCGTCCGCTTTCCGGACGGGGCCAAGGTTCCGCACATGGGTTGGAACGGCCTCGATGTGCGCGCGCCTCATCATCCGCTGTTGCGCGATGTCCGGCAGGGGGACTACGTCTACTTTGTCCATTCCTACTATGCTGTGGCGGAACGAGGTGAGGACGTGATCGCGAGTACCGAATACGCGGGGGTCGACGTGCCCGCCGTGGTGGCGCGCGGCCGCGTCATGGGCACGCAGTTTCACCCGGAGAAGAGCGGTGCGGTCGGCGAGCGCATTCTCGCAAATTTCGTGCGCCTCGCCGCGTATCCGGCGCTGTTCGAGGAGGTGAGCCCATGAGCGGCCTTCCGTTCACGGTCTATCCTGCCATTGACATCCTCGGCGGAGAAGTGGTGCGCCTCCGCCAGGGGGATTATCAGCAGGTCACGCGCTACGGCGGCCATCCCGAGGCGGTGGCCGGCCGCCTGTGCGAGGCGGGTGCCCGCTTTCTGCACGTGGTCGATCTCGACGCCGCCCGCTCCGGCCAAAGTGACAACGAGCCGGCGGTGCGCGCCATTGTCGCGACGGCCACGTCATACGGGGCGCTGGTGCAGGTGGGCGGCGGCATCCGCACCCGGGACGCCATCGCCAGGTGGCTGGACGCGGGCGTGGCGCGCGTCGTGATCGGCACGGCGGTGCAGCACGTGGAGCTCGTCGCCGACTGGGCGTCGGAGTTCGGCGGCGATCGGCTTATCGCGGGGCTTGACGGCCGCAGAGGGCGTCTTGCGGTGTCCGGGTGGGTGGAGCAGACGGAGCGTTCCATCTTCGATCTCGCCCGCGAGCTGGCCAAGGTCGGCCTGGTGCAGGCCCTCGTCACCGATGTGGAACGCGACGGCACCGGCGCCGGGCCGAATCTCGATCTCGCGCTCGGCGTGCAGCAGTCGGGGCTCTTTGCCATCGTGTCGGGAGGCGTGGGTTCCATCGACGACGTGGTGGCGGCGCGCCGCGCAGGCCTCGCGGGTGTCGTGATCGGCAAGGCGCTGCACGACGGGCGGATCGATCTCGCCGAGCTTTTCCGCCGGCTCGCGCAGGAAGGGGAGGGTAGCCCGTGCTGACCAAGCGCATTATCCCGTGTTTCGACGTGCTGGACGGCCGCGTGGTCAAGCACGTCAGCTTCTTGGACCATCGCCGCGACGCCGGCGATCCGGTGGCGTTGGCGGAGGCTTACTGCCGCGAAGGCGCCGACGAACTCGTACTCCTCGACA
The DNA here is from genome assembly GCF_017329605.1 of Alicyclobacillus fructus. GTDB lineage: Bacteria > Bacillota > Bacilli > Alicyclobacillales > Alicyclobacillaceae > Alicyclobacillus > Alicyclobacillus fructus. The sequence goes on from NZ_JAFMTY010000004.1 coordinate 36,177, forward strand.
TCTCCGCCTCCAGCGAAGGGCGCTTGGCCATGTTGCGTGTGGTGGAACAGGTGGCCGCTCGGGTCAATGTTCCGCTCACCGTGGGTGGCGGCGTGTCCACGGTGGAGGACGTGCGCAGGCTTTTGCTCTCCGGCGCGGACAAGGTGTCGATGAACACCGGGGCGTACCGCAATCATCGGCTCATCGAGGAGTCCGCGTGGCGCTTTGGCGAGCAGTGCGTCGTCGTGGCCATCGACGCGCGTTGGAGCGATTCGCTCGGACGGTACGAGGTCATGCTGCAGGGAGGCAAGCTCGGCACCGGCACGGACGCCGTGGAGTGGGCCAAGCGCGCGGCACAGCTCGGCGCGGGCGAGATCCTTTTGACGAGCTTTCGCCAGGATGGGACCAAATCCGGCTACGATCTCGACCTCACCCGCCGCGTGGCGGATGCGGTCCGCGTGCCGGTCATCGCGAGCGGGGGAGCCGGAACGATGGATCACTTCGCCGAAGTCCTGACGGCGGGAGGCGCTGATGCTGCGCTCGCGGCGAGCGTCTTTCACTTTGGGGAAATCTCCATCCCGGCGCTGAAGGCCTATCTGCATGAAAAGGGGGTGCCGGTGCGATGGCCGCTGTGAAAGGAGACGTGGAGCTCGCTCGCGTCCGCTATGATGCTGCGACAGGCCTCGTGCCTGTGGTGGCGCAGGATGCGGAGACGGGCGACGTGCTGATGCTCGCCTACGCGGACCGCGAAGCGCTGAAGCGGACGCTTGCGACGGGCTACGCCTGGTATTACAGCCGATCCCGCCAAGCGTACTGGCGCAAGGGCGCGACGTCTGGCAACGTGCAGCGCGTGGTGGAAGTGCGTTTGGACTGCGACTGCGACGCCGTGCTGTATAGGGTAAAACCTGAGGGACCGGCGTGCCACACGGGCGAGCAGGTGTGCTTCCATCGCCGCCTGGTGCCGGACGGATCAGGTGCAGATCGCGGCTTGGAGGCGTCAGCCGCTGTCGGCGGGAACGCTGGACCGGCGGGCGGGCCGGGTGCCGCCGCCGAGGAGGCTGCGGATGGCAACCGGACACCTTCAAACAAACGCCCCGCCGTCGCAGCGGCGGACCCGTGGGACGCGTCTTCTCTGGCGCGGCTGTGGGGCGTGATCGACAGCCGGTACCGCGAGCGGCCGGACGGAAGTTATACGACGTATCTGTTCACGCAGGGCGCGGAACGCATCGGCAAGAAAATCGGGGAGGAGGCTGTCGAGGTGGCGCTCAGCGGGCTGAAGGCGGAGCGGGATGCGTCGGCGCGCGCCGAGGTGGCCTCGGAATCCGCGGACCTGTTGTACCACCTCCTCGTGCTTTGGCGCCACGTGGGGATCGATCCGGCCGAGGTCTGGCGCACGCTCGAGAAGCGCGCATAGCCCGGTGCGCATGGCACACGCTACGGCCATCCGGCGCCATGCGGGATGGGGGGATGGCGTGTTGCAGCTTATCTTGGACATGGGGATGGGCGTGCTCATCGACGCCCTGCAGTGGATCATCCTGTGGCTCGTGGCGCTGCCCTGAGTCGCTGCGCCGCGGGAGGGACACCACCGACCCTTCATGCATTCGATACAGCATGGAGGTGGAACTATGGTGGTCATTCTGCATCCGCTGGTGACCGGCAGCGCCGAAATCGTGGTCAACGCCGGGAGCAGTTCCGACGAGAGCGTCGTGATCGCTGATTATCTCGGGATGACGGTCGGCGATGTGATTCGGAAGCTGGAACGGCACGGCTATCGGCTGACCTACGTGACCGACCACTATCTGGTGCTTGAGCGCCGCGATCGGTCGCGGCCGCGCACGGGGCGCAGACCCACGATGTTCAGGTAGGCGTGGGATTCTGGAAGATGTGGCGGCTTGAGTTGGGCCGGTCACTCGGCGTAGATTAGCTACGGAGGGGGCCGGCTTGTTGCGTATTCCGAAATGGGGATTGTTTGTGCTGCTCATCTTAGCCAATCTGATCTGGTCCGCGAGTTTCACGGCGACGGGACTCGCCGCGGTCAGCTTTTCACCGCCCGTCATCGTGATGGCGCGGATGATCATTGGCGGCCTGGTGCTCTTGCCCTTCGTCGTGCGCGATTTGCGCCAGGGCGTGTGGACGTGGAAGAAGGTGCTGCGCGTTGCGCTGCTCGGTCTTCTCGGCTTCACCGTGCCGGTGACCATGGAGACGGAGGGCATTCGTGTGTCTTCGCCGGCGCTTGGCGCCGTGTCGATTGCGCTTGAACCTCTCCTCACGCTCGTGGTGTCGGCCTTCGCGTTTCGCACGCCTCTGGGTCCGCGGCGCTGGCTGGCCATGTTGCTCGCGGCCGCAGGCGCCTGGGTCGTCGCCGGCTGTCCGCGGCCCGGGTTTACCGGTTACCTGCTGGGCGATCTCCTCATGCTCGGCGCGGTGGCCTGCTACGCCATCTACAATGCCATCTCCGGCCGGCTCACGGCCGACGTGTCTGCGGCCGGCGCAACGAGCATCATGCTGCTTGCGGCCGGGATCGGCTGCGTGCCCATCGACGCCTGGACGGGCTTCGCTTGGCCGCGCCACGTGACGCCGGCAAGCCTCTGGAGCCTCGTCTTTCTCGCGTTTTTTGCCACAGCCTTGGCGTATCTCATCTGGATCCTCGTGCTGCAAGACCATGATGTGGCGAGCGCGGCCATCACGCTGTATCTGCAGCCGGTGTTCGGCGTGCTGATTTCCATTGCTGTCACTGGCGAACGTCCGTCCGCGTTGTTTTACGTCGGCGGCGCGATGATCCTCGTGGCGCTCTTCCTTGGCCAGCACCGGAGCAAGGAAAAGCCGGTGACCGTGTCGGAAATGGAGCGGGCGTCCATGTGATGGCTTCGCTCGCCTTCTACGCGCTGATCGGCGCCGGCCTGATCATCGAAAACCATGCGGGGCAAGCGTTGCGCGTTTCGTACACAGTAGGAATGACAACGGGAGATCTCGAGGATGTCCGACACCTTCATGTCCATCATCTCGACGGCGAGTTCGGTCGCCTCCCGCAGCCGATCCGCCCTCCGCGCCGTGAAAAGGAGCGAGCGCTAAGCCGCTCGCTCCCGGTTCCTCTTTCAGAATCCCGAGAGTACAATTTTGCCGATGGTTCTGCCGGACTCGAGCTTCGCATGCGCCTTACGCAGATTCTCCGCGTTGATGGGCGACAAGTGCTCCGTCATGGTGGTTTGAATCTCGCCCGCGTCGACGAGACGAGCCACCCGATTCAGGATGTCACGCTGCCTGGCCATGTCCGCCGTCTGGTACCGCGGCCGCGTGAACATGAGCTCCCACGCGAATGTCACGCTCTTGCCAAACAGCAGTTCCAGATTCAGTAAGGTGCTCGTCTCCACGATGGAGCAAATCTTGCCCTGCGGCGCAATGACGTCCGCCATCGATTCCCAGTGTTTGTCGGTGGCGTTGAGGCACAGGATGGCATGGACGTCGTGGAAGCCGAGCCCTTCGAGCTGTGGCCGGAACGGGCGCGTGTGATCGATGACGTGGTCCGCGCCGTGCCGCAACGCCCATTCCCGCGTCTCGGGCCTCGACGCCGTGCCGATGACCGTGAACCCAGCGCGCTTGGCCAACTGGGTTGCGATGGAACCCACGCCCCCAGCCGCACCGATGATGAGGAGCGCCGTGCCGCGATTCGCACCTGGCTCGAGCGAGAAACGGAGTCGGTCCTCGAGCGCCTCCCACGCTGTCAGGCTTGTGAGCGGCAGCGCGGCAGCTTCGGCAAAGTCGAGCGCCTTCGGCTTGCGGCCTACGATGCGCTCGTCCACGAGGTGGTATTCCGCGTTTGTGCCTTGCCGCACGTTGCTGCCGGCGTAGAACACTTCGTCGCCTGGCTTGTACCACTCGCAATCCGGTCCTGTTTCGACGACGATCCCGGCGGCGTCAAAGCCGAGGATTTTGGGCGTGGACTCCACTTTGTCTTTCGGCGCGCGGATCTTCGTATCGACGGGATTGACGGACACGGCATGAACCTTAACCAACAGATCGCGGCCATGCGGGCGAGGCCGCTCCACCTCCAGGTCCAACAGGCTCTCCGGATCCGAGATGGGCAGGTATCGGTACAGACCCACCGCTTTCATCTTCGCCACAGGCATCGCCTCCTCGTGAGCCAGAATCAAACCATACGACTCACAAAGGGTTATACACTTCCCTTTCGTGCTATGCAATTCCTGCAAAATCGTCCGTGGATTCTGTATACTCAAGCTGTGAGTAGGCTGAAGCGCGTCGCGCGCGCACGCGCCGCTTCGTGGGGAGGAGATGTCGTGCAGCGTTCGGAAGGTGGGGGATTTCGCCGATCGCTCGGTTTGCGCCAAGTGCTCGCCATCGCCATCGCCGCCATTTCGCCAACCACGTCCGTGTTTCTCGTGTACAACACGGCCTTGTTCCAGGCGGGCACCGGCGTGTTCTGGGCGTTCGTCATCGGCGCATGCATCGCGCTGTCTATGGCATTTTGCTACGCGGAACTCGGGTCCGCGTATCCTGGCGCGGGCGGCGCGTACCGCATCGTGCAACGGGTGCTGGGCGAGCCGTTTGGCTTCATCGCCGTCTTTCTCTTTCTCGTGCTCGGCGTCGTGATCACCGCCAGCATCCTCGTGTCCGCCGCCTCGTACCTGCATTCGCTCATACCGGCGCTCCCTGTCAACTGGACGGCGGTCGCGATGATGGCCATCGTCACCTGGCTTTCGCTGGAGCGCATCGGCGCGACGAGCGCCGTGGCGACGGCGATGCTCGTGCTGGAGCTCGTGGTCATCCTCGCATTCACGGCGCTGGCGTTTGCGCACGCGCAACATCCGCTCGCGTACCTCGGGCGCCTCACGTATCCTATCGTGGTCGATCACGCCCCGCAGACCGTCGGCTGGCAGGACCTCCTGGCCGCGGTGGTCCCGGCGCTGTTTGCGTTTAACGGCTACGATTGGCCCCTCTATTTTGCGGAAGAGACCGTGGAGACTCGGCGCGTCCTGCCCCGCGCCGTCCTCTTGGCCGCATTCCTCAGCGTGGTGGTGGAGGTTCTCGCCGTGATGGCGGCGACGCTCGCCGTGCCACACGCCTCGTTCACCGCCGTGCCGTCGTCCTACTTGCCTCTCGTGTCCATCGCGCAATCGGCCGCAGGCCAGGCGGGGGCGACCGTCTTGCTTGTCGGCGTCGTGATCGCCATGTTCGATACCGGCCTCACGGGCAACCTCGCCTACGCGCGCATCTATCTGGACGCCGCGCGGAATGGGAGTTGGCCAGGACCTGTCAACCAGTTCTTTGCCAGCATGAATCGCCGCGGCGTGCCAAAGTGGGGGTTCGTGCTGCTCGGGGTGGGCAACGCGATACTCTGCTATTTCACGTCGCTCAACAACCTCATCACCTTCACCGGCGTGATCATCGTGATCATCTACCTGCTCGTGGCGGTGTCGGCCGTCGTGCACCGCCTGCGGCGCGGCTCGGCCGAGGCGCCGTTTCGCATGCCGCTCTGGCCCCTGCCGCCTTTCATTGCGCTCTGCGGCGTTGGGCTGTCGCTCGTCGAACAGGCGTCAGGGGATCTCATCACAGCGGCCGTCATCGTCGCCATCGCGCTCGTGTACGCGCTGGCATACCTGCAGCGGCGCCGGGACTTGCGATCCGGCCTCGATTCGTCCATGATGGAAGACAACAACTGAATCCGTGAGACGCGCAATCCTTCGGGGCAGGGTGAGGCCGAGAGGCCAATTCCCGATCGGTGGTGATCCGAGCGCACGACTCGGTCAGTCCACGAGCCGCAAGGCACGAACTGGTGAGATTCCAGTACCGACGGTATAGTCCGGATGAAAGAAGGATGGCGGCGTGTGAGCGCACCATGCGCTTGTTCAACGTGCCGACATTCTGCCTTTATGCCCCTGGATGCCAGGGGCTTTTTTCATGGCGCGGAAGGGGGAGGGACCTTGACCGAAGACGAGCGATATATGCGCATGGCCCTCGACGTGGCGCGCCTGGGCGAAGGACAGACGTCGCCAAACCCCATGGTCGGCTGCGTCGTGGTGCATGACGGCCTCATCGTGGGGCAGGGCGCACATCTCGAGGCGGGAACGCCGCACGCGGAGGTGCACGCGCTGCGCATGGCCGGCGAGCGCGCGCGAGGCGCGACACTCTACGTCACGCTCGAGCCGTGTAATCACCATGGGCGTACTCCGCCCTGTACGGATGCCATCCTCGCCGCGGGCGTGCGGCGCGTGGTGGTGGCTGCGCTCGATGTCGATCCCCGCACAGCCGGGCTCGGCGTCAACCGTCTGCGCGACGCCGGGATCGAGGTCGAGGTGGGCGTGCTCGAAAAAGAAGCGCGCGATCTGAACCGCCACTTCTTTCACCGCGTCCGCACCGGCCGACCGTATGTGATCTACAAGGTCGCCATGACCCTGAGCGGTCACGTCGCCGCGTCGAGCGGGCACAGCCAGTATGTGACCGGTCCCGCAGCGCGGGTCGACGTGCATCGGCTGCGACAGATCATCCCCGCCATTGGCGTCGGCGTCGGGACGGTCCTCGCGGACAATCCTGAGTTGACCGCTCGCGATCTCGCCGCGGGAACAAGGCGGGATCGCCAGCCACTTCGCGTGGTGTTTGACACGCACCTTCGCACCCCGCCCACCGCACGGCTGCTCGCTGCGCCCGGGCGGACGCTGATTCTGACATCCCATCGCGCCGCGCGGACCGAGGCTGCGGCCCGCCTCATCGATCGCGGCGGCGTCCGCGTCGTTCCCGTATCGGAACGCGATGGACGCCTCCATCTCGATGAGGCCCTGCGCGCCGTGGCGGAGGAAGGCGCCAATGCCCTTCTCCTCGAAGGAGGCCCGACGCTCGCGTCGGCACTGCTTCAGATGCGGCTGATCGACGAGGTTCGCGTGTACCTGGCGCCGAAGCTCCTCGCAGGGGGACTGTCCGCGCTGCAAGGCGCTGTCACGCAGTCGATGTCGGAAGCGGCGGAACTTCACGATGTGAGCATCGAGTGGCTGGACGACGATCTCGTCCTCACAGGGCGGGTTCGCTATCGTGAGGAGGTGTGAGCATGTTCACAGGTATTGTGGAAGGGACGGCGCGCCTCGCTGCGGTCTCGCGTCACACGGGAGGGGCGACGTTCACCTTCGAGGCGCCGTTTCTGATGGACGATCTTCACGTCGGCGACAGCGTCGCCGTGAACGGAGTCTGTCTCACGGTGGAGAGCCTGAGCGGTGGAACGTTTACCGCCACGGCGGTTCCCGAGACCCTGCGGCGGACCAACCTCGGTGGGCTCCAGCCGGGAGGCCGCGTGCACGTGGAGCGCGCCATGCGCGCGGACGGGCGGTTCGGCGGGCATATCGTGTCAGGACACGTCGACGGCACGGGTCACGTCGCGGAGGTGCGCCCGGATGGCGACGCGCGCGTGTTGGTCATTCGCGTCGATCCCGCCCTCGCGCGCTACATGGTCGACAAGGGATCCGTGGCCGTCGACGGCGTCAGCCTCACCATCATGCGTGCGGAAAAGGATCGATTCTCCGTATCCATCATTCCGCACACCCAGGCGGTCACCCGGTTCGGCGAGATCCGATCGGGCGAGACGGTCAACATCGAGTGCGACGTGATCGCCAAGTATGTGGAGCGCCTCCTGGCGTACCGGGGGGATACCGGGGCACCGGGCGGAATCCGTGCGGAGTTTCTGGCGCGGCACGGGTTTTTGAGATAAGAGGGGGAATGGGGTCATGAACACCATCGAAGAGGCGCTCGAGGACCTGCGCCAAGGCCGCGTCGTGATTGTCGTCGACGATGAGGACCGGGAGAACGAGGGGGACTTCGTCGCGCTCGGCAGCCGCGCCACGCCGGACGTCGTGAACTTCATGATCACGCACGGCCGCGGGCTCTTGTGCGTGCCCATCACCGAGGAGCGCGCCAGGCGCCTCGGCCTCGAGGCGATGTACGAGCGCAACACGGACAACTACGGCACGGCCTTCACGGTGTCGGTCGATCTCGCCACCACCCACACGGGCATTTCCGCATACGAGCGCGCGGAGACCATCGCAGCCATCGTGTCGGAGGACACGGGTCCGGACGACTTTCGCAAGCCTGGCCATGTGTTTCCGCTCGTCGCGAAGCCTGGCGGCGTGCTCCGCCGCGCCGGCCACACGGAGGCGGCGGTCGATCTCGCCCGGCTCTGCGGCGAGCCCGAGGTGGGCGTCATCTGCGAGATCTTGAACGAGGACGGCACCATGGCGCGCCTGCCTCAGCTCGAGCAGGTGGCAGAGCGATTTGGCCTGAGGCTCATCACCATCGCCGACCTCATCGCGTACCGCAAGCGCACCGAAAAGCTCGTCCGAAGGGCGGCCGAAGCGGAGTTGCCCACGGCGTATGGACACTTTCGGGCGGTGGTGTACGAGAGCGAGATCGACGACAAGGAGCACATCGCCCTCGTGATGGGCGACGTGTCGGACGGAGAGCCGACGCTCGTGCGGGTCCATTCCGAATGCCTGACCGGCGACGCGTTCGGATCGCTGCGCTGCGATTGCGGGCCCCAACTTCACGCCGCGCTGCGCCAAATTGCGAGGGAAGGCAAGGGCGTGCTGCTGTACCTGCGCCAGGAAGGGCGCGGGATCGGCCTATTGAATAAAATCCGCGCCTATGCGCTTCAGGATCAGGGCCTGGACACGGTGGAGGCGAACCACCGGCTCGGCTTCGCCGACGATCTCCGCGACTACGGCATCGGGGCGCAGATCTTGCGCGATCTCGGCATTCGGAAAATGCGCCTTCTGACGAACAACGTGCGCAAGCTAAAGGGCATTGCGGGGCACGGGCTCGAAGTCGTGGAACGGGTGCCGCTCGAGGTGGACCGCAATCCATACAACGAGGCGTACCTGCGCACCAAGCGGGACAAGTTGGGGCATCTGCTCAATCTGTAACGTCAGGGAGACGCATCTCATGGAGAGGAGCATGACACGTGCGCGTGTATGAAGGGAATTTGCTCGGACAGGGCTTGCACATCGGCATCGTGGCGTCTCGGTTCAACGATTTCATCACAAGCAAGCTGGTGGAAGGCGCTCTGGACGCGCTCCGGCGTCACGGCGTGCCCGAGGAACACATCGAGCTCGCGTGGGCGCCTGGCGCATACGAGATTCCGGTGGTGGCGCGCTGGATGGCCGAATCCGGGCGCTACGACGCGGTGGTGGCGCTCGGCTGCGTAATTCGCGGCGCGACCGCACACTTCGACTACGTGGCGGGGGAGGCGGCGAAAGGCATCGCGCAGGTCAGCCGCGACACGGGCGTTCCCGTGCTGTTTGGCGTCTTGACCACCGATACCCTCGAGCAGGCCATCGAGCGCGCCGGCACCAAGGCGGGCAACAAAGGCGCGGAGGCCGCGCTTGGCGCGATTGAGATGGCGAATCTGCGGCGCGCGTTTCGCAACTGAGGCGCACCGCGCCATGGCATTCGGACAGGCGCGGCGGGCTTCTGGATCATGTCCAACGTGTTGCTCATTTTGAACGCCGCCATCCTCATTCGAGAGCGGTTCTAGCGAGCTTGTGCCGCCTGCGTCGCAATGCTACACTAAAGTCAAACAATTTCATCGTGAGAAGGGCCTAGGGGTGCCGAAAGGCTGAGAGGCGGATATCCGCCAACCCTGTGGACTCGATCTGGGTAATACCAGCGTGAGGAAGTGCCCGTCATGGTCCATGTGCGCCCTTTTCCCCGCGTGGTGAAAAGGGCGTTTTCGTTGTGGCGGCGGTTCTCCCAAGGTCCCTTTCACGAAAAAGGGGAGAGGTTGCGTGGCCAAGTGGAAGTTGCGCGAAGTCATCTTGATGGTGGTCCTCGCCATCGTGTGCGGCGGGATTTATCGGGTGTGGGACGTGCTCTACGCGCTCATTCCCGCGACCGCGTACGCGCTTCAGGGCGTGATGACGGGGCTCTGGATGATCGCCGGCGTGATGGTGCCCTACATCGTGCGGCGGCCGGGAGCGGCGCTCATCGCGGAGTTGGTGGCGGCCGCGGTGGAGCTCTTGCTCGGCGAGCAGTGGGGGCTGTCCAATATGATCTCCGGCCTCATTCAGGGGGTCGGTTCGGAGATCGCCTTTCTGCTCTTTGGTTATCGCGTGTGGAACGCGGGCACGTGCACGTTGTCCGGCGTGCTGGCGTCCGCGGCCTTCATGTTCCAATGGTACTTCCAATATGGCGGAGACAAGCTGCATCTCGGCACGCAGATCGCCTTTGTCCTCATCTCGCTCGTGAGCGGCGCGGTGCTCGGGGGGCTGTTGCCGAAGGCGCTCGCCGACGCGCTCGCGCGCACCGGGGCGCTGCGCAATTACGAGATCGCAAAGCGGTCGGTGAAATCGGCATGACGACGGCGTCTCCAGAGGTCAAGAAGGCCGTCGCCATCGAGGTGCGCGATTTGGCCGTGACGTACGAAGAGGCGGCGGAACCTGCGCTCGCCGGCGTATCGTTTTCCATCTCAAAGGGCGAATGCCTGCTCCTCATCGGACCGAGCGGCTGTGGCAAAAGCACGCTCGCCATGGCCATCGCGGGCATTATTCCGCGTTCCATTGAGGCGCGGGTGGAGGGCGAAATTCGGCTCGCCCGCGAGCTTCAGGCGCCGGGCAAGATCGGCTACGTGTTTCAGGACCCGGATCTCCAGTTCTGCATGCATCGAGTGGATGACGAGATCGCGTTCGGGCTGGAGAACCTGCGACTGCCGAGGGACGATATGAAACCCCGCATGCGGAGCGCCTTGGAGGCGGTGGGGCTCGATGTGGGGCTTGAGGCGCGCCACACCGTGTTCTCGGGTGGCATGAAGCAAAAGCTCGCCGTCGCATCGGCGCTTGCGATGGACGCCGATCTCGTCATTCTCGACGAGCCGACGGCGAATCTGGATCCGGACTCGCGCCGCCACGTCTACGATGTCATTCGCCGCCTCAAGGAGGCGGGGAAGACGGTGCTCGTCATCGAGCACCGGTACGAACTGCTCCTCGATGTGGCGGACGCGGTGGTGGAGCTCGGGCCGGGCGGCCGGGCGACGGTGCACCGCCGACCGGAGGAGATCACGCGCCGGGCGCCGAGGCCGCGGCGCCGAGGGGCGACGGTCCGCGCGGGAGAAGCGCCGGTCCTCGAAGCGAGGGGCCTTGCGCTGGCCTATGGTCATCGCGAAGTGTGGCGCAACGTCGACGTGGCCGTCCGACCCGGCGAGTGGCTGGCGATTGTCGGAGCGAACGGAGCCGGCAAGTCGTCGCTGCTCGAAGTGCTCGCGGGACTCCGCCGGCCCACGCAGGGCGAGGTGAGGTTTCGCGGCGAGCGGCTTGACCGGATGTCTGCGAAGGCCCGCCACGGCCGCATCGCGTACGCGTTTCAGAATCCTGAGTATCAGTTTCTGTACGAGCGCGTGGCGGACGAGATGGCCGGGCGCGTGCTCGGGGACGAGGTGCCGGACGAGATCGAGCGGGAGCTCAAGGCGTTCGGACTCGCGGGCTGTGCCCATCAGTCGCCGTTTGGGATCAGCCAAGGGCAGAAACGGCGCCTCGCCATGGCCGTGATGATGCGCCAAGGCGCCGACGTGTGGCTTGTCGACGAGCCGACCTATGGGCAGGACGAGGCGTCGGAGCGGATGATCCTCGACCGGCTCGACGCGCTCTGCGAAGAGGGCAAGGCCGTGATCGCCGTGACGCACGATCTCGACCTTGTAGCGGCGCACGCGGACCGGGTTGTGGTGCTTGCGGAAGGCGAGGTGGCGTACGACGGATCGCCGGATGGGCTGCTGCGGGATCGCGAGCTTTTGCGGCGGGCGCGCCTGGACGAGACGGCGCCTTTGGAGCGAAGACATTCGCGCGACGCGGGGCTCGAACCCGGGCGCAAGCCCTCGCTCGTCGGATCTCCCCTTCGGCGCTGGCACCCGGACGTGAAGGCCACGGCGCTTTTGTGCGTGGCGGCGATTGCGCTTTGCGCTCGCACGTTCCGGGCCGAGGGATGGCTCTGGGCGCTGGTCGGTGTCCTGGCCTTTGCGATGGGCTGGCTTTCGCCGTGGAAGCTCATCAGGCGCCTGTCGCCTCTGTTGCTCATCTATGCGGTGTACCTGTGGACGTTTGCGGCGAACGCCGCGGTCCCTCCCGGGACGCCGGTGGCGCACTGGCTCTGGTTTCGGCTGAGTTGGTACGGCGTGTGGCAGGGGCTTCTCGTCGTGCTGCGCACGTCTGCCACGGTCGTGCTCGCGTACGTGCTCGTCGCCACGACGGACGGCACCGATTTCATGGTCGGCCTGTCTGAGTCGTTTCACCTGCCGCCCAAGCTGTCGTACGGGGCGATGGCCGGAACGGGGTTTCTCGGCCGCTTCACGCGCGATCTCGAGATCTTTCGGATGGCGCGCCGGGTGCGCGGCCGCGAGGGTTGGTGGCTTCTGCGCCCGGTCCGCTATGCGCTTCCGCTGCTCGCCCAGTCCATCCGCGTTAGCGAGCGGCTGGCCATCGCGATGGAAGCGCGCGGATTTTTCGGACCGCCGGCGGAGCGGTGGAACGCGCGGACGTATTGGCGCGTGATTCGGCTGAAGGCGGCGGACGTGATCGCCGGCATGGTCCTCGTCGCGCTCGCGCTGGCCTGCCTGTTCATATGATGTCATTCGGCCCTGGTTTCCGCGCCGCCGCGCGGGGATCAGGGCCTTGTGCCGGGAACGTGACGATTGCCACAGGTGGACGAACCAATTGTGGTATCATAGGCATGTCGGCTCAAAATACGGAGTGGGAGTGGGACATGATGCCCTACACAGAGATCGATCAATTGGCTGTCAACACGATTCGCACGCTGTCGATCGACGCCGTGGAGCGGGCGAATTCCGGCCATCCCGGCTTGCCGATGGGCGCCGCGCCGATGGCGTACGTGCTGTGGACAAGGTTTCTGAAGCACAATCCTGCAAATCCCAAGTGGGTGGATCGGGACCGGTTCGTCCTGTCGGCGGGACACGGCTCGATGCTGCTCTATTCGTTGCTTCACCTGTCGGGCTATGATGTCACGTTGGACGACCTGAAGCAGTTCCGCCAGTGGGGTTCGAAGACACCCGGTCATCCGGAGTACGGTCACACGCCGGGCGTCGAGGCGACCACAGGTCCGCTCGGCCAAGGCATTGCGATGGCTGTGGGCATGGCCATGGCGGAGCGGTTCCTGGCGGCGAAGTTCAACCGCGACGGGCACAACGTGATCGATCACTATACATACGTCCTGTGCGGGGACGGCGACCTGATGGAAGGCATCAGCGCCGAGGCGAGCTCGCTCGCGGGGCATTTGAAGCTGAACCGCCTCATCGTGTTGTACGACTCCAACAACATCTCCCTTGATGGCCCCACCGATTGGGCGTTCACGGAGGACGTGAAGAAGCGGTACGAGGCGTACGGCTGGAACGTGCTGCGCGTGGAGGACGGCAACAACCTCGAGGAGATCGAGGCGGCCATCGCCAAGGCGAGGTCGTTCACCAACGCGCCGACGCTCATCGAGGTGCGGACCATCATCGGATATGGCGCGCCGAAGAAGCAGGGCACGGCCAACGCGCACGGCAGCCCGCTCGGCAAGGAAGAGGCGCAGGCCGCGAAGGCGACCTACGGCTGGCACTACGAAGAGGAGTTCTACGTGCCGGACGAGGTGCGCAAGCTGTTCGCCGAGGTGAAGGAGAAGGGCGCGAAGGCGGAGGCGGCGTGGAACGAGGCGTTCCAGGCGTACGCCAGGGCGCATGCCGATCTCGCCCGGACGTTCGAGCAGGCGTTCGCGGGCAAGGTGGATGTCGACTTCGACAAGGTCCTGCCTGAGTTCACCGATGCCATTGCGACGCGCGAGGCGTTCGGCAAGGTCATCAACAGCGTCGCGCCGCACATCCCGACCCTGCTCGGCGGATCGGCCGACCTGTCCAAGTCGAACAACACGATGATCAAGGACGAGGATCACTTCAAGGCGCCCGATTACGCGGGCAAGAACGTGTTCTACGGCGTGCGCGAACACGCCATGGGCGCGATGATGAACGGCATTTGCCTGCACGGCGGGGTGTTCCCGTATGCCGGCACGTTCCTCGTGTTCGTCGACTATCTGCGCCCGGCGGTTCGCCTCGCGGCGCTCATGCAGCAGCCGTCGCTGTTCGTGCTGACGCACGACTCCATCGCCGTGGGCGAGGACGGCCCGACGCACGAGCCCATCGAACAACTGCCGTCGCTGCGCGCCATCCCCGGGTTGCGGGTGTTCCGCCCTGCGGACGGCACAGAGACGGCGCTCGCGGTGAAATATGCGCTCACGCACCGCGACAAGCCGGTGGCGCTCGCGCTGACTCGCCAGAAGGTGCCCACGCTCGCCGAAGTGAAGGCGCACAAGGGCGACTTCGATCGCGGCGGCTATATCGTCTTCCAGCATGAGGACGGCTCCGATCTCGCCCTCATGGCTTCCGGTTCCGAGGTCCAGCTCGTGCTGGAGGCGGGCAAGCGCCTGGCCCAGGAAGGCGTCAAGGTGCGGGTCATCTCGTTCCCGTCCATCGACGTGTTCCTGGAGCAGGATGCCGCATATCGCGAGTCCGTGCTGCCGAGCGCGCTGCGCAAGCGCCTTGCGGTGGAGATGGCGCACCCGATGAGCTGGTACGAGTTCGTCGGCCTCGACGGCAAGGTGCTCGGCATCGATCGCTTCGGCGCTTCGGCGCCCGGCGACATCGTCGTCCGCGAGTACGGGTTCACGGTCGATCACGTCTACGAATTGGCCCAAGAGCTCATCCGGCGTTGAGAAACGCCCCATCAAACACCAGGCCGCCTGGCTCTGCGCGAGCAGGCGGCCTGGTGTTTGCTTTTCAGGGTCTACGGGGATGGTCCCGCGGGCGCAAAACGAGGGGGCGCCTGTGGCAGTCGTGGCGCCCCCTCGTGCCCTGCCTCCATTACTTTTCGCTGTAGTGCTGCGTCACAATCGCGATGAACGCCTTCGTCAGCTCTTCGTGCTCGATGGCGTCCGGATACGCCAAAAAGGTGGGGCGGCAAAATTGCGGATCCGACAGCGGGATGGCGACGACCCCCTTCGCATCGGCGTCGTGCAGCGTCCTCCGGGGCAGGAGCGAGATGCCGAGCCCCTGCGCCACCATGGCCTTGATGCCGTCGATCGAATCCAGCTCCATGCGCACGTCCGGGTACACGTTGTACTTGGCAAGCAGCATCGCGATGCGCCGTCGGAACGGCGCGGTCGTGTCCGCGAAGGCGATGAACGGCTCTTCCGCGAGCGCGCCGATGGACGGAAGATCGTGCACGAAACGATGTCCCCGCGGGACGACGAGGTCGATCGCGTCCGGCGGATACTCGATCAGCCGCACGCGCGGGTGGTGGATGGGTTCGCCCAGGAAGCAGAAGTCCACCTGGTTGCCGATGAGCGCCTCCACCATGTCCTCGTACATCCCCATGCGGACCTGCAGGCGCACCTCCGCGATCTGCAGAATTTGGTGCAGGCACTTCGGCACGTCCGTGGAGACGAAGGCGCGGCCGCTCATCACGCGAAGCGTTCTCACGGCCCGCTTCGACGGCTCGAGCATGCGCCGCTCGAGGTCCACCATCCGCTCGGCGAGCGGATAAATGCGCTTGCCTTCTTCGGTCAGCTGCACCCCGCCCGGCGTGCGCGTGAACAGCTGACAGCCGAGATCGCGCTCGAGCCGCTGCAAGCGGTTCGTCACGGTGGATTGGGACATGTAGAGTTGATCCGCCGTGCGCGAGATGGACCGGTTGCGCGCCACGGCGAGAAACAGTTCCAGGTCTTTTGTCTCCAAGCGCTCCACTCCTCACTCGTCCGCCGGTTCCCGCGATGCGATGATCCCGCCGCCGAGACACACGTCGCCGTCGTAGAACACCACCGACTGACCGGGCGTGATGGCACGTTGGGGTTCGTCGAAGACGACGCGGCACGTGTCTTCGCCTGTCATCTCCACTTCCACGGGCTGGTCGTCCTGGCGGTAGCGGAATTTCGCCGTGCAGCGGAACCGATGGGCCGGTGGGCGCTCCGCGATGAAGCTCACCGTGTCCGCCGCGAGCGCCCGGCTGTACAGGCGCGGATGATCGTGGCCCTGCGCCACGACGAGAACATTTCGCGCGAGGTCCTTGTCCACCACGAACCACGGGGCCGGATCGCGCCCAGGAAGCCCCCCGAGCCCCAGGCCCTTGCGCTGGCCGATGGTGTAATACATGAGTCCGTCGTGCCTGCCGAGCACGTTTCCGTCCACGTCCTCGATGGCGCCCGGCTGCGCGGGCAGGTACTGCTTAAGGAATGCGCGAAAGTTGCGCTCGCCGATGAAGCAGATGCCCGTCGAATCCTTCTTCTGGGCCACGTGCAGGCCGTGATCGCGCGCAATCTGCCGCACCTCGGCCTTCGTCAGATGGCCAATGGGGAACATGGCGCGTTTGAGCGGGGCCTGCGTCAACATGTGCAGGAAATAGGTCTGATCTTTATTTCGATCTCGCCCCCGCAAAAGCGCCACGGATCCGTCGGCGAGCCGCTCGACTCGGGCGTAATGGCCCGTGGCGAGGTAGTCGGCGCCGAGATCCAGCGCACAGTCGAGCAGCTCCTTGAACTTGATTTCCCGGTTGCACAGCACGTCCGGGTTCGGCGTGCGTCCGCGCTTAAACTCCTCCAGGAAGTGCTGAAACACGCGCTCCTCGTATTCGCGCTCGAAGTTGACGCCGTAGTATGGAATTCCGATCTGCTCGCAGACCCGGCGCACGTCCTCGAAGTCCTGTTCCGCCGTGCAGGCGCCGTTCTCGTCCGTCTCATCCCAGTTTTTCATGAACACGCCGATCACGTCGTAGCCCGCTTGCTTGAGGAGAAGCGCCGTCACGGACGAATCCACGCCGCCCGACATGCCCACGACCACGCGCGTCGCCATGTGCGTCCCTCCCTTCTCCGCGCTTTCGGGCGATCTTTGATACAATGATCACCGGCATTCGTTTCACCCTCACAGGGAAAGGCGGGTGATGCGCGGTGTTCGAACTCGATCGATCCGCCATCCTGGAACATCCACGACTTCGGTTTCTCACCGATCTCGTTCCCGTCCACGAACATCTGGACAACATTGAAAAGTTTATTCGCATCTGTTTCGAAGAGCAAGGATGGCGCGTGGCGCAGGCGGGCCGCGTGGTGGCGCTGCGCGCGACCGATCAGGACAGGCTGTCCAGCGCCTTCAAGGCGAGCCTGTACCTCGGCAAGTACAACGACATGGCCAACCGCGACAGGTTTTTGCGCAGCATGGTGGCTGCGGGTCATTCCTACGAGCCCATCCGCGGCGAGACCGTGCTGTTTCTGTACATCGGCGTGGCCAAGCCGGTCTACGATCACCTCATCACCTACACGGTCGGGCGGCCGACGCGAATCGCCGGCGGACAGCGGGCGAACGTCCCCTGGGGCTTCGAGTTGCCGGTGGAGGCTCGCCATCCCGAGGAATATGAGGAGGAACTCGAGAGGATTCGCGAGGTCATTCGGCTCGCGAAACAGGAGCGCACCGAGCAAATGCAGGCGGCACGGGCGAAACTGCCCGTCGGCTACATCATGCCGCCGTTTTTGCTCGAGTTCTCGGAGGAGGCCCTGATCAAGCACGTCTTTCGCCAGCGCCTGTTTGAGCGCGGCGCACAGGGCGCCACGGTCGAAGTGGTGTCCGACATGCTCAAGGCGTGCCTTTCCATCGATGAGGAGAAGTGGATGTTCCTCATCGACTACCATGGTCCGCACGTCCAGCAGTGGCAGAAGGCGATGCGGACGCTTCGCAAAGAACGCCTGACCCTTCGCCAGCTCGCGGAGCGGGAGAATCTGTCGCCGGAAGAAGCGCTCGACGCGGATCTCTACGAGCTTCTCATGGAGACGGTCGGCAAACTGCCGCCGTCGATGTGGGACCGGATGCGGTGAGTGTGGTCAGGTGATCTCGACGACCGACTCCACCACCCAAATGCCGCCTGGACCTTGCTTGACCGGTTGGTAGAGGCGAACCAGGTAGACGCAGTCGCGGTGCTTGACCCGGACGATGGCGTACATGAGTCCGCTGTCGGCGTCGCGGTACTGTTCGACCAGGGTGTAGATGTCGTTCATTCGAAACCCCAGGTGGCGCGTCCCGACTTCCTGCGCGGTGCGGACAGGGCTTAGGCGCCACAGGTTTTGCCCGCGATCGACGGCCTCCTGAATGCGGAGGAAATCTTCGCCAGGAATCGCGACGTGGCCGGTGACGACTTCGGGGCAAGGCATGACGAGCATCCTCCTTCGCACGAGGCAACTGTACAGTTCAACGTATGGCGTGCTGGCGAACGCCGACACGACGGCCGCCCAAAGGGTTGGAAAGGGAGTGAAGCCATATGGCAATCGATGGACGCGGCAGAGTCGCGGTGGTGACCGGCGCTTCGAGCGGCATCGGCCGGCAGACGGCCCTGGCGCTTGCGCGCGCCGGCTTTGAAGTGGCCGTGGGGGCGCGGCGCAAGGAGCGCCTCGCCGATCTGGTCGACGAGATCGCGCGGGAGACGGGCAAGGCGGCCTTCGCGGTCGAACTGGACGTGACGAGCGTGCAGAGCATCGACACGTTTGTGCAAGGCGTCATCGGGCACTTTGGCAAAGTGCATGTGCTCGTGAACAACGCGGGCAAGGCCTTGGGGCGCGATCCGGTGGAGACGGCGGATGAGGCCGACTGGCAGGAGATGCTCGACACGAACGTCATGGGCCTCATGCGCATGACCAAGCGCTTTCTGCCTCACATCGTGGCCTCGGGCGACGGCCACATCGTCAACCTTGGCTCCATCGCGGGGCACGAGTCGTACGCCGGGGGCAGCGTCTACTGTGCGACGAAGTTCGCGGTCCGCGCCATCACGGAGGCGCTCCGCCACGAGCTGTTGGGCAAGCCCGTGCGGGTGACGTCGATCGACCCGGGCATGGTGGAGACGGAATTCAGCCTCATCCGATTCCACGGCGACGCTTCGGAAGCGGCGAAGGTGTACGAGGGCGTGCGGCCCCTCACGGCAGACGACATCGCAGACTGCATCGTGTTCGCGGTGACTCGCCCGGCGCATGTGAACATCGATGAGATGATCGTGACCTCCATCGATCAGGCGGGCGCCCGCGTCTTCCATCGAAGGGGGACTTCTTCATGACGGCGCGCTTGATCCAGCCGGGCGATCTCGCCGCGAGGCTCACGTCGGACGAAGTCGTGATCTTCGACTGCCGGTTCCAGTTGTCGGACCCGGAGGCCGGGGAGCGCGCGTATCGGGAAGGCCACATTCCGGGGGCGTACTACCTCCACTTGGAACGCGACCTGTCATCGCCGAGAGCGCAGCACGGCGGCCGCCATCCGTTGCCCGACTGGAATCGGTTCGCCGCGCGGCTGTCCGCGTGCGGCGTGCGACCTCACGCCACGGTGGTGGTCTACGACGCGGGGGAGGGGATGGCGGCCCGGGCCTGGTGGCTGATGCGCCACATCGGACTCGAGGACGTGCGCATGCTCGATGGCGGATGGAAACGATGGACGCGTGAGGGCAGGCCGGTGACGTCGGAGGTGCCCGCGCCCCGACCTGGCGCCGTCGAGATTCGCCTGCGCGAGGGCGAGATCGCAGACATGCGCGAGGTCCGCCAAGGCGCGCAGGAGGGCCGTCTGGTGCTCGTCGACGCGCGCAGCCCCGAGCGGTACCGCGGGGACGTGGAGCCCATCGACCCCAAGGCCGGGCACATCCCGGGCGCCATCAATCACCCCTGGGAGCAGGGGCTCGGGGAGGACGGCACGTGGCGTTCGCCCGAGGAGCAGCGCGCCCGCTTCGGGGAACTGGCGGCGTGCGGAAAGCCGATTGTCGTGTACTGCGGCTCGGGTGTGACGGCCTGCTCGACCCTGTTCGCGATGGAACTTGCGGGGATTTCCGCGAAGCTCTATCCGGGCAGCTGGAGCGACTGGGTTTCGTATCCCGACAATCCCGTGGCGACGGGCGACGAGCCGGGGGACTTTGCGCCATGAGGACGCTCGGCATCGCAGAGGCGAAGGCCATGCTCGAGGCTTGGCGCGGCACGCGGGTCTATGTTCACCTCGAGGTCAATCCAGAGGCGTATCTGCGCAACGCGAGTGCAACGCTCGCGGACGCGGGGCTCTTCGGCGACGGGCTGTATCGCGTGCACCTTCGTTTCCGCGACCCGGACGGCCTGCTTTACATTCAGGACGTCACCGAATTCGTCGAAGACGGATCGGCATTGGTGATGATGGGGCTCGACGGTCAGAATCGCGTTCGCCAGACCGCGACCGTGAGCAAAATACCGCTCGACGTGGGAAAGGTGGAATGAGTCGATGGCCACCGTCATGGGCGTCTTCGCCCATCCCGACGACGAGACCTTCATCGCCGGGGGCACCTTCGCGAAGCTCGCGGCCGAGGGGCACCGCGTCGTGATCGTCTGCGCCACGCGCGGCGAGATGGGGAGAAGGCTCGGCGTGCCGCTCCGGGCGACGCGCGAGTCGCTCGGCGCGCTCCGCGAACAGGAGCTGCGGGAGGCGTGCGCCGCGCTCGGCGTAAGCCGCTTGGTGCTTCTGGGCTATCGCGACAAAGAGGTTGAGATGGTGCCGGAGGGCGAGGCGACGGCCCGGATCGAATCCCTCCTCGCCGAAGAGCGGCCGGCGAGCGTCGTGACATTTCACGATCCGCTCGGCGGCCACCCGGATCACGCGGCGGTGGGCCGTTTTGCCACCCTCGCTTTCGAGCGGTACCGCAGGGTGGCCGATCACGCCCGCCTGTTCTACGTGGCCTGGGGCGACGATCTCGCCGCCTTCAGGCGATATCCGCAGCCGGCGAAGGCGCTCGTCGAGGTGGACGTGCGGGCGCATCGGCGCCAGAAGCTGATGGCCTTTCGAGCCCACCGCACGCAGTCGGAGCTGGATCGCGCCATTTGGGGGAACGACGAAAAGGCCGTCCATCGCATGCGCGATCGCGAATATTTTGTGTTGACCCAGGGGCCGAATCTGAAGCGCCCGGGAACGTTGATGGACTGAAAGCGGGGCGAAACGACATGTACGACGTCTATGGAGAATCCGCGCTGCCCGAGGACGTGCGCGAACGCCTGCGCGTCACGCGGGACCTCGCGCGCCGCTTTCACGAGCGTGCGCCTGCGCACGATCGGGCCGGGGACTTTCCGTTCGAGAATATTGAGGATCTGAAGCGCTCGGGCTACGTGCGTTGGACGGTGCCCGTGGAATACGGGGGACTCGGCCTGAGCCTCGAGGAGATGCTCATGCACCAGGAGGTCCTCGCGCAGGGGGACGGCTCGACTGCCCTGGCCATCGGTTGGCATGTGGGCATCCTGCTCCATCTGCGCGAGACGGGGGCGTTCCCGGATGAACTGTTCCGCATGGTGTGTGAAACGGTCGTGAGGGACGGCGCGCTCATCAACAGCTGCGCCACGGAGCCGGCCACGGGAAGTCCAAGCCGCGGCGGCAAGCCCGAGACGACCGCCGTGAAAGTGCCCGGCGGCTATCGAATCACGGGCCGCAAGACGTTCAGCACGCTGTCGCCCGCGCTCACCTGGATCATGGTGACCGCCACCGTGCAGGACGAGGACGTGGTGGGCCAGTTTCTCGTGCGGCAGGAGGATGTCGAGATCGTCGAGACGTGGGACACGCTCGGCATGCGCGCCACGGGCAGCCATGACATCGTGCTGAAGGACGTGTTCGTGCCGGAGGAACGCGTGATTGTCATCCAGCGCCCGGGCGTGCAGGCGGAGCGGCGGCCGGACGGGAGCGGATGGCTGCTTCACATCCCGGCGTGCTACCTCGGCATTGCGCTCGCGGCGCGCGACTTTGCCCTGGAATATGCCGCGACCTACCGGCCGAATTCCCTGCCGCACCCCATCGCCCAGGTGCCGCATGTGGAGCAGAAGCTCGGCGAGATGGAGCTCAAGCTGCTCGCGGCCCGCACGCTCCTGTACGATCTCGCCCGCCGGTTTGACGCCGCTTCACCGGAGGAGCGGGTGAAGCTGCAACCCCAGTTCGGCGCCGTGAAGACGCTCGCGACGAACGCCGCGAACCAGGTGGTCGATCTCGCCATGCGGATTGTCGGCGGGCGCAGCCTGTCGCGCGCGCTGCCGCTCGAACGGTACTACCGCGATGTGCGGGCCGGCTTGCACAACCCGCCCATGGACGACGTCGTCTACCGAAACCTCGCCAAGGCGGCTTTGTCTCGTCGCGCCGAAGCGCAGGCGGCCGAACAGCAGCCGAATGCGTGACCTGCGCGCAAACGCCCGCGCTTTGCCCGCGGTGAAGGCGTCGACGTCTGCGTCAGGACGTCTTCACCTTGGCAAAGTCGATGTAACCCGCGCTGCCGCTGCGGTTGACGAACAGCTCGACAGCCTGATAGTCCTGTCCGTCAAAGCGGATCTTGCCGTTTGAGCGGTACAGCACGCCCTCGGGCGTCTTCTGTTTCACGCCGAGGCCGGGAAAGAGAAGCTGCTCGTGGCCGTTCATGTACAGGTTGGCCGTGTAGATGACCTGCCCGTTTTGCACGTGTTTCTCTAGGTTCCAGGCTTCACCCACGGCGTCGGAGGCAATGGGTTTCGCCGTCACGTGGACGCGAATCTCTCCGCCGGGGAGTTTGTCGTAGCTCGGCGGGTACGGCACGCTCCCCCCGATGCGGATCTTGAGCAAAACGGCGGCGAGGACGACGATAAAGATCCAAAAGTATTGGCGAAACCGGGCGTCCCGCAATCGTCATCGCACCTTCTTCACGATTCTTGAATTTGAATCGATTCGATGTAGGCGGTCTTCAGCGGATAGCTGTCCTCCTGGGTCATCGGGTTAGTCGTCACCGGAATGGCGGCGATTTTGTCGATCACGTCCATTCCCGAGACGACTCGCCCGAACTCCGTGTACCGGTTGTTGGGCGGCTGAAACACCTGCGTATCGTCGGCCGTGCAGATGAAGAACTGGCTGCCGCCTGTGTGCGGCTGGCCCGTGTTGGCCATGGCCACGATGCCTTTGGTGAACGGGACCTGGTGGCTCAGTTCGTCAGGGATGGTGTACCCGGGCCCGCCGGTGCCGTCGTTTAGCGGATCTCCGGTCTGGATCACGAAGTTCTTCACGATGCGGAAGAACGTGCAATCGTGATAGAAATGGTGTTCGGCCAGGAAGATAAAGTTGTTGACCGTGATCGGCGCATCCTTCGCGAACAGTTCGATGGTGAACGTCCCATAGTTCGTGTGCACGATGGCGTCGTAGGTTTTGTTCGGGTTGATGAACATCTTGGGCATGCTCGACCACTGCTCGTTCGACGTGTGCAAATACGGCGGGTTCGCCGTGTCAAGCGTCTGATGGGTCTCGTTGGACGCGGTGTCCGGGCTTGTCCCGTTCGTCGCATTCGCGACATTGCCCGGCGAGGTGTTGCCGGCGGTCGCGCCGCAGCCGGTCAGGGCCAGGACGGCCGCCATCCACATACCCGCGAACATGGTGCGACGTTTCATGCATCTGCCTCCCCATGCGTTTGGACCAACGCTCATGATACCACAAGCGCCGCTTTTCCCTTCGGTTCATGAGCCCACGTTCAATCGCTCGAACACCGCTTGAAAGAATGCGCGGGCGTTTGAGCCGTCCGACGAGATGACGTTGCCGTCGATCACGATGGGGCCGGGCTCAAACACCGAGTGGCGAAAGAGGGGCTCGTGTTCGTCCACCACGTCGGCGGGTGCGGTGAAGCGGAGGCCGCCCAAGATGCCCGCCGACGCAAGGCAAAGCACCCCTTCGCCGGACGCGGCGAAATAGCCGCCGGTCGTGGAAAACCGGCGCAGATAGCGGTGCAAGCGAAGGTCGGCCCAACTGTCGGCTTCATACAGCCCTCCCGGAATGACGCACAGACTCGCGTCGGGTGGGACGGGCTCCTCGACGGCGCCGTCCGCCCGAATCACCAGGCCCTCCGCGGTCTGACACCACCGGCCGTCGAGGGTGATGACCCGCGCTCGGCGATTCAAACGGCGGACTCCCTCGAGAATCGGAGCCACGTCTCCCAGGCGCGCGTACGGCAATGCGACAAACACGGTTCTCATGGCGGGGATGGTCCTCTCGTTTCGATTGGAGTCGATCGTATCGTAACAGAATGGACGGGATCGCACACCTCGGCGAGGCTTTCGAGATGCTCCGCGACGTGGTAGTCTCTGATCTTGCTGACGCCAGGATGTTGGAGGGACGGCAGTTGTGCTTGATGTGACCGACATTCTCCGCGGACTCAATCCGGAACAGCGAGACGCCGTCACCACCACAGCCGGGCCGCTCCTGGTGGTGGCCGGAGCGGGAAGCGGAAAGACGAGCGTTCTCACACGGCGCATCGCGTACCTCATCGCGCACGCGGGCGTCGGGGTGCATGAGATCCTGGCCATCACGTTCACCAACAAGGCCGCGCGCGAGATGAAGACGCGAATTCGGGATCTCATCGGCCACCGCGCGGACGATCTGTGGATGGGCACCTTTCACAGCATCTGCGTCCGCATCCTGCGGCGAGAGGCGGATCGGATAGGCTACCAGCCGAACTTCACCATTCTCGACTCCGAGGATCAGGAGGCGCTCGTCCAGCAGTGCTTGCTCGATCTCGGCTACGACCTGAAGGCGCACGACGCGCGCTCCATCAAACATCGCATCTCCCAATGGAAAAACGAAGGTGCCGAGCGCGTCGTGAACGAGTCGAATCCGTCCGATCTCATCGCGGATCGGGTGATGGAGATGTACGACAAGCGGCTGTTTGCCGCGAACGCCATGGACTTCGACGACCTCATCGGCCACACGGTCCGATTGTTCGAGGCGCACGCGGATGTCCGCGAGCGATATCAGGACAAGTTCCGCCATGTCCTCGTGGACGAGTATCAGGATACGAACGGCATCCAGTTTCGCTTGCTCCGGCTTCTGTGCGAGAAGCACCGCAACCTGTGCGCCGTCGGCGACGCGGATCAGGCCATTTACGCGTGGCGCGGCGCGGACAGCGAACACATGCTGCGGTTTGAGCGCGATTTTCCCGACGCGAAGGTCGTGCTGCTCACGCGGAACTACAGGTCGACGAAGGAGATCCTGGATGCGGCCAACAGCGTGATCGCCCACAATTCCAGGCGTCGGCCGAAGGAACTTCGCTCCACGCGCGGGCATGGCGACAAGCCGCTCATCGTGCGGCTGCCCGACGGCAGCGCGGAGGCGGCGTATGTGGCAGAGGCCATCGAGGAGCACGTGCGAAACGGCGGGCGGTACGAAGACTGCGCCGTGCTGTACAGGGCAAACGCGCAGTCGCGCGCCATCGAGGAGAAATTGCTTGAGCGCGCCATCCCCTACACGGTCGTCGGAGGGATGACCTTCTACGATCGGCGCGAGGTCAAGGACGTGCTGGCCTATCTGCGCGTCATCGTCAACCCGCAGGACGAGATCTCCCTGCTGCGCATCATCAATCGGCCGAAGCGGGGGCTCGGCGAGGCCGCGGTGGACAGGCTGCTCGAGTTCGCGCACGCCGAAGGCGTGAGCTTGTACGAAGCGCTGGCGCACGGAGAAGAGGCCGGGCTCGCGGAGCGGGCCGCCGAGGCCGCCCGCCAGTTTCACGCATCGCTCGAGGAGCTCGCGCTTTGGATGGAGGGCATGGCCGTCTCCGAGTTTCTCGCCGAGGTGCTTCACGCCACGCGTTATCGCGAGATGTACCTCGAATCGGGCAAGAAGGAGGATCTCGCCCGCGTGGAGAACATCGACGAACTGTTCAGCGTGACGAGATCGTTCGACGAGCGGCGGGGAGGCACCGTGGCGGAGTTCCTCGCGGAGGTGAGCCTGCTGTCTGACATCGACAAGGAGCGCGATCGCGGCAAAGGCTCCGTCCGGCTCATGACCCTGCACGCGAGCAAGGGACTTGAGTTTCCCGTCGTCTTCCTCGTCGGCATGGAGGAGGGCCTGTTTCCCCACGCGAGGTCCATCGACGATCCACTTCGCATCGAAGAGGAGCGCAATCTCTGCTATGTGGGCCTCACGCGCGCGATGGACAAGCTTGTGCTCACGCATGCCGCCTGGCGCACGCTCTACGGCCAGACGGTGGCTCGCGATCCGTCTCGGTTTCTCGCCGAAATTCGGGACGATCTCGCCGTGCGCGTCGATCTCGCGGAGGCCCTGGAGCCGACCGCACTGCGCCCTGGGGATCGCGTGGTGCATCCTCAACACGGGCAGGGCATCGTGCTCGCCATCGAGCAGAAAGCCGGGGAGGAGCAGGTGCAGGTGATGTTCCATCCGTCGATAGGCATGAAATGGGTGTCGAAGAAAGGATTACGGACAGACGGCGCCGTCGTGGTACAATGAGACGAGCGCATCTGCGCGGCTGGACTCGCCATCACAGGGGGATACCGCTTTGATGTACTGGATCATTGTCCTCAGCGTGCTCGCAGCGTTGATCGCGGCGTACACCATCTTTTACTTCTGGGCGCGCAAGCGCCAGCGGCAATTCGATGAGCAGTTCCTGGCGCACAAGCAGCGTTTCGAGGTGTTTGTCCTGTCGAAGCGGCGCGTCCGCGAGCGCGGCAAGCAGGGCATCGCGCGGTTTGTGCCGCTCACCACGTATCAGGTGGTGGGGCGCGTCACCTTGGGTCAAACCATGAAAGGGCTGCACGTGCATCGCACGGCCAACGTGACCTTCCGCACGACCAAAGAGGAATACGACAAGATTGAGGTCAATCGCAAGTATCGCATGGATATCGCCGGAGATTTTATCGGCAACGTGGTGGGCGAGGTGACCAACAAGCGCCGTCGGGACCTGGAACGGAAGCGGCAGGCCGAGACTTCCCCTCGGAGCAAGGGCATCCGGCGTTTCTCGTTCGCGCGCCGCAAACCGGAGTGAGCCGCCGCGCAACCGGGCGGGCAATTGCATAGTGTGATGTCGACATCTGCGAGGGAGGTCGACATCGCCATGCCAACTCCAAAGCGTTCCCGCCGCGCGGGTCCAAAGCGTCCTCGCGCCCGGGCGGCGTCCAAGCCCGAGCGTCCCAGCCAGGCCGCGGCGCGCCCCGTTCGCGGGGAGGAGATTCAATATCGGGCCCGCCGTCCGGAAGACGACGAGTGGATTGTGGAACTCGCCCGCCGAGAACTGGGGCGTGTCCATGAACAAGCTTTCGGTGAGCCGTTCCCTGAAGGCGAATTGCGCCAGTATCTTGCGTCGGGCATGCCCACGGTCGTGATCGAACGAAACCGGAGGCCCGTCGGATTTTATTCGTATCTTCCCAGCGCCGAAGGCAAGGTTCATGTGAGCGCCCTCGTCATCGATTCGAAGTTTCAGCGCATGGGCCTGGGACGAAAGGCGATGGAAAAGCTGGAATCCGACGTGAAGCGCATGGGCGCGCACACGCTCGAGGTGTTCATCCAAGAGGTGAACCCCCGCAGTCTGGCGTTCGCCAGGCAGTTGGGCTTTCGCGAGGTGGCGCGCGTGGAGCCGAGGACCGTGGTGCTTTGGAAAATCCTTGCCCCTGGAGCGGCCCTGCCGCCCGTCGACATGCCGTTCTGACGGGCCGGCGCCAGGTCGGCCGAAACGGACGGGGTGGGTTGCATCGCCGCCGCGTGTGCGCGTATGCTAAAAGCGTATTGGAGGGATGGATCATGACGAAGGACGTGACCTCCACAGAAGCGCGCATTCGCGAGGCGATTGAGTCCATTCGCGAAGCCATCCAGCAGGATGGCGGCGATGTGGAATTTGTGTCGTACGACGACTTGTCGAAGACCGTCTATGTGTCGCTCCAGGGGGCCTGTGTGGGTTGCCCGGCGAGCGTCATGACGTTGAAGATGGGGATTGAGCGCGCGGTCAAGAAGGTCGCTCCCGATGTGGAATACGTGGAAGCCGTCTGAGACCGCGCCGTGGCCCGCGTGGGCGCCGCCCTGTCAGGGCGGTTTTTTTATACCGTGTGCACATGGGATACAATGGATGGAGTGATGGCGCGGTTGATGGATGTGCGGGTGAGCCCTCGCGGCGTTTCCATCGCTCTTCCCAGGCCACCTCGGCCCATGCCCTGCGCGGACTGGCTCTCCGAGGCGCTTCAACTTCCGCCCGGGTACGTCCGGCGCCTGCTTCGCCAGGGCGCCATCCGCGTGCAGGGACAAACCCCGAGCGGCATCGAGGTCTGGGACGGGCCGGTGACGGTGTGGATCGACGAGGATCTGCGGCCCGTTGAGATGGCGCCCGAGACGCTGCCGGCCCTTCGCGTCCTGTACGAGGATCCCAGCCTCGCGGTGGTGGATAAGCCTGCCAACCTCCTCGTCCACAGCGACGGAAGCGGCGCGCCGACACTCGATGGGTGCGTGCAGCGCCTGCTGAACGAGGCGGGTGCGGGGCGGGCGTATCATGTTCACCGGCTCGATCGCGGCACCACGGGTTGTGTCCTGTATGCCAAGCACGGGGTCGCGCTTCGCGCGTTGGATGCGGCGCTCGCAGCCGGGCGGATCAAGCGCACGTATCTGGCGATTGTGTCAGGCAGCCGGATTCGGCCCGGAACCATCTCGGCGCCCATCGGACGCGATCGACACGTGGCGGGCCGATACCGCGTGTCGCGGACCGGCAAGACGGCGCGTACGCATGTGGAAGTCTTGGACGAGGCGAATCGGGGCGGAGAGCGGTGGACGCTGGTTCGGCTTCGCTTGGAGACGGGACGGCGGCATCAGATTCGGGTGCACCTGTCCGCCATGGGGGCGCCCGTGGTCGGCGACGGCCTGTACGGAGGCCGCGATCACCCGGCGCTCGAGCCAGGGCAAATCGCGCTGCACGCCGCAGCGTTGCGATTTTGGCACCCGTATGCCGGGCTGGAGGCGGACGTGTGTGCCCCTGTGCCGCGTTCGTGGTCGAGGCTCGCGGCCGATGTGGGCCTGTCGCTAGACCGCCGCATAAGGGAGTGACGTTGTGCGATCCCGGATCCAACAGGCGCAGACGTTTGCGCGCAAGCTCGGGGCCAATTGCCTGACGCACGATATCACGTCGCTCGCGGCTCAGATCGCGTTCTATGCCATGTTCTCGCTTCTTCCGCTCCTCATTCTGGTGATGTACGGAGCGAGCCTCGTGGTGCCGCATCGGATCATCGTGGAATTGGTGCAGAGCGCCCTCAAGCCGTACTATCCCGATCTGCAAAACGCGAACCAGATGCTGGAGAACGGCCTCAACAAGCTGAGCGACATCGGCGCTCGCGCCGGCGTGGTGAGCTTCATTTCGCTCGCGTGGTCCGCGACAAGCGCACTGATCGCAATCCAGCA
Source organism: Alicyclobacillus fructus (assembly GCF_017329605.1). Lineage (GTDB taxonomy): Bacteria > Bacillota > Bacilli > Alicyclobacillales > Alicyclobacillaceae > Alicyclobacillus > Alicyclobacillus fructus. Next base: position 65,365 of record NZ_JAFMTY010000004.1, read on the forward strand.
GGCGCTGGATCGCATCTTCGAGGTGGACGTGCCGCGCTCGTTTCTGGCGCGGCGCGCCATCGCGGCCCTCTGTCTCGTCGCGCTCATCATCCTGGCGGTGGTATCCGCGCTCGCCATGGCGCTCTACCCATGGGTGATGCGCCACATTCCGGCTGGGACGTGGCTGACGACGGCGTTCACCCGCTTTTCGGGCGTCACGCGTATGCTCTACCCGCTGTCGCTGTTCGTCACCTGTTTCGTCGTGTACCGATACCTCCCGTCGCGGCGCGTGAACGTCAACTGCACCATCATGGGGGCGCTCGCCGCCACCGTCCTTCTCGATCTCGCCCGGCTGCTGTTCGTGGTGTACGCGGCGCACGCCGTGACGTATCACGCGGTGTACGGCGGGCTGACCGTGGTGATTCTGCTCATCTTCTGGATGTACATCGCGCTCATCATCCTGCTTTTGGGCGCCGAGATCGCCTGGCTGCTCGAACAGGCGGGCCGGGATACGGGAGGTGCGACACCGTGATCTCTTCGTGGGGGGGCGCATGTCCCGATCAATTGAGTCTCTTGGGCCTGGTCTTTTACGCGTATCACGGGGTCTATCCCGAGGAACGCAGGCTCGGCCAGCGTTTCACCGTGGACGTGCACATGTACGGCGACTTCCGCCGCGCCGCGGAGTCGGACGATCTCGACCAGGCCGTCAATTACGCCGCCGTGTACGAGGTCGTGCGCGCCGCTGTCGAGGGCGAGCCTGTGCGGCTGATCGAGGCGCTGGCGGAGCGCATTGCCCGTGAGGTGCTGTCCAACTTTCCCCTGGTGAGCGCGGTCGAGATCGCCGTCGAAAAGCCGGCCGCTCCGGTGCCGGGCCCGATGGAGACCGTCCGCGCGGTGGTGCGCCGCGCGCGTTAGCGGCTACGCCAGGCGGCGATAGAGGTGTGTCGCGTAGTAAAACAGGACCGGCGTGACGCCGAAGCGGTAGATCCGCCTGCGCGACGCGGCCAGGTGGGCCGCGGTTCGCGTCTTCGGGTCGGACAGGTACATTCCCATCAGCCCGTGGACGACGTACCGGTGAATGATGCCTCCCGGGATGTCGGCGCACCGCTCCACGCCCTCGGCGGCAAACTGCTCGATGCGTTCCCAGGCTGTGGCCGGATCGCGGTAACAGGCGACGAAGTTGAAGTCGCCATGCGCTTCGTCCTCCTCGGCGTCGATCCAGTAATCGAGCAAAATGTGCAGGCCGCAGATGTACGGGAAGTATTGCCGATGGAGCCTTTGGACGTCCGCCGGGGAGACGGTTTCGGTCGCGGCCAGAAACAGCGCGAACATGCCAAGCGTCGATCCGGCCGCGGCCGCCCATTCGTGCCAGGTGACGCCGGGGTAGGCGGCCAGGTGTTGGCGGGACCAGTTCAGAAGTCGCCGTTCGCGCTCTTCGACGGGCGCGTGTTTGTGTTCCTGGAGTTCGCTGTACCGGCGAGCGTACCAGTCGACCTGGGCTTCGACCGCTCCGTAGTGCGGGAGTTGCGCCAGGGCTTTTTGACAGGTCTCGACGAGGGATGCGAGATAGCCGCCGTCTTCGCGGTGCGCGTAGTGACGGTAGTAGTCCGACGGCGCTGTGCCCGGATGGACGGCGTCCTGGAGACTTTGATGAAGGACGCGAAACGCCGTGGGATCGGTGACGCCCGCGCGATCGCACAGGTTGTCGAGATAGTCGCTGATGGTCTGCAGCGATACAATGGCCTGGACCAGGTTGTGCATGTGCTCGGGGCAAGCCGCCGCATACACGGAGCCGCCGTCGGCGTGGAACTGCTTGTCTCGCAGGCTCGCGAGCGCCTGTTCGCGCAGGAGAGCGTCCGGGATGGCCTGCGCTCGCGCGCGCCATCCGGCGAGCTCGGCGCGCACGAGCGGCATGACGCGGCGAAACAGCCGGTAAAGAAACTGGCTGTGGCTGAGTTTGGAGCCGCGGGGCATCCGTCATCCTCCGTTCCGGGGGCGCTCACCTGCGGTCGAACAGCTCCAAAAGCTGTTGGAACCATCCGGCGCCTCCTCCGCTTCCTATCGTACCCGAAGACTCCGATTTTACGCTCGCACCACCCTGTGGCGCTGGGGTCGGAGTCTGTGGAAGCGACGGGGTTTGCGAGGCGGCCGCCGCGTGCGGCGAGAACGGGATGGCGTGATGGTGAACCGGCCAGTGCGCAGGATGGTACGGATGAAGCGGCGCATGGGGCACAGGAGGCGTCATGGGCTGAATGAGTCCCCGCCGTTTCATGCCATGATGCAGCATCGTGAAGAACGTGCGCACCTTCTCGTCCTGCGCGATGTCGAACGCCAACCCGCCGAACTTGATGAAGGAATCGAGTTTCACGTCGCTCACCTCCTGCGGTTATCCCGATCCTATTCCGCGCGCGTTCCGCGTGATCGCGGCATCTACCTCGTGCGCGCGGCACGCCCTGGCGTTCGTGCAGATGCGGCGGATTTCACGTATCATGGTTGGAGAACACGAGCGAGAGAGGAGAACCGCGATGTCGAGTGTGAGTACGACCGCGCCCCGCTTCGCCCAGCGGTTCATGCAGGTGGCCGACTGGCTCGAGGCAGAAGGCGCGTCTCTATACGCGGATCGAATCCGCGGCATTCTCGCCGACAGCGAGGGATTGACGACCTATACGGCCGCATTTTGTGGCCTGTTTTCCGCGGGCAAGTCGAGCCTCGTGGGAGCCCTGGCGGGCCAGAGCCTCAGGACCGGAGCCAATCCCACGACCGCCGAGGTCGAGGCGGTCGAAGTCGAGGTGGAAGGCGGCACGCTGCGGCTGCTCGATACGCCCGGCATCGACTCCACGGACGAGCGGCACCGGGAGGCCACGATGAATGCGCTGTACCAGGCCGATCTCGTCGCCGTGGTCACCGACTATCAGCACGTCGAAGCGGATGCCAACCTCGAGTTGCTTCAGATGTTCGCCGCCAGCGAAAAACCGCTTCTGCTCATCGTGCATCAGGTCGACAAACACCTCGAAGCGGAGCTTCCGTTTGCGGCGTTTGCGGACAGCGTGCGGCAGCTCGCCGCCGATTACGGCGTGGAGGAGTCCTGCGTGTTCTTCACGTCGGTGCGCCCATCGGCGCACAGCCAACTGGACGAGCTTCGCGCATATCTCGTCGCCAAGGCGGAAGGCGCGCTCGGAACGGACGGCGAGCCGATGATTCGCCGATTAATCGAGGTCGCCCGCGAGGGTGTGAGCGCCTGCTACGAATCGGAACTGGCGCGGCGGGCGAAGGCGGTCGAGGAGCTCGGCGGGCGGGCGCCTCAGTCGCTCGACGAGGCCCGCGAATGGCTCTGGGACGCGAGGCGCCGCGCGGACGCGTTTGCTCAGGAAGAAATGGAGCGGCGCGAAGCGCAAAAGGCGCTCGTCGAAACACGGAAGGACGGCTGGCTCAGGACGGTCGATCTCGCTCAAATCGCACCCTACGAGACCGCGGAAAAGGGGCGAAGGTACATCGACAGCCTGCGCGCCGATTTCAAAGTCGGCGTCTTTCGTTCGGCGAAGAAGACCGAGGCGGAGCGCGAGGCGCGGCTGAAGGCGTTTGTGGCCGATCTCGCCCAGAAAGTCGAGAACTTCCTCGTGCGGCCGCTCTCCGCCGAGATGGCGCAACAGATTCGTGAAATCGGCCTTCACGCTGCAGCGGAAGAGCGTTTGATTCAACGGTGCCAGGGACTTGGCGTGCGCGTGGACGAGGCGTTCGTCCAGGCTTGCGTGAAGCCGGGATCGCTCGTCTCCGCGGAATACGGCCATCAGTTCGTGCGGGACGTGCAGGACCGCGTCCGCCGGGAAATGCGGGCGCAGGTGCAAGGGGTGGTGGAGGAGCTTGCCGCGGCTGTCGAGGAGCGGCTTCGCATGGAAGAGCAGGATGGTGCGGCCGAGCGGGATCGCGCGGAAAGGTGGTGTCACGTGTTGCGGAGCTACGTCGAGTGCGGCGAACGGTTCGAGAGCGCGCTTGCGGCCGTGACACAAGGGGAGGTGCCGAGCGGTGAGTGAACGGGAACGCGCGCTTGTGCGCCTGCGTGAGATGCGATCGCTCGTGCAAGGCATCGAGGGCGTCGACTTGCGGCTGCTCGACCGGGCCCTCGAGCGCCTGGAGCAAAGGGCGACGACCATCGCCGTCTTCGGCGCGTTTTCGGCCGGAAAATCGTCCCTGTTGAACGCACTCATCGGGCGCTCGCTCCTCGCGGTGTCGCCGCAACCCACCACGGCGGCCATCACGAGCGTCCATCCCCCGCGGGGACGCGAGACGTCGATTCGGATCACGGCCAAGTCGCGCGACGAACTGTGGCAGGACGTGCGGGCTCTGCTGGACGTGCTCGGCGTTTCGGCGTCCCATCTTGAAGATGCCATTCGAGCGGCATCGGGCCTCGTGCCTGCCAAATTTCCCATTCACCTGAGGCGTCACATCCGCTTCCTGAAGGCGCTCGCGGAGGGCTATCCGGACATGAGTCCTCACCTCGGCGAGCAGTGGGAAACGTCCATCGAGGAGTTGCGCGGCTTTTCGGCGGACGAAAAGCGCGCGGCCTACGTCAGCCAGGTGGACGTGTGGGCCGATTCGCCGCTCGGCCGGCACGGCTACATCTTCGTGGATACCCCCGGCGTCGACTCCATTCATCGCCGCCACACGAACGTGGCGTTTCATTACATGCGCGAGGCGGACGCCATCATCTTCGTGATGTATTACACGCACGCCTTCAGTCAGGCGGATCGGGAGTTTCTCATCCAATTGTCCGGTGTGCAGGACGTCGCCGGGACCAACAAGCTGTTTTCGGTCGTGAACGCCGTCGATCTCGCCGAAAGCGAAGAGGAACTCCAGGCCGTGCTCGAGCGCGTGCGGCAGGACGAGCGCAAACTCGGCGTGCGCCAACCGAGGGTGTATCCGGTGTCCGCGCAGCTCGCGCTGGCGGCGCGCCTGCTTGCGGCTGATCCCGGCGATGAGGCGGCGCTCGAAATCGCGCGGGCCCGCCTGGGTCAGGGCGATTTCGAGCCCACCGCCGACGCCGTTTCCGACCTCGAGCGGCGCGCCGGGCTCGCCGCGCTCGAAGCGGACCTCGCCGATTTCTGCACGCGCGAGGCGGATCGCCTCGCCGCGGACCTCGTCGCGCGCACGCGCCAAGCCCTGATGCGCGACCTTGAAGCCGCCATCGAGAAGGTGACACTGGCCATCACGTCCGACGAAGCGGCGCGGGAGAAACAGCGAGCCGAGATCGATCGCGCCCGCCTGCTGGTCGAAGACGCGTCGTCCTCCGTGGAGGCGCGCGCCGTGTCTCCTCTCGCCAAGGAGCTGCAGGAACTTTTGTTCCACGCGGGGGAGCGGGTGCGCTTCGCCTACCGCGACATGTTCCGGGAAGCCTTTCATCCCGGCCGTTTCCGCCTCGGAAACCCGCAGGACAAGCTCCGCGAGGCAGCGCGCGAGTTCGCGGATGCGCTCGGCCGGCGTGTCGAGATCGAGCTCCGGACGTTCGCGCTGCGGGCGGAGCAACTGGCCGCCAAGGCCGCGGCCCAGGAAGCGGCGAGATTGGCGGACGGCTGGCCCGTTCAGGCGGTCCCGGTTCGCGATCCCGACGTGGTGCTCCGACTCTCGGCTGCGGACGAGGCGGTCGCCTTCGACGCGGGCGTTCTCGCGCCCCACTTCCGGCACTTCCGATCCGCGAAACAGTTTTTCGAGGAAGGCGGACAGGCGGAGATGATGGACGCGGCCATGCCGGCCGTGATGGAGCAGGTGAAGGCGAAGCTGGACGACGCGGGCGGTCGACTGGCCGCCGAGGCGCAGGCGGCGCTGGCCGAATCCTTGCGGCGTTTCTACGGCGATCTCGCCGCCAGGCTGGCCGCCCTGGCCGCCGATCTGGATGAACCCGTGGATCCGTCGGAACGGGAGCGGCTCGCCTCGATTCTCGCGTCTCTCCAATCCGCCGTGGACGAGGGCGTTTGAACATTCGGTTTGTGGGGCGGGCGGAGGATGGTTAGAATGGAGTAGCGAGAAGGCCTGCCAAGGAGGAGATGTGCATGCGGCGTCGACGTTGGGACTACGAGGACTGGCCGAGCGAGAACAGGCGGTGGGGCTTGTGGCTCGCGGGCGGCACCGCGCTCCTCGCCATTTGCTACATCCTCGGCATCTGGACGGGCGCGGCGCTCACGCGCGGTAGTTCGCAGACGACCGTGGAGTACGTTCCTCCTCAGACGGGCAACACCACGAGCACATCCGGGTCGCTCACGCCCATCCCTGGCGTCGAGGACACGACCATCGTAACTGAGATTTACAATCGGGTGAAGAACAGCATCTTCACCATCACGGCGGTTTCCGGCGGTAAGCCGACGTCGAGCGACGCCGAAGAGGATATCGGCACCGCGTTTCTCATCGATCACAACGGCGACCTGTTGACCAACGCGCACGTGGTGGGCTCGGCCACGACGGTCCAGGTGTCCGGCGACAATCGCCAGTTCGTGGGCCGCGTGATCGACGCCGATCAACTGGACGATCTCGCCATCGTGCGCATTCCCGCCCCCAAGTCGCTGCAGCCGCTGCCGCTTGGGTCCGTGAAATCCCTTCAGCCCGGCAGTCTGGTGATCGCCATCGGCAATCCCTTTGAGTTGACTTCCAGTGTGAGCTCGGGCATTGTGAGTGGCCTGAACCGCTCCATGTCTGAGTCGAACGGACACGTGATGAACGGCATGATCCAGACGGACGCGCCGCTCAATCCGGGGAATTCCGGTGGGCCGTTGCTGAACGCGGCCGGGCAGGTGGTCGGCATTAACACGCTCATCGAGAGTCCCATCGAAGGGTCCATTGGCATCGGATTCGCCATCCCGATCGACCGTTTCCTTCAATTGGAGCCGTCGCTGTTGGCCGGAAAGCCGGTTGCGCACGCCTGGCTTGGCATTGAGGGCATGGATATCGACAGCCTGATGCAGCAGGCGCTGAACCTGCCGGTCTCCTCGGGCGTCTACGTGACGGAGGTCACGAAGGGGGGGCCCGCCGCAAAAGCCGGACTGCGCGGCGATTCGAACGCCGCGAAGCTCGACAGCCTGAGTCAGTCCGCCAATCCGTACGCGGCGATGAAAGGCGACGGGGATATCATCGTCGGGATCGACGGAAAGAGCGTGACCAGCATCGAGCAGTTGACGCAGTACATCAACCAGGATGAGCCGGGACAGATGGTGACGTTGACCGTGCTGCGCGGCGGCAAGACCCTGCACGTGCGCGTGACGCTCGGGACATGGCCGTCCGGCCAAAATCCGTGAACCGGACGGCCGCAAGAGGCGTCCTTACGGCTGGAGACGAGCGTTGCGGAACGCCTGTTTGCGCTCCTTGGCGACGTGCGACTGGTGAAACATCTTCAGCAGCGCGCGTTTCTCCAGCCTGGACACGTAGGATCGAGAGATGTCGAGCGAGTCGGCCACCTCGTTCTGGGTCCACTCGCGCCCGTCGGCGAGGCCGAACCGGAGCTCAATGACCCTGCGCTCCCGCTCGTCGAGGACGTCGAGCAGTTGCCGCATCGTGTTCAGTTCCATGCGGCGCGACACCTCGTCCTCGGTGGAGTCGCTCTCCGAGAACAGGATGTCGCTGATGGTGATCTCGTTCCCTTCCTTATCCGTCCCAATCGGACTGTACAAGGATACGTCCTTGCGCGATTTGCGCTGGGCGCGAAGTTGCATCAGGATCTCGTTTTGGATGCATCGCGCGGCATAGGTCGCGAATTTGGTCCCTTTGGACGGTTGGTACGTGTCCACAGCTTTGATTAAACCGACCGTGCCGATGGAAATCAGGTCGTCCTGATCGATCCCGGACGTATCAAACTTCTTCGTGTCGTCGACATCGCCGCGGTTGGGCCATCGTGGAGGCGAGTGCGTGCATTTTCAGGAGATCCTTCAGCACTACGGCTATGCGGGCGTGTTTTTCATCATCTTCGTCGAGGCCATCGGTTTTCCGTTTCCGGCGGAGACGACGCTGACACTCGCCGGGATCGAATGGTCCAAAGGCGTGTTCCACCTCGTTCCCCTCTGGCTGATGGGGTGCCTGGGCAATCTCGTCGGCTCGGCGGTGGCGTTTTTCATCGGCTGGTTTCTGGGCCGCCCGGTGGTGCTCTACTTCGGCAAGTACATCGGGATCACGGACAAGAAGCTCGACACCATCAACGACCGGTTCCAGCGCTATGAGCTCGCGGTCATCTTCATCGCCAAGTTCATCGCGGGCGTGCGCATCATTGTGCCCTATCTGGCTGGAATCAATCGCATGAATCCCGCGAAGTTCTTCACCGTGAACACCATCGCCGCCGTCGTGTGGTCGGGGGCCTTCATCATCGCCGGCAAGTACATCGGCGAGGAAGTGAGCCGCTACTGGCCGTTCCTGAAGCATCACCTCTGGCTCGCGGCCATCCTCGTCGCCATCCTCGTGGCCCTCGTCGTCGCGTTCCGCAGATGGGAGCGAAAGAAGCTCCATGGCTCCGAGCCTCAGGTGAAGCGGGACCCGTCCCAGCGCTGAAGCCCTTCCATCCGATAGGCCGTTGTCGTAGGACATCCCCGCATGTGCATACATGCGAATGGGGGTGTTCTTCGTGCAACGGCCTGTTCGCGTTTTGTGGCGTTCACCCGAAGGCGAGGCGTGCGCACCTCATCTCGCCCGGCTCGCGCGCCTGTGGTGGCAGACGCAAATGGCGCTTTCCGGAGCCACGCGGGAGCCGGGCGAGGTCCATCGCGTGCCGGAGGATGGCGCGTGATGTGGACCGCCGTGTACACGCGCGTGTCGACGGAACACCAGGCTCAGACCGGACATGGACTCGACGTGCAACGAGAGGCGTGCGTCCAATACGCGCTGTCGCTTGGCGTGGCGCCAGAGGACATCCGGGTGTACGAGGACGCGGGCGGATCGGGCGAGGACATGGATCGTCCCGAGTTGCTGCGCCTTCTGGACGACGTCCGGCGCGGACTTGTCGATCGCGTCGTCGTGAAACACCCGGATCGCCTGTCGCGCAACGTGGCCGACAAGGCCATCGTCGTGCGGGAGCTGTCGTCGTGCGGGGTGAAGCTCCACTTTGTCGATGTGCCCCATTGGGACGAATCGGACGAAGCGGTGTTGCTCTTTCACATCATCTCAAGCATCGCCGAATACGAACTGCGCCAGATCCGCCGGCGGACGCTCGCGGGCAAGCTCAAGGCGGTTCGCGGCGGCAAGGTCATGCCCTCCGGCGTCGATCCGTACGGTTACCGGTATGAGAACGGCCAGTATGTCGTGGTCCCGGAAGAGGCCGAGATCGTCCGGCTCATCTATCGATGGTATGGCATCGAGCGAATGAGCCTGCGCGCGATCGCGGCAAGGCTCGACGCGATGGGCGTTCCGACGAAGACGCGCCAGTCGGCGCGCTGGCACCACAGCACCGTGGCGCGGATTCTGGATAATTCCATCTACCAGGGCACGTGGCTGTACAACCGGCGGCGCACCCGAAAGCGGGATCGGCGGGGCGCGAAAGGCGTCTTACGCGGCCGGGGCCGACAGGTGGTCGCCGTGCGCGATCCCGGCGAATGGATTGCGGTGCCGGTACCGCCCGTGGTCGATCCCGACTTGGCGCGTTCGGTCGCGCTGCGCAAGGAGGCGCGCCCGCGGGGCGGCTCGATCTCGGCGAGCACGTTCCTGTCCGGAAAGCTCGTGTGCACCCATTGTCAACGGGCGTGGCGGCACGAGGCATGTCGGACGGCGGGCGGCTTGGTGCGCAAGTTTCGGCGACCCGGCGCGGAAAATGGCGCCGACCCTTGCCCGCACCGGTGCCGACGCGTGCCGGCAGAGGACGTCGAACGCGCCGTGTGGCGCGAGCTGGTGAGCCGCATCCGCGCGTTGCGCACGTGGGGCCATCTCGCAGCGGGCGCACCGGATTCGCTGGCGGAGGATATGGCGCGGGTTCGCCGGGAGATCCGCGCGGCGGTGGCCAGACGCGATCGCGCCTTGGATCTGTACCTGTGCGGGCATCTGGAGCGGGACGCGGCCCTGCGCGCGATGTCCGCGGAAGCGGACCGCATCCGGGCGCGGCACGCCGAGGCGTGTCAGCTGTGCCGCGCGCGGCGGAGCGAACTCGATGCGCCGCAGTCCCTGTGGTCGGCACTCGAGGCGCATGAAGGCGTGGAGCTTAGGCGAGCGTGGCTGGATGCCGTGGTGTCGCGTGTCGAGATCGACGCTTCGGGCGACGAGATCGTCCTCATCCTCGTGAGCGGGCTTTGCCAACCGGCGGGGGACGGCGTCGACGACACGTTGGCGACGTGAGCGACCAGGCGGAGGTTGTGCTCGACCAGGATGTCGTGCGCACGTTTGTCTCGGTATTTTCGCCAGAGTTCAAAGTATTTGGCCTCGTCCTCCTTGGACAGCGGTTGCGGAAACGACTGGTTGGCGAAGCTGGACGCCAACACGAAGTCGTCGGGCGTTCCGGAAAGCAGGGACAGCCTGAACAACGGGGACTCACCTCCGACTGTGCAAAACGGCCGTGCTTCCTAGCCTATGTCGCGTCGCTGCAAGGGGTGCGATGTACGCGGCCAGTCCGAGGCCGATGACGCGATGGCCGAGATCGTTCGGATGGACAGGAGCGCGTGGGCATTCGATTGCGTCCTCGAGGCGGCCCGTCCGGTAGCCGGCGATGAGGAGAGGCTCGCGTCCCGCAAACCAGGCGTCCACCGGAGCCACGTGGGCGCCGCATCGAGCCGCCACTTGGGCCATCACCTCGTTCAGGCTGCGAACGGCGGACACCGCAAGCGGCGAGTGGGGAAACGGATTGTACAGGGTGCAAACGATAAGCGGCACACCGTAGCCGCGGCATATCGACACGATGACGGCGAGATCGCGCCCGTATTGCCGATAGGCGCGCCTCAGATGGCGGCTGAGGTGGCCCTCCGCGAGCGAAGCGAGGGCCGCTTGGATCAGGTCGTCCCCGCCGACGAGGACGGCCGCCGCGTCGGCGCCAGCGATGGCCATGCGGTTGACGGTCACGGCGGACGCGAGGTCCGCACTTGTCCACCCAGGCCGCGCCATGACACATGTCTCCACCGGCGAACGCCAATCGCTGGCCAGCGCGCGCGCCGCCACCTGCGGGTAGGCGCGACTCGGCGCAGATGCGCATTCGCCGCTTGCGATGGAGTCGCCGAGATGAAGCACCATCACGCCCATCATCTCCTCGGCCGGCGCCCGCAACCGGTGGGCGCGTCGGCATACAATGAAGCATCGCAACTCCATTCCATGCGGCGTTCGCGCAAAACGAGTGGGTGTTTGCCGCATGTCGTGCGTGAGGAGAGGAGAACGTGACCGTACAGCCCGATCATGTGCTTCTGTACGCCGCGACCCAGGGCGATCTCGTCAAGTGCTACGCCGCAGCTGACGTCGCGGGGATTCCGTACAGCCAATGTACGGGCGACTTCCAAACCGCGTGGGCCAAGTGCGCGGACGAATCCACGCTGGTCATCGCGGTCGGTGGCGCCGCGCTGTACTCGCTCTACTACAATCCCTGCGGCTGGCCCAATCCTGCGGCCATGCCCGCGGGACACACGCCGTTTACCGTCGAGCCGGCGGGACACGGGATCCAGGCGGCCCGGGCGAACACGTTTGTCAACGCGGCGGGGTACACGGCTCTCGACAGTCTCACCCTCGCCGTCATGCTGTCCTATTACGCGGTGCATGGCGCGTTTCCGCGCGGCTACAACTCGTTTCCGGCGCAGGAAGTGCCGCAACGCGTTTGTGTCACGGGAAGCTCGCCCCATGTCGTGGGCGTCTCCGTGGCACAAGCGGCCGATCCGTCTCCGGCCGTGACCACGCCTTCGGTGGGCGTGTACGCGGCGTTCGCGACGGAACAGGACGTGTTGCGGGCTTTTCAACAGGGCTGGCCTGGAGTCGCGACGACCGCAGGTCTTGGCATCGAAGCGGCGCCGTACACGCAGGTCCTCGCCACGCGGCCCGATCTGCAGATCGCCAAGGCGTTCGCGGCGACGAATCAAGCGGCGTGGTGGCTGTCCTTTTGGACTGTGAGCTGGCCGCAGGCGGGCACCACGTTCTATGAGGCGGGGTATGTGGCGGGCGCTTACGCGGCGTCGCAGATCGAGGCGTACCCCGGATCGCGCAAACCGGACTTTGTGATTTTGGATCCGGAGGGATACAATAATCCTGCGTCGACGGCGGCGGAGTTTCAGTCGTTCATCCAGGGATTTGCCGCGGGCGTGCGAAGCGTCTCCAAGCGGCTTGAGCCGGCCTTCTACGTCAACCAGTGGCAGTACGTGACGTACGATCTGCAAACGGTCGAACAGCCGTGTTTTATCGCCATCGCGCCCATCGCTGGCAATCGCCCTATGGTGAACGGCACCAACATCCGCGGCTACATCGCGTATTACGCTGGCTGCCCAGCCGCCTCCTACGTCAGTCAGGTGAAGACGTGGGGCGGATTGTACAATACCGTCCAGTTTCGCGACAGCGGCGTCGATTGCCCGCCCGCCTGACGGCGGGCCGCGGGCTTTTCGGGCGGCGACTTTGAGGAGGAAAAGGTGTGGCGACATCTCGCGTGGACTCCGAGCGCGCGCGCTCGTCTTTGCACGTGGACAAGCCGATGGATACCGCGCGGATCGAACAAGCGGTCCGCATGATCCTGGAAGCCATCGGCGAAAATCCTGACCGGGAGGGGCTGGTGGACACGCCGGCCCGAGTGGCGAGGATGTACGAGGAAATTTTTTCAGGACTCCATCGAGATCCGCAAGAGGAGCTGTCCGCCCGATTTCACGTCGAACACGGCGAGGTCGTGCTCGTGCGCGACATCCCATTCTACTCGATGTGCGAGCACCACTTGCTCCCCTTTTTCGGGACGGCGCATGTGGCCTATCTTCCGCATCAGAACGTGGTCACGGGCCTGTCCAAGCTCGCGCGGCTCGTCGATGTCGTGGCGAAGAAGCCCCAGGTGCAGGAGCGCATGACGAACGAAATCGCGGACGCGTTAGCGGATGCACTGCAAGCCGAAGGGGTTCTTGTCGTCGTCGATGCGGAACACCTGTGCATGAGCATGCGCGGCATTCGCAAGCCGGGCAGCCGCACGACGACCATCGCCGCGCGCGGCAAGTACGAAGAGGACGCGCGCCTGCGCGAAGAAGTGCTGCATCTGATTCGACTCGGTGTGTGAGGTTCGGGAGCCCTGCGGGTCAGCAACAGTAGTGGCGCCTGCGGGAGCGCTCCTGGCGTTCGTCCCGGTCCGGAAAGTCATCCTCGTCGCCGGGCGCCGGGCCAATCGCGGCCCGCTGCCCGTGTTCGCCCGCGTGCCAGGATTGCGGTTTGGAACCTGGCGATCCCGGCACGCGGCTCGCGTCCTCGAACGTGCCAAACACCACGGGTTTCCCGTCTTCCACCATGAGCCTCCCCTTGGCGTACACGCGTTCGATGCGAAACTGGTCATCGCAGACGAGCACGTCCGCGTCGCACCCGGCTTTCAGTCTCCCCTTGTGCCGCAGTTTCAGCAATCGGGCGACGTTTGCGGTCACGAAGGAGATCGCGAGCGAAATCGGAAGCTGCTCCTGTTGGATGAGATCGACCGTCTCCTCCCACAGCGTGGAGATGCTGCCGATGCCCATGGCCACAAGCTTCCCCCGGGCGTCGAAAATGGGCGACGAACCATTCGAGTCCGAACTCATGGTGATGACATGCGGCTCCACGCCGCCGTCCAGGAGCTTGACGATGGCCCGGGACGGCTTGACGGAGATATGGTCGTGATCGTCGGGGCGAATGCCGCTCGTGACATCGCACATGCCATACCGCTTGCCCCATTCGATGCTGGCCTCAAGAAGCCCAGGGTTTCGGTTCAGATGGGTCGGGACAAAGACCCAGCGGGGCAGGCCTGTCCGCCTCGCGACGCGGATCAGAAGATCGAGGTGATCGTCTTCGTCACCCATGTGAAAGTGGACGACACCAGCTTTTCCCGAAAGCAGGCCGCCGACGTAGGCTTCGGAGACGAGTTCGGCAATTTCCTTCTCATCGGGGTGACTCGAGCGAGAATCGGCGATCGCAATTTCGCCGACGCCGACGACTTTGTCGACGAGGACGAGATCGGACCTCGGCATGCCCGTCAGGGTGCGGGTCGGAACCTGGTACGCGCCGCTGTAGATGTACGTGGTGATGCCTTCAAAGTCGAGCGCGAACGCTTTGGCGAGGAGTTCCCGCGTGCTTCTCGTCACGCCGTCCGTGCCCAGCACGCCCACGGCGGTCGTCACGCCCGCGGCGGTGATGTGCGACAGGGAAATTTCGGGCGTGCGATAGTGAAATCCCCCTTCGCCGCCTCCGCCCGCCATATGCACATGTTGGTCGATGAGGCCGGGGAAGGTGGGGCGTCCGTCCAGGTCGATCACGTCCATCCTCACGTTGCCCGAGAGACTCAGTTCGGGTTCCACAGCGCAGATCTGGCGTCCAGCGATGAGGATGTCCCGGATGCCGAGATCGTCCGGGGCGTACACGTGCGCGTGCTTGAGCAGCGTGAGCGGTGTCATGGTCCTCCTCGGCCCTCCTCCCGAATGCTCGTCCGATATGGTAGGATATACCATATATGAGCGAACTATGCGCATTCGAGCCTGAACATCAAAAAAACCGCCCCAAAGGGGCGGTTCCGACCGACGAGGCTCAGCCGTTCAGCGCGGCCTCGTAATTCTTGTTGGCTTGATCCCAGTTGACGACGTTCCACCAAGCTTTGATGTATTCCGGACGGCGATTTTGGTACTTGAGGTAGTACGCGTGCTCCCAGACGTCCAGGCCGAGGATGGGCTTCTTGCCCTCCATCAGCGGGTTGTCCTGGTTCGCCGTGCTCATGAGCGCCAGCTTGCCGTTGTCGAGGACGAGCCACGCCCAACCGCTTCCGAAGCGTGCCGTCGCGACCTGGGTGAATTGCTCTTTGAACGCCTCAAAGCTGCCGAACGTGTCTCGAATGGCGTCCGCCAGCTTGCCCGTCGGCTCGCCGCCGCCGTTCGGTGAGAGAAGCGGCCAGAACAGGCTGTGGTTGGCGTGACCGCCGCCGTTGTTGCGAACCGCGGTGCGGATGTTCTCCGGCACGGCGTCCAGGTTGCTGATGAGCTGTTCCACAGTCTTGGATTCGAGATCCGGATGGCCCTCAAGCGCCTTGTTGAGGTTGTTGACATACGCGGCATGGTGGCCATTGTAGTGGACATTCATGGTCGCCGCGTCGATGTGTGGTTCCAGCGCGTCATACGCGTACGGGAGCGGTGGGAGTTGATGTGGCATTCGCAGCTCAACCTCCTTACGAATTTTCATGATCCGTTCCCATTGTACCGCATGTCTGTCCACAATTCCAGATGAGCAGGAAATCTGAGGATCACGGTGCCGCCGCACGGCCGCCTCGCGGCGGCCCGGTTTACGGAGCGCGCGTTGGGATGGTATACATGAGTGGAGATGTCGATGCTGGAAAGGGAGATGAGGTTGCACCTTCTGCAAGGCAAGACCATCGTCGTCATGGGCGTCGCCAATCGCCGCTCCATCGCCTGGGCGGCGGCGGAATCCATTCGCAAGTTGGGCGGCAAGGTGATTTTCACGTATCGGAGCGATCGCGCCGGGCGCGAGTTGCAAAAACTGTGTGAAGACGGGTTTGTGGACGAGAAGCCGCTTGTCGTCCAATGCGACGTACAGGACGAAGCATCGCTCGAGGCGGCCTTCGCCGCGATCGCGCGTGAGACAGAAGCCGTCGACGGGCTCGTTCACTCCATCGCGCATGCGCGGGTGGAAGACCTTCAGGGAGAATTCGTCGATACGCCGCGCGAGGGCTTCGATCTCGCACTGGAGACCAGTGCCTACAGCCTCGTGGCCGCGGCACGCGCCGTGCGCCCGCTGATGAAGCGGGGCGGCAGCATCGTCACGATGAGCTACCTCGGCGCTGAGCGCGCGGTTCCCAACTACAACGTGATGGGCGTCGCGAAGGCCGCGTTGGAAGCTTCGGTGCGGTACCTCGCGCGAGACCTCGGCGCGGACGCCATCCGGGTGAACGCGATTTCGGCTGGCCCCATCCGCACCTTGGCCGCCAAAGGTGTGCGCGGCTTCAATGACGTCCTCCATGCCGTGGAAGAGCGCGCGCCGCTGAAGCGAAATGTCACTGCTGAAGAGGTGGGCGACGTGACCGCGTTCCTCTTGAGCGATCTCGCCCGCGGCGTCACGGGCGAAGTCATCCACGTGGACGGCGGTTACCACATCGTCGGCATTTGAGAGTCCGTGCGGGGACACGCCTCCCCGCACCCTTTCTTCAACGCTCCACATCCACGCCTGCGGCTTGTCTGATGCTGGCGAATCCGTCGCGAGCAAGCAGCGCGTCGAGGCCGTGGACGATTTCTTTCACCACACCCGGCCCCCGGTAAATGAGCGCCGTGTAGATCTGCACGAGGGACGCGCCATTTCGAATTTTTTCGTATGCGTCCTCCGCGGTGAACACGCCGCCCGATCCGATGATGGGCAGTTGCCGCCGGGACGCTCGGGCCGCGATGCGCACCACTTCGGTCGATCGCGCCGCCAACGGCCGGCCGCTCAGGCCCCCCGCTTCGTGTTGAAATCTCCCCGAAAGCTTCGGTCGCTGGACCGTCGTGTTGGTGCAGATAAGACCCAAGTGTTCCCGAAACCGGGATTCTGCCAACGCGCCCGCGATCCGCTCGATTTCCGCATCGGCCAGATCCGGGGCCAGCTTGACCCAGACGGGCAGGCGATACTGGCTTCGGATGGGTTCGAGGGCGTGGAGCAATTCGAGAATGAACGCTTCCGATTGGAGATCGCGCAGTCCCGGCGTGTTGGGCGAACTGATGTTGATGGTCAGGTAGTCGGCGAACGGAGCCGTGTGCGCCAGGGCAGCCAGGTAGTCTTCGTGTGCGCGCGCGTTCGGGGTGTCCTTGTTTTTTCCAATATTGATGCCGAGGACAACCCGTGTCGGCTTCTGCCGCGCGCGAGCGAGGCGCTTGGCGACGGCCATGGCCCCTTCGTTGTTAAAGCCCATCCGGTTGATGAGGGCTTCGTCCTCGATGAGGCGAAACAGGCGAGGCTTGGGATTGCCCGGCTGAGGTCTCGGGGTCACCGTGCCAATTTCCACGAAGGAAAAGCCCACTCGGTGCCAAGCGGGAATGGCGACTCCGTTTTTGTCGAGGCCGGCCGCGAGTCCGACGGGATGCGGAAAGTGAAGGCCGAGAATGGTCTGTGACAGGCGCTCGGACGCCTGAATCGGCCCCGTGAACCAACTGGCCGCAACGGGAACGCTGCGAAGTAGGGCGAGCGTCCATTCGTGCGCTCGCTCCGCGGATAGACGGAACAAAATCGATCGAACAGCCGAATACATAGTCTCCCCCTCGCGGCGGCGGACAATTGTCGTTCGCAAGTGTACCATGAACGCAGGCGGGATGCACGGCTGCGGCGAAGGCAAGCCGCTCGCTGTCACACGCTTGGGCGATCCTTCGTCTACATACTGGACCCAGGTTTGAAGGGGTAGAAGCATGAGGCACGCTCGTCGCAAGGAAACGCCGGCTGGGGATGCCCAGTTGCTCGCCGAATGGATGGAGTTGTACGGCGGCGACGTGATCCGGCTGGCGTACTCGTATGTGCACAACTTTCACAAAGCCGAAGATATCGCCCAGGACGTATTTCTGCGCGCGTGGCAGCACTATGGCGAATTTCAGGGGCACTCGTCCATCAAGACGTGGCTCTTGTCCATCACAGCCAACCGCGCGCGGGACGTTTTGCGTTCCGGCGTGGAACGCCGCGAGCTGGCGGACGACGGGGAAGCTTTCGCTCGCGTGGTTGAACCGACCGATCCGGCCGACGTGGTTGCGAACAAGTTGGCCCGGGATGCGGTGTGGAGAGCCATCCGGACCTTGCCGGAAACGTATCGCGAGGTGATGGAACTGTACTACGGAAACGACCTTACGACGCGCGAAGTCGCCGAGGTCCTCGGGGTTCGGGATCAGACCGTGAGAACGCGCCTGCACCGAGGCCGGATCATGCTTGAGCAGGCGCTTGCGGAAGAAGGGGGGATGGGCCGTGACCAGGCGTGAAGATGGCGAGCTTGACGCGAAGCTTCGCCGTATCTACCGGGAGCGCGAGCCCGTTCCGTTCCGGGAAGAATTGAAAGCGCAGGTGCTTCGGGACATGTACGCCCGTTCAGGCGAAGCGGCGTACGTTCCCGCGGCGCGCAGGAGACGTGGCTGGATCTCGGCGGCAGGCTTGTGGGCTGCCGGGGTGGCCGTGGCATTCGTGTGTCTCGTCGTGGCCGTGCCAAAGGCGGCCTGGCATACCGCCTCGGACCAAGAGATGGCGAAACACGCGCAACATCAACCGGTTCAACGTGTCGTGCGCGGATACGGGCTCGAATATGCGCCCATCGAGGTCCTGGACGTGCGCGTGGGCACCCTTCCGGGCGAGCCGGCCAACTCGTGCGTGCTCGCAGAACTGCGGAACACCTCGAGCCAAACCATCGCCGAACCGGATGTGATGGGCGTGCTTTGGTTCACGCCGAAAGGCGGAGGAGAAGAGAACTGGCTCACGTTTGTCAATGCGCCCGCTCAGGGTTTGAAGCCGGGACAGACCATCACGTGGGGGTTTCACCCTTCAGGTCCACACGCCGGGACTTCGCAGGCCCTGTCGGAAACGCCCCATCTTCGGTTTTTCTACAGCCAATCCGCCTCGGCCGACACCGCGAATCTCGTCTGGAGCGAGGCGCCCGTCGAGGTCGAAGATGTCCAGGTTCTCCCTGTGCCTGGGGGATCCGGACCCACGTGGCAATCCGCGGACGTCTACGCCACCCTTGTGAACCGGTCGTCGCGGGCTGTCAACCTCGCGAATGAGCGGGCCGTGATCTGGTTTTCACAGCAGCCGTCCGACACCTTCTTCAACCCCTCGGTGGTTCGCTTCCTGTTTCACGTGACACCTGAGCTGCCGGGCGTCACGTGGCCGACCACGTTGAGACCGGGCGCGCGCGCGCGCGTGGAGTTTCGCGTGCTCTCGGCGAAGGAGACGGACTTTTTCAGCCGCATCTGTCACGTCGTCGTTTTGGATGCGCCTTTGGTGCCCAAGGACTAGGGGTCCCAATCGTTGATCTCTCGCCCGTCCGCCTTCCATTGCGTTTCTGGGACGCGCTCAGTACACTGGATGCGGAACAAAGAGGGCGACTTGCCCCAAGCTCGCTGGGGGGATCAACGTGATCATTGGCGTACCCAAAGAATTGAAGGACAACGAGAACCGGGTGGCCATCACACCGGCTTTGGCCCACGCGCTGGTGGCTCAGGGCCACGAGGTTCGGATTGAGGCGGGGGCGGGAGAGGGAAGCGGCTTTCGCGACGAGGATTACACGTCGGCAGGCGCAACCATCGTGCCGGACGCAGAGACGGTTTGGAAAACAGCGGATATGGTGATGAAGGTCAAAGAGCCCCAACCGGTTGAATATTCGTACTTCCGGTCCGGGCTCATTTTATTTACCTATCTCCACCTCGCGCCGGAACCGGAGTTGACAAAGGCGCTCATGGAGTCCGGCGTCACCGCGATTGCGTATGAGACCGTGCAGCTCGAGGATCGCTCGCTGCCGCTGTTGACCCCGATGTCCGAGGTGGCGGGGCGCATGTCCATCCAGATTGGGGCACACTTTTTGGAGAAGGCGCACGGTGGGCGCGGGGTGCTGCTCGGAGGCGTGCCTGGCGTGCCGCCCGCGCGCGTGATTGTGGTCGGCGGCGGCATCGTCGGGACCAATGCGGCCCGCGTCGCCGTCGGCATGGGGGCGGACGTCACCATCTTCGACAACAATCCAAAGCGGCTTCGGGAATTGGACGACCTGTTCCAGGGCCGCGTGCGGACGATGATGTCGAATCCGTACAATCTTCGGGAGCACATCGAGGGCGCAGATCTGCTCATCGGCGCGGTGCTTATCCCCGGCGCGCGCGCGCCGAAGATCGTCACGGAAGACATGGTGAAGGGTATGAATCGCGGCGCGGTGGTGGTGGATGTCGCCATCGACCAGGGAGGTTCCATCGAGACCATCGACCGCATCACGACGCATTCCAACCCAGTGTTTGAGAAACACGGGGTATTGCACTACGCCGTCGCGAACATTCCGGGCGCGGTGCCGCGCACGTCGACACTCGCGCTGACCAACGCTACGGCGCCGTACGCGCTGAAGCTGGCTCAGGGGCGCGAGGACGCGCTTCGGCACGATCTGGCCCTGGCCCGCGGCGTGAACGTGTACAGGGGGCGCGTGACCTACCAGGCGGTGGCGGATGCCCTCGGCCTGCCCTATACGCCGGTTGACAGTTTGCTGTAAAATGAAGTGAAGGGGGTGTGGGCGTGGTCACCGAAGAACAGGTGCGCACACTTTTGATGGACGTGCTCGACCCCGAGATCCAGATCGACATCGTCAACTTGGGTATGGTCTACGGCATCGACATTCAGGATGGCGGCAAGCGCATCAAGGTCACCGTCACCCTGACGACGATGGGATGCCCGCTGTTTGACGACATCAAGGAGCAGATCATCGAGAAGCTGTCGGAACTGGAAGGGGTCGAACAGGTCGACGTGGAGTTGACCTTCGATCCGCCCTGGGACAAAGAGATGATGTCCGAAGAGGCGAAGCTCGTGTTCAAATACCTGTTTTGACGGCTCGCAGGAGATGCGCAGGGCATGCCGTTTGAGGCGGCCCTGCGTCGACTTGCTTTTTGCTGTCATTGTGGTACGCTTGCAGTTGAAAGATGACTTGAGAAGTCAACATTCGTTGCCCAGATAGAGGCGAAGAGAGAGGTCGGTTCGTGTGAGCAAACCTGATTTTGTGATTCGCAATCTCCACGTTCAGGTGGAAGGCAAGGAGATTCTGAAAGGCGTGGATCTGCATATTCGCGGCGGTGAAATTCACGCCATCATGGGGCCCAACGGAACGGGCAAGTCGACGCTGGCGTCGGCTATCATGGGCCATCCGCATTATGAAGTGACCGAGGGTGAGATCTGGCTCGACGGCCAGAACGTGCTGGAAATGTCGGTGGATGAGCGGGCGCGGGCCGGGCTGTTTTTGGCGATGCAGTATCCGGCCGAGGTGCCGGGCGTTTCGAACGCAAACTTCATCCGCACTGCGCTGAACGCGCGCCGCGGCGAGGGGAACGAAATTCCCGTGTTGCAGTTTCATCGCCGCCTGGTGCAGAAGATGAAGGAGCTGAGCATCGATCCGTCCTTCGCGGAGCGGTATTTGAACGAGGGCTTTTCCGGCGGCGAAAAGAAGCGGAACGAGATTTTGCAGATGGCCATGCTGGAGCCGCGCATCGCGATTTTGGACGAGATCGACTCCGGCCTCGACATCGACGCGCTCAAAATCGTGGCAAACGGCGTCAATCAGCTGCGTTCCGACAACATCGGTTTTCTGATCATCACCCACTATCAGCGGCTCCTGAATTACATCGTGCCGGACGTCGTGCACGTGATGATGCAGGGCCGCATCGTGAAGTCGGGTGACGCGAAGCTCGCGGAGGAGCTCGAGGCCAAGGGATACGACTGGTTGAAGCAGGAACTTGGCATCGAAGACGAGACCGTCGAAGTGGAAGCCTGAGGGGGTGACGCAGCCGTGGGAGAAGTGACCGCTTTGAATCCAGTGCTGCGCGTCGCTCAGGCGCTGCAGGAACCTAAGGTTGTGACGGAAAAACGGGATGCGGCGTGGAAGCTGTACGAGTCGCTCGAGGTGCCTCGCCTGGAGAAAACGGATCTTCGGCGCGTGACCTGGGACGTCGGAGAGTTTGAAGCGACGGGTGCGGAGGTTCCGGAGGACGTTGCATCCTATGTCCAGGGCATCGAACACTCGTGCGCGCTCGTGGTCGACGGGGTGGTGCGCGAGATCCGATTGTCCGATGAGGCGCAGGCCAAGGGCGTCGTGCTCGTCTCCATCCATGACGCCTGCACGACGCACGCGGAGGTCTGGAACCGCCATTTCGGCGCCATCGTCCCTGCGGACGATTCGAAATGGGCGGCGCTCAACATGGCGCTCTTTGCGGGCGGGGTGTTTGTGCACGTCCCGCGCGGCGCGGAGTTGGAGCATCCCATTGAGGTCGTGTACGTGTGGACGGGGCGGCCGTTCAGCGCCTGTTCCCGCAGCCTGGTGGTGACGGAACCGCTCGCGCGTTTGCGCTACGCGGAGACGACGTTCGCCAAGGGCGGAGAGCGGTTCGTGAACAGCCATGTCCTCGAGGTGTTCGCTTCGCAAGCGAGCTCCATCCAGGTCGCGACCGCGGACGAGTGGCGGAAGGGCGGTATGCATTTTGTCACGCGCCGCGCCAAGACGGAAAACGACGCGGAGGTCGACTGGGTCGTCGCGGATACGTCGGATGGCCAGGCAGTCGAGCTCGTCGAGAGCGAGCTCGCGGGCCAAGGAAGCCGAAGCTTCACTCGGGTGATGGGTCTTGGGCACGGCCGGGCTCATGTCGAGATCACCGCGAGCATGCGCCATGTCGGACGCCATACCGAGAGCGAGATTTCCATGCACGGCGCCCTGCGGGATCGCGCGAATGTCATCTTCCGCAGCCGCACGCAGATCGAAAAGGGGGCGGTCGGCGCGGGGAGCGAACAGCATGATCGGATGATCATGGTCGACGGCACAGCGCGCGCGGACGCCATTCCCATGCTGCTCATCGACGAAAACGACGTCGAGCGCTGCGGTCACGCGGCGAGCGTTGGCAAGATCGATCCGCTGCAGGTGTATTACCTGATGTCGCGCGGCATTCCGCAGTCGACGGCTGTGCAGATGATCATCTGGGGCTATCTGCGCGATACGGTCGAGGCGCTGCCGTCGGATGCCATGCGGCAAATCGTCGTGTCCAGGGTGGAAAGGGAGCTTGCGCGATGAACGCGGAGGAGCTTCGCAAGGATTTCCCGATTCTGTCCGAGCGGATCAACGGGCATCGGTTGGTATATCTCGACAACGCGGCGACGTCGCAGAAGCCGCGCCAGGTGATTGACGCGGTGGTGCGCTACTATGAGCACGACAACTCGAACGTGCACCGCGGTGTGCACACGCTCGGGTCGCGCGCGACGGAAGCGTACGAAGCGGCGCGCGAGCGGGTGGCGCGGTTCATCCGGGCGAGATCGCCCCAGGAAGTCGTCTTCACGCGCGGCACCACCGAATCCCTGAACATGATCGCGCACGGCTACGCGCGGGCGAAGTTGCGCGAGGGCGATGAAATCGTCCTGCCGCCGAGCGAGCACCATTCGAACCTGATCCCGTGGCAGCAGGCGGCGCGGGCGACCGGCGCCACGCTGCGCTACTTGCCGCTCCAGCCGGATGGCACCATCCGGCTGGAGGACGTGGAGGCGGCCGTGACAGACCGCACGAAGATCGTGGCCATCGCGCACGTGTCCAATGTGCTCGGAACGGTCAACCCGGTGCGGGAGATCGCCGAGATCGCTCACCGGCACGGGGCCATCATCGTGGTGGACGGCGCGCAGAGCGTGCCGCACATGCCCACGGACGTCGTGGCGATGGACTGCGACTTCCTCGCGTTTTCGGGGCATAAGATGCTGGGGCCGACCGGGATCGGCGTGCTGTACGGCAAAGCCGAGCTGTTGGCGGAGATGGAGCCGACCTACTTTGGCGGCGAGATGATCGACGTGGTCGATCTGTACGAATCGACGTGGAAGGAAGCGCCGTGGAAGTTCGAGGGCGGCACGCCCATCATCGCCGGTGCCATTGGGCTCGCGGCCGCGATGGACTATCTCGATCGCGTCGGCATGGCCGAGATCGAACGGCACGATGCGGCGCTGGCGGCGAAGGCGGTGGAGCGGCTGGCCGAGATCGACGGCGTGACCATCTTCGGGCCGCCGCCGGGACAGTCCCGGGCCGGGCTTGTCACGTTCAACCTGGGCCGCGTGCATCCGCACGATCTCGCCACGGTGCTCGACGCGCGCGGCGTGGCAATTCGGGCTGGGCATCACTGCGCGCAGCCCTTGATGCGGCTGTTCAATGTGCCGGCGACGGCGCGCGCCAGCTTCTACCTGTACAACACCGAGGAAGACGTCGATGCGCTCGTGGATGCCGTCCTCGAGGCAAAGGAGTTTTTCGGCCATGCAATTGGATGATCTGTATCGCCAGGTGATCATGGATCACTATCAGCACCCCCGCAACCGGGGGACGCTCGACGAAGGCGCGATTTCGGTGGATCTGCGCAACCCGAGCTGCGGCGATGAGATTAAGCTGCAGCTGTTGGTGGACGGCGGTGTGGTCAAGGACGTTCGCTTCCTCGGCAGCGGTTGCTCGATTTCCATGGCTTCCGCGTCCATGATGACCGAGGCCATCAAGGGCAAGCCGTTGGAGGAGGCTGTTCAGCTGGCGCACACGTTTCGGGCGATGATGCGCGGCGAAGACGTAGATCTGGATCAGTTGGGCGAGCTCGAGGCGTTGCAAGGGGTCCGCAAGTTCCCCGCGCGGATCAAGTGCGCCACGCTGGCGTGGCAAGCGCTGGAGCGGGCTGCATCCGCGCCCGAGGGAGGACGCGTGGAGGACGAGACGTTCGGCGATTGAGAACGGGCCGCTTTGGCGGCCGAGATCGACCATGAGGAGGGATTGGACATGGCGAAAGTGCTGCCGGACAAAGAGTTGCCGGACATGGAAGCGTATCAGTATGGATTTCGCGATCCCGACATCGCCGTGGCGAAGCTCGAGAAGGGCCTGTCTCGCAAGACGGTGGAACAAATTTCGATGATGAAGAACGAGCCGGGGTGGATGACCGACTTCCGCCTGCGCGCGCTCGAGATTTTCCAACAGAAGCCGATGCCGACGTGGGGCGGCGATCTGAGTGAGTTGAACTTCGACGATATCACGTATTACGTGAAGCCGACGGAAAAGCAGGGCCGTTCGTGGGATGAGGTTCCGGAGGAGATCAAGCGCACGTTTGACCGCCTCGGCATTCCGGAAGCTGAGCAGAAGTTTCTGGCCGGCGTGTCCGCGCAGTACGAGTCCGAGGTCGTGTATCATTCGATGCGCCAGGATCTCGAGAAGATGGGCGTCATCTTCACGGACACGGACAGCGCGCTGCGCGAGTATCCGGAGCTGTTTAAGGAGTACTTTGGGACGGTCGTTCCGCCGGAGGACAACAAGTTCGCGGCGCTGAACAGCGCGGTCTGGAGCGGCGGCAGCTTCATCTACGTGCCGAAGGGCGTCCGCTGCGAGGTTCCGCTGCAGGCGTATTTCCGCATCAACTCGGAGAACATGGGTCAATTCGAGCGCACGCTCATCATCTGCGACGAGGACAGCTTCGTCCACTACGTCGAGGGGTGCACGGCGCCCATCTACAGTACCAACTCGCTGCACAGCGCGGTCGTCGAGATCATCGTGAAGCAGGGCGCGCGTTGCCGCTACACGACCATCCAGAACTGGGCGCCGAATATCTACAACCTGGTCACCAAGCGCGCGGTGGCGTACCGCAACGCGACGATGGAGTGGGTCGACGGCAACATCGGTTCGAAGCTGACGATGAAATACCCGTCCGTGTACATGATGGAAGAGGGCGCCAAGGCGATGGTGTTGTCCATTGCGGTGGCCGGCCGCGGCCAGCACCAGGACGCGGGGGCGAAGGTCGTCCATCTGGCGCCCAACACGACGTCGACCATTGTTTCGAAGTCCATCAGCAAGCACGGCGGCAAGACCACGTATCGCGGATTGGCGAGCTTCGGCCCGAACGCAAAGGGCGCCAAGGCGAACATCAAGTGCGACACGCTCATTCTCGACGACAACTCCACGTCGGACACGATCCCGTACAATGAGATCATGAACGACGACGTGACGCTGGAGCACGAGGCGTCGGTGTCGAAGGTGAGCGAGGAGCAGCTGTTCTACCTGATGAGCCGCGGCATTCCGGAGGAAGAGGCGACGCGGATGATCGTGATGGGCTTCATCGAGCCGTTCACGCGCGAGTTGCCGATGGAGTACGCTGTGGAGATGAACCGGCTCATCAAGTTGGAGATGGAAGGTTCGATCGGCTGATGGCTTGGATCAAGGTGGCGAATGTATCCGACATCGGCGTGGGCGAGATGAAGCGCGTCGAGCTGCCCTACGATGACATCGCCATTTACCACGCCGAGGATGGATTTTACGCGACGTCAGACGTGTGTACGCACGCGGCTCAGTCGCTCACGGAGGGACGCCTCGAAGGGCACATCGTGCATTGTCCGCGCCATGGCGGCAAGTTCGACATCCGCACGGGAGAGCCGAAGGCGTTCCCGTGCGTGATTCCGCTGCAGACGTATCCGGTGGAGGTGCGCGGCGGAGAAGTGTGGATCGACGACGAAGGCTGACGCCCTCTGTCGATCCCGCCCTCCGCGCTCGACGCGGAACGGAGGGATAACTTGAAAATTTCAAGCCGCACGGAGTACGGGCTCAGGGCGATGGTGGCACTCGCGAGAATGGCCGGACACGAGCGTCCGGTTCCACTTCGGGCGATCGCGGAGGCAGAGGCCATCCCGGAGCCCTTCCTGGATCAGATTATGGCAAAGCTGCGCCGTGCCAATCTGGTGACCAGCGTTCGCGGAGTCAATGGGGGATATCATCTCAGTCGGCCGGCGGAGCAGATCTCGGTCGGGGAGTTGGTTCGCGTGCTCGAGGGCTCGCTGGCGCCCATCGCGTGCGTCGACGACGCGGATCCCGAAAGCGCGTCGTGCGATCTGTACGCAGGTTGTCACGCTCGCAGCGTGTGGGTGCGAGTGACCAAAGCCATCGCCCGAGCGCTGGATCAGCTCTCGCTCGCTGACGTCATGCACGACGACGTGCCGCTTCAGGTGTAGAAGCGGCACGTCGTCTTTTCCGGCTTTAATTCGTAAACCCGAGATCGAGTTTGGGCAATTGCTGGATTTGTTCGACGGCCTTGTCTCGCTCGTGGCACGCGTCCAAATACTCGAGGTAGACCTGTTTGATGGACGGGTGTTTGTGGAGGATGACAGGATCGACCAGCAAGTGGTGTTCGTCTGCGTCATACGAAATGTGGTTGCTGGGATTGTAGCCGCAGTCGCGCATTTCGTTGAGCAACGCCGCCAGCGTGTCCTTCACCCGAAAATGGGCGTTGGACCAAGCGTCTGAGCGGTAGACCTCCATTTCCGCAGCCCCCCTTCATGC
Source organism: Alicyclobacillus fructus (assembly GCF_017329605.1). Taxonomy (GTDB): domain Bacteria; phylum Bacillota; class Bacilli; order Alicyclobacillales; family Alicyclobacillaceae; genus Alicyclobacillus; species Alicyclobacillus fructus. Next base: position 92,477 of record NZ_JAFMTY010000004.1, read on the forward strand.
CGTCTTCCCGTGTGAAAAGGCCATCTTACTCTCCAGTATAATGCTCCGGGCGGAGATTCGCCAGTTTTTCCATGCTGCGCGCGAATCGAGGCGAGCGGGAACGGATGGATGGGGCTCATGGTCTTCCTCGCAGCGAGGCGGAAAGGTTGAGGCGGGTGGTGGGTGCAAGACGCGCGGCACGAGAACGTGGCCATCGCGCCGGCGCCTTGTGCGCTTTCAAACGCTCCGCGGAATGAAGGTCTCAATGCCGACGACCACGACGGCCACCCAAAACAGCACCCAGAAAAAAGTCCGCAATGGGAATGCGCCTCCTCTGCTTGTCATCGGACCAAACTACAGGTATTGTAGCAAATCGGATAGGTAAGTTCATCTCGCCTGACGCGCGTTCGGCGAGTCCTGGCGAGTCTCGATGGACCCCGAGCGCCGCGCGGCCGAGCGCCGGGGATTTGGGGGCATGAGGGATGGGCAAACGGAAACCCTTGAGACGATCGGATGAAGACGGGCTCGACAAGCCTGCATACGCGCGCGGAGAAGAGACCGAGAAAGCCCAGGGCGCGAACCAGGATGAGCCCAGGCGGTCGACGGTCCAACTGGAAGAAGCGCTCAAAGGCGACATCGCCGCGAAGTTGATGGCGCTCAAGCAAACGCTGGAGCCCGCCCCGGAGGCGCCTCGGAAATCCGAGCGCCCCTCTCCGGCGAAACGCCGCACGGCGGACACCACCGCGGAGGAGGAGCCTTCCTTCGAAGAACTCCTCAATCCGCGCGACGACGATGAATCGTTTGAGGCGCTGTTGGAGCAGTCGAAGCTCGACTGGCGCTTCTTCAAGGGCGACGACTGAGAAGGGATTGTGACACATGGCGGAGGCGGCCTACGTTTCGCTCGCCGCGACGGCGTTTCGCGCCGCGCTCGCGGCGGGCGATCACATGATCAGACGCTATCGGACAGAGTTGGTGGTGGAGACCAAATCTTCGCTGGCAGATGTGGTGACGGACGTGGATCGCGCCTGCGAAGAGGCGATCCGCCGCACATTGGCCGATGCGTTTCCCCACCACCGGATTCTTGGGGAGGAAGGCGTCCGGCCCGGGCGCGAGGCGGCGGTTGAGGCCCTCGCGGATTGCCTCGACTGTTCGGATCTCTGGATTGTCGATCCATTGGATGGCACCACGAACTTCGTGCATCAGCTCCCGCTGAGCGTCGTCTCCATCGCGTATGCGAGCGCGGGCGAGGTGCGGTTCGGCGTGGTGCTCGATCCGTATCGGGGCGAGTGGTTCTACGCCGTCAGCGGTCAGGGGGCTTATTCGGCGGGCGATCACGACATTCGCGCATGGCTCGCCGCCCCATCCGCGGATTGGCCGGGGAAGCCTATCCGGGTGTCGGGGGTCCGTGAGCTTCGCCGCGCCGTGATGGCGACCGGGCTCCCCGTTCGCCATCGCGATCGCCAGAACGTCATGCGGAGAGCCGCGGACGTGATTGCCGAGGTGAAGAGCCTGCGGACGCTCGGCGCGGCGGCATTGCACTTGGCGTACGTCGCCGCGGGTCGGATCGACGTGTTCTGGGAGTTCGACCTCAACGCGTGGGACATCGCGGCTGGGGCCCTGCTCGTTCGAGAGGCGGGCGGCGTCATCCAGTCGATGGAGGGTCATCCGTATTCGCTGTGTGTGCGGGACGTGTGCGCGGGCTCCGATGGCGAGATGCTCCGGGCGCTCGGGGCGCGTCTCGTGGCCGGTGAAAGCCCATGAGTGGAGCAGGGGTGGAGATGAGCGTATGGACATGCGGGAGCGCGCGAGGGCGCGCGTCGAAGAGATAGGAGCGTTGCCGGTGTATCGCGATCGCCATCTGACGCTGCTCACGGACCTGTATCAATTGACCATGATGTACGGCCACTTTCGGGCCGGCCGTCACGAGAACCGCGTGGTGTTTGACCTCTTTTACCGGAAAAACCCGTGCGGCAATGGCTACGTCATCGCGGCGGGCCTCGAACAGGTCGTCTGGTACATTCACAACCTCGCCTTTACGGAGGACGATCTCGCCTACCTGCGATCACTCGGCATGTTCTCCGATGACTTCTTGGAGTATCTGCGCAACTTCCGTTTTCGCGGCGACGTGTACGCGGTCCCGGAAGGGACGGTCGTCTTCCCGAATGAACCGCTGTTGCGCGTGGAAGGGCCCATCGCCGAGGTCCAGCTGATTGAGTCGGCCGTGCTCGCGTTCGTCAACCATCAGAGCCTCATTGCGACGAAGGCGCGGCGGATTGTCGAAGCCGCGAGGACCAACGTGAAGCACCCTGGCAGCACCGTGATCGAAATGGGGCTGCGGCGGTCTCAGAACGCGGACGCGGCCGTCTTTGGCGCGCGGGCGGCGTTTATCGGAGGCTGCGTGGCCACGAGCAACGTCCTTGCCGCTCAGTCTTACAACATCCCCGTGGCGGGCACGCAGGCTCACAGCTGGATTCAAAGCTTTCCGAGCGAGTACGAGGCCTTTCAGGCTTACCGCGCCGCGTTTCCGGACAACACCGTGCTCCTGGTGGACACGTACGATGTGCTGAGAAGCGGCGTTCCGAACGCCATTCGCGTCGGCTTGGAGATGAAGGCCGCGGGGCAGCGTCTCAAGGCCATCCGCATCGACAGCGGCGATCTCGCCTATTTGTCGAAGCGCGCTCGCCAGATGCTGAACGACGCTGGGCTCACGGACGTGCAGATCATCGCGTCGAGCGATCTCGACGAATACACGATTCGCGACCTCCTGACGCAGGGGGCCGAGATCGACAGCTGGGGCGTGGGCACGCGCCTCATTACGAGCGAAGACTGTCCGTCGCTGGGCTGCGTGTACAAGCTGGTGGCGCAGCAGTTTGGCGACCGCATGGAGCCGAGGATCAAAATTTCCGAGAACCCGAACAAGATCACGAACCCCGGCAAGAAGAAGGTTCTGCGGCTGTACGTGAACGGGTCGGCCACGGCGGACCTCATTGCCCTCGATGACGAGGTGTACGATCCGTCCGAGCCGCTCGAGCTCTTCCACCCCATTCACACCTACAAGCGGAAAGTGGTGCAGAACTACGAGGTGGAAGAGTTGCTTCGCCCCGTGTTCGTCGGCGGCGAACTGGTGTACGAACTTCCCACGGTCCAGGAGATTCAGGCGCGCGTCGAGGAGCAGTTGTCGGCTTTCTCCTCGGAGGTGAGGAGACATCTGAATCCTCACGAGTACCATGTGGACCTGTCGAAGCCGCTCTGGGACCTCAAACAGCGGTTGCTGCACGAGTGGCGCCGGTAGGCAGGGTGCCGTCGCGCGTGCCCTTCGCCCGGCGATCGGGTATGATGGACTCGAGGGGGCGTTCATATGGAGGTCGTCAAAATTACGCCGCGCGGCTACTGCTACGGCGTGGTGGACGCGATGGTGATCGCCAAGCGGGCGGCGGAAGACAAGCGCCTGCCGCGGCCCATTTACATTCTCGGCATGATTGTGCACAACCAGCACGTGGTCGACGCCTTCGCGAGGGAGGGCGTGATCACGCTGGACGGTGCGGATCGGCTGTCGCTGCTGGAGAAGATCGATCGCGGGACGGTCATCTTCACGGCACACGGCGTGTCGCCGGAGGTCAAGCGCAGAGCGCGCGAAAAAGGGTTGACGGTGCTCGACGCGACCTGCCCAGATGTCAACCGCACCCACGAACTGATTCGGGAGAAAGTCGCGCAGGGTTACGAGATTGTGTACATCGGCCGACGAGGCCATCCCGAGCCGGAAGGCGCCATGGGCGTCGCGCCGGAACACGTGCACCTTGTGGAAAACAAGGAAGACATTGAAGCGCTCTCGTTGCAGACGGATCGCATCGTGGTGACCAATCAGACCACCATGAGTCAGTGGGACACGCGGGAGTTGACGGAGCTCGTGTGCCGGAAGTATCCGACGGCCGAGGTGCACAACGAGATTTGCCTGGCCACGCAGCTTCGCCAGCAGGCGGTCGCCGAACAGGCCGGTCAGGCGGATCTGTGCATCGTCGTGGGCGATCCGCGAAGCAACAACTCCAATCGGTTGGCGCAAGTGGCCGAGGAGATCGCGGGTGTCAAAGCGTATCGCGTGGCGGACGTCACGGAGATCCAACCCGAATGGCTGATGCATGCCAAGCGCGTGGCGGTGACCTCCGGCGCGAGCACGCCGACAGCGGTGACCAAGGAAGTCGTGGAATATCTGGAGCAGTTCGATCCGGCCGATCCCTCGACGCACCAGCCCAAAAGGACGCTTGACCCCAACCGGATTCTGCCCGTGCTGCGAAACGAACGGGTTCGCCAGGGCGTGGAGCGCGAGGCGACATGAGCCATGGGCTGTGGGCAGTGGCGGCGGCCAGTTTCATCGTGTCCATTGCGCTATGGGCGTGGCGGTTGCGCGTGCCCAAGGGTACGCGCGGCCGCGGTTGGCTCACCGCGTTCACATGGCTTGGCTGGCTCGCGTTTCTTTCGCTCGCCGGTTACGGCGCCGGTTTCGCGGCGGGCGATCGCGGCGTCAATCTCCTTCATGTTCTGCATATCTCGCGATAGCATCGCGTTGAAGGGAAATGTGCGAGCGAGAGCGCGGCGCGTGTCGGAAAACGTGTCATGAGGTGTGCGGTTTCCTCCGAAGCGCTTCGGCAAAGCTCGCTGGTTCGCTTTTTGCAACTTTGGATAGCGCTTTCATTTCGACAAGGATCGAAAAAATTTTTGCGTCGAACGCATCCTGAGGTTCGACAAACGGACACAGGGTGATATAATAGTCCCGAAGCGGCGCAGAATTGAAAGAAAACTTAACATATTTGAAATGGGAGGTGAATTGGGAGGAATTGCGCGACGGCGCATGCGAATGGGTGTCAAGCCGGGCACTGAGATCCTGAGGTGGATTGGACTTTTGAATCGAATTTTCACATTTGGTGGACAAATGTGCCCCGAATCGCTACGAGAGCGGAGAATGAGCGGAGAGCGCCGCGGGAGAGTCGGAGTTCAGACTCTATGACGTGTTAGGAGGATGCTGATTGCAAGGTAAACTTCGAAAACAACTTTCTCTGACGGATCTCACCTTCGTGGGATTGGGATCCATCATCGGCTCGGGATGGCTTTTTGCATCGGCGCGTGTCGGTTCGACGGCCGGGCCGGCAGGTATTTTGAGCTGGCTCATCGGGGCCGTCGCCGTCATCCTGTTGGGCCTCGTGTACGCGGAACTGGGGGGCTCGATTCCTCGAGCCGGCGGTTCGGTTCGCTACCCCTTGTATTCTCACGGCCCGCTGATCGGCTACCTGTTGGGATTTGCGTCGCTCGTCGCGTTTTCGAGCGTCGCCGGCATCGAAGTGGAGGCCGCTCGTCAGTACGCGACGGCTTGGTGGCCACAGTTGACGGTGCCAAACAGCAGCAATCCCACCGTGCTGGGGTGGTTCGTGCAGCTGGCTCTGCTCGCCATCTTCTTCATCATCAATTACATGGGCGTGAAGTTGTTCGGCAAGACCAACACCATCATCACGGCGTTCAAATTCATCGTGCCGGTTGTCACGGTCATTACGCTTCTGACCCAATTCAAGGGCGCGAACTTCAACTCGCATGGATTTGCGCCGTTTGGCTTCTCGGGCGTCGAGTCCGCGGTTTCGACATCCGGTATCATCTTTGCCTATCTCGGTTTCCAGCAGTCTGTCGGTTTCGCCTCGGAGGCGCGCCGCCCGCAGCGGGACGTGCCGATGGCCATCATTCTGGCGGTGATTTTGTCTGCGGCGCTGTACGAGCTTTTGCAGATCGCGTTTTTGGGCGCCATCCCGGCCGACAAGCTTTCCGGCGGCTGGGCCAATGTGGATAATGTGTTTAAGCTCCCGTTCCACGATATCGCCGTGGTGCTCGGCTTCAGTTGGCTGGCGTGGCTGATCCTATTGGACGCGTTCATCTCGCCTTCGGGCACGGCCAACATCTATCTGTCCGCCACGACGCGCGTGATCTTTGGTTGGGCCCGCAACGGCACCTTCTTCCGGGTGTTCGGCAATGTCGACGAGAAGACAGGTGTCCCTCACGCGGCGCTCTGGCTGGCCTTCGCGATGGCCATCTTCTGGACGCTGCCGTTCCCGTCGTGGGGCGCGATGGTCAACGTCGTGTCGGCGGCGACGGTGCTCACGTACGTCGTGGGACCTGTGTCGGCACACGCCTTCCGCAGGACCGCACCGGATTTGGAGCGCCCCTTCCTGCTGAGAGGCATGTCGGTGTTTGGGCCGCTGTCCTTCATCGTCGCGTCGCTCATCGTGTACTGGACGGGATGGAGCACCGATTCGTGGCTTCTTGGCGCAATGATCGTCATGTTCATCCTCTACGTGGTCTTCCAGCGGTTTGTGCCGAAAGACGCCGTCAGTTTTGGCGATCAGCTCCGCGCCACCTGGTGGCTCTTGGCCTACTTCGTCGTGATGATTGTGCTCTCGTATCTCGGGACATTCGGCGGGATCAAGGCCATACCGGCTCCGTGGGATCAGATCATCGTCGTGTTGGTGTCCATCGCGCTGTACTATTGGGGCTTGAATTCGGCACTGCCGAAGCCCGTGTTTGACGATGATCAGGTGGCGGACGAAAACGTGAACACGGTCGTCATCTGATGGAACGTGGCAAGCAGGGCCTGGCCAGTTTTCCAGCTGGCCGGGCCTTTTCTCATCGCAAGGCATCTCAAGGCGGCGGGAGGCGGGCGAAGGGCCGTAGTACAATGGAGGCGGCTTGTGAGAGCATGGCGACAGGAGGGTTCCCATGATGGTCTTCGAACAGCGGCGTTCGAGCCTCGCGCGCGCCTGCGCGAAACGAGGATGGCGCGGTGCGGTCCTTGCGCATCCCGCCAATTGGCACTATTTTACCGGGGTTCGCCTGGAAGCTGGCGAACGGTTGGCGTGCCTCGTCGTGATGGAAGATGGTACCGCTCACGCGGTGGCGCACGAGATGTTTGCGCCGTGGGTGGAGAGAATGGGCGTTCCGTTTGAGCTGTGGCGCGACGGTGAAGATGCGCACGCGCGCCTGGCGAACCGGCTCCGTTCGGGTGGAACGGTGGGGGTGGACGGCGGGCTGCCCGCCCATCATCTGCTGCCCCTGATGCGGTTGGCGAAGGACTGCGCGTTCGAGCTTGCCGATGCCGCCATCGCAGATCTCCGGTTGCGCAAGGATCACCGCGAGATCGAGCTCCTCCGCGAGGCTTCGCGCCGCGCCGATCAGGTGATCGATCTCGTCCGCGCACACATCCGCCCCGGGGTGACGGAGCTCGAGCTGGCCGATGAACTGGCCCGCCTCTGGCGCGAAGCGGGCAGCCCGGGCATGTCGTTTCCTCCCATCGTGGCGGCGGGTGAAGGGGGAGCGGAGCCTCATCATGAGCCTGGCCAGCGGGCCATTGCGCCTGGGGATGCCGTGATCGTCGACACGGGCGGATTCTGCGAGGGCTATGTGAGCGACATCACGCGCACGTTCATCGTGGGCGAGCCGAAGGCGGAGTTGGTCCCGGTGTACGAGGCGGTGCTGCAGGCGAATCTGGCGGCCATTGCGGCCGTGAGGCCGGGTGTGAAGTTCAGTGAAATTGATCGCGCTGCGCGGCGCGTGATCGAAGAAGCGGGGTTCGGCGCGTACTTCACGCATCGGACAGGGCACGGGGTCGGTCTCGACGTCCACGAGCCTCCCTACGTGGATGCCGGGAACGACAGTGTGGTCGAGCCAGGGATGGCGTTCAGCATTGAGCCGGGCATCTACCTGCCCGGGAAGTTTGGCGTGCGCATCGAGGACTTGGTCATTGCGACGGAGGATGGGGCTCTGGTATTGAATCAGGCGCCCAAGCGGCTGGAGGATGTGATTCTCACGGCGTGACCATCTGTGAGCGAGGCGTGAGTGCACTCACGCCTCGTCCACTTCCAGTTGGGCGATGGGGACGGCCGCGGTCTCTCCCGTCATTTGCCGGATGCCCCAGGCCATGACCCCCTCAATCGCAGTGACGGTGAGGCGGTCGTACTCTTCGGCAATGCGGTAGGTCCGGCCGATCTCGATGTGGACCTCGTCTTTGATCTCGTAACTCTTCGCGAGATACCAACGGGTCATGTAGATTTCGTACTCACTCCAGTTTTCGCGGTCGAAGGCCTCCTGCCCTTTCCGCTGCAGCTCGGCCATCTCTCGCCGCAGTTCTTCCTTCGACATCTCGCTGTACAACATCTTCCAATCACTCTCTCACGACTCGGCTTGCAAATCTCCTCGAACATACAGGTGCAGCGTGTCCCCCGTCATTATAGCCGCTGTGACATGCAGCCGGTAGCGCCGCGTGCCGACAGGGATGGTCTGTACATTGAGGACGGCGGAGGGCATGTAGGGGTTGTCGTACAAAAATTGCATCGGCTTGCCGAGCAGGAACGAGAGGCTTGTGAGAACCTGTCGCCGAATGGCCGTCTGAACTTCTGGCGGCGTGTTCGGCGGGCATTCCACGAGGATGCGCCGCAGCGCCTGCTTCCCTGGTTCGGCTTGTTCGGCGAGGAGGAACTGGTTTTCCGTCTCCAGCTGATCGATCGCTTGGCGCAGGCTATCGACCTCCATGTGCATCCGATGGAGATCGCGGGCGCTGAAAAGCGTGGCTGCGATGAGCCCCGCGAGGAACGAGAGAAAGGCCATCGCGACGGTGGAGCGGACGCGGCTCATGACGACGATCGCCCTGCCGTGAGCCATTGAATCACGATGTATCCCACGTGGCAGCCGAGAAAGGCCGCGAACAGGTAGATGAGCTGGCGAACCATCGGACCGATGTGGAGGCCGAAGACGCCGCGATCGATCACGCGGAGGACGTCCATCGATCCGCCGAGTGCCGCGACGATGGCCCACACCTTCAGGTCGGAGGCGAGGGTGTTCATGGCCGTCTGCGGATCGTGATGGGTGAGGAGGGCGGCGAGGCCGCCAAACAGGGCCCCGCCGATGACGAGGCCCATGGAGACGAGAAAGTCGAGCACGCAGTTTTCCGCGATGCTGTTCCACACGTTCAATCGCCTCCCGGGCGGACGAGGCTTTGCTTCATCTTACGCGGGGTGCGAACCGGTCATGTGTGAATCCCGCAGGTTTCGGCGCGGCGGGAGAGGTGTTATGATCGAAAGACAGGACTGTTCAGGAACGGAGGCGCACGGATGGAGCGGATGGCGCCGGAGCGGACGGAGTGGAACGCGGGAGAGGCGTCGAGCCTGGCCAAAACCCTGCAAGCGTGGCAGGAGCGGGTGTTCGATCTCGCGCGGCTCGTGGTCGATTGCGGCGATGTGGTGGCCGTGGCGCACGGCGAGCAGGCGCCGCTGGTGGACGTCGCGCTGTGGCTTCGCCGCGTCTCCCAGGGAGGAATGGCGGGCTTTCCATCGGGCGGAGCCAGCTTTGTCGCGCGCTGGGTGCCCGCGTGGACGTCCGAGGCGCTGCTCGCGCTCCGGTATCGCCTCGTGTCGTCCGCCACGCGGGGAGCGTTGGCCGAGATGTACCCGTCGCCGGCTTTTGTGGACGCTCTTCTCCTCCAGCTCGTGGACCGCGAGGTCCGGCGGCGCATCATGGGCGTGGATCTAGGCACGTCCGCCGGCAGGCGATACCGCGTGATGTATCAAGGGGAAGCGGAAGCGCTCGCCGCATGGGCGCGGGCGCTCGTCGGAATGCCTCGGTTCGCGGCGGACGGGTGGATCGTGGGCAAGGAGTGCGAGCGAGCGCTGGAAGGTTCGGGATGGGGGCGGCCGGATTTTGACGACGACAGCGGGCGGATCGCCTACCAGCTCGGCTTTTGCCTCGATCCGCCGCGCGAGGATCTCGCCGGAGATTGGGAGCTTCGGTTTGAGTTGCGCCACCGATGGACGGGGGAGCGAATTCCGCTTTCGGCCTACTGGCGGTCCCCTTCCCGGGAAATGTCCGCGCACGGCGACGTGCTCGTGGCGCCGGATCGCTGGTTTCTGCCGAAACTCCGCGAGGCGGCACAGGTGTGTCCTGCCATCGCACAGGCGTTGCGCTCGCCCGCGCCGGAGCGAGCCGTGCTTCGGGCCGATGAGATGTACCGGTTTATCGCGCAGGAACTGCCGGCCCTCCGCCGGGCTTCGTTCGAGGTGGAGATGCCGCCGGTTGAAGAAGCGAGGGACGTCCGCATCCGCGTTCGCTTCCAACGGGTCGAGGACGGCGCTTCTCGGCGGGAGCCTTCGCGGAGAGCGGCGAGTGTCCCGATGTTTTCCGCGGATGCGGTCGCTCGTTTTGACTGGTCTGTCGTGATCGACGACCGGACGCTCACACCTCCGGAGTTCAGGCGCATGGTGGAAAGACAGACGCCGCTCGTGAGGGTGGACGGGGTGTGGCGCCTTGTGCCCTTGGCCGATCTCCTGCGTCAAATGGAGGCACTGCCGGAACCGGGCGAGGCCATGGGGCCGCTCGAATGGTCGCGCGCGCACGCGCTGGCTGCGCCGGAAGGGCCGGGAAAGCTGGAGGTGGACGAGGATGCGCCGGTTGTGGCCCGCTGGATGGACGTGTGGGTGCTCGGCCGCGACGTGGAACCCGAGCCGGCGCCGGCGTCGTTTCGAGGCGCGCTGCGCCACTATCAGGAGCGAGGCTATGCCTGGCTCATGCACCTGCGGCGAATGGGCGTCGGCGGATGCCTGGCGGACGACATGGGGCTTGGCAAGACGGTGCAGATGATCGCGTACTGGCTGCGGGTGAAGGAACTGGGCGATGCGGCGGCGCCGCACCTTCTCGTGTGTCCGACGTCGCTTGTCGCGAATTGGCGGGCCGAGATCGAGCGGTTTGCGCCGTCGCTGTCGGTGTATGTGCATCACGGGGCTTCGCGCGATCTCGACCAGGCCTTTGCGGGTCATGTCGATCTGGTCATCACGACGTACGGGACGCTGCTGCGCGATGTTGCCGCGTTCCATCGCCGCGCGTTCGACTGCGTCGCGATCGACGAGGCGCAGGTGGTGAAAAACGCGTCGACCAAGCAGGCGCGCGCGCTTCGGGCTCTTGCGAGCCGTCACCGCATCGCGCTTACGGGTACCCCTGTCGAAAATCGGCTCGACGAGCTGTGGTCGCTGATGGAGTTTTTGAATCCCGGCTATCTCGGGTCGTTGCGCTGGTTTCGGAGTACATTCGGTTCCGTCGCGGAAGGCCGGGATCTGAGCGGCGTGCGCATGCGCCAGCTTCAGTTGTTGCTTCGCCCGGTGCTGTTGCGCAGGCGAAAGAGCGATCCGACCATCGCGCCGGAGTTGCCGGAGAAATGGGAGGTGGAGGAGCGCGCCTTCCTGACCGTCGAACAGGCCGCCCTGTATCAGGCGTTTGTCGATCAAATGTTTGCGGAGATCTCCCGCGGTTCGAGCGCCATGGCGCGCAGGGGCGCGATTTTGACGACGCTCATGAGGTTGAAGCAGGTCTGCGATCACCCGGCCCTCATCTCGGGTGGACGGCCTTCGCCGAAGCGGAGCGGAAAGTTGAGGAGTCTCCTCGATCGGTTGCGCGTGGTCGTCGACGCTGGCGAGGCGGCCCTCATCTTCACGCAGTTCCGGGAGATGGGCGAGATGCTGTGCGCGGCGCTGGAAGACGAATGGGGGTGGCGCCCCGCCTTTCTGCATGGGGGGATGTCCGCGAAAGCTCGGGGAGAGATGGTGGAGGCGTTTCAAGCAGGGCGGACGGAATCGCCGGTGCTCGTTCTTTCGCTGCGAGCCGGGGGCGTGGGCCTGAATCTGACGCGAGCGAGCCATGTGTTTCACTACGACCGATGGTGGAACCCGGCTGTCGAAGATCAGGCGACGGATCGCGCCTATCGGATTGGACAGGTGCGGAACGTGGAAGTGCACAAGATGATCTGCGTGGGGACGCTGGAGGAGCGGATTGACGAAATGCTGAGGGCGAAGCGTGCGCTGTCCGACCTGGTGAGCCGCGTCTCGGACGATTGGGTGACGGAGCTCGACGACGAGGCGCTCCACCAGCTGTTTGCGCTGACCCCCACCAGTGTCATGGAGGACGATGAGCTGTGAAGCGAGGGCCGTACGCGTCGCGCTGGGAGTCGGTATTGGCTGAAGTAGAGCGATCTCATCTCCGCGCCGCCGCGCGCTTGGCCATGACGGGGGCGGTGCGCGCGAGGGCCTGGGACGGGCATGGCTGGAGCGCTGTGGTCGAAAGAAGCGGCACCCGGCGTGCGTTCGACGTGTGGCTGCCCAAGCTGGCGGATTATGCGGGCCATGCGCGCGATGTGGCGCGTTGGCTCGCCATGCGCCCAGACTGGCTCGCCGCGCACTATGCGGGAGAATGGGACGAGTCGTTTCTTGAATTTTTGACCACCCATCAGGTGGAGGTCGTGCCGACGCGGGAGACGCTGGTCAGGTTGAGGGCTCTGTCCACGTGCACCTGCGAAGAGACCGATCCGCTGTGTCCGCACGTCATCGCGGTCCTGCTCGGGCTCATCTGGGAGGCGGACAGGCACCCGCTTGCGGCGTTTCGGTTGGTCGGGATCGAGGAGGAGCGGCTGCTCGATCTCGTCCACGAGGAGACCGCCGCGCTCGCGGGCGGCGCGAGACCTTCGCTGCGTACCGGCAGGGACGAGCAGAGAAGCGAATGGGGAGCTTGGCCGCCCGCCGATGGGTGGGGGGAGGTCGCGGTGCGTCCGCTTGGTCGAATGAGACCGGTGTTCCGCTCCGAGTCCCGCCCTTGAGCGGCGTTTTTTTTTATCCAAGAACCGAACATGTGTTTGTATTTCGCGTCCGCCTGGGTATAATGGCGTTGAGAACATGTGTTCGGTGGTGAGGCGGATGCGATACAGTTTGTACGGCGAATGTGAAGGGCTGCTGGGAGAAAGCGAGGGACCGTTTGTCGTCGAAGAAGGCGGTGTGGTCGTCGATGTTTCTCGCTCAGCTTCGCGGGCGGGGGTGCGGCTGGGGATGCAGCTTCGAGAAGCTCTGGCCCTCATCCCGGGTTGCCGCGCGGAGCCGATTTCAGGAGAAACAAAATCATGGAAACATTTGCGCGGTGTGCTGTGGTCGCACACGCCTTGGGTGGAAACGCATCCCGCCGAGCGGCGGTTTTGGGTCCATCTCTCCGGCTCAGCCATCCCTCTTGCAGAGCTCAGGCAGATGGCGCGCGAAATTCGCCGCGGCTTGACGGAGGAACAGCGCGTCGTGCTCGCTTTGGCGAAGACACCGTGGCAGGCGCGCATGCTCCTTGCGTGGAGCCGTCAGGAGCGGGTGCCGGGGGCGCTGTACGGAAAGTTGCACACCGAACCTCTGGTCGTGGCGCCGGATTTGCTGAACGAGGATGCTTGGGACGTCTGGATGGGCGCGCCTCTCGCTGCGGCGTGGTGGATCCCCGGCGATGCGAAGGCCGAACTCATTTCCTTGGGCGTTTTTCGCCTGCATCATCTGGCGGAGATCCCGGAAGAGAGCCTGTGCGCTCGCTTTGGAGAACAGTCCAGGATCTGGCGGATGTGGGGCGCGGGCGGAGAGGCGCTTCGGCCGGATCGCTCACCCGACGAGTGGAGCGCCTCATGGCATGGAGACGCGGAGGGCGTGCCTTTGGAACAGGGAAAGGCACAGGTTCGGCGATGCCTGGAGATGCTCTGCGCACGTCTCGCTCGCTTCGGAATGGCGGTTCAGGCGCTGTCCATCACCTTGTGGGCTGAGGCACGCGAGATTCGGTGGGAAAAGCGGATGGCCAAGCCGACCCCCTACCCCGACGTGCTATGGGCGCAAATGGCGTGGCCGGAGGAGGTCCATCGCGCGCGGCGAATCTGGGGCGCCGAATTGTGCGCAACGGAGGTCGCACCGCTTCGCCCCGTGCAGGCGGATCTGCTGGAAGGCTGGGAGAGACATGACGACCTTTTGGGGGCGCAGGATCCCGTGAAGCGCCTCGATCGGTGGAACGCCTGGGATCAGCTGATGGCGAGGTGGCCGAAGTTGCAACGAGGGATGACCGCGGATTTTCGCGAACGCCGCTTGGCGCTGTTCCTCGCCGAGATGGCCCGTTGAGCCGCTTGGTGCGAAGAGCCGTGGCCGTTCTGCGTTGGAAAGGGGACCGCCCGTTTTGGTTTGTGGACGAAGGAAAGAGACATCAGGTCCAGTGGATCATCGACGAATGGTGGGAGATGGGCGACTGGTGGAAAGCGGGGCGGGATCGCCGGATGCTGCGCGTATGGACGGATCGCGGCGCGTGCATGGATCTGGAATGCGAAGAAGGCACTTGGCGCGTGTATCGCATCTGGGATTGAGGCGGGGAGCGCGATGTTTGTCCATCTACACTGCCATTCTCCGTATTCGTTCCTCGATGGGGCTTCCAGCATCGAGACGCTGGTGGCGCAGGCGGCCGCGCAGGGCATGCCCGCACTGGCCTTGACGGATCGAAACACCATCGCGGGCCAACCCGAGTTTCATCGGCTGGCCGCCCTATACGGCGTCAAGCCCATTGCGGGAGCCGAGTTGACGCTGGAGGACGGCGCGCAAATCGTGGTTTTGGCGGAACATTCGACGGGATTTCGCCATTTATGCGAACTGCTCACGCGCATGCACGTGGAGGCTCGCCATCGCGCAGATCCCAGGCTTCGGGAAGAGGATCTGTTCGAGCGCGGCGAAGGACTTCTCATCCTGTCGGGGGGAATTCGAGGATTTGTCCAGCGCGCCTTGGCGCGCCGCGCCTATGGCGAAGCCCGGCGGTTCGTCGAGCGATATCGGGACGTGTTCGGGGATCGGTTTTACCTAGAGTGGACAGCGGACGGGCTCCCGGGTGGGATGCGGCGCATGAAGGATTTGCTCGATCTCGCGGAGGCGACGGGGGTGCCCGCTGTCGCGGCGACCGAGGTCCGCGCCGCCACCCCGGAGGAAGTGGCGGTGCTCGACGTGCTCGCCTGCATCCGCGCGGGATGTGACCTGCAGACGCCGCACCCTGAGCGCCCGTTCAACCGCATGGGGTACCTGCATGACGGGGCCGAAGCCGCGCGCAGGTTTGGTCAGGCTCCTCGCGCCGTTGCGCGAACGTTCGAGATTGCCGAGCGCTGTTCGCCCGTGTTTCCCGCGGATGGCCCACTGTTTCCCGAGTACCGGGATGCATCGGGGCGCGGCGGGATGGAACTCCTGGAGGAACTCGTATGGCAAGGAGCGCGAGATCGATACGGGAAAGTGGATGCGGAACTTCGCGTTCGCTTGGAACACGAACTTGCCATCATCCGCGATCTCGGCTATGCCGATTACTTCCTCGTCGTTTGGGACATCGTCCGATACGCGCGCTCTCGCGGCATCCGCTGCGCGGGCCGGGGATCCGCGGCTGATTCCGTTGTCGCGTATTGCCTGTATCTGACAGAGGTGGACGCACTGAACCGGAATCTACTCTTCGAGCGTTTTCTCTCCCGCGAACGGGCCGAGCGGCCGGACATCGACATCGATTTCGCGAGCGATCGCCGAGACGAGGTCATCGACTACGTATACCGGCGCTACGGGCGAGATCGGGTGGCTCGGGTGGCGACGTATCAGACGTTTCGCGCGCGATCCGCCGTGCGCGAGGTGGGGCGCGTCTTCGGGATACCTGAGGATCTCCTGGATCAGCTGGCCAAGCGGATCCCTTGGTCCACGCACGCGGACGAGATCGAAGAAGCGCTGGAACGAGTGCCCGAATTGCGGGATTTTCAGCCCTATCGGCGCGCGTTTCGGTGGATGCTGGCCGTCGCCCGCCAGATCGCGGGATTTCCCCGCCATTTCGGGACGCATACCGGCGGGATCGTCATCAGCGGGGAACCCCTGATGAAGGTCACCAGCCTGCAGCCTTCCGCCTCGGGCTGGCTGATCACGCCGTACGACAAGCGGCTCCTGGAAGACGCGGGCCTCGTGAAGCTCGACCTTTTGTCCCTGCGAACCTTGGCGGCCGTGGAGGGGGCGCTTCGGCTCGGAACGGCGCGTTCGGTCGATTACGATCGGATTCCCATGGATGATGAGGCCACGTTTGCGTCGATTCGCCGCGGGGACACCATCGGCGTCTTTCAGTTGGAGAGCCCGGCCCAGCGTGCGCTTCAGGTTCGGCTTGGCGCGGAATCTCTGGAAGATCTGGTGGCGAGCGTCGCGCTCATTCGGCCCGGCCCCATCCAGGGCAATATGGTCGATCCGTTTCTCGCTCGCCGGCGCGGGCTGGAGCCTGTGCGCTATCTTCATCCCAAGTTGGAGCCCATCCTCGGAAAGACCTACGGGGTGGTGCTGTTTCAGGAGCAGGTGATCGAGATCGCCACTGCCATTGCGGGTTTCACGCCGGGCGAGGCGGACGAACTTCGGCGCGTGATGAGCCATGCTCGCAGCCGTGCTGAGATGGAACAAATCGGAGAACGATTCGTTCAGAAGGCCGTCCGCCAAGGGGTGCCGCTTGAGACGGCGCAGACGCTTTTTTCCTACGTGCGCGGGTATGCAAGCTACGGCTTTTGCGAAGCGCACGCTGCGGCATTTGCCACCACGGCCTACAAGACGGCCTATCTCATTGAACATCATCCGGCGAGTTTCTTCGCGGCTGTGTTGAATCAGTTGCCCATGGGGTACTATCCGGCTCACGTGATCTGCGCGGAGGCTCGCCGGCGCGGCGTTCAAATCCTGCCTGTCGACATCAACCAAAGCGAATGGGACACAGGGGTCCCCGAGCCTCACGCCATACGCCTCGGGTTTCGGCTCGTCCGTTCCTTCTCGGAGCGCGTGGCGCGCGCCATCGTGGAGGAGCGGCAGGCTTCTGGCCCGTTTCGAAGCCTCGCCGACGCGGTGGCACGCGTACCTCAGGCGGATGCCCTGCATTTCGAGCGCCTGATTCGCGCCGGCGCCTTCGATCGCGTCGAATCTCGCGATCGGCGCGAGCTTCTGTGGTGGCTTCCGAAGTGGCTCGCGCTTCGAGACGAACAGACCCTGACGCTCTTCAGCGGGGGTGCGGGCTCAGATCTCATGGAAGGCGCAGCGGTTCTCCCGCGAAGCTTGCCACGCATGAGTGTGGCCGAGCGGATCGCCGATGAGTACGCCGTGTTGGGCGTGGGCGTGAGCGGGCACTGGCTGTCCCTGTACCGGGATGCGCTTCGGAGAGAGGGATATTGCGCGCTGGCTGAGGTGGCCGAGAAGCCTGAGGGTGCGAGGGTCAAAGTGGCGGGACTGTCGATCCGGCCGCATCGGCCGCCGACGAAGAGCGGAAAAACCGTCGTCTTCTTCACCCTGGAGGACGAAACGGGTTTGGCGGATGCCGTGATGTTCGAGTCCGTGTACCGGCGCGAAGGGGCTGTCCTGTTTACGCCGTTCGGCAGATTGCTCGGCCTTTCGGGCGTGATCGACCGGCGCGGCGGGCAGCGCGGACAAATTCGCGTTGAGCACGTCTGGCCGCTTGCATCCGGTTGAGGGAGGAGCATCCCGATTTACGATATTGAAACTCATACCATTGTAAACAGGGAAAGGGTGATGACTGCAGAATGCAAACCTCGATGATCTCGAGATCGCGAGGTGAACGTTCATGCACATTGTACATCCCTCCGCCGCCTGCGCATTCCGCCTCAGGCTTCTCCGGCGCTTGCGCCCATGGCGCGCGCTCCTCGTCACGCTCCTCGTCTCCGCTTCCCTTGTCGGCTGCGGGCTCTGGCCCGCCTCGAACGCGCTACCGCACACCCCCAGTCCGGTGAAGACCTCGGACGGGCGTGAACTGCTGTGGAGCGGGGATATCAAGCGGAAGGCCATCGACATGATCGCCGAAAGCCGCCATCGCGTCTACGTGGACATCTATGAATGTTCGGATCCCGACCTCCTGCGCGCCCTGATTGCGGCGAGGCGCCGCGGCGTCGAGGTGCGCGTGGTCCTCGACGCGACCGAGCAACACTCCGAGGCCATCGCGTTGCCGGCGCTCGTCCGCGCCGGGATCGACACAACACCCATACGCATCAAACAGGGTATCGATCACGTCAAGATGATCATCGCCGACGGCGATGTGCTCATCGGCGGCATGAATTTCGGCGCCGACAGTTGGGAGAACCACGACGCATCCGTCTACCTGCCCGACTGCGCAGACACGTTTGTGCCCATGTTTCTGTGGGACGCGGCCCGGGCTCGCGGCGAGGCAGCCGAAGCCCCGCAGGATCGCCCGCCGCTCATCTCGGATCGCGACATCGGGCCACACGTCCTGCAGGCGATTCGAAGCGCGCGGCGCGAAGTCGACATGGAGGCGTTCAACCTGACGGATGAAGACGTGCTGAACGCCTTGCGCGCGGATATCGAGCGCGGCGTCTCCGTGAATGTCCTCGTGGACCCGTCTCAATCTCGCAATCGCTCGGCCGTCGAGGCGTTGCGCCAGGCTGGGGCTTTGATACGATATTACCGTCCTTACGGAGGAGAATTGTTGCACGCCAAGATCTTGGACGTCGATCACGGCGAACGCCTGATCATTGGAAGCGCGAATTTCACGCATCAAGCGTTCACCTACAATCACGAGGCGGATGTCGAACTCGCGCACGTGCCGACGTTTGCCGAGGCTTTCGAGGCGGACCTGCACCGGCAACTGGCCCGCGGGAGTTCCTATCCCATACGCGAAAAGGTGGCATCATGGGACGAGTCCTGAGGCTGTGGTCTTTCATTGAGCGTGCCGATTGGCGCGTGCTCCACTGGTGTGAGCGGCTATGGGGCCGGTATCCGGCCCTGGATGCCGCCATGATGGCGAGCGCCTTGTACACGCCGATGGTGATGTTGGCACTCCTTTGCATCGCCGCAGGCGGCTTCGCGGCGCCCCCTCACGGGACGCAAGCCGCTTGGGCGGCGGGCGCAAGCGTCGCAGCGGCGGTGTGCGTTCGCGTGGCGCACGAACCCATCAGCCGTGCGGCCCGTCGGCCTCGCCCCTTTGAGGTCGAGCCCATCCAGCCGCTGGTCGAACATGAGCGCGGCGACTCGTTTCCGAGCAATCACGCCGCAGGCGGCTTTGCGCTCGCCGTCGGCGGATGGCACCTGGGGCTCATCGCCTATTTGTTGCTGGCGCTGGCCGTTTGGTTGGCCATCGCTCGCATCTACTGCGCGCTTCACTATCCGAGCGACGTGATCGCCGGCGCGGCGAGCGGCGCTGTGGCGGGATATGCGTGCAGCTCGCTCGCATGGGCGCACCACGAGCAGATGCATCCTGCCTTCGCGCGGTCGATGCTCTTCGGATAGGAGGAATGATTTGCCTGGGGCCGTGCAGACTAACCGAAGGACATTCTGCATGTGGAGGGAATCGCGTATGCGCAACGTGCGCCCGATTCGCGCCCTTGGCGCGGCCGTCACATCGCTCGCGCTCATCGTCGCCATTCAGGCTGCGTGGACGGTGGCATCGGCTCGCCCCATCCAGGTGACGCTGCGCGACGGAGGTATCGAACCGCGCGAGATCGACGTTTTGCAGGGAGCTACGGTGGATATCGTGGTGCGAAATGCCGGCACCCAAATCCACAATTTTGTGGTGCCCGACTTCTACGTGTTCACGCAGAACTTGCAACCCGGCGAAACGGTCAGGGTATCGTTCGTGCCGGACAAAACGGGCAAGTTTCGCTATTACTCGGACCGGGACGGGATTCCGGAGGCCGGAATGCAGGGGACCATGAGAGTGGAGTCTCAAGCCGGAACGACATCCTGACGTGACGCCGGGCGCGATCGGCGCTACAATAGGCGGGAAGGGGGCGAAAGCATGGAGATGAAAGTGGTGGGCAAGTGGCTCGGCCAACGCCACTTCCAGGCCGACGGGCCGTCCGGCAACACCATTTACATGGACGCCAAAAAGGAAGACGGCGGGACCGGACAAGGCAACCGCCCCATGGAACTCCTGCTGATGGGCGTCGTCGGGTGCACCGGCATCGACATTTCGATGATCATGGAAAAGATGCGCGTTCCGCTGCAGAGCCTCGAAATTGAGGCGGTGGGCGAGCGCCGCGAGGAGTACCCTCAGGCCTTCACGCGCATTCATCTGACGTACCGCATGACCGGAGATGTTCCACCGGCAAAGGCGTGGCGCGCCATTCGCCTCAGCGAACAAAAGTACTGTTCGGCGATTGGCTCGTTGAAGGCGGAAGTCATTCCGCACCTTGTGCTGAATGGCACGGAAGTGCCGCCCCTCGACGTGGTCGCGGACGGCCAGCCAGATTAACCTGGCGGCCATCCGAGTTGCCTTCCTCCTAACAGGTGATAGTGAAGGTGAGGAACGGTCTGTTGGCCATGTCGGCCGATGTT
Organism: Alicyclobacillus fructus; assembly: GCF_017329605.1. Lineage (GTDB taxonomy): Bacteria > Bacillota > Bacilli > Alicyclobacillales > Alicyclobacillaceae > Alicyclobacillus > Alicyclobacillus fructus. The sequence goes on from NZ_JAFMTY010000004.1 coordinate 112,636, forward strand.
GGCGACGAGGCGATACCCGTCCTCGGCGACACCCGCATCTTCCGCGATGCTCGGGATCACGCTGTGCAGGTAACCCAATGTGTCGCGATCTTCCGAGGTCACGGCCTGGGCGGACTCGATGTGCCGCTTGGGGATGATCAGGATGTGCACGGGAGCCTGTGGACGGATGTCGTGGAAGGCGAGGACGTGATCGTCCTCATACACCTTGTTGGCCGGAATGTCGCCAGAAACGATCTGACAAAAAAGGCATGAGCTCACGTCGTTCCCTCCTCGTTGGGGCCTCATGACGATTATACAATGGCGTGCGAACCCGTGGCCAACGCGGCTTTGTCAAGCAAGCGAAGACATTTGCGAACGGCATCCGGGGCTGAACTCGCTTGCCAGTTCGATCAGGGAAGAGGGATGCGAGATGTCGGTGATTGGATACTTCAACGGCCAGTGGGTCGATCCGGCCGAGCCCTGCGTACCGCTCGATGAGCGGGGGCATCAATTTGGCGACGGCGTCTATGAGGTGATTCGAGCCTATGGCGGGCGGCCATTCCTGCTCGAGTGGCATGTGGAACGGTTGTTTCAGAGCCTGGAAGCTCTCCGCATCACGCCGCCGTTTGATCCGGACGGGTGCAAGGCGCTGATTCGCAAGCTGTTGGAGCGAAGCGGGGAGTCCGAAGCGGCGATTTACATTCAGGTGACCCGAGGATCGGCCGTGCGCAATCATCTGTTTCCAGAACCTTCGGTCGTGGCGAACGTTTCCGCCACGGTGCGCCCCGTGCCGCCGACATCGCCCGAGGTGAAACCAGGGCGGCTGCTCCTCTTGCCTGACGAGCGGTGGCTGAACCCGTGGATCAAATCGCTGAACCTTCTGCCCAACGTGATGGCCAAGCAGACGGCGCACGACGCGGGTGCGGACGAAGCGCTGCTGGTCCGCGACGGCTGCATGATCGAGGCCGCGAGTTCCAACGTGTGGTTCGTGCAAAACGGCGAACTGATCACGGCGCCCGCGGACCGTTATATCCTGGCCGGCATCACGCGGAGATTCGTCCTGGAGTTGGCGCGCGATCTCGGCATTCCCGTGCGCGAAGAGAAGCTGCCGCGCGAGCGCCTCGCGGAGGTGGATGCCATCTTCCTGACCGGCACCTTGACGGAGGTGTATCCCATCGGCTCCGTCGCGGAACACCCCGACATCCCCTGCACCCCCGTGTCCGCTGCGCGTCCCGCGGCAAGAACGGTGACGCCGGAGCAGGTTCAGGTCGTGTGGACGGCCCGGGACCTCGAACTCGTGGAGCGCCTCCGGACCGCGTTTGTCGAGCGCGTGCGCGCATGGGTGGGGTCGTTCGCTTGATCCGGCGCCGTGAAGGAGCGTGGAAGGTTGCAGCGCAAGACGATTTCCCTCCCGAAACTTGAACGGCTCACGCCGACGCTCGAGTCGACGATGCTCAAAATCACCGAGGAGGTCGGGGAACTCGCCCAGGCCATCGGCAAGTTCCGCGGCCTCTCGGGCGAAGAGACGAAGCTGCCGGACGAGGAGGTCATCCGCGCCATTGTGACGGAGCTTCTCGATGTCGCGCAGACCGCCACCTCGATGATGTTCGTCATCGAGGATCTCTACGGGATCGACGTGGAGCGCGAAGTGGAGCGGCATATCGAGAAACTCCGCCGCAAGGGCTACCTGTGATGCCTGCGCGCGGGAGTCCTCCCCACGTCACGCCCGACCCAGCAGCATGTCGATCTCGTCCTTGTACTTGCCTTCCGGGGTCTCGAGGATCTGCGGGATGCCCTTGAGCGCGGGATGATGGACAATGCGCCGGAGCGCTTCGAGGCCCAGTGTCCCCTCGCCGATGTTGGCGTGCCGGTCCTTGCGGGACCCGAAGGGGTGTTTGGAGTCGTTGATGTGGACCACCTTCAAGCGGTCCATGCCAAGGACGCGATCGAACGATTCCAGGAAACCGTCGAAATCGTGGACGACGTCGTAGCCGTAGCTGTAGTTGTGGCAGGTGTCGATGCAGACGCCGAGCCGGTCCTCATGCTGGACTCGGCTGATGATGTCTGCGATTTCCTCCAGGCTGTTGCCCACTTTCGAGCCGTCGCCGGCCATGGTCTCCAGGCACAGCCAGAGCGATTCGTCACCCGTCAGGATCTCGTTCAACGCTTCGGCAATCTGTCGAATGGCATACGACGGCCCTTCTCCCACGTGCGATCCCGGATGCATCACGATATAGCGAAACCCGAGATACTCCACCCGCTCGATTTCCTCGCGCAACACGTCGATGCCGTACTGGCGGGTCTCCGGCTTCGGGCTCGCCAGGTTGACGAGGTACGACAGGTGGACCACCGGATCGTGAATGCCGTGCTCTCGCATCAGCGCCAAGCCTTCGTCGCGGTGAAACGTCTCGATGGGGCGCGCCTTGCCGCCTCGGTTGCTGCGGGTGTAGATCATGAACGTATTCGCGCCGTACGAGATGGTCTCCTCGACGGCCGCCAGCAGCCCCGTTCCCGCGATGGAGACGTTCGCGCCCAAAAGGATGCCGTCGTAACGCGTATCTTCGCTCATACTTCGACCTCCGTCTCACGATCTCGACCTATCGTAACACACGGCGTGCCAGCTGGCACGGGCCTGTCCATACATACCTTGCCCCTGATGCGACATACTAGGCTGGCAGCGAGGAGGATGGCCATGCACGCAAAGCCGTTTCGCTTGCCGGCCTTGGCCTGGTGGCTTCTCATCGTCGGCGCCCTGTTCCAGCTGTCCATCAGCCTGTCCAACACGTTCGTCAGCATCTTCCTCTTCAAAGTCGACCGATCGTTCTCGGCCATCGCGTGGTATCACCTGCTCATCTTCGCCACGTTGCCCGTCACGTTTGTCCTGGCGGCGGCCGTCGCGCGGCGCACATCCACGGCCATGTCCCTGCGGATCGGGATCGCGCTTTACGCCCTCTTTTTCGCCGTCGCCCTCGTGGTGGGCGAGGAAGCGGCGCACATGCCCGAGTTGCTCGGCGTGCTCACGGGGCTCGCGGAGGGCTTCTACTGGCTCGCCTTCGACGTGTTGAGCGTCGAATACACGGATCGCGAGGGGCACGAGCCGTTCTTCGGCCTGTTCGGCGTGCTCACGTCCGTCGCCAACGTGATCGCTCCGCCGCTGTCGGGCGCGCTCATCAGCCGGGAGGACGCGTATTTTGGCGGACTGACGGGGTATCACGTGGTGTTTGGGATCTCGTTTGCGCTCTTTGTCGTGGCCACGCTGGTGAGCCTGCGCCTCAAAAGCGCCCGCTTGGCGCAACTCCGGCTCTTGGAGGGTTTTCGGTCCTTGGCGCAGAAGCCGTGGCGGCGCGTCGTCCTCGGTTCCGCCGCCTACGGCGTGCGCGAGGGCGTGTTCATGTTCCTGCTCGGCCTGCTGTTCTACCTGGTCACGGGCAGTGAAATGAAGTTGGGCGAATTTCTCCTTCTGCAGGGCGCGCTTTCGTTTCTTGCGTTTTATGCGGCCGGGCGCTGGTCGGGGCGGTTTCGCTGGCGCCTGCTTTGGGTCGGGGCGCTCGGGATTGTCGGCGCCAGCGTCGCGTTTTTGTGGCCCATGACCCCTTGGACCCTGATCGTCTACGGCGTTTTGGCCGCGGCGGCGTTTCCGCTGTTTCTCGTTCCGCTCCAGGGCTACGTGTTCGACGCCATGCACACGCTGGCCGATGACGACGTACCCTCCATTACGCACATCGTGGTCCGCGAATGGCTGGAAAACGCCGGTCGAATCGTCGGCGTACTCGCGTACTTCGTGGTGGGCTCGTTCGAGAACGCGCGGCACGTAGGGGGCTTTGGCTGGCTCGCGTTTGGCCTCGGCTTCATGCCGCTTGTCACGGTTGTGCTCATTCGGCCGCTTGAGTCGCGCATCTTTGGGCCGCGATCGCGCCACCAACGATTTCGGCTGGGCGACAACGAGGAGAGTCACACGTCTGCCAAGCGGCGCGCCAGGCCGACGCCGTGACGCCGCGGGAACGCGGACTGGCTGTCAATGACCGCCAGTCGGCTGCGGACGATTATAATGGGATCGAGGAGAGCGAAGGAGGGATCGCGTGGAATCCTTTCAAACCTTGGATGCGGGGCGATGCCAGGTGCATGCTCTGGAGCACCCTGCCTTTCGAACGAAGGAAATCGCCCTCAAGCTCCATCTGCGCATGTCGCGCGATCGCGTGACGGAGATGGCCATGCTTCCGGCCGTGTGGATGAACGGCACGCGCAGCCTGCCCAACTACCGTCAGATTGCGCTCGCGGCCGACGACTTGTACGGAACCCACCTGCGTGCATCCATCAGCAAGCGCGGGGGTTATCACATCTTGGAAGTCGGTGCGAGCGTGCCCGATGTGCCGGGGGAGGACGAGGCGCGGCTCGTCGATCGCGCGCTGGACCTCGTCCTGTCGCTCGCGCTGGACCATGCGCTCGGGATCGGGGGATTTTCCGACGCGGCTGTGGAGCGGGAGAAGGAGCTGCACCGCAGGCGAATCCGCGCGATCCGGGACGATAAGGCGGCGTATGCCCTGCAGCGATGCCATCAGATCGCGTGTCGCGGCACGCCGGCAGGATTGCCGCGGCTCGGTTTTCTGGAGGACGTGGATGCGCTGACGGCCACACGCCTGCACGAGGTCTACCGCGAACTCCTCGCTCAGGCCGAGGTGCACGCGTATGTCGTCGGGCAGTCGAGCGACATGGCGGGGCTCGCGGAGCGCGTCGCCGAACGCCTGGCGGACGGCTTGCCTGATGGGCGCGAGGTGCGCGCCGCGGACGCGGATAGCGACGTGGTGGCTCCCGACGACCTTCGTGGAATCGAGGAAGTCACAGAAGCGGAGAACGCTGAACAGACGCAGTTCGATCTCGCCTACGCCACCGGCATCGGTTTTGGCGATGAACAGTACCCGGCGCTCGTCGCGATGAACGGCGTGTTCGGCGGGTTCGCGCATTCCAAGCTGTTTATGAACGTCCGGGAACGCCGCTCACTCGCGTACAGCGTGTGGTCGTTTGTCGACGCCGCGACGGGTCTCCTGACGGTCTATGCCGGCATCGCGGCCGACAAACGCGAAGAGGTTCGCGACATTCTCGAAGCGGAACTCGAATCGGTGAGGCGCGGGGAGATTGCGTCGGGCGAATGGCAAGAGACGCGCGCCAGTCTGCGCAACCAATACAAGCAGATGCTCGATCAGCCGACGATGCTCATCGCTTGGCACCACCACGCCTTGATGGCGGGGAGTCGGCGAACCATCCCGGAGATGATGGAAGCCGTTGAGCGCGTCCGCCCGGAGGATGCGGCGCGGGTTGCAGCAGGGCTTCGGCCCGTGTGCCTGTATGTCCTCGAGGGAAGGGGGAACCGAACGTGAGCAACGCCCGGCATGCCTCACTGCAACTCCCGTTTGAGACGCGCACCTGGAAGCTCGCGAACGGACTCGTCGTCACCCTGATGCCACGTCCGGCGCTTCATCAGACGTACGCCATGTTCGCCACCCGATACGGTTCTGTCGATCGCGCCTTTGTCTTGGACGGCCAACCGCACGAGATGCCCGACGGGATCGCGCACTTCCTGGAGCACAAGATGTTCGAAGATCCCGAGATGGACGTGTTCGCCCGGTTCGCGGCGCACGGGGCGTCCGTCGACGCCTACACGACTTTCGATCACACGGCGTACTATTTCTCGGCGACTGGCGAGATCGCGAGACACGTGCGCACGCTGCTCGACTTCGTGCAATCCATTCACTTGACGGACGAGAACGTGGAGAAGGAGAAGGGCATCATCGCGCAGGAGATTCACATGGTCAACGATCACCCGGATCGCCGCGCCTACATGGAACTCCTGAAGGCGATGTACCACGTTCACCCGGTGCGGATCGATATCGCGGGCACCGTGGAATCCGTGAACGCCATCACCAAGGAGCAGTTGATCCTCTGTTACGAAACGTTCTACCACCCTTCGAACATGGTGCTGGTCATCGCCGGAGGTTTTGATGCGGACGAGATCGCGCACGTGATCGAGGAAAACCAGGCGAAGAAGGCGTTCGGCGAGGCGCCTTCCGTCGAGCGCCTCTATCCGGACGAACCGACGCCGCCGGTGCGATCTCGGCACCGGGTACCGTTTTCGGTGCAGGAACCCCGTCTGCTCATGGGGTGGAAGGAGGCAAACGGGGCCTTCGGGTCGAATTTGATCGAACAGGACATGGCGATGTCGGTCCTCTTGGACGCCCTGTTCAGCCCGACGTCGGCGTTTTATCAGAGCCTGCTGGACGAGGGACTCGTCGACAAGGGCTTTTCGGCCGGCTACCAGTTGTCAAACACGTTTGGGTACACGTTGGTCGGCGGTCGCACGCCCGATCCGGACCGCCTGGCGGAGCGAATTCAGTCGTACGTGTCTCGGGTGCGGGAGCGCGGCATCGACGGCGAATCGCTCGAGCGGTCGCGCAAAAAAATCATGGGCCGCATTCTGATGAGCCTGGATCAGAATGCCTTTCTCGTGCGCAACTGGGTGACCTATTTCCTCCGCGGCGCCGAGGCGTTCGACTTCGACGACGTGATCGCCGTGCTCCAAACATTGACGCTCGAACGTGCGAACGCACGCTTACAGGAACATCTGCGCGAGGACAACTTGGTCGTGAGCGCGGTCGTGTCGTCCTGAGCGGCGCGAAGGATGAGGCGTGTGCACAGGAGGCGAAGAAGGAGTCGGACGTGGATGTGGATCTTGGCGGTCATCGTGCTCGTGGCTGCGCTGGGCGCGCTGTTGTACGCCCTGTATCGGCGCATGACAGCCGACTGGCCGCGGCCGAGGAGGCGTGCGCCTGAGCACAAGCCGAAGCCCAACACCTGGCGGGAGGAGGGACTTTACATCTCCTGGCTGGGGCATTCGACACTGCTGATGCAGTTGGAAGGCATGCGCGTCATCACCGATCCGGTGCTCTTTTCTCGGGTCGGGGTGCGCGCGTTCGGTTGGACGTTCGGCCCAAGGCGACACGTCGAGTGCCCCATCGGCCCTGAGGCGTGCGGCCAGGTCGATCTCGTCCTGCTGTCGCACGCCCATATGGACCATCTCGATCACGCCAGCCTACGGCGGCTCGTGACGCGGGAGACGATCGTCGTGACGCCGCGCGGGACCGGATATCTCACGCGGTGGCATCGGCCCAAGGCCGTGCACGAGTTGCGTCCCGGAGAGATCCTTCAGCTGGAGGATGGAACCGAGATTGCGGCCGTCGAGGTCCGGCACTGGGGCAGCCGATATCCGTGGAACCGGAATATGGGCTATCAAGGGTATGTGATCCGGCGGGGCGGATGGTCGGTCTTTTTCGCCGGCGACACGGCGGCGACAGACCTGTCGCACGTGAGGGCGTTTGAACCGCAGATCGCGTGCATGCCCATCGGCGCATACGCGCCCGAGCCGTTTGAAAACGCGCATTGCACGCCGGAGCAGGCTTGGGACATGTTTCTTCAGACGGGAGCTCAGGTCTTCCTTCCCATTCACCACGACACGTTCGTGCTGTCGCGCGAACCCGTGGACGAGCCGCTTCAACGGCTCTTGGCCGTGGCGGATGACGAGCGGGTCTGGGCCATGCGCCACGGAGAGACGTACTACGTGAAGTCACCCAAGTCTATCGAGAAACCCAAGCAACTCGATTGACGAACCCCCTGATTTGTCAGTACATTCGATCCCAGAGGTTTTGAAGCTGAGCCTGGCGAGGGCGGGCTCGCGCAGCGTCACAAAGGAGAATGGTAGATGGAACATGGCGTCCGCCCGGGCTGGCCGGGCATTCTGGAAGCGTATCGAAGTTTTCTCCCTGTCACCGATGGCACGCCGCGCCTCACCCTGCACGAGGGCAACACGCCGCTCATTCGCGCGGACAAGCTGAGCGAACGGCTCGAGTGCCACGTGTACCTGAAGTTCGAGGGCGCAAATCCCACCGGCTCGTTCAAAGACCGCGGCATGGTGGTCGCGGTCGCCAAGGCAAAGGAAGCGGGCAAGCGCACGGTGATCTGCGCCAGCACGGGCAATACGTCCGCATCGGCGGCCGCCTACGCGGCTCGCGCCGGGCTCGAGGCGGTCATTCTCATTCCACACGGGTATGTCGCGCTCGGCAAGCTGGCGCAGGCCGTGCAGTACGGCGCGCGCATCGTCGCCATCCGCGGCAATTTTGATCAGGCTCTCGCCATCGTCCGCGAGGTCGCGGATCCCCTCGGGATGGAAGTGGTCAATTCCATCAACCCGTATCGCCTGATGGGGCAGCAAACGGCCGCGTTTGAGATCTGCGACGCGCTCGGGCGGGCGCCCGATGCACTCTACATCCCCGTGGGCAATGCGGGCAACATCTCGGCGTATTGGATGGGATTCACGCGTTACTTTGAGGAGAAGCGCGTCCCGTCGCGCCCGAAGATGTTCGGCTTTGAGGCCGAGGGCGCGGCGGCCATCGTCCGCGGAGAGCCCATCCCCAATCCGGAGACGTTTGCCACGGCCATCCGCATCGGCAATCCGGCTTCCTGGGACAAGGCGGTGCGCGCCGCTCAGGAATCCGGTGGCGCCATCGACTGCGTGAGCGACGACGAGATCGCAGAGGCCTATCGGCTCATCGCGCAGGAAGGCGTGTTTGCCGAGCCGGCTTCGGCGGCGAGCGTGGCTGGACTTTTGAAGCGTCACCGGCAGGGGGGCGTGACACGCGGGGAGACGGTGGTGTGCGTGCTGACCGGTAACGGGCTGAAGGACCCGGACAGCGCGATGCGCCTCGCCTCGGACGAGACCCTTGTCGTGGATGGGGATCCCGCCTCGGTTCGGCGCGCGCTGGGTGGAACCTCATGAGCCCCGGCGACATGCGCCGCTCGGTCACCGTCCGGGTCCCGGCGACCACGGCGAATCTGGGCCCCGGCTTTGACTGCCTGGGTATGGCGCTTCAGCTGTTCAACACGTTCACGCTCCACCTTGGCGAGCCGTTTGCCGTCCGGGTGACGGGGGAAGCTGCGGAGGTCCTTCCAAAGGACGAAGAGAACGCCGTGATTCGCGCGATGGATCGCCTCCTGGCCGAGGCGGGGCTTGAGCGCGGCGCATTCCCCGCGTTCGCGCTGGAGGTGGACAATCAGATTCCCGTGTCGTCCGGGCTCGGCTCGAGCGCGTCCGCCATCGTCGCGGGCCTGGTGCTCGGGAATGCGCTCCTCGAGGAGTACGCGCCGGATCGCAAGCTGAGCCGGGATCGCCTGCTCCGCCTGGCCACCGAGCTCGAGGGGCATCCAGACAACGTCGCGCCTGCGCTTCTCGGCGGCGGCGTGCTCGCTTTTCACGATCGCGCCGGACTTCGCACGGCCGAGGTGCCCATCCCGTCCAATCTTCGCTTTGTGGCGGCGACGCCCGAGTTCGCGCTGCCGACGGAGCTCGCTCGCCGCGTCTTGCCGAAGGCGTATCCTCGGGACGAGGCCGTGGAGAACGTGGCGCAGTGCGCGCGGCTGCTCCTGGCTCTGTTGAAGCCCGATCTCGACCTTCTCCGCGGCGGCATGCTGGAGTACTTCCACGAGCCGTATCGCAAACCGCTCGTGCCTGGCGCGGACGAGGTCGAGCGCGCGGCGATGGCCGCAGGCGCGTACGCGGTCACCCTGAGCGGCGCAGGGCCCACGCTTCTCGCGTGGTGCAAGCCGGATGTGGCACTTCGCGTGGCGGACGAGATGACACTTGCTTGGCGAAACGCGGGCACACCGTGCCGCGCGCTCGTGCTTCGCCCCGTGCACGGCGAGACGCGCGCGCATTGGAAGGCGGAACCTAACGGAGACGAGGTGTGAAGATGGATATTCGGCAGACGTTGCCCAACACGTTGATGGCTCATCTGGGGATGGAGATTCTCGAGGCGACCAAGGACCGCGTGGTCATGACGATGCCCGTGGACAGCCGCACGCACCAGCCCATGGGGCTTCTGCACGGCGGGGCGAGCGTGGCGCTCGCGGAATCCGCCGCGAGCCTCGGTGGGGCGCTGAACGTGAGCGATGAGGGGAAGACCGTCGTGGGCATGGAGATCAACGCCAACCACCTGAGGTCGATGCGCGAGGGCGTGGTCAAGGCGATCGCGGAGCCGATTCACCGAGGCTCTACGACGCAGGTGTGGCAAATTCGCATCGTGGACGAGCGCGATCGCCTGGTCTGCATTTCGCGCTGTACCCTCGCCGTTATCCAAAATCGCGGGCGAATGGAGCACGTGACGCCGACGCAAGCGTGACGGCGCGCATCGAGGCGGCGCCTGGCCCTCGGGCTATGCGCCGCCTTTGCCGTGTTCTCCGCCGGAGGGCGGGGCGAGCGGGCCGATGCGAAGCGCCTCCATGGCCTCTTCGACGCTGGGACACGCCGCAAGCGCCCTGAGTACGGCAATGGTTGGGCGGACGGCGGGCAGTTCGCCTGACTCGATCTTGGAGAGCGCATCGCGCGCCCGTGTCCAACCCGCCCACTCGAGCTCGGCGCCGTGGATGCGGGGTTCGCTAAGCTGCCGGCTGGCGCACAGGTAAAATCGAGTGTCGAATCGCACGGGCTGGGTGGGCGGCGTGACGAAGCGGCCGATGCGCCGCAGGCGGCCGAGATCGAAGGCGAGACCGCGCGCGGCAAGCCACTGGGAGAGCGCATCGCCTCCTCTGCACAGTTCCGCCTGCTCGTCCGGGGTGAGTTGCGCGTCGATCACCGTGCCCGCGCCGTCGCGGACGGCCAGCAACCAGCCGATCTCCTCCGCCGTCTCGCGGAGCGCCGTCACGGCAAAGGCCGGATCGTCCTCATCTTCCGCGCACGCGGGCCGCGCCAGCGCCTTAGCGGCCGTTTCGGCGTCCGACGGATCCTGAGCCCCGCCCGGGAACGCCACGAATCCCGGGAGGAATCGCATCGTCTTCGCGCGCCGCACCACCAGCACCTCGATGTCCGCCTCCGCGCCGTCGCGAATCACGACCAAGGTGGCGGCCTTTCGTATCTCCGTCATGGCGATCCCGCCTCCGATCTCAGCATGGGTGCCACGTCCGCCATGCGGAGCGCGGCAAACGCGGCCCTGGCCTCACGTTCAAGCCGGTCGTCGAGTGGCTCAAGTTCATCCGGCAGATGGGCGTACGCCAGCGCATCCCTTAGCACCGCGTCCGCCAGGGCCGGATTCTTCGGCAGGAGCGGGCCGTGCACGTACGTGCCCCAGATGCGCAGATGCCGCAGGCCTTCCTCGCCGCTCACCCCATCGTTGCCGTGTCCGTGAAGCACGCGCCCCAACGGGCGATGGCCGTGGCGGGTGCGTCCGCCGTGGTTTTCGAATCCGACGATCACGCCGACCTCTTCGCTCCAGACCGCGATGTTGCCAATGAGCCGCGGCGCGTCCGGCATCGCTTCGGTCACCATGTCGACGAGCGCGAGCCCGGGCACCTTCTCGCCGCTCGGGAGTTGGTAAAATTCGCCGAGCAGTTGGTAACCGCCGCAGATGGCGAGTACCGGAAGGCCGTCCTGCACCGCGCTCTGAAACTCGGCCTTACAACCTCGAAGCTTGTCCGCCACGATGGCTTGCTCCCGGTCCGATCCGCCGCCCAAGAGCACGAGGTGATAGCGGGAGAAATCCGGGACTTCGCCGTGCGTCACGCGGACCACGTCCACGTCGTAACCGCGCCATTCCAGGCGGCGCCTGAGCACCGTGATATTGCCGCGATCGGCGTAGAGATTCAGCAAATCAGGATACAGATGTGCGATACAAAGCGCCTTGCGGCTCAAGTTGGTCCCTTCTTTCCGAAAGCCAGCGCGCCGCCGGGTGCAAAAGCGTGTACGTCACGAGCGCGTGCATGGCCGCGCCCGCGGCGGCGCTCGACGAAATGCCTTCTTTGAGCGCGGCAATAAGATCGGGCTCCAGGCGGATCCTCGATTCGGGAAACCCCGCGTACTTCAGGCGGAGGGCCATGTCGTACGCGCGAAGCCCCGTCGCGATCACGCAAGTCAAGCGGGCGTCCTCCACCAGCAACTCGAAGTCCGCATCCCAAAGCCAGGATACGTCGCGCCCATCGGCTGCGAGATCGTTAACGCCGATGACCAGCAACTTGGCCCTGGCGTCCGACACCACGGCGTCCAGGACGCTGTCGCAGCCGGTGGGGTTCTTGATGAGATGGAGGGTCACAGGCGCCTCAAGGTCAAACCGCTGCATGCGCCCTTCGGGCGGTCGATAGGCGCGCAGTCCGCCGTGGATGGCGGCGCTCGGAAGTCCCAACGCGCGAGCCGCCGATACCGCCGCGAGAACGTTGTACGCGTTGTACAGACCTGCCGCGGGGAGATCGAGCATCAACGCGGGCAGCCCCTCTTCGGAGAAGCGCAGAAATCCGCCCTGGAGCTCGCCCTGATATAGAGGATGGGGCCGCACAAAGTCGCAGCCTTCGCATCGATACAGGCCGAGCTGCCCGTACCAGAAACCGTCGTAACGAAGCGGCTGCCCGCACATGAGGCAGAATTGGCCGTCGCGCATCTGTTCCCGCCGGGGCGATCTCGCCGTTTCCCGCCGCATGCCGTAATACAGGACTTTGCGCGAGGAGCGGAGGCCGAGGTATCGGCACAGCGGGTCGTCTCCGTTCAACACAAGCGTCGCCTGCGTCTGTCGAATGCCGTCCAACAGCTTCGCCAGGGTGCCGTCCAACTCCCCGTAGCGATCCAGCTGATCCCGGAAGACGTTTGTCACGACGATCACGCCGATGGGCAGGTCGCGCGCGACAACGGGCAGCGTCGCCTCGTCGATCTCCAGGACCGCAGTGTTCGCGCGAAGCCTCCCTGTCCACGAACAGGCCCGCAAAAAGGCCGTGGCGATGCCCTGGGCCAGGTTTGCGCCCTTGTGATTCGTGACGACCGGTTCCGTTTCGGCGACCATGCTCGCCAAGAGCGAGGTGGTCGTCGTCTTGCCGTTGGTCCCGGTCACCGCAATGACGCGCTTCACCCGACCTCCGAAGCGCCGAAGCAGGCCGGGCGCGATGCGGAGCGCCACTTTACCCGGCAAACTGGTGGCGTCTCGGCCGCGCAGCATGAGTATCCACAGGATGAGTTTGCCGATCCAGATGCCGAGCATGAGGGCATGCATCCTTTCGCGAGATGGGCGCCGATCCGGGGATTTGAGCGCCCAATGGTTTTCTTCCGTGGATTATACTATATTTCGATCGCCCGGGCCTCGGCCCGAAGAAGGAGGATGCCGGCTTGTACCATCTGTACGGTTATCGGCGTTGCTCGACATGCCGCAACGCGCTGGCGTTTCTGGAGCGTTTGGGCGTCGACGTGTCGTTCCACGACATCGTCGAACAGCCGCCTGAGCTGCCCACGCTTCGCGCATGGTTCGAAGCCGTGAACGGCGACATCCGTTCGCTCGTCAACACGCGCGGAGAGGTGTATCGACGGCGGGGATTGAAAGAGGTGTCGTGGCCCGTGGACACGTGGCTCGAGGAGATGCACCGGGATGGAAAACTCATCCGCCGGCCGGTGCTCGTGACGCCGTCTGGACGCGTGATCGTCGGATTCGACGAATCCGTGTATCGCGCCGCCGTGAGCGAGGAGAAGACCCCATGAGGCGCCTGTTCTTCGGGCTCGAACTTCCTGTCGCATGGAAGGACGCCATCGCCAATTGGGTCGAGTCGATTCGGCAGGAAGGCCAGGTGGTGGCGCGCAACTGGTCGCGCAGGGATCTGTACCACCTGACCGTGCTGTTTCTCGGCATGGTCGATCCGGCCGACGTCCCGCGCGCCGCGGAGGCCGGGCAACGGGCCGCTGCCGAGCAGGCGCCGTTCCGCCTGACGACGGGATCCTTCGGCCGGTTCGAGACGAGCCGCGTGTTCTGGCTCGGACTGGACGCGCGTCACTCCGATCTCGACGCGCTCACGGCGCTTCACCGCCGCGTGAGAACAGACGTGAGCATCTGTCTGCCGGGCGTGAACACGGAGGATCGGCCGTACCGGCCGCACATCACGCTCGCCCGGGAACTTCGCCAATTCCCGGAACACGCCCCTGCTCCGCCACAGGCTCTGAGCCACGAGTTCACGGAGCTGTGCTTGTTCGAGTCCACCCGCGCAAACGGCCAACTGGTCTATCCCGTCATCCGGCGCTTCCCATTTTGCGGCGCCGCCGCGATTCGTATGCCAGAAGGCCCAGCGCGTTGAGCATCAGGTCAAGGTGAATGGCCTGCGGCCGGAATGCGGCCGGATCGAGCCCCAGTTCGCGCAGGCGTTCCCGGACGATCTCGGCCTGCGCCGCTTCCAGCGCCTCGGGAGACGGATGATCGTCGAAGGTTCGCTCAATGAGCTCTCGGAACCTGTCCGCGTAGTACACCGTCTCTCGCAGGGCTTCCTCTTTGGGCGAAGGGCCAAAGTGCGCCTGGTACACTGTCTCCATCGGCAGCCTCGCGAACATTTCGCAAGTCCGGTGGACGGCATCGGGATCGAAATCGACAGGCGAGGTCGAGGGCATCACAAACTCGTAGGGGAACCCCGTGAAGCCCTTGACGAAGCGCAATCCCGCGCTATCTCCCGTGAAAATGCCGTTGGAGACAGGATCCGCAATGGCGAAATGGTGGCTTGCATGCCCAGGGGCATCCAGGAACACGAGGCGCCGCTCGCCGATGACCAGTTCACTCTCGTGAGGCATGGCCTGCACCTGCTCGGCTGGGACGGGTTCAAGCGGTCCGAACAGCTGATCGAGTTGGTCGCCATACACTTCGCGCGCGCCCTGGTAGAGTCGCGACGGATCGATCATGTGCCGCGCGCCGCGCGGGTGAACGAGCAACTTCGCCTGCGGGGCCAGTTTCATGAACTGGCCTGCGCCGCCGGCGTGATCGAGATGAATGTGCGTGACGGCGACGTAGGCGATGTCCGTCGGTTTGAGGCCCAAGGCGCTGAGCCCCGCCAGCAGGGCTTGGTGCGATCGCGCGGAACCGGTTTCAACGAGCATGGGCTCGCGGTCTCGCACGAGATAAGCGCATGTGCGGTACCGCATGCCGAGTTCCATCAGGTCGATCATCCACACGCCCGGCGCGATTTCCACCGGTTGTGGGTACGTCGGGTGACGTCCTTCCATGAGCTTTCCCCCCTAGCGTTTGTCGCGGCGAAAGGGTCCGCCGGGTTTTCGCGATCGTTCGTCGCGTCGTTTGGTGGCCGCCGCTTCACGGCTTGCCCGCCAGGACAGCGAGATGGGCCGATCCGCGTGCTTCAAGGGCGTCCCTCGATCTCGGCCAACCTCCTCCCGCTTGCGGAAAGGGCTTGTCCGCGCGCGAGGCAGTCGCGCGACGGGCGCGCGTCCCGAGGAACGCCTGGACGTCCCCGCGGCATCCTGGCGGGTCGCGCGGATGTCTTCGACCGAGATGATGTCCGCGAGGGTGTCCTCCTCAGGAAGCTCCAACTCCGTCTCGCGCGAGACGCTCATCAAAATGCCCATGGCGGCCAGATTCATGACGAGATCCGTGCCGCCATAGCTGATGAACGGCAGCGGGATCCCGGTGACCGGCAGGAGCCAGGTCACGGCGCCGAGGTTGATCAGCGTCTGCACGATGATGGACGATGTGAGCCCTATCGCGAGGAGTGACCCAAACCGATCGCGCGCGTACCGGGCGATGTGGAAACCGCGCCAAATGACGACGGCGAAGATCGCCAACAACCCAAGGTCGCCGAGCCATCCCCACTCTTCGGTGAACACCGCGAAGATAAAGTCCGTGTAGGACTCCGGAAGGTAGCCGGTGGCGGAGATGCTCGAGGCAAATCCGCGCCCGGTGAGACCTCCGTTGGCGATAGCCGTGAGACCCTGGATCAGTTGATAACCGGAAGACTTGGGATGTTGAAACGGGTGGAAAAACGCCACCAGGCGGCTGGAGCGGTACTCCGCCATGCGCGCGCCGAGGAAGCCGACGGCCACGGCCGCACCCATGGTGAACCCGAGTGGCTTGCCCGGAACGCCTGCCGCGAACATCAGGATCATGGCTGTGAGAAAGATGCAGAGTGCGGTGCCCATGTCCGGCTCGGCAAATACGAGCAGGATGGTCACAGCCACCATGATCATGGCGGGCCGGAACGTCCGCCGAAGATCGCGCAAGATGGGCAACTTTCTCGTCAATAAATACGCCAGGTAGATGACGAGGGCCATGAGCGCGATCTCGGACGGTTGGACGTGTACGCTTGCGGTGCCAATCCATCGCGTGGCGCCCAGGCTCTTGTGGCCGATGCCCGGCACCATCACGGCGACAAGGAGGAGGAGCGCCGCGAGCATGATTTTCGCAGCGTGTTTGTACCAGAAGTGATAGGGAATGAACGTGCAACCGCCCATGGCGGCAAGACCCAGAATGGCCGCCGCGAGCTGCCGAATGGCGAAGTGATCCGGGGCCAGGCCTTGGTGAATGTCGTACACCATGCTCGCGGAGTAGACCGTGACCACGCCAATGCCCGTCAACATGAGGACCGCGATAAAGAGCACGTAATCCGGTTGATGCCGCTCGGTCCGCACGTCCACACCCCGCTTTGCGCTGTCTAGGCTAAGTCCTCATTCGACAGCTTACGGCCATTCCCTCCTCGAAGGCAAGCTCCCGTTACCACCAGTGAATCCCGATGGCGGTGATGCCGAGGATAGCGGCAAGCGGAATGGCGAGGTGCCAGGGATTCGGAGGACCTCCCGGCGGCCCATACGGATTCTGCGGAGGGCCGGGCGGCATTCCGCTGGGTCCAGGTCCAAAGATGCCGCGCGCATGCCCTAAAGGCGTGTCAGCGTCCAGGCGCACCGCATGTTGAAGAATGAGGTGATGCCGGGTCACGTGGACGACCACGCCTTGAAACCTGCCGAAACGCGTGTGACAGTGAACGTGGCGGCCCAAGTATCCTCGGATGTCGCGAAGCGTAAGCATAGATGAACGCCTCCTTTTCCCTTTACGTTACGGGGCATTCGTCCGCTTTGGCTGGGCGGTTGCACCCATGGCGGAAGGGAGGAACATGGGGGGAGGGCGGATGCGCATGCACGGAGCGCGACGGCGAGTCAGGATTTTTGCGCACAGGGGGGCGAGCTCTGAGGCGCCTCAGAACACCTTGCCGGCGTTCGAAATCGCCTGGCGGCAAGGGGCGGACGTGATCGAGACCGATGTTCACTGGACCAAGGACGAAGAGCTCGTCATCTGTCACGATCCGCGCATCGACGCGGTTTCAAACGGACGCGGCGAGATTGCGGAGATGACCTACCAGCAATTGCTGACCTACGATTTTGGGTACTGGTTCACGAGGGACGGAGGGCGAACGTATCCGTACAGGGGACGTGGCGTTCGCATCGCGGCTTTGCGCGAGGTCCTGCGGGCGTTTCCGGCGGCGCAATTCAACGTCGATCTGAAACCAAAGCGCGCTCGCGTCGGTCTATTTCTTCGGACGCTCGAGGAAGAAGGCGCGCTGGAGCGCGTGACGCTCGCCTCCTTTCACCATGGAACGCTTTCGGAAGCCAGAGCGCGTTGCCCGCGCCTGCGAACGAGCGCATCGCCGCTTGAGGTGGCCCGCCTCTTGGCGCTGTCGCGCACCGGTTGGAAGCCCCGCGGGCGCGCGAGGCTGCCGTTTCAGGCGGTTCAGGTCCCGGTTCGACAATATGGGATTCGGGTGGTCACGCCGCATTTCGTCGCGTTCGCGCACCGGCTCGGACTGGAGGTTGACGTATGGACCGTCGACGAACCCGAGTTGATGCGCGAACTGATTCGGCAAGGCGTGGACGGCATTGTCACAAATTCGCCGCAGATCTTGCAACAGCTCCTGCTGGAACTGGAACAATAATCGTGACATCATGGGGTTGTTTGCACCGGGAGGAGGGTGGCGCGTGGAGTCGGTCCGACGCGAATGGAAGTACTTCGACATCACCGTGGTCGTGGTGCTGGCTCTGCTCGCCGTATACGCGTGTCTCGCCATTCACGCGGCGACTGCGGGCAACCACAGCGCCAACATCCCGTCCCACGTCATGAGCAAACAGATTGCGTACGAGGTGCTCGGATTTGTCGCGCTGTTTGCCGGCGCGTTCATGGATTACCGCTGGCTTCGGAAGGCGCACTGGTGGCTTTGGGGAATCTCCTGTGTGCTGCTCGTGGCCGTATTCGGCTTTCCGGCGACCATGGGCGCGCATTCGTGGATCTCGTTCCACTCGTTTTCCTTTCAGCCCTCCGAGCTGGCGAAAGTCGCCATCATGGTCTGGTTGGCGAAGTACATGGCCGATGTGGAAGAGGCAGAGGTGCCTGATTACCGCCTGCGCAAGCAGTGGATCTTTCTCCCCATCGTGTTGGTGCCGTTCGCCCTTACGTTCAAAGAGCCAGCCCTGGGACAGGCCCTTGTGATGATCGCCATTTTCCTGACGATGTACAGCGTGTTTGCTCGCCGCGGACCGTATGCGGTGCTCATGTTCTTTGTCCTCGGCGTGATCGCGCTCGGCATCCTCGCCACGACCGTGTTCACGAAGCAGACCCTCGCGTTTGTGGACGTGCTGATGAAACATCACATTTTGAAGGGATATCAGGCATACCGCATTTTGACTTGGGTCGATCCGAACTTCAGTCAGGACAAATACGGCTACAATATTCACATGGCGCAAACGGCCATCGGCAGCGGTGAACTGTTCGGCGAGGGATACGGGAAGGGCGTGCTCACGTCGGGCGGCTGGGTGCCCAATCAGTGGACGGACTACATCTTCTCCGCGATTGGGGAGGAGTTCGGTTTCGTCGGATCCGCCATCCTGGTGCTGCTGTTTCTCATCCTGTGCCATCGGCTGATCCGCATCGCGCAGACGACGACCGACCCGTTCGGGATGTACATTGCGGTCGGGATCGTCGGGATGTTCGCGTTTCAGGTATTCGAAAACATCGGTGCAGACATGTACATGAGTCCGTCCACGGGTATCACGTTGCCCTTCATCAGCTACGGAGGAACGTCCTTGTTGGTCAACTACTTCGCCGTGGGCATCGTCTTGAGCGTCGGGCTGAGGCGCAGACGTGCGCGCCTGCAGGCACAATTTGAAGCGAGCAAGGGGCGATTGGCGTGACATTTCGTCTGGCGGATCGTATCGTGCGCTTGCCAGAGCAGTTTTTCTCGGGCCTGACGAGGCGGGTGGCGGCGTTTCAGAGCCAAGGATACGACGTCATCAACCTGGGACAGGGAAACCCCGATCTTCCCACGCCTCCACACATCGTGGAAGCGCTGCGGGAGGCGGTGTTGGATCCGGCCACGCACCGGTATCCACCGTTTCGCGGCCTGCCGGAATTGAAGGAGGCGGCCGCCGATTTCTATCGACGCACCTACGGCGTCAAGCTGGATCCGGAGCGGGAGGTGGCCATCCTCGTCGGCGGCAAGACAGGGCTTGTCGAGGTCGCGGAACTGTACCTCGAACCGGGCGATGTGGCGCTGGTTCCAGACCCGGGCTATCCGGACTATTTGAGCGGCATCGCGCTCGCGGGCGCGAAGCCTTACCCGTTGCCCATCACGGCGAGCAACGGTTATGTACCTGACTTGGAATCGGTGCCCGAGTCCGTGTGGGAGCGGGCGAAGGTCTGGTACATCAACTATCCGAACAACCCCACCGGCGCTGGCGTGACGACGTCGTTTTTTGAACAGGCCATCGCCAAGGCGCACCGTCACGGGGTGCTCATTGTGCACGATTTTGCCTATGGCGCCATTGGCTACGACGATCACCGCCCGCCATCCTTTATGCAGGTCGAGGGGGCGAGGGAAACCGGCATCGAGATTTACACGCTCAGCAAAACCTTCAACATGGCGGGGTGGCGCGTGGCGTTCGCCGTGGGGAATCCGCAGGTCATCGAGCATATCAACCTGATCCAGGATCACTACTACGTATCCATCTTTTCCGCCGTGCAGCGGGCCTCGGTCGCGGCGCTTCGCGGGCCGGATGACGGGATCGAGTCGCTGCGTCAAACGTATCAGCGCCGCCGCGATGCGTTTCTCGGGGCGCTGCGATCCGCCGGGATGGATGTCCCAGCGCCCCTGGGATCGTTCTTCTGCTGGATTCCGCTTCCCTCCGGCGCCTCCTCCGTGGCCTTCGCAGAGGCGCTCTTGGAGGAGGCGCATGTGGCCGTCGCGCCAGGAAGAGGGTTCGGCGAGCATGGGGAAGGCCACGTGCGCGTCGGACTGCTTGCGCCAGAAGACCGCCTCATCGAGGCGGCCGAGCGGATGGCGCGGTTTTGGGCAACTCGGTTCTAGGGCCGTTCGGGGCCTTCGCCGGGTTGGGAGTGGCTGCGGAACTTGTCCGCGAGCTGGATGAGCCACAGGTGGTGGTACGGCTCCTGGTACAGGACGGGCTCAATTCGGCGATCGGCCGGCCCAAGCTTGTACATCCAGATGGTGGTCTGCTGCCGAATCCCTTCGTGCACGCGAATGCCGAGGTGGATGGAGTCGCGGTACCCGTCCTTATATGCGATGGCCCCCAACTGCCCGTGGAGTTCCGCCACCATCGGGCGATACTTGGGATTCCGGATGACTGGGGCGTCGAACCAGGGTGTGTAGCCCTGCGCGTCGGTCTTGAACCGCTGTTCGGTCTCAATCAGGACCACCTCGGCCCCCTGGATGGGCTCCTTCGTTCGGCCGTCGATCACCCGAATCCTGAGCTTGGCCGTCTTGCGGGTGTAACCCCAAGATTCCGGTCCTGCGGGCTGGTCGTTGGACTGCTCCCCAGGGACGGTTGGGGGAGATGGCTTTGGCGTCGTCGGCGCCGTGCCGCTCGCAGCGTTCGGTTTCGTCTGACCGGCGTTCGCGCTGCCCGAGGACGCCTTGGGCTTGCCCGCGTCCTTCGCCTTGGGCTTGCCCGCGTCCTTGTTCGGCCGCGCAGGAGGCTTGGCAGGCGCGAGCTTCTGACGCCCAGCATCGCGAGCGCGCGGGGTTGGCTTGGACGCCGGATTGGGTTGCTGCGCGGCATCGGGACGGGTGTCGGCGCGCTGTTCCACGGGCTCGATTGCCGCCGGTGCCATCGCCGCGACGGCGCCGTGCAAGGCGTGCACGTGCACATGGTGAAAGGCGCCCATCTGCGGCTGGGTCGGTATGGCCATTGCGACAGCGCTGGCAACGAGCGATGCGACAATCACGCTTCGCTTCGACGGATATCGTTTCATGACGTATCCCTCGTTTCTCAAACGATGGTGGTGGGCGTCCGCCTGCGATCACGGCAAACGCATGAGGGCCCTGTTCTGGTAGTAAAATTGCAGGATCTGCAGGTAAGTCTGCCCGCGCCTCGCCCAGTACTCGGAACCCCATTGGGCCATCTTCTGTGCGTTGCGATACTGCCAGTTCGGATCGTTTTCATAGCCGGCCGAATAATTCAGTTCCACGATTTCGCCGTTGGGCTTTGTGTACGCGAGTTTCTGAATGGCCTGAAACGCAGCGTTTGTGGTCGGTTGACTCGACATCTCCTGAAAATGTTGGAAGTTCGTCGTGTTGTCGACGTCGAAGGTGAACCCATCGATGGTGACCGGGTGAAGATGGTGGTACCAGGCGAACATCTTGACCGCCATGGCGCCGGCCTTGAGCGCCTCCGGGTGCCAGCTTGGAAACCATTCGTTCGGCAACACGTCTTCGCAGTACGTCGTGAATGGCACCGCCTCGACGTACATGATTCGCCCGCGGGGATCCGGCTCGCCGCTCGGGTTGTTCTCTCGAATGGCGACGCGGATGACGGCCGGCATGCTGGTGTTGTAGATGGTCTGGGCAGCCTTCACTTGGGGCGCCGGAATGAGGGGCGCAAGCGCTGCCAAGGCGCTGCTCGCGCATACGATGCTGACAGTCCGTTGTAGTCTCGTCATGACCTGTCCCCTCGCGAGATGTGGTCGTTTGTCTTACTTTGCCCCGCCCTGCGCCGAACATGCACGTATGGAAGGTGTGACACGGACAGGTGGAGGGGGTACAATGAGGCTCTAGGATGGGAAGATGAGGAGGGTGTCGGATGCAGAAACTGGGTCTCACCGGCCAGTCGAAGCAACCGCATGCGTCGAACGATCAATTGAAGGGCATTTCGGCTGTCTTGATGGACGGCGATGAGATTTTTATCGACAACAACGCCATCCACGCCAAGAGCCGCGTAGAACTGGGGGTGCAGTTCGTCCATTCGCTCGAACAGGTGCCGAATCCGAGGCGGATTGTCGGGCTGTGGATCAGCCTGAAGCGGTTCGAGAACGGCATGGGCTTTCACGGCGTGCAGGCGTTTGAGATGTGGATTGACAGCGAGGCGAAGCTTGGGTACAAGAAACTCGCGGACCATGTGAACGCCATGGACAAGGCCGTGAAGGGCAAGGCGGACCTCAGCCTGCTGAGTTCGGAACAGGTGCAGAAATTCGCGGCGTTCTTGCGCGGACTTCGCCCAGATCTGTGGGAAAACGCGTCTCAAGCTTTCCGGGAAGCCTTCTCCGCCGCGTGAAGCGGCTTGGCCGCGGTCCCATCTACGGCAAGGAGGGATGTCTCCGTTGAACCAGAATGAGACCCCGTTGTTTGACGCACTTCTGCGGCACGTGGCGCGCAATCCGCGCCAGTTTCACATTCCTGGCCACAAAAAGGGCCGCGGCATGGACAGCCGCTTCCGCGCGTTCGTCGGGGACAACGCCCTTGCGCTCGATCTGATCAACATCGCGCCCCTGGATGATCTTCATCATCCGACGGGCGCCATTAAACACGCGCAGGAGCTTGCCGCCGAGGCGTTTGGAGCGGATTACACGTTTTTTTCGGTTCAAGGGACATCAACGGCCATCATGACCATGGTCATGGCCACGGTCGGCCCCGGGGACAAAATTCTTGTGCCGCGCAACGTGCACAAGTCCGTGCTCACGGCCATCATTCTGGCGGATGCCAAGCCGGTCTTTCTTCATCCCGAGGTCGATCGCGAGTTTGGCATCTCCCACGGACTCTCCGTCGAGACCGTCTCGCGCGCGCTGGAGGAGCATCCCGACGCCCGCGCGCTCGTCGTCATCAACCCGACCTACTTTGGCATTGCGGCCGATCTCGAGCGAATCGTCGAAGTGGCGCACAGCGTCGGCGTTCCGGTGCTCGTGGATGAGGCGCACGGCGTGCACATCGGCTTTCACCCAGATCTGCCCCTGTCCGCCATGCAGGCGGGAGCGGACATGGCCGCGACCAGCGTGCACAAGCTCGGCGGATCGATGACGGGATCGAGCGTGCTCAACGTGCGCGAAGGGATGATCGATCCTCGGCACGTGCAGGTCGTGCTGAGCATGCTGACCACCACGTCGACTTCCTATCTGTTGCTCGCTTCGCTGGACGTGGCGCGCAAGGAGTTGGCGATTCACGGCAGAGAACGCCTGGACTACGCGATTTCCCTGGCCAACAAGGCGCGCCGCGCCATTCAGGCGATTCCGGGCCTGCGCTGTCTCGACGAGCGGCAACTCGTGTCAAGCGCCACGTACGCGCTCGACCCGACCAAGCTGACCATCTCCGTGCGCGATCTCGGCCTCACCGGGTATGACGTCGAGCGGATCCTGCGAGAGGAATACAACATCGAGGTCGAGCTGAGCGATCTGTACAACATCCTCTGCATCATCTCTTGGGGCGACACGGAGGAGGACATTGAAGCGCTGATCCAGGCACTCGAGGCCATCGCGGATCGCTACGGCCAGGGCGCCGTGCGCGAGCACCAGCCTGTCACGCTGCCCTCCATGCCCGAACTGCGAATGACGCCGCGATCCGCGTTCTACGCGCCCACGGAGGTTGTGCCGCTGCAGGAGGCGGTGGGGCGGACGATGGCCGAGATGGTGATGGTGTATCCGCCGGGCATTCCCATCCTCTTGCCTGGCGAAGTGATCACGCAGGATAATATCGACTATATCGAAGCCAACTTGCGCGCCGGACTGCCCGTCCAGGGCCCTGACGATCCGGAAATCCGCATGATCAAGGTCGTCCGCGAATGAGGCGTCCGGCTGCGCGCGGGAGGAGTTCGTATGGCTCTGGAAGTCGGCGTGAAGGCGCCCGAGTTTGCGGCGGAATCCGACTCGGGCGAGGTCGTCAAGCTCTCGGACCTGCGCGGCCAAGTCGTGGTGCTGTATTTCTACCCGAAGGACGAAACGCCCGGCTGCACGCAGGAGGCCTGTGCGTTCCGCGACCTCAAGTCCCGGTTCGACGAGGTGGGGGCCCTCATCTACGGGGTTTCCCGGGACGACGTCCGTTCGCACGCGAAGTTCCGGGACAAGCACGGGTTGAACTTTCCGCTCCTCGCCGATGCGGATGGTCAGATTTGCCAGGCGTATGACGTGTTGAAGGAGAAAAACATGTATGGCCGCAAGACCATCGGCATCGAGCGAACGACGTACGTGATCGATCGCGACGGCGTCATCGCGGCCGTGTTTCCGAAGGTGAAAGTCGACGGCCATGCTGAGGAGGTGCTCGCGAAGGTCCGGGAAATCGCAGGCTGAAACCGGAGGGCGCATGGCGTATAATAGAAGCTGGAAAGGGAGGCGATGACGGTGATCACGCTGACCGAACAAGCCGCAGAGCGCGTTCGCACCCTGCTCGCATCACAGGCGTCAGGGGAGGATGCGCTTCGCATCTATACGAAGCCCGGCGGTTGCACAGGGTTCACGTACGGCCTGGCGCTGGACAACGAGAAGCCGGGCGACGTCGTGACCGTGCAACACGGGGTGAAGCTCGTGGTGGATCCCGAGAGCTTGGAGCTCGTCGACGGCTCCGAGATCGACTATGTCGATGACCTCACGGGACAGGGATTTAAAATCAACAATCCGAATGCCACGCAGATGTGCGGCTGCGGTTCGAGCTTCCGGACCGCGACGCGCGCGGGGCAGCCGGGATCGTGCAACTGAGCCGGGACGGGCTGGCCGGAATGGAGATCCGGTCGGCCCGTTTCCGCGTAGGTCGAGGTTTGGGGGGCGCCAGGTGTTCGAAAAGGTCCTGAAAGATCCGGTTCACGACGAGATCCTGTTTGACGATCCCATCCTGTGGTCGCTCGTCAACGTACCCGCGTTTCAGCGGCTGCGGCGCATTCGCCAGCTCGGCACGTCGTTCCTGACGTTCCACGGCGCCGAGCATTCGCGCTTTGCCCATTCGCTCGGGGCTTATGAAACCATGCGGCGCGTGCTTTACCATCTCCAGCGCGAATGCGGGTGGCCGACGGATCCGCGCGAGATCCGACTGGCGCTCGCGGCGGCCCTCCTGCACGACATTGGACATGGCCCTTTCTCCCATACGTTCGAATCGGTGCTCGGCGTGCAGCACGAGGAGTGGACCTACCGAATCATTCTGGAGGACAGCGCGCTTCGTTCCGTTCTCGACGACGTCGACGACGCGTTCGCAGTCGATCTCGTCGCTGTCCTCCGCCGCGAGGGCCGCTTTCCGGCGCTCGAGTCGCTCATCTCGAGCCAGCTCGATGTGGATCGGATGGATTACATGCTGCGCGACGCGCAGGCGACAGGCGTTTCCTACGGCCTGTTTGAGCTCGCGAGGCTCATCCGTTCGCTCACCTATTGGGACGGACGCATCTACGTGAAGCGGCAAAATTTGCACACCGTGGAGCAATATCTGTTGGCGCGCTACTTCATGTATGTGCAGGTGTACCTGCATCCCGTGACGGTGGGCAGCGACGTCCTTGTGGAGAATATCCTGGTGCGCGCCAGGGATCTCGTCGCCGACGGAGAGCGGTTGAGCATGCCGGAGCCTCTGTTGCGGGTGCTCCAGGGCGACATGGAGGACGTGTCTTGGTACATACGGCTCGATGAGTCGGTGTTGCTGTACGCGTTTCACACGTTTGCAGACAACTCGGATCCTATTCTGCGCGATCTCGCCGCGCGATTTCTGCACCGCCGCCTGTTTGCGCCCGTGGTGCGCCAGGGCTTCACGCCGGTCGACGATCTGGCCCTGCTGCGCACCACGGCCAAGGCGATGGGCTTTCATCCGGACTACTATGTCTCGCTTCGCGCGTGCAAGATCCCTGGATACGACGTGATCGGCCAAGGGCTGCTGATGCGCGATGAGAGCGGGCGCGTCGAGGATGTGAGCCAGGCGTCCAAGCTCATTCGGACGCTGGTGCCGAGCCAGGAGGAGCGCCTGTTTTTGCCCAAGGAGATGTTGGATCCTGCGCACCCGCTGTCCGCGCGCGTCCGCTCCATCGTCTACTCCGCGCGCTGATCTGAGCGCCGGCGAAGCCAGAACCACAGCAGGGCGGCGACGAGAATGGCGGCGCCGACGTAGGTGAATGGCTTGACGTGATCGGCCAGGACCTGCCAGTGTTTGTTCAATTGGTAGCCCCCGTAGACGAGCGCGAGGTTCCAGACAAACGAGCCGAACAGGCTGAAGAGGACAAACCGCGCGAGAGGCATGCGCGCGAAGCCCGCGGGCAGGGAGACGAAGGTGCGGACAGCCGGCACCATGCGCCCAAAGAAGACCGTCGCTTCGCCGAATCGGTCGAACCAGCGCTCCGCGCGGTCCAGGTGGCGGGGCGTCAGACCTACGTATCGTCCGTAGCGAAGCACGAACGCGCGCCCTGCGTAATTGCCGATGGCGTAGGCGATGAGGCTTCCTGCGACGTTGGCCAGCGTGGCCACTGCGACCGCGGGCCAGAAGCCCAGCAGGTGGCGAAAGGCCAGGAATCCGGCGAGTGGCATCACGACCTCGGACGCGATGGGGATACAACAGCTTTCCAGGGCCATGAGCAAGAAGATGGCCAGGAGGCCGTGCTGAATGACAAGCGTGTTGAGATGTGACACGTTCATCCTCCGTTCCTCGAGCGGTCCAGGGATAGGTCCCTCTCCCATGGTACCTGGTTTGCGCCACAACTCAAGGACGAAGCGCGGGCATGTCGAGTTCACGCGGGCTTGTCCAGGCGCAGAACGGATTATCCGTTCTGCGCCGCGGCTCCGAGCTTTGCGAGCGCTTCGCGCATCGGCATGCCGGGATAGATGCCGAGTTCTTCGGCGGCTTGCGTCTGGCTCTCCACGGGTGCCGCAAGCAAGTCGTCGAGCGTGCGAACCCCCGTCGCGCGCATCGCGACGATGTTGCGGTGTCGGAGCTTCGTCCGCAACAGTTCGACGTCCAGTGCACCGCACATCGCGTAACCGATGGAATTTGTAATGGCGAGAAGCGTCGTTTTCGGCAGTTCGACCTGCACCGCCGTAAAGGGGTAACCTTCAATCCACACGGGCTCCACGCGCACCATCCGCATCTCTCCCCTCTCGTGTCTGTGCATCGTATGAGCCAGAAAAGCCAATGGT
The DNA here is from genome assembly GCF_017329605.1 of Alicyclobacillus fructus. Lineage (GTDB taxonomy): Bacteria > Bacillota > Bacilli > Alicyclobacillales > Alicyclobacillaceae > Alicyclobacillus > Alicyclobacillus fructus. The sequence goes on from NZ_JAFMTY010000004.1 coordinate 139,812, forward strand.
GCGCGTCCCTTGTCCCCTCGCGGTTGTGCTATCATGGGTGACGGTGTGAAACTCGGCGCAGAAGGGAGAAACGTCCATGCATCCACATGTCGAAGTCCTGCGCGATCTCTGCGACGCACACGGCATCTCGGGTTACGAATCCGGTGTCCGCAAGCTGTTCGAAGAGCGCCTCAAGCCGCTGTCTGAGGAACTGCTGCGCGATCGCACCGGGGGTGTGGTGGGCCGCAAAACCGGAGACCCGAACGGGCCCAAGGTGCTGATCGCCGGTCACCTCGATGAAATCGGCTTCATGGTGACGCACATCACCTCGGAAGGATTCCTGAAGTTTCAGCCCATCGGCGGCTGGTGGTCGCAGGTCGTTTTGGCGCAGCGCGTCGTGGTCCAAACGCGCAAGGGGCCGCTGCTCGGCGTCACGGGCTCCAAGCCTCCGCACATTCTGTCTGCGGACGAGCGCAAGAAGGTGGTGGAGCTGAAGGACGTCTTCGTCGACATCGGGGCCACGAGCAAGGAGCACGCCGAGGAAATGGGCGTGCGCCCCGGGGATGCGATTGTTCCGTACTCGCCGTTTACCCAGCTCGGCAACCCGAAGATGTACGTCTCCAAGGCGCTCGACAACCGGCTCGGTTGCGCCACGGCCCTTTGTGTGTTGAAGGAGTTGCAGGGGCAGGCGCATCCGAACATCGTGTTTGCTGGCGCCACCGCTCAGGAGGAAGTGGGTCTGCGCGGCGCGAAGACACTCGTCCATCTGGTCGATCCGGATATTGCGATCTCCGTCGACGTCGGCATCGCCGGGGACACGCCCGGCATTGACAGCGGGGAGCGCCAGCATCTCGGCGACGCGGGCAAGGGGCCGCTTCTGATGATTTACGATCACTCCATGATTCCAAACAACCGATTCCGCGATTTCGTGCTGGATATCGCCGCTGCCGAAAACATCCCCGTTCAGTTGAGCAGCCTTGCCGGCGGCGGTACGGATGCCGGGTCGTTTCACCTGCACGGCATCGGCGTGCCGAGTGTCAACATCGGTTTCGCCACGCGCTACATCCACAGCCACAACGGTGTCGTGCACGAAGATGACTACCTCCAGGCGATTCAGCTCATCACCGCCATGGTCAAGGCGTTGGACAAGGCTATGGTCACCGAAATTCAGGCGTGGTAAAGTGAAGAATGGACAGTCCGCGAGGCGCCGACCACCGGCGCCGCGCTTCTCGAGGAGGCCCCTGAATGCCCGATCTTCTGCATTTTTTGCAGGGCTTGTGGGGAAATACCGCGCTGATGGCCGCTCTCTGCGCCATCGTGGTGACCCAGATCCTGAAGGTTCCCATTCATTTCGTGACGACGCGCGCCTGGGACTGGAGCCGTGTGTTTGGGGCGGGCGGCATGCCGAGCTCGCATTCCGCGGGCGTCGTGGCCCTCGCCAGCGCGCTCTGGTTTGTCGTCGGGCCGACGTCCCCCATTTTCGCCGTGGCTGTCGTGTTTGCCGCCATCGTGATGTACGACGCGGGAGGCATCCGCCGCCACGCGGGTGAGCACGCCGTCCTGCTGAATCGCATTGCCATGGAGTTCTCCCAGCGTTCGGAGTCGGCCGTCGCCGGACCGCCCGAGGGAGAACGCTTGAAGGAAATTCTAGGGCACGAGCCGGCCGAGATCGTCGTGGGCGGCCTCATCGGGCTTGTCATCGGCATCACGTTTGGCAGGTGGTGGTAACGTGGGGGGCGAGCGGTTTTTGCCGGCCAAAAACTTGATCTTCGATCTCGCCCTGCGCGATCCCGCCCCACATTCCGTGCTCGTCTTCGCGCGGCTGTTTGACGGCTGCGTATGGGTGCGCCACCACGCGCGAGGCTGGGAACTTCCCGGCGGCAAAGTGGAACCGGGGGAGACACCCGAGGACGCGGCGAGGCGGGAGGCCCTGGAGGAAGCAGGCGCGTTGCTGGAGAATGTCACCTGGGTGGCGCAGTATACCATTCTCCTCCGCGACGGCCGCGAAGCGAGCAAATGGGTGTATGTGGCCGATGTCCAGGACGTGAAGGCCCGGCCGGCGGCATCCGAGACGACGGCGGTGCGGCTGGTGTCATGGACGCAAGGTGCGGGAGCCTTTCCAGAAGACGAACGAAGCCCCATCGTGCGAGATGCGGTTTTTACGAGGCTGTTTCGCGAAGTGGCATTGCGCGCGCAAGTGAGGTGATAGGGTGTTTCTGACCAAGGATCATAAGCGCCAAATCGAGGCATGGCTTGAGGCGCTCGGCGCAAGAACCGCATGGCTGCAGGCTTTGGCGGAGCGAGAGGACGCCTGGGAAGAGGATCTCACGTGGCGGCTCGCCGCCGAGCGCGGCATCTGGACGAGCGTCGAGTACGTGACGGACATCGCTTCGCTCATCATCGATGCCCTCGTGATGCGCGATCCCGGCGGCTACGCCGATATCGTCAAAGTCCTTGTCGAGGAAGAGGTCCTCGACGCGCGTTGGTTCGACGCGTTCACCGGCGTGATCGACTTCCGCTCGCGCCTTTTGCGCGATCACGCCCGCATCACGCCGGCCGACGTGCGGGAGGCCGTCTCCCGTTACGCGGACCTGTTCTCTCCTTTCATGGACCAGATTCGCGAGTTTCTCCGCGCGAACTAGACGTCGTCGAGATCGTCCGGGATGTACACGGTGACCCGGCAGTTGCGCTTCACCCCAAACTGCAAGGCATGTTTTCGCGACGGCATCAGCACGTCGATGTGATGGCCTCGAATGGCACCTCCCGTGTCTTCCGCGATTCGCCAGCCCACGCCCTCGATGTAGAGCAGGCTGCCGTAGGGGATGACCGCCGGATCGACGGCGACGGTGCGCCCGATCACGGCTGGCCGCCCGGTGCTCGTCACGCCGAAGCCGGGATCGCCCGGATCTTTTCCGGTGGAGAAACGGTCCAGGTTGTAGGCCGTGACGACGAACGTGTCGGTCAGCTTGCGACAACGGCGAATGTCGTAGCTGCGGCCAAAGACCGTGATGGCCTCCGGCTCGGATCGCCACGAAGCAGGCGCCGCGTGGGCCGGCGCGTGCGTGGATTTCGCCACCGATGTTCCGCGCGCTGGCGTGGCGGTCGAGCACCAACAGGCGGCTGCACAGATGAGTGTGAGGCACATACCTATGCATCGGGAACTGTTCATGGTTGTAAGATGTGCATGGAAGGCCCATTTATGCAACAGGCGAGGGGGTCTATGGAATGGCTTCGCCCGGCCGAGCGCATCGCGCATCCCGGCCGGGCGATAGGTCTGTTTTCAGGTGTACATTTGTCGAACCGCGGACAGATGTCGATACCAGTACGATCCCGGCCGAACGCTGAGGAACCCCACGCGGCCCAATCCGCCGCCGCACTGGATCATCTCGCCGTTGCCAGCGTAGATGCCCACGTGACCGCCGTTGTCGAAAATCAGGAGGTCTCCAGGCTTCAAGTCACTGTATGGGACTCGCCAACCGACTTCTGCATACTGAAGGCGGGACGAGGTCGTGAACACGTAGCCGAGCGCATGGTGGTACACGTATTCCACAAAGTTGGAACAGTCAAACCCATACTGTCCTCGATCTTCGTTGTGACCCCAGATGTACGGCGTCCCAATTTTGCTTTCAGCGACTTCCAAGACGGCCTGCGTCTTCGCCTGATACGACGCACTCTCCGAAGCGAGAGGGTGAATGGACGGATCGAGATGAACGCCTGGAGGAAGCGCGGTCTGCGCAAAGGCGGTGCACCCGCCAAACGTCAGCGCCGCGGCGCAAGCGGCAGATGCGGTGATGGCACGAATCGAGGTTCGTTTCAGCAGCATGCTTCTCCTCCTATAGCCTCCGAGGTTAGTTGACGGGTTCGGGTGGAAGAGTCCCCCTATGCGCCCGTCGGCGCAATTCACCCCTGGGCGATGAGCCCTGGATTCCCCCGTACCTGCTTGACGCAGGATTCGGCGTGATGTTTGGTGTGGCTGGTGCACTGAAAGCGTAACAGGAAGCGCAAGCTCATTCATTACGAGAATCATGGATCAGCCGGAGGAAGGCTGGATCGGGAGGAAATCCGCCGGTTGAAGTCTTGTGAATGGTATCGAGTGACGATGGAACTCAAAGGTGCGTTTTGGCATGACAGAGGATGGCAAGGTCTGGGCACGGCGCGGTTCGCAGAGTTCGCGCCCACGAGAAAGGCCCCGACCCTTGGTCGAGGCCTTCGAGCGTGCGTGCGCTTCAGGCGTTCGTGGTCGCATTCGAAGCCGTGGAGGACGAGGTCGGCTGTGCGCCTGGAAGATGAGCGCCAGACGGACGCGGCAGCGTGCCGTTGACCCAATCCGAAATCCACTGATCGATCCGCGATTCCATTGCCTGCGCCTGGCTCGAGGTAATCTTGCCGGCTGACTCCGCCTTCTGCAGGTCGGCCTGAACCGCACTTTCGAGATCCGAGATGAGCGTCGAAGTGGACACGCCTTGGGCGGTCGCGATTTCGCTCAAGGTCTCACCCTTGTGCAAATCCGCCACGAGTGTCTCCTGCGACACCCCCAGGTCCTTTGCGGCAGTCGCGATCAGCTCCCGGCGCCAGACGCCCACGCCTCGCGGACGTACCTTGTCCCATCCAGAAGGCCATGTGCCGCTTACCCACGCCTGAATGACGCGATCGACCCGCGTTTCGATGGCAGAAGCTTGCTCACTCGTGAGCTTGCCGCTCTGCACGTCGGCCTGAAGGTCGGATGCAGCCTTGTTTTCGAGAGCCGAAACCAACTCGGAAGTCGACACGCCCGCTGAGGACGCGAGTTGAGACAACGTCTTGCCGTCTCGAAGATCCTGTCGAAGTGCAGTCGTTGTCAGATTGAGCTCTTGCGCGGCTTCGGTGAGCAAATCTTCTCTCAGCGATTGCATCAGTTGTCGATCCGGGCGCGCTGCTGAACCGGTCTTCTCATCGGCAAAAACCGCGGACGATCCAGAGTGGACGGCGGCCAAGATCGCGCCACCGCCGACCGCAAACGTGGAGAGCAGAGCGGCCGAGCCTAGAAGGGCCTTTCGTTGAATGGACATTGCCATCATCGCCACCTCCGTACCGAAACTGGAATAGGAACGGTACGGCTTGAACGTAACACAGGATGCTTGAAATCCTCTTGAAGCCGAAGGGAGCGTGGCTTAGCTCACCCACCACGGATCTCGGACGCAGGACTGGAGAACAAGTTCCAACTGTTGCGACGACACGCGGTACGGCACATTCTTCTTTCGCTTGTGACGCACCATCTGGACCATGCCGTCTCCGTACAGGTACGCAGTGAATTCGTACATCTTCTTGCCTTCTTTGACGCGAATAAAGATCGGGTTATAGTTGAGCTCAGGGACCATACCCCGTTCAAACAGGAAATCGGCTTGGTTGAACGCGTGAAGAAATCGGTCGCGATCGCGCCCTCGAAGTTCAGTTCCGTACACGTTCACCGAAGTCACTCGTGAGACGTCGAAGGTCGGATGAATCGAAAGCGACGAAACGAGCCGATTGATCCATATGCTAGGCGGTGTCAGTGCGAACGCCAACATGGGGAACACGACGGCGGCAGCGTAGACAACCCACTGCGGAATAGCTGGCAACCCGGATCTCCCCTCATTCGAGAACTCGCCTTGAGGATATTATAGCGCTCAGGGCGCGGCCATTTGTATCGAATTTGCCGGTCGTGAGATCGCCTTTGTGACGTTTCATGGAGATGTTGTGAGGCAGGCCCTCACGCATCTTTTCCGCGGCTCAAGTGAGGAAGCCAGGTCGTGGGTGGCAAGAGGGATGCAAGCACAAGAGGCGCAAGAATACTTGTTTCGCTGGGAATCGACAGGAGATGGTTGACAAATGTAGAAAGCCTCCTAGGGGGTCAACCCAAGGAGGCGATGCCACTGTGGGCAGACAGTGGGCAAGAGGATGACTCCTTCGATGGATGGCGTGTGGCGGCCATCGATGGCCCTGTATGTCAGCCAACTTCATACACGCCGCGTTGGACGCTGAGCAAGATGTGGAAGTACGGATGAAAGAAACCCGCCGTTCCATCATGAAGGACTCCCAAGGTCTGTCCAAGGCCCGCCAGCCTGACGCATCTCGGGATGAAACGGACAGCAAGGGCCATCAGGTGCATGTTGAGGCCTGGGACGAGGGAGAACTTACAAGCGGACCGTAGGTGCGCGGTGCCGATGCGCATGGTCAAGGTCGTCCAAACCACGACGCGACATGTATCAGAAGGGCGGCGAAAACCCGGTTGAGGAGGAAATCATCGAGCGGTGGATAGCGACCCCATGCAAGAAGACGGCCGTTCCAACGCAGACGATTGCCAAAATGGCATCGGCACGATGGAATATTGAAAACGTTGGGTTCCACGACATGAAAGCGTATTGGTACATCAACCACCCATTTGTGCACCATCCCACGGTCGAGGGGGCGTGGATGGGGATCTTGGTACTGGCGGTGAACCTGCTCTAGACATTTGTGTACGGACCTCTACCGCCATTTTCGGTGGTGGGCAATCCCGTTGAGCGAAGTCGTCTAGGAGCTTCGAGAACAGATACGCTGGTCGCGTCTGGACACGGCTAATCAAGGCTTTGTGGAATACAGGATCACCACAACCAAACTGAACCGGATTCGACCCATTGCGTTACACGAATGATGCCCGTGGAACGCGAAAAATGTCGAATCCAAGAAGTCGCACAACTTTTGAGAGAGGTGTTTGATCACGCGGAGCGCAAAGGAGCGCCACCAGGAAAAAAGATGCGTGGGGGCTGCTGAGGGATCGCGAAGAGTTGACAGCCACGAAGTTGCCGATGTAAATTATATCTGCGTTTGGACTCCTTCATAGGCGTGCGGAAGTAGCTCAGGGGTAGAGCATCGCCTTGCCAAGGCGAGGGTCGCGGGTTCGAATCCCGTCTTCCGCTCCATTTTGAGGGGGAGGGCGACCTCTCCTTCGTTGTCATGTGGAGAGGTGGGCGAGTGGTTGAAGTCAGCGGTCTTGAAAACCGCCGTGTCCGCAAGGGCACCGTGGGTTCGAATCCCACCCTCTCCGCCATTGGATTTTTCGCGCCACAGGCATTTTGGGTGTTGGGTTGATTTCTTCCCCACTTGCCAGCGCGTTTGATGTACTGCAAAACCGTTGATGCTCCATCAACGACAGCGGCTGTCCGAAATGAGGCCGCTTTTCGTCTGTTCACGTGGAAAGGACCTATTCGAGGACTGGTGTGGAGTCAAGTTTGAGGATACCCGCGAACCGAAAACGTTGTTCTATGTGCACCTAGCGGCGTCGATCTCGGCGGTCACGGCTTGACATGGAGCCCCTCCGGACATGACTTCGCGTTTTGTGCAGCCGAGCGACGCTCGCTCTCTTGGCGCCGGCAAGGCTATCTGCTATCTTGCTTGCATCTCCATTCAAGCCTTGCGGTATGAGCGGTGATCTCGTCCACAACCTGCATTCGCAAAATTCGTCCGGGGTATGGTATCCGATGGATGTGCGGATTCGCTTTCGGTTGTACCAGATTTCGATGTACTCGAAGATCCGCTTGATGGCCCCCGCGCGCGTGTTGAATCGCTCCAGATAGATGAGTTCCCGCTTGAGGACGCTGTGAAGGATTCCATGCAGGTATTGTGGAAACCGTTTCCCCTTCAACTCTTGCTTCCCACCATGCCATATGCTTGTCGGTACTTTTGATACTCGCGCGACGCCTATTGGCTAACGCGTCCCACTCGACCATCTTTCCAGCAACTAGTCCTCCAGACTTTCCAGATCAATCCTTCCATCTCGGTTGGAATGCACGTGATATCGGCCGTGTGCATCTGAACCGGGAGCTCGGTCACAAAGCGTTGGTCGAGCACGCTTTTGTGGCCAGGACACGTGTGTCGCGACGCCGAGGTGGCCTTGCACTTGCGCACCGGTCGGATTCGGAGGCCGTGCTCTTTCACCGAATGCGCCACGGTGAGCAATGTTTTCTGCTTCTCCGCGAATAAAGGACTGAATCTTCTTACTTCATGAGAAGTGCTTGGACTCCGCACCGAAATCTCGGAGCGGTGCGCATGGATCCAAGCGAGGGCTGCTTCCAGTCGGCATTGTTTCTTACGATCTCGCTCTCCCCGCGTAAGCGTCGGTTTTCCCGATCCAAATCGCGTGGTGCTTTGTGCACCCGGGCACAGGTATCAACTTCCAAACGGGGGGGTGATCGGGATCCTCGCGATACTTGGCGATCCGCCCGGACAAGCCCTTCGGGGAACTTTGCTGGATGCTTTGTTCCATGTTCAAGACTCTGGGTCTTTCGACTCTCAAGCTTCGTAATCGGAAATCGGAGGTTCAAGATGCGGAAGGATCGACGAATGCGAACGGGACTGCGTCGAGCCATTCGCGCTGATGACTCGACGCACCCGCCGCTCCAAAGTGCAGTGGGGCCGGAAACCCACTGACGAGATCGTAACGTAAGTTTCGCGACTAAACCATGCGAAATGATTGGAGGGCAATCCATGCGATTGGTTTTGCCGCTCCCGCCGTCCGTCAACCACGCCTATCGAACCTACGTCCATCCGCAAACGGGCCAGCGCATGCGGGTTCTCACCTCCCAAGCGCAACGATTCCGGCGGGACGCGGCGTACTTGGCACTTCAGTGGCGGCAGGAGACGGGCTGGGTGGTGCCTCAGCCTGGTGTCAAGGTGGTGCTGAGGCTCTGGTACTTCTGGCCGTCGAACCGGCGCATGGACACGCATAACCGAGAGAAAGTGCTGTTGGACGCGCTGGAAGGCGTGCTCTATCCCGAGGACCGATGGGTTCTGGTGCAGGAGATGGACTTTGAAGTGGATCGAAAACACCCTCGGCTTGAGGTCGAGGTGCTTCTTTACCAAGACCTTTGCGCAACGTAACGATTTGAGCACGTGCATTGCGAACGTGTCAGAATTAGAACATGCGTTCGTTAGGGGTAAGAACCATGGAACGGAGATTGCAGCACGTGTTTCTGATGGGCCCGATGGGCGCGGGGAAGAGCACGGTGGCGCAGTACCTGCGGCAGGAGATGGGCTACGTGCGGTATTCGATGGCGACGCCGGTCGAGGCCGTGCTCGACATTGCCGCGCCGTGGCTCAAAGGCGCGAGCAAGACGGTGCGAAGACCGTATCTGCAGCGAACAGGACGTTTCCTGCGAGGCTTCAAGCCGAATCCGATGCTGCTCGCCGCGGAAGAGGTCTTGCGGCACACGGTGAGCCCGATCGTGATCGATGACGGTCGAACGATGGAAGAGGCGGTGTGGGCGGATCAGCACGGGTTTTTGGTGATCGTACTCACCGCCTCGGAGTTCGTGCGGAGACGTCGGATTTTGGAACGGGACGGAGAATTGCCTGACATGCGAACGCACGAGGATGAAACGGAACAACAATGGCGGTATGCGCGTGGCCTTGTGATTGACACCAGTGACTTGACGGAAGACGAGATGTGTCAGATGGTGCGGGCTGCGATCGAGTTCCGCCGTATGGAGCGATGCAAACGAGAGGAGTGAAGCGCCAATGGCGATGAGGCATGAACACGGCACGGCCTGTGCCGAATCGACGCAAGGAGCGGGCGAGCGGTGCGTCGGAGGTTTCCATCTATCGGATGGACCCGGTGGAGATGGACAGGTACTTGCGGGAGAAGTACGGCGCGCGGGTGTTTTCGATGCCGGCGGGAAAGCCGCCGGTTGGTCGAGATTTAGAGGTGCGAAAACGCAAGCGAAAGAAGGGGACACATTGAGAATCCGTGATGCACGATTCGTGGTGGTGGACACCGAAACAACCGGGTTGCCGCCGGAGGGCCGTGTCGTCGAGCTCGCGCTGGTTGAGGTCGGGCTCGAACGTGAGCCGCAGATCGTCTACTCGGCACTCGTCGATCCGGGTTGTCCGATCCCACCGGAGGCCTCCGCCGTACATCACATCACCGACCGAGACGTGGCGGGAAAGCCGCGGTTGTCGCAGGTATGGCCGAAGGTGCTCGGATACATCGGCGACACGATCCTGGTGGCGCACAACGCGGAGTTCGACCCCGGGATGTTGCCGGAGACGGGGAGACCGTGGGTTTGCTCGAAGCGGCTTGCGCAGCATCTCTGGCCGGACGCGCCGCGACACTCGAATCAGGTGCTGCGGTATTGGCTCGGGATCGACGTCGAGGTGGGGCAACCCCACCGGGCGCTGGGCGACGCGATCGTGACGGCACATGTGTTTCAGCGAGAGCTCCGCGTGTATCTGGAGGCAGGGTATCCCGACGATGTGGACGAGCTGATCACCTTTGCGGAGTCGCCGATTGAGGTGCAGACGATGCCGTTTGGGAAGCACAAGGGCATGCCGCTGAAGGACGTGCCACCGGACTACCTGGACTGGGCGTTGCGCAACCTGCAGGATCTCTCGCCGGACTTGCGTTGGAGCATGCAGCGGGCGTTGGAACAGGGGCTCGGATGGACAGGAAGAGCAATTTAGGTGTTGACAACCAGTATATATGTGCTATTATAGGAACAAAAAAGTTAAACGAGAACGGAACCTGTGGATAAACATGTGGATGAACTGTGGATAACGGAGGGATGAGAGATGACGAAGTTGAACGTGATTGAAAGCCGTATCTGCGATCCGAATGTCATGCTCATCTTGACCTCTGCGGAACAAGCGAAGGATCTCATTGCGTTGCAGAATTGGATGCGCGGGTACGATCAAAGTGACTCGTTGCTGGCAGCCGTTGAGTACTTGAAAGACGAAGATGTAATCGGGTGGCGCGTCTTTTGGCTCGGCTTACTGCTCCATTGTCTTCTGTGCAATGGTTCGACTGAATTGCGCGATTTCGTCAGCCAGCGGATCCCACAGGACTGGACCTCGAGCTTGACGGAGTTCGACGTTCGCAGATGGTATCCCCTGGTGCGCCGCAATCTCGAAAAGGCGAACGAGGTGCTCGATGAACTGGATGAACACCTGACGACCACCGATCAATGGCTGTGCGTTGCATACGACGGGCTTGAGGTGTATGACGCCGTGGGCTCGCACATCGCGATCCGTGCTCTCGTCGGGCTCTGGTTTGACCGCTTGCGCAGGTGGCGGCGCCTTCACGCGAAAATCTTTCTGCGTCCTGATCTATTCGACATTGGACGATTCAACTTCCCTGACGCTTCGAAGCTCTCGGGGCACGCAGTCCGCCTCGACTGACGGAGGCTTGAGACCATGCGCCGCGATCTCGAAGACGTGATCGCACAGTACGAGTCCACCCGCGAGTCCATCCGAGACGCCCGCAACCGCGCAAAGCGAGAGCAGAACGAACACGATGCCGCTCTGTACGACGGCATGGTTCGCACGCTCGACTACGCCTTGGCGGTGATGGAAGGCGACTATCGCGCACCGCGGCGGGAGATCCTCGTTGGCGACCTGGCCGACCTGGACAGACTGGCGGCGCGGCGAAGGCGTTGGGAGGCATGGGACGATGCGGATGGGGCAGACGAAGAGGAGGAGCGCCTGTCCGTGGCGTGGCTGTCGTTCCTGAGCCTGCGGGAAGCGGCGTGCCTGTTCGTATTCGAGTCCGGCATGGCGTACTCGGCGATTGCGCGGGAACTCGGGATTACACGTGGGGCTGTGCAGAACCATATCAAGCGGGCGCGGGAGAAGCTGGCACGAGCGGAGGGGGTGCAGTTGGGGTTGTGGGGATAAGAATTCATTTCTTGAGACGCTCGCTAGTTGTTGAATTTCATGGGTTCGCATCACAAGATACTCCTTGCTCATACATGACATTTTCACGGACGAATCTCACAGTGACAATATCACTGACGGTCAACAAGAGTGATCGCAAACACTTGACGCTGAAAGGTTGGAATTATAAAATCTTGCAATTTTAGAGAGCGAGTGTCGTGCGTCTGCACAAAACGAGAAGTCATGCCCGTAGAGGCTCCATGTCAAGCCCTGACCGCCGAGATCGACGCCGATCCGTGCACATTAAACAACGTCCTCGGTTTTGGGGTGTCTACAAACTTGACTTAACACCACCAGGAAAATAGATGCGTGGGGCCTGGATTGGAACGCGGTTTGCTTTACGTCAGTGGAATAGGCTCCAGACCGGAGCGTCGCTACTTCCAATTGAAAATCATATCGTAGACGAGGTGAAGTACATGGTCGAGGATATCCGCGCGATCACACTCAAAGATCTCGAAAAATTGGAAAGAGACAACCACGGTGCGTTCGCTATGTACGTGGGCGGACGGTTTGTTGGGACCGATAACGCCGAGACGAGAGAACTGTTCGATCCCGCGACGGGACGTGCATTTGGTCGGGTGGTGGAACCCCAGCCATCCGACCTACGCGCCGCAGTCCGAGTTGCTCGTAAGGTTTTTGATGAAAGCGAGTGGCCGTGGCTTTCCGCTCGGGAACGAGCTAACCTACTTCTACGAATTGCAACAAAAGTTGAGGAACTGGGGGAGACGTTCGCACGCTTAGAGACTCTGCAGACAGGCAAGCCGCTACGCGAATCTCGCCTAGACGTCGAAGACTGTGTGCAATGTTTTCGCTATTACGCAGGACTCATCATGCAGCCAAATGGCATGCTCCTTTCCGTCCCAGAATCAGTCCACAGTTACACGTTTCGTCAGCCGATCGGTGTTTGCGGACTGATTGTGCCGTGGAATTTTCCCCTTTTAATCGCGTGTTGGAAGCTTGCACCCGCGCTCGCGACCGGAAACACGTGCATCCTAAAGCCATCTGAGTGGACGCCTGTAACCGCACTCCTTCTCGCAAAAGTCTTGGATGAAGCAGGGCTGCCACCTGGAGTGGTCAATGTCGTCCCTGGCGCAGGCGATCCCATTGGGCGCGCCCTAGTGGAAGATCCCGATGTTAACCGTGTATCTTTCACTGGAGGAACTGCGACAGGGCTGAATATCCTCCAAGCAGCGGCACTTAACATAACACGGGTCTCATTGGAGTTAGGGGGCAAGTCAGCCGTGATAGTGTTTGAAGATGCGGATTGGGAATGCGCCGTGGATCACGCCCTGTTCGCCATCTATTACGGGGCCGGACAGGTCTGCGCTGCAGGTTCTCGGCTTCTTCTGGAATCCACCATCCACGATCGGTTCCTTTCCGAGTTGAAGACCAGGGCTGAACACATTCGCGTAGGGGATGGTTTTGACGAATCGGTGGAAATGGGCCCACTTGTGTCGGAGGCACACATGCGGCGAGTTTTGCAATTCATTGACAAGGGGCGTGAAGAGGGAGCCCAGCTCGTCACAGGTGGTAAGAGGGCGACTTTCCCGCCACCTTTGGCACAGGGATACTTCATGCAGCCCACCATCTTCGCCGGCGTGACGTCTGACATGAGTATAGTACGTGAGGAAATTTTTGGTCCCGTTCTCACGGTTCAACCGTTTGTGAACGAGGAAGATGCAGTTCGCATGGCGAATGATTCTCAATACGGTCTCGCGGCGGGGGTCTTTACCCGTGATGTGGCGCGCGTTCACCGTGTCGTTCGCAGACTGCAAGCTGGCATCACTTGGGTCAACACGTACCACACGGCGTATGTCGAAGCGCCGTGGGGCGGGCTCAAACGCTCGGGTGTCGGGCGAGAACTCGGTATAGAAGCGGTACATGAGTACACCGAAATTCGTCAAGTTCAAATTAGTACCGTGTACGCGAAGTCGGGCTTTTACCCGGCGTGAATCCGTCTGCAGAGGAGGTTTAAATGTGGAGGAAGCTGCCGAGCTCGTCGACGTGATCGACACACTGCTTAATGCCCTCTTTGTCGATGTGCTGATTGCCGACGGGGAGGGTAAAGTCGTGTTCGTATCTCAATCCTTCGAGGACAATTATGGTGTCCCTATTGAAAGCGTTGTTGGCCGCACGGTGACGGAGCTTGAATCGCTTGGCATCTTTACTCCGTCCATTACGCGCTTGGTGATGACGACACGCAACCGACAAAGCGCGGTACAAACGACTCGAAGCGGACAGCGCCTGCTTGTCACCGGAGTTCCCGTGTTCGATCGCGAAAATCGGCTGGTGCGGATTATCTCCTACTCGTATGATTTAACAGAGTTGATTGAGTTACGAGAGCACATGCAAGCTATGGAAGAAGAGATGAGCAGGGTCAAATCAGAACTCGAACGCCTACGTGAGCGAAATGTACGGGTGGACGGCATCGTGGCCCGGAGTCAAGCAATGCAGCGTGTGATTGACACAGCGTTGCAAGTGGCGCGCCACGACGTGCCTATCCTTTTGTTGGGCGAATCCGGCGTAGGAAAGGGCGTGCTGGCGAAAGTCATCCACTCCCACAGTCCCCGTTCCTCAGGACCCTTTGTATCCATAAACTGTGCCGCTATACCGGAAGCACTTCTGGAGTCCGAGCTTTTTGGGTACGAGCAAGGTGCATTCACCGGAGCGGGGCGCGGTGGCAAGCCGGGTCTGATTGAATTGGCGCACGATGGCACATTGTTTCTTGACGAAATCGGTGAATTGCCACTTTCAATGCAAGCCAAACTGCTCAAAGTGATCCAGGAACGACGCTTTTTCAGAATTGGAGGGAAAAATGAACGATTTTCTAACTTTCGACTGTTGACCGCAACCAATCAAAATATTGAGGAGATGGTCTCCAAGGGGACGTTCCGCAAGGATCTCTACTTTCGGTTGAACACCGTTCCGATTGTGATCCCTCCCTTGCGTCATCGACAAGAGGACATTGTAGAACTTGCTCAATATTTCACACGCATCATGTGTGAACGACACCGCGTTGAGCGTACGCTCTCTCCCAAGGTGTTGCGGCGATTCATGGAATACGACTGGCCAGGAAACGTGCGGGAACTCGAAAACACTATTGAGCGATTGACCGTGTTGTCGCTGAATTTGGTGATTGATGAGAATGACCTACCTCCTCACCTGTTAACACACACGCGATCGGAGGAATCGGCCCAAGTTCCAGGTATCTCTCTACCCGATTTGCTGGCACGTTATGAACGAAAAATTCTCGAGGATGCCTGCCTGAGAGCTCGAAGCACGAATGATCTCGCTCGAATGCTCGGCATCAGCCAACCCACGGTCGTTCGTAAGTTGCATAAGCACTTCGGGCGCTCCTTTCAGCTTGCCCACCACACCGAAAGCCGAGGACATAGAGAAACACCTTGACGGCACACGATATAAAGATCAGCCGTGGGAGCGTATAAAGTTTCGGTAGGTGGCTTCCAGGCGAGAGGAGTAGACGTGCAAAAAAGAGAAGAGACCCCACGGACACAAAAAGCTCGCCGCACGGCAATGCGGCAGAAAGGAGTGGGGTCTCCCGTGTTGGACGTTCGCCATCTCACCGACGAAATCCTGCAACAAGCACGCGATTTGCTCCCATCCTGGATTGAACAAGTCGCAAATTTGTTGAGCCAAGGAGACTTCTTGGCGTTTGAGACGTCGCTTTGCACGTTTGCCGATCAGTTCGCATTACGGCTCTTCGAACACATGCTCCACATGACAGACGACGCGCTGATGCAGACGCGCGACCGAGCCCGCTACGAGTTGGTTGGGTCGCGCGAACGGACGCTCGTGACGAGCCGAGGCGAGTTGCATTTGAAGCGCCGGATGTATCGAGACCGTGAGACAGGAACGTACCACATGCCGCTGGATGCCTTGTTGGGACTGGGCGCGAGAGAGCGACTGAGCCCGAAAGTGCGCATGCATCTGGTCGATCTCGCGACCAGGATGTCGTATCACCAAGCGGCCTGGACGTTGGCCCAGTTCATGCCGCATGTGAGTGCGATGCGTGTGTGGCAGGAGGTGCAGCGGCTGGGGGCCACGCTGGATGAAGCCGTGAAGGCCAAACGCGAGGCTCGGTATGCAGGGAAGGATGCACAGACGATCCAGGACCCCAAGCGGAAGGTCTCGAAGCTGTACGTGGAGGCTGACGGCATGTGGGTGCGAGCACGTGGGTCGAAGCGCCATGCGGAAGTGAAAATCGTGCTGGCGTATGAGGGGAAACAGGCCGTTGGGCGAGACCGACGCAAGCTGGTGGGGCGCCAGGTGGTGGCTGGTGTTGTGCCTGGACAGGCGGTGTGGGAAGAGGCTGTAGGCGCCTTTTCGGAGGCGTGGGATCTGGAGCAGGTGTCCTGCTCGGTCGTAGGGACGGACGGCGCAGCGTGGGCGAAGCAGGGCGTGGATGTCCTTCCAGGTGCGGTGCATCGACTGGACCTGTATCACTTGTACAAGCATCTGCGCATGGCGTTCGGCGTCGAAAAGGCAGCGTACGCGGAGATCTGCGAAGCGCTGGAGCGTGGAGATTGGTCACAGGTCGAGGCGGTGCTGCGCCGTGCGGAGCGTGTGCGGCGAGGAAGTGCAAGGGAACGTGTGCGCTCTCTGCGCCAATACCTGCGTGCGAACTGGGAAGGCATTCGGAGAGACGGCGCAGCGGAGTCGTTAGGCGCAATGGAAGGGCAAGTGTTTCACCAGTTTGCACGGCGGATGAAGCGGCATGGGGGCTGGTGGAGCGAAGAAGGCGCACACCGACTGGCGCGTGTATTGGCAGCGCGTGCGAGCGGCCAGAAGCCGACGGTCGTGACGAAACAGGAACAGAACGAACGCGTGGAGCGCCGCGCATTCGTCGAAGAGTCGTGGGTGCAACGGTCAACCTCGTCGACGGGACAGGCGGTCACGAAGACCGCCCACCTGCCGGCGCTGTATGGGCCCCATGCCAGCCGTCTTTGGGTGAAATATGTCCTGCAAGCCCTTGTGCGCGGCCCGCAGTGGTAATACGGGATGTGGGGCTCTTCTCGACCTCGCCTTTGCCCCTACGAAAACTTGACACGGAACAGCCGTGGTTCGACCGTATGAAAGTCTATGCAAAATCGCATAGACTTATTCATTTTTGAATAAAAGAGAACGTTACTGATGATGCGAAACTCAGCATGCGTCATGAAATCTCCATGCGCATTCGCATAACTGTCCGTCGGCTAAATTGCCCTAGGTAATAGCTAATCGCTTAGTCGAGGAACGCACTCTGCCCCTCTGATATGGGTTGGAACAATTCTTGCTTCAGAATGTTCTGTGATGACCATACATTTGGAGGGATATTCGTGCCAAAATACTTGCCTAGAGACTCGTTCTTGACCCCTCGCTTCTGCGGTGTTCGAACATTTATGAGGCTGCCCCTCGTGGAGGATCTTGCCCCGGATATCGACTTCGCGATAATCGGCATTCCATTTGACGGTGGTCAATCCTATCGTTCCGGCGCACGTTTTGGGCCGGAAGCGATTCGTGATGCGTCCATCCTGTTACGACCGTTCAATCAAGAACAAAAAATACCTATATTTGATTATATTTCAGGTGTAGACTATGGCGATTGCCCTGTGGTCCCCGGGTACATCGCGGAAACTTATCAAAAAGTTGAGACCGCACTCCAACCCGTGGTGGATCGTGGCGTTATCCCGGTCGTCCTCGGAGGAGATCACTCCATCACGCTGGCGGAACTGCGCGCCCTTCATCGGTGTCACGGCCCTTTGGGCTTGGTGCACTTCGATTCGCATTCTGACACTTGGGACGCTTACTTCGGACAGAAATATAATCACGGAACCACCTTCCGGCGAGCTGTCGAAGAAGGGCTGCTAGATCCGGGCCGCGTCATTCAGGTAGGCATGCGAGGCCCGCTCTACGGCGCTGAAGACTTAAATGCGGCGCGCGAACTAGGCTTTGAAGTTTGCACCACATCCGATCTACGGCGCATTGGATTTGAGGACATGGTGGAAAAGATCAAAGCGCGTGTCCTACCTGGACCTGTCTTCCTTTCATTTGATATCGACTTTGTCGATCCCGCTTTCGCCCCCGGAACCGGCACGCCTGAGGTGGGAGGAGTAACGTCATGGGAAGCCTTAGAACTTGTCCGTGGGCTCCGAGGCATCCCGTTCATTGGATTTGACCTCGTGGAGGTCTTGCCCTCGTACGATCACGCCCAAGTGACATCTCTTCTAGCTGCCAATATCGTTTACGAATTCCTTACACTGATTGCTATCGCCAAACAAGAAAGGAGCGCATGTGTACCATGTCCTTCAATTCCGTCGGTCTGAGACACGACAGTGTCAATTTTGTGGAGACCGTCGCTCTCTCAGCGGCGGTCATGGCGCCTTCGGCTTCTATGGCGCTGAATGTGTCATTGATCGGGGGGTTGGTAGGAGCTTCTGTGTGCCTTCCGTTCCTCCTGGCCGCGATCATTACGCTTGGCATGTCGATTTCCATCATCCATTTTAACAAGATATATCCAAACAGCGGTTCACTATATTCGTTTACCAAGGTCGGGCTTGGGCGAACTCTGTCCTTGGTATCAGGATGGTCCCTGTATTTGGCGTACTTGACACTTGTGCAGGCGCTATGCAGTTGCTGTATGAAGTTGGATTGTGAACATTTTATGAAATGTTAATGAAACCATCGAAAAACACTTGACTTTTGAAAAACACCCTAACAATCGCCGAGGAGGCACCTAACTGCCTATCTCTCAGCGATTCGGGTGTGAAGTATGGCTCGTTTATGTAAACCAGAGTTCAAGGAGCTTTCGTCTTTCAGCAATGTCGGTGGCGCCCCTGTTCTACGTACACTGTGGGATCGGTTCGACCTTTCGTTGCTCTTGTCCCAGTCGGGGATCTTCAAAGTCCGTGGCGTCGCCACCTGGGTTCTGGCGTTCCTCTACGTCGTTGGGCTCATTAACCGCTGTCCGTCCGTCAATGCACTGGCCACGTTCTTCAACAAAGACGGCCTCTTGCAGCGCATGCTGGGCATCCAAAAGGTGACCCAATCCACCCTCAGCCGCTTCCTGACGGGATTTTCCCAATGGGACACATTCAACGAAAAACGGACCTCTCGCCTTCAGGAAGATCCAGATACGGCTCTGGCAGACGGAGACGTGCTTGCGCTCGACGATACGCATGCCCCACACCCATACGCCAAGGGGATCCCGTTTCTCTACTGGCTCTACGACAGTTCGAACAAAGTGTACACATGGGCGATGAACATCGTGGCGCTGCACGCCGTCCGCAGCAATGGGGTTGAATATCCATGGTCGTACGCCATCTGGACGAAACCCGAAAACGACACCGACAAGAAGCAGTCAAAACTGGACCTCGCATGGAGAATGCTCCTGGCTGTCCGAAAACAGGTGACGTGCCGCTTGTGGGTGGTCATGGATCGCTGGTATTTCAGCAAACCATTCCTGCTCCAGTGTGAATCAGAGAACTTTGATTGGGTCACGAAGGCCAAACGGAACATGCAGCTATTCCGCCGCATGATTGAACCCGGCACCGGACGTGAGCGCTTTGTTCCAATACGTCCTCGAGACCTCATTCGGGAGGTCTATCCGCTGCTCATGGCGCAAGGGAACGTGGATGTCGCCTCTGCCGCCTGTGAAAACATCTACGTGAAGATGCCAAAGACCTCAGTGAATCGACGGGGCGAGCCATGTACGAAAATGAAATACACACCGGTCGCCGCAGTCGT
>NZ_JAFMTY010000050.1 GCF_017329605.1 Alicyclobacillus fructus
CTTCCGCAGTCCACTCGTGTGTGGCCAAGTGCCGTTTCACGGTCTCTAGCACGCCGTCACCGTCCAGCCGGTTCAGGTATACGTTTTCCACAGCATAACACAAGCTACCTGCGTCCAGTTCCGACGGCGCTTCCTTGACGTCGCCCGTGTACAGGATGACGGTTCGAACCTGGCGCCTATAGCGCTCCGCGATCGCCAGATCATTCGCCGCAAACCGATAAAACGCCGGTTCTCGCGTCGTCTGAAACTCAAGATGCAACAACGCCCCGTTCGCCAACTCCAACATGATGTCCGTGAATTCCTGCCGCACTTCGACCTTCGGAATCTCCGTCGGCAACGCACGTACGACGTGCACATCGTGAATGCCAATCACCGACAGCACATCGCCCGGCAATGCGTTCGTCAAGTGCTTCGCGACAATGTCATTCGCGTTCCGCGCCAGTTTCATCGTGACCTCCGTGTGATCTCAGTATACCGCCGTAGCATCAAATTCGCGACGAGGAAACACCGCGCGAAGCCATTTCATCCCACCAAAGCAGGCGGCAAAACATCCGTGATCACCTTTTCATTCCACGTGCCACTCGCAGGACATGCTCCACCCAATCTCCGCCTTGGACCCGCTCGCCGCTTTCCTTCGCTTTCACCGCAGGCATGTGATACACCCAACCGCGAAAGCCATTCGCCACGCCCTCGACTATCGCGCGATCGTAGCGGAGAAGATGGCGGTCCTGGTGAGACACATGTGCTCTCGCATACAAAAAACCTCCCCTGGCTTGATGAGGACATGTTCAAGCGGTGGGAGGGGGAATGCCATGTGGATACGAATTGATGCTTACCCTTGGGTTCGTGATCCTCAGGTAGGGGCTTTGCCCCCGGCTTCCTTCAGATTCCACCTCGCGATGGACACCCTTGCCTTTGGCTAGCGGTTGGTAACAGCCAACCCCCGCAGCGGACTTTCACCGCGCCGGGGAGCCGGCGGGGTTATTCGTCATGTACGACTTTGATACAGCATTGGGGGTAATGCAAGGTGGGCGGGATTTGACGTTCACTTACCAACGAAATTGATGGGTACTTCTGTCTAGCTCCGTCGCTAGGTCTTGAACAAGTGATGAATTCGCTTCAACTTCTTGCATCATGGCTACCTGCACTTGACTGGCGGAAGCGACATGTTGAACACGTTCGGTTTGACTTTGAACGCCGATCACCATATTCTTCATGTGTTCCTCGACGGTATCCATCTGACGATGAATTTCACGGGTCAATCCTTCAATCCCACGCACGAGATTCACCTGGTGCTCGACATCTCCCGCAATCGCGTAGAACGCGCGCGATGCTTCCAGTACCGCAGAGACACCCGATTGGACCGCTTCAGCCACGTGATCGGCAGCTTGCCGATTCTCTGTCGCGCCACGCATGACATGTTCCACCACATCCCGAATTTGACTCGACGCTTCCTTGACCATAGACGATAGTTTTCGCACTTCTTCCGCAACCACCGCAAACCCTCGACCTTCGTCTCCCGCGCGCGCAGCTTCAATAGAGGCGTTCAGGGCCAGAAGAGACGTTTCATCAGCAATACGCGCAATTATCTGAATGGTTTCCGAAACTCGCTGTGCATCGGACTGTAATTTCGAGGATCTCGATACCAGCTCTTGAACGTCATTTGATATCAGTTCCATTTGACCCGTTGCAACATGCATGAGATCTCGCCCGTGTTTTGTTTGGGTATCAATATGATCAGCCAATCCCAACAAGCTTTGTCCTGTCGTTTCGATGTCAACCACCTTGCGCCCCGCTGCATCAACGGCTGCCTCGGTCTCAAGTGCAATCCCTGCTTGTTGTTTCACAGCCTCCGACAATTCGTTCATGAGCTGGGCATTCGCCGATGATGTTTCACTCGTCTGTTTCGCACGTTCCGTCATGGATTGAGCCGCATGGGTCAAATTGTGCGCTGCCTGTTTCACGGTTTCGAGAATCCCCCGCATGTTTGCTTTAGCCACTGATAGCGCCCACACCACTTCGTCCAAATCAGTGTGACGGCGCGTCGTGAGGTGTCTATCGGCGAGATCGCCCTCCTGCATCGCACGCATCTCTGCATGTAACAGCGAAATGGGTTGAAATAGAATGCGAAGGCGGATTTGAACCAAAATGGCCAAAACCAAAATCAGTATGACGACCGAAATCAAGCTCCATTCCAACAGAACGTTGCGCGTCTGATGAGCCAATCCAAACATAACGAGATCTGCCGCAATGGCTCCAGCCGAAGCGCCGAGCCAGTATATCGTCACTTCTCCACGAACCTGCCGCCAAAATGGAATCTGTGACTTTTTCCTCGTGTCTGATTTCATAATCGCCTCACCTCATGTGACTGACTTCCCTGACAAGACCTTCGAAGGTTGTCCATTCCTCAAGGAGGACGGATACAAATTGAGGGTCAAATTGAGTGCCACTCTGCGCCTCCAAGTAATGCCGAACTTCATCCAACGCCCATGGCTCCTTATAAGGTCGTCGGCTTAACAACGCATCAAGTACGTCGGCAATGGCGACGATGCGCCCGGCTAACGGTATCTCATCTCCTTTTAAAGAACGCGGATATCCGCTTCCGTTCCACCATTCGTGATGGCTTCCCGCAATGGTCTTCGCACACTCAACCACGCGTTTCGCGCGAACGTGGATGTCGTCCAACTTGTCCAACACAGATTGCAAAATTTGTTCACCTATCTCGGTGTGTCGTTGAACATACAGATATTCTGCATCATCCAACGTATGCGGTTTAAACAAGATCTCTCGAGCAATCGCCACTTTGCCAATATCATGCGTAATGCTCGCCACGGATAAGACAGGAACGTCGCCCGGGTCAATCACGTTCCGCTCTGCAAGCCTGGAAGCCAGCCACTCTGTATATCGACTCACACGCAAAACATGCCCTCGTAATTCCGGATCACCCCATTCGGCAACCTCGGCCAACGTTTGCAAAAAAATGTTTTCCATATATTCCGCCGTTTCTTGATCCAACATGATATCGGTTCCCAACTCTGTATGCGTCATATCTCCCGTGAAGACTCTGCGTACGATGCACCAATAACCAGCTGTCAGTTCACCGATACGAACGGGCGAAATCATCATCTCCCCGCACCATATCGTCCCGTCCGAGCGCTGATTCCGGAGGATGCCAGTCCATTCATGGCCCATTTGCAACGTCTCTTGAATCTCTGGATACCACTTGCGATTCCAGTCACCCGCAGCGAGGATACTTGGTTTCTGCCCGCGCAACACACGGCGCGTATATCCGGAAACACGTTCATACGCTTCATTGACATCAAGAATTCGAAACTCCACATCCGTCGCAAGACAAGGCGCGGGACAGTACTGCGTCAGTTGATGAAATGCCTTTTGGAACGCGTATTGATCAACGCGCAGTTGTTCCCGCCCTTCGGTCTCCTCCGCTTGGTACCACTGAACGGCTGACTTGCCCGACTGCTTCACACGTAGTAATGCCATATCCGCAGCTGTAATTAACGTGTCGCCGATGTTTCCATACGCAGCACCTACACTACAACGCAAGGGAAGTCGGCCATCGGTCAACGGCACTTCCAAGGTGCACAACTGTGTAAACAATCCATCGACAAAGCGCTTTGCTTCCTCAGCCGTCTCATATTCTGCGAGAATCAAAAACTCATCCCCGCCCCAACGAACGCTAACACCCTGAGGTGGCGACACTTCTGAAAGCAAACAACCCACTTTTCGCAAAGCCACATCTCCGACATCATGGCCAAAGAAGTCGTTTACAAATTTGAAATCGTCAAGGTCAATCAAAACCGCTACGCCATGGATTCCCTCGTACATGCGCATCCATTCCTCAGCGCCGCGACGGTTGGATAAACCCGTGAGAGGATCGCGTCCTCGTTCTTCTTTGATTCTGGAGCGAGCTACGGCATCATGCTCGTACAATACGAAGACACCTGAGACAATCATCGCCTCCACGAAGGTGCTAAGCGACCATGGATTCATCGTCACAACACAGAAAACTCCAGTCACCCCTGTCACAGCAACATACGTCCAATACGATTTCCGAATGCTGCTTCGAAACAGGATGTAACAGGCCGCTATCGCAATCAGCACATCACCTTCGATTTGCACAGAAATAGTCTGATACAGACCGTAAACCGCAGCTGGCACCAGTAACCCGAGTAAACTCGCTCTTCGCTTCCAGTCAATCGGATCATGAAGAGCAGCCGATAAAATAGTATAGAGGGGTAGTACCACATTGCCGACACCATCAATCCAGACGAGCCATGTCCAGAGCATGCCATATGGGAGCCAATCCGCGAGAAGCACATAAAGATTTTTACGTCGCAACCATGTTTGGCGCATATTTAGAAATTCCAGCGCACTGATGACGCCCAACGAGATCCACAGAGCATGGATCGCAGCTCGGACAAACAACCTTCCCCGCCCCATTTCGTGATTGCATCATCAAAGCCTTCACAAAACACCGACATGTGGGTTTACCGTCTGAGCAGCCAAATTTGGAAGACACATGGGTATCCCTGCTTCATGATGCTAACGCGGTAGTGTCCCGTCAATAGGTGTAAATTCACCGTTTGTGTCTACTGTGTGACATCGGTCGGCTTTGTCCCGTTCGGGGCGATATCGACCGTCTTCACGC
>NZ_JAFMTY010000051.1 GCF_017329605.1 Alicyclobacillus fructus
ACAACTGCCCCGCCGGCTTCCCGGCGGGGTTTGTCGTCATGTACGACTTTGATGCAGCGATGGCGGGAATGCAAGGTGGGCGGGATTTGACGCTCACGTTAAGAGCTCTGCTCGTATCGGTGTCGTCACAGGCAGCGCTAAGGCCTCATGCAGGCTTTTTTCTGCGTCTTCCCAGTTTTCGGTGGCTAAGGACCATTTAATCTTCTCTTCGATCAATCGAGCCTTCCATTCATCATTAGGCACTTCTCCCAAGAGAGCTTCGTAGTCGCAACAAAATCCATCAACGTCGCGCTCAATCCGTCTGAGAACCAGCCTATTGTGCTTCACTGCGTATGAAAGGTGATAATTTCCAAGGGAATCGGCCAGTTCATCGGCTCGATCGAGTAGTAACATGATATGGGCTGTCCTACCCGCGCTCATTTCAGCGGTTGTCCATCCGATGATCGACCACGCTTCCAATTCTGCATGTCCCATTCGCCGTGCGCACTCAGCCGCTGTTGTGTAATGGCGCACCGCGTGATCATGTTCACCCAAGAGTTCCTTGATGCTTGCCAAGTTAATATGTGTTCGAATCCAACGCTCATCAGAAGGGCCGAGTAGATTCAGAATGAGCCGAAAGAATGTCTCCGACATCTTTAACTGGCCCAATTGCCGAGTACTCAAAGCCAAACCGCGCAAAATGTCATAGGCTACGTCTCGGTTGTCGTGGAGTCGTGGGTCAACCACAAGGGGAAGCAAAATTTCGACAGCGCATTGGAAACGTTCCAAGTTCACCAAGGTGATGCCCAGGTGGGCGTTAATATGGAAATCCCATGTTGTGAAGTGATATGCCTCACACAAGTTGTGCGCTGACTCCCACATCTCCAGGGCGTCTTTCCATCGTTCTTGCCGTTCTGCCTGTTCTGCCTGATGGATGAGGGTCATCATCGCCTTTTGGACGACTTCATTGTTGGAACCGAAGAAAATATCCACGGTGACTTGTAAACGTTCCGCTAGATAGGAAAGCGTCTCATAGGTCGGCGTCCTGCGACCACTTTCATACAAGCTGATCAACGCCCTTGAAATGCCGTTCCCCGCCAAATCCGCTTGAGTCAAGTTTCGCTCTTCGCGAAGTCGCCGAAGAATCTCCGGAAAGGATGCATCCAACACGCCCTCATCCTCTCCACTCTGTTCCGAAACTGGGATGCGGGAGTTCCTGCTGTTACCTTCTTTGTAACCCACGTCAGACCAAATTGGCAAGAAAAACATGCGCTACTCTGAGTAGCACATGTTACGGAGACGAAGGGCTATGTTGCGTGGAGAAGGCAATCCGAATATACTCTCATACAGAACATATGTTCGTATATGAGGTGTCCCATGGACCGCCCTACCGCTTTGCTTCGCCAACTCCTCATTCTCGAACTCATCAAGCGCATATCGCACGCGAGTTTGCGCGCGTCAAGGCACAGATGCGCGCGGACGGGCTGCACATCATCGAGCGTCAAGTAGGCGATATGGACGTGCGGATTCAGTTCCGCGTCGGCGACCACTACGACGAAGCGGTTTTCATGCGCAAGATGCTGGAGGCGGAAGCTGCGAATCGCGCCAAGCGGACGGGGATGATCTCGCGATGACCAAGCTCATCTACGGCCTGGTGGACATGCAGAGCTTCTACGCCTCGTGCGAGGTGGCGAGCCGCGAGGAGTACGCGGCCCGGCGCAAGGAGTTCGATGACTCCACGGACCCGCCACTTGTCGTATCCGGCGACCCGGCCCGGCGTTCGGGCATTATCCTCGCCGCGACCCCGACGGCCAAACGATACGGCATCGAAAACGCCATGCGGTTGGGTGAAGCTCTGCGATTGTACCGGCGCCTCATCGTCGTGCGACCGCACATGGCGTTTTACCTGCACGTGTCAGTTCGGATCCAGATGCTGATGCAGCAATGCTTCCCGTTCCAAGAGCAGTTCTCGGTCGACGAGGGATTCATCGCCTTTCCATACCCGTCCGCATTGTTCCCTGACCCGATCGCGGCGGCACGCAACCTTCAAGCGCGCATCTGGGATCAGTTCCGCATCCGAGCGCGCATTGGGCTGGCGCCGAACAAGTGGCTTGCGAAGATGGCGAACAAGGCCGCCAAGAAGACGCCGGGTGGGATCGTGTGGTGGCGAGAAGAAGACATTCCGGCTGTACTCCATCCCTTGCCCGTCGAGGAGATGTGGGGTTTGAAGCGGCGGGCGGAAGTCCTGCGGCGCAAGTTCAGGTGCGAGACGATTGGCGACGTCGCACGCCTGCCCGTCGGTGTGCTCAAGGACGAATTTGGCGTGTGGGGCGAAGTCATTCACCGTTGGGCACACGGCATCGACTGGAGCGACATCAACCCGGACAGTTACCATGCGCCGCACAAGGGCTTCTCCCACCGCACAACGTTGCCGCGAGACTTCTACGAGCGCAACGAAGTCGCCATCGTCATCCTGGAGTTGCTGGACGAGGTGTGCCATCGCCTCCGACAAGCGCATCAAGCCGGTCGGCGTGTGGGCCTTGGGCTCACCTACGAGGGATTGACAGGCGGATTCTACCGCGCAAAGACGTTACCGCGTGCCACAAACGACCCGGGCGAGTTGTACCCGGTGCTCCTGGCGCTACTGGACCAACACTGGGACGGCTCCGGTGTGCGAGCCGTGTCGGTGGGCGTGGACATGCTGCAATTTCGCGAGACCGTGCAATTATCGTTGTTCGAGAACGTGCCGGCGCGGACACGGCTGTACGAGACGGTGGACGAGATCCGCGCACGCTTTGGCGAGACGTCCATCATGCGCGCCGTGAGCCTGACGCGCGCCGGGCAACTGCGTGAACGGAGTCTGCGAATCGGAGGTCACTACGCATGAACATCCGAGACGGGAACATCTTCGAGGCCATGCGGCTGGTGCTGCCTGAGCATCGCGAGCTCATGGCGCAAATCCAGCGCGAACGGGCAAAACGCAAACGCCCGGTGCTCACCGAAGAACGCCTGGAGGAGATGCAGTACGCGCTCAGTGAGGCGGTTCGTGAGGGACGCGCCGTGCGTGTAACGGTGTTTACGCCGGAACGGGACGTGGTACTCGTCGGCCACGTGACAGTGCGTGGCCGGGAACTGCGCGTGAGCACCGCGGGCGGTGAGCGAGCCGTGAGATTGGACGACGTGACGGCGATCGAATGAGCGTGGACGCAAAGAGCGGCGCATGCCTGTGGGTAAGTCCGACAAGCCGCGCCGCGATGGGATCCCACATCTCTCCATGAGCCTACGGGCTATATCCAACTGTCGAAGTCGGGCATTCCAAAACTGCGAAGCTATTGAACGAAGCCATCGTTGCGTGCCTCCTACTTTTGGTGTTGGTCACACTTTAGTAGACGTCCATGTCGACATTCGACGCCACGGGATCATGAAAATGACCAGAGTTCCGCGCTATGATCGCCCTAAGCAACCACCGGAGCTCGAAGTGTGTTTGATGCTCTGAGCTCGGACGAGTAGACGGAGCCGGCGACCTTGAGCACCACGGTTTGTGGCACCCGTGAGGGTAGCACGCACGGTAGAATTCTTGTTCATCGGTCGCCTTGTGGTTGCGAAGATTCACTCTGGGAGGTGCCCGTGGGATGGAGGTCGTGCATGAACGTTGCTGTGGGCTGGATGTGCATAAGAAGAAGGTCGTCGCGTGTGTCATCACCCCAGAGGTCAAAGAGATTCGTACGTTCAGCACGATGACGGATGAGCTCCAAGCGATGTGCCAATGGATTCTCCAACACGGCTGTACGCATGTGGCGATGGAGAGTACAGGTGTATACTGGAAGCCGATCTACAATCTTTTGGAGGACCATGGGCTCGAAATCCTCGTCGTGAATGCACAACACATCAAACAGGTTCCTGGGCGCAAGACCGACGTGAAAGATGCGGAGTGGATTGCCCAACTCCTGCAACATGGGCTTCTGAAGGGCAGCTATATTCCATCCCGTGAGCAACGAGAGCTGCGTGAATTGATTCGTTACCGGAAGTCGCTGATTCGCGAACGGGCCAACGAAGTGAATCGTCTGCAGAAGGTCCTTGAAGGCGCGAATATCAAGCTGGCGTCGGTCGCCTCGGATATTCTCGGCGTGAGTGGCCGTGCGATCCTCGAGGAGTTGATCGCAGGTCACACGGACGAGCAGGCTCTGGCT
>NZ_JAFMTY010000052.1 GCF_017329605.1 Alicyclobacillus fructus
TATGGAAGGACGAGTCCTTGAGCACCCATGCGGAGCCGGGCGGATGCTCAGCCCCACGCCTGACACATGAGTCAAGGTGTAGTTCGGTTGACGTTTACGTTTTTTCGGCGAATGACGCGGATATACATGTCCACATGATACGACACATACTACGCATATGTAAACACAAAAACAAAGTTATCCACAACAAAACGCATGCCTACAAAAAAGCAAATAAAAACGCGGCGCATGCCTGTGGATAAGTCCGACAAGCCGCGCTGCTATGGGATCCCACATTCATCCATGAGTCTACGTGCTCTGTCCAACTGTCGAAGTCGGGTCGTGAGAAATCGCTCAAGTGCCGGCAGAAGCGGATGTGGCGACGTCCGAATCAAGGTGTGGTTGGTTTGACGGTTACCGCGTATCTCACGTATCTCTTCAAGCGGATGCCGAACATGGACCTAACGGATGAGGCGGCGTTGGCGACGTTGTTGCCGTGGTCCGAAGCGCTCCCCGAAGGGACACGAGTCAAAAAGTGATGCCGCATTCACCGAGGGCCTGTCGATCATGGCGGGGTCTCTTGCAATTAGGCACGAGCGTGGCTCGACGATCTTGCAATGGGATGCTGATGAATCATCCACAGCCGAGGGGCTGAGCGACAAGGTGTGATCGGTGTGACGGTTACGTAAGTTGGACACATGTTTCATTTGTTGTGGGTGCTATTGCCAACAACAGTTTTTTGCATAATCACTTGTGTCGGCGTGACGTTAGTTGTGGCAACTTGCAGATAGCTTTTAAAAATATTTAGTGCTATTCCGACAATGGACACACTTACTCCAATCCACGATAACGTGCGATAAAACCCAGTCGCGGTTCGCCCACCTATTCCGAAGCCGATTCCAATGAGTCCACATATGATTCCCACAAGTGGGTGTAAGGAACCAGCAAGGGACAGGGTTGAAAGGCACAATGCAATAATGGCAATCCATTTTCTCATTGTGTTCTGCTCCTCTCGATTAAGAGGTTTTGAGTTGTAACATTGCATCCGCAATCCACATCACTGCACTGATTGTCGTCTGTACACACTTAACGAGAGTAACAGGAACAAAATGATGTATATACAGGTGATAGTTGCAGATTGCACCACACCAGCTGGCTGCATGGGCATAGTGAACGCGACAGGACCGTTTTGTCCGATCTGAGCAAACGCATGCGACAGAAGCGACTTTTGGTTGTATAGAGGAAGTACTTGTCGGATTGGCAGTTGATCCAAAGCAAGGGATTCGATATACGGCCAAACGATTCCAGCGATGGCGCCAAACATTGTACTTTTGGTCAGAATGGTGACCATCATCCCGGTCACTCCCCACAGAAAGAGACTTGCGATGGCAGCAAGAGTTTCTGCAAGCGGTGAACCAATCACAAGCGGGGATCCGTTTGGGATGGAGTGGCTCATGCGGATGATATAAATCGAGATGACTCCGACAATGCACGCTGAGACGAGAAAGATAATGATGAAAGTGAATAAGGTGAGAACTTTGGCCGCCCAAATGGATGACCTTGTTGGTCCCACTGTCAACAATAGACGTTGCGTACCAAAACGATATTCATTTCCAACAATGATTGCTCCGACGATACACGATACGATGGGACCTACTGCCGCCGCGATTGCCAAAGACCATGTGGGGGCATTGGCTGGCACTAAAGGACTAGTGAAGCTCTCTAGAATTGCTTTTGCACTGTTTTGGAGACGGACTTGAGTACCTGAGGGAACGGTGTGCGAGTTGTATACTGCCATGAAATGTTCATAACTTCGCAACGCCATCACAAATTCAAAAACGATAAATAACAGGATCATTACGATGCAGATGTATGTAGAAATATGCTTTCCTTGTTTCATAAGTTCTTTTCTAAATACGCACGTCATGAATCCGCACCTCCAGACACTTGCTTTAGGTAGAAATCGGAAAAACTCGTATGTTCCCAACGGTATTCGAGAGGAAGAAGTTCCTTAGCGGATAATTCCTGCAGTAGGCGCTCTGTAACCGCATATGAATGTGTGTCGTCTATGACCAGGCGCGGCGGATTGTCGTGAAAGACATTTTGGATGCCCAGCGTACTTAATACGGATGCTGCGTACTGTACTTTATCAAGTGAATATAAAAGTGTTAGCCGTTTTGGTGATGTCTGAACAAAATCTTCGATTGTCCCGGATTGAATGAGAACTCCATGTTTTATAATTCCGAAGTCCGTAATCCATGTTTCAATACCATTTAAGGCATGACTGGACAGAATAATCGTCTTGCCTTTTTCGGCTTCCTTTCGCAATAGCGAATGGAGCACCTCGGATCCTTCTGCGTCCAGTCCGGTTGTTGGTTCATCTAGTATCCACACGTCTGGATTCTTGATCAACATTGCGGCAATGATAAGGCGCTGCTTCATTCCAAGAGAATAACTTTTAACTTTTCGATTAAGCGCGTATTCGATATCCAGTTCTCGGGCCGCGGTACTAATATATTCATTGGATGGATTCGATCTTGGAATGAGGAGTCGGATGTTATCATAACCCGTTAGATATGGATAGAGATTAGGGAATTCGAATACACAACCCATTTTTGAAAGAACTTTAGCCGGCTCCCGACCAAGAATGCGAACTCTTCCTTCATCGCTTCGTATGAGACCTGCTAGAATTCGAAGGGTCGTTGTTTTTCCGCTTCCATTAGGTCCAATGAGGCCGAAAATGTGTCCTGGTTCAACAGTGAATGATACGTCTTTGACAGCTACCTTTTCCCCATAGCGTTTGACCAAGCCCTCGACAACAATAGTCATCACGCGATTCACCTCAAGATGCATCGTACAAATTAGGGGTGAGCAAATGTCACCCACCCCTTCGTCACGACATTCCTCATTTGCATCATATAGTTTAATACGCAGAACTGGAACCGGATGGGTATACGTCAGTCACAATACGGCTGGTCCAATCACTCACCGTGATACTTCCCCAGGGGATTGGGATTTGTGTTTTAAATTCAACCAACTCATTTGACTCTCCGACTCCGCTGTAAAAGTAGTTCCAACTGTTAGATACATTTGAATACGTTCCGAGATTAATGCTATCATCTTGCCACAGAGGACCTTTCCCGGTGTTGTAGGACCCGTTTGAATACCATTCTGTGTAGGCAACCTGCGTGGCAATTGTGATGCCATATATATCTTGGTACGATTTCTGCCATCCTACTTCATAGAGCCATGTCGTTTGCGGCGTGTACAAACTGTTTGCTCCAATTTGAGAATTAGCTGACTTTGTGGAACTCACTTGGCTCGGCATTTGATCTGGTCCTTGTGTAGATGCAAATACAGTGCTAACCTGTCCGAGTAGCACAGTGGTTGACATACCTACCGTAACTAGAAGGAGGCGCTTATCCATCATCTTCACTCCTTACTATGATGAGTTGTTGTGCAGGAAACAAGATTGCGTTTCTCCTTCAGCTGTGCAAAACAACGCTCTACGGCGTCCATTCATCGTGAAGTATCTTCCATATCTACGCCCAAATGAACCTTTTATCCAAACTAGGCGCGTTTATTGCAGAACGTGTCGAACTGTGCACCATGATTTAAATATGAGATGATGCGGCAATTAAAATCGGTGGAATGACACCATCCGCTGGTTTCAGCGTGGTCAATCCCAACATAGTTGCAACAACTAGGCATCCACATAACACAAGCTTCTTCACCTGTCCTCACCTCCCCTCACTGAACGCTAAATATTGCTTGGCTCTAGGAAGCCGTTGAAGCTCGCGCAACACATGATGAACTGACTCACTCCCACACGCTCGTAATGCTTCTACGGCTTGCAGCCAGTAGGTCTCGGCTTGTCCCCAGTTTCCGCGTTGCTTGTAGAGCTCACCTCCCAACGTTAAGAGGTGAGCGTCAAATAGCGCACACCTAGTCTCGGGTTCTGTTCTGCGAGATGATCCCTCTAGAATCCATTGACGGAGGGATCACCGTGACGAAGGCCGAA
>NZ_JAFMTY010000053.1 GCF_017329605.1 Alicyclobacillus fructus
AGGGGCCTGTCGGGCCTCCGCCAGGCACCAGACTCACTACGCCAGGGGTGGTCAACTTTTCGATTAGCAAAGTGGTCAACTTTTCGCTTGACAAACACAGATGTTCATGGAGATTGGACTGTTCCAAATGTATACAACATGAATCAACCTTTTGGGTGGGCTTATTCGTGCACTTGGGTGGGAATCGGGGGTTATAATACGCCGG
This sequence comes from Alicyclobacillus fructus, assembly GCF_017329605.1. Taxonomy (GTDB): domain Bacteria; phylum Bacillota; class Bacilli; order Alicyclobacillales; family Alicyclobacillaceae; genus Alicyclobacillus; species Alicyclobacillus fructus. Next base: position 206 of record NZ_JAFMTY010000053.1, read on the forward strand.
ATTTGGTTCAGGCCGGTACCGAACAAGATTTCTATGTTTCTCAATATTATACCTATAATTCAAACTATTATGCATGGTTTGAAGTATATCCTCTTGATTACTAACAGAAAATATCTAACTTTCCTATATCACCTGGAGATCAAATCTATACGGATAACCTATAGCAATGGTACATTTTCGTATTATATCGAAGATTACACAACAGGTCTGGCGACAAGCGGCCATGTTAATAATGTTTCAAATTATTACGATGGATCAACTGCAGAATGGATTGTAGAGAGAACAGAAATAGGAAACCAACCTTCCTAATTTAGCCGATTTTAATTCGGTTACGTTTACTAATTGCAATACAAACAGTTCGGTCTATGGAGCGCATCCTCTTGGTTGGTATACGAATTACGAAGTTGAAATGACTTCGGATGGAAGCTCAAGTGGCACCCCTCTCGCTAACGCTTCATCGTTAACAACATCAACACAGTTTACCGACTAATGGCATAATTTTAATTGAAAAGTATATTTCTACAATTAATGTGGCGACATGCGCCAAGTACTTAGCTCTTTAATCAATTACGAAGTTTACTACTGGTTTGTCTCGTTGTTGCATTGAGGATCAAAATGCGATCAAGTGGCATTGGGTCAGGTTTATGTCGCAGAGTGGAAGGACAGGATCAGGATAAAGAGCGTTTTCATGGAGGTGACAACCATTAAGCGATTATTGGTTGCTGCCAGTCGCAGAAGTGTAAGTTATCTGTTTTTCTGTATTTTGATTTTTGGAATTGTCCTCGGGATCAACTTGTACAAGAAATTACACTATTCAACATTTGAGTTGACTGTTAACGGTCGTTGTGAATTGTCGCAAACCTCTAATGGATTTGGTGGCACGAACAATCCGATTAAACCAACACAGCAGACGAGCACTCAAACAACGTATAAAAACTTGCGCACATACTGGTGGGGAGACCATACTATTTATACCTTAGGAAGTCCGGCTAGTGGACTCTGGTTCCGAGTGGAATCCACGGTTCGGGGCGGCTTTGTGCTAGTGCCTGGCGATTATGGCACCCGGGCCGCCGTTGTGGGAATCGATGTTAGGGGTCAAGCCGGGAATTCTGTTCATGATCTACTACCAGGACGATGGTACGAGGTCAAACAGTACGGTCGTCCATTCCGAATAAAACTGAATTGGTAATACAAGAACAACTTAAATTTAGAAATTGCTGAACAGGTGAGCGTAGAGTGGTAAACGTCAATCGAACTACACCTTGACTGTAAGCGTAAACTGAAACTCACATGGCTTTCATCCCACATTTCGCGCCTGTTTTTCGGGCTTGTGTTCATTTTCGACAGGAATTTTGATTCCACACGTGGAATTGGATAGCCTACGGAGGGAGCCATCATGAAGACGATCGTATGGGCGGTGGATGGCTCGGAGTGCGCGTGGCGAGCCGGCGAGTGGGCGGCGGGGATGTTGGACAAGTGGCCGGAAGCGAGGCTGGTCGCGGTGTATGTGCATGTGCCGACGGCTCCGGCGGCCGATGCGTGGACAGGGATCGGGATGCCAACGGTGATGAACGTGGAAGCGCAGGAGTCAGCCATCGAGCATGAGCTTCGAGAACAGGTGTTGACGAAGTTCCAGGCATATAATGGGCGCGTGACGTTCCGCACTGAATACGGCGTGCCGGCGGACGCGATCGTGAACATAGCTGAAGAGATGGGTGCAGATCTGATTGTGATAGGCACGCATGGACGGAAGGGGATCGACCGCGTGCTCATGGGCAGTGTCAGTACGGCGGTGATGCATCGGGCGAAGCAGGCGGTGTTGGTGGTGAGGTGAGCCTAGACACGAAAGGCGAGAGCGGCACAGGAGTTAGACATAAAGGATTCTCCATCCATAAATGGATTTCCTGCTTGGCGTTATGCGAACATTTCGTAAAGATCGATCGCGTCAGGGGGACACATCCATTTTTGGCTTAGGGGGAATCCGTACGTATGAGACTCGATGCTCTTGCAGAAGACAGGTATTCGGCGCATACCGCATATCACGAATCCGCCTCCCGGACGGAAGAAGCGAACCGGATGACGACGAGATCACCCGAGCGAGACACGAAGACATCCACAGAGCCTTCCCTGTCGTTGGCTCCGGCGCATATCACGATTTCGGATGAGGCGTATCGGTTGTATTCGCAGTATCCTAAGATCACAAACACAGAGGACGAACGAAGCATCAAAGCCACGGACAATTCTGGGGACGTGTCACGGTCGAGTTCGTACGTGGTCAGCCGGGCTCAAGCGGCGTATTCGCAAGCGCAGGCTCATGCGAATTCGTTTGCGTCGACAAAGTCGGAGGAAGAAGCGGCGCATAATACACACGAGCCATCAAGCGGGGATAGGGAGAACAATTGGATCGAGGATGTCGCTAAGGTGGCCGGGCGGATCTCCGCAGGTGCAGCCACTGCCGCGGTACTTACTTCGTGGCTCCCGGAGATTGCTGGAGTTGCTGATGCTGTTTCCTTGGTGTCGGGAACAGTAGCGTTGAGCGCAGATTTTGTTTTATCGGTTGAACATAAACAGTCCCCGGCTGTTGTTGGTCTGGATGTGGCTGCTCTCGTTCCTGCTCTTGGTGTACTGAAAGAAGGCACGAAGGTTGCAGAAGGAATTAAAGATCTATCACACGCTATCCAACCCACATTTCGCGCCCGTTTTTCGGGCTTGTGTTCATTTTCGACAGGAATTTTGATTCCACACGTGGAATTGGATAGCCCGTCGTATCTTCGTGCGGGAGGCTTTCCAGTTGTTCGGTCCAGTTCGCTCGTATGTCATGGGGCCTGCGCCCGTTTTAGCCAGACTGATCGACGAGTTGAAGTGGGTAGAGATCATCGACGAGTTCGTGCCACGTCCAGATAGCAAACTGTCCGTCGGGCTGCGTACCAAGGCGTTGCTGGTTAATATCGGCACAAATCGCGAAGCCCTCTACCGGGTGGAGGAGTTCTACGCGCAACGGGATGTGGAAGTCCTGCTTGGAAGCGGCGTCTCCGCAGACGATCGAGAGTGTAAAATGAACTGTGTAAACTCCCCAGACTCGAGCTTGGGAGTCTACATGGGGAGTGAAGCGAAATGGAAGCTAAGAGACAGCTCGTTTCTAA
>NZ_JAFMTY010000054.1 GCF_017329605.1 Alicyclobacillus fructus
TGGAAAAGGATTTTAATTCTCTAGTTGCGTCATTACGCGTTTCGACGAATGTTGACCATGTGGACAAGGTGGATGGCGATCGAGACGGTTTTGTTTCGTAAACAGCTTGTTGGTTTTGAAGGAAATCGTCATGATTTGAAGAACTCATACTCCGGAGAGAGGAGTGTTCGCATGAGGTCGGTTGAACTGTTCGTTGGAGCCGGCGGTCTTGCGATGGGGATATCAAACGCCGGGTTTCGGCACGTGGGATTATACGAATGGGATCGATACGCGTGCGACACCATACGTTTCAATAAGGAAAGAAACGTGGGGCCGGTCCGAGATTGGCCGATTTATCAACTTGACGTGCGAAGTGTCGATTTCACTCAATATCGCGGTATTGAACTTCTCGCAGGAGGCCCCCCATGTCAGCCGTTTTCATTGGGAGGCAAACATCGTGGACGCGAGGATCACCGGAATATGTTCCCCGAAATGATTAGGGCGGTCAGGGAGATCCAGCCGAAGGTCGTCTTGATCGAAAACGTGAAAGGATTACTGCGGGAGTCCTTCGCGAAATACTTCGAGTACATACTTCTTCAAATCTGTTATCCCGAAATCGTTCCTAAGGAAAACGAGGATTGGACGGATCACTTGTCTCGTTTGGAACAGCAACACACCAAAGGTCGCTACCACGGCCTTTCTTATCGTGTGGTGTTCCGCTTGCTTAACGCTGCGGATTACGGTGTACCTCAAAAAAGGGAACGGGTGTTTATTGTCGGCTTCCGAAGTGATTTGAACATCGAATGGTCGTTTCCCAATCCAACGCATTCTTTCGACGCCCTTCTTTACGATCAATGGGTTACGGGGGAATATTGGGAACGGCACCGGGTTGCGAAAAAACATCGTCCTGACATTCCCGACAAACTCAAAAAGAGAATCGAAAGTCTTCGGATGGGACTAAGACTAATACAGGGCGCTCCGTGGGTTACTGTGCGCGACGCCATTTCCGGTCTTCCCGATCCGGAAAGCGAACAAGACTGCGGCGTACCCAACCATCGTTTTAATCCCGGAGCCCGAGTTTATCCGGGACACACCGGAAGTCCGCTCGATGAGCCTGCGAAAACCCTAAAAGCCGGGGATCACGGCGTTCCCGGCGGAGAGAACATGCTTGTGAAACCGGATGGCACCGTACGTTATTTCACGGTGCGGGAGAGCGCGCGCTTGCAGACGTTCCCGGACGAGTACGTGTTTAGCGGGTCTTGGACGGAGAGCATGCGCCAATTGGGGAACGCAGTTCCGGTACGGTTGGCTCATTTCATCACTAAAGACATCAGAACACGTCTTGAATGGAGTGTCGCTGATGCAGGAAAAGCCGTATAATCCGCTTGAAAAAAGGAATCTCGCCATCAGCGTCAGCGATGCGCTTTTGGAACGTCCTATCTCGAAGTTGCCGCCTCCCGAACCGTTCGAGGGGGCGGGTATCTACGCCATCTACTACACCGGGGACTTTTCTCTGTATCAAAAAATCGCGGAGCGTAACCGAAACGGACGTTTTGAAGCTCCGATATACGTGGGTAAAGCGGTCCCCCCTGGTGCGAGAAAAGGCGGTTTCGGACTGGACATTCCTCCCGGCCAAGTCCTATATAGACGGCTATGCGAACACGCCGAGTCAATAAAGCAAGCGCGTAACCTCGATATTGAAGGCTTTTATTGCAGATACCTCGTGGTAGACGACATTTGGATACCGCTAGGAGAATCACTTTTGATTCAACGCTTTTCGCCGGTATGGAATCAAGTTCTCGATGGGTTCGGGAACCACGATCCTGGGAGCGGAAGATATTCGCAACAGCGTTCGAGGTGGGATACCGTACATCCTGGGAGAGTTTGGGCCGACAGGTTAACACCGAACGCCGAAAGCCTCGAGAAGATAGTTCAAGCCGTTGAAGAGTTTTTGAGAAACTGGCAACCGGATACGCGCCGATAAAGGGTCCGTTGACATGGGTGCTCGCCATGACCGACAATGTTTCACGCCAACATCGAAGCGAAATTATGCGGGCAGTTCGAGCGAAAGACACGTCGCTCGAGTTGATGGTGCGTCGAGCGGAATGGGCCAAGGGCGTTCGATTCCGTGTCAATGCGAAAGATCTTCCCGGAAAACCGTACATTGCAATAAAGAGGGTGAAATTGGATATCTTTATTGATTCTTGTTTCTGGGACAGATGTTCTAAACACGGAAGGATCCCAAAAAGCAACATCGAGTTTTGGCGTAATAAAATAAAGCGCAACATGGAACGAGACAAAAAGGTGCTCAACCAGTACCAAACAATGGGGTGGGACGTTTTGCACATTTGGGAACACGAAATACGCGACAATTTGGAACGTGTCGTCGACGCGATCGTCGGGCGAATCCAAACTCTGAGGTCGAACAACGGAAGATCGACCATTGAAAATGGTGGCGTTCAATTCGAAGCGGACGTTGGCGAGTAAAGCGTACGGTGACGTTGCGAGTTTCCCTGATATTTTAGATGTTCTCTACCTTTGCTGTTTTGCGCAAGTCAAAAGTGCAGAATAGCGACGCGGATTTGTGCATAGGCATGGTTCGCAGGAATCTTATGACGACGTCGCTTCCGAAAGCGCGT
>NZ_JAFMTY010000055.1 GCF_017329605.1 Alicyclobacillus fructus
GTAAGCGTCAAACCAAACCCACATGGTGTTTGCCCTCCTGCTGCTTGAAAATGGGCTCATCAAGCATCGGGAGGGTTCTTGTATGCGAGAGCACATATCTCACCAGGAGCGTCGTGAACTTTGGCGTGAACGTATCGCTGCCTTCTACGACAGCGGCCAGTCCGCCAGTCAGTTTTGCGCTGAGCACGGTCTGAAACCCCATCAGTTCTGGTACTGGCTTCGCCGACTACGAAACGAAACCGCACCTGGCACGCATGACGCGACGTTCGTATCGGTCGTGACAGCCTCATCACCTTCGGATGTAAGCCGTTCGCCCCTGACCCTGCGCATTGGTTCGGTCGAGATTGACGTCCGTCCCGGCTACGACGCCTCGACACTTGCTGAGCTCATTCGGCTCGTGATGCACGTTTGCTAGCCTTCGACTGGATTTCGGATCACCGCGTGTATCTCGCCTGCGGCGCCACGGACATGCGCAAATCCATTGACGGACTTGCCGCACTCGTTCAGGCGTCGTTTCAACTCGATCCGTTTTCGCCATGCCTGTTTGTCTTCTGCAATCGGCAACGGGACAAACTCAAAATCCTGCACTGGTCGCACAACGGCTTTTGGCTGTACTATCGGCGCTTAGAGCGCGGTCGATTCGATTGGCCAGAGACTGGCGATGCCAAGACCATGGTGATTACACGGCGAGAGTTGAACTGGCTCCTGGATGGCCTTCCACTCGAGCAGCCCAAAGCGCATCGAGCTGTGCCTGCCCGTTCTGCGATTTGAACGGGACAAGGAGGAATCGGATCCACGTTGTCGAATGCTTAGGGCATGACGCACGAGAACGGCACCATCACCATGACTGAACAAGAATACGAGGCCCTTCAGCGGGAAAAGGAGCAATTGCGCCAACAGGTGGCCTACTTGGAGGAGCAGATCCATCTGCTCCGTCATCGTCTGTTTGGGCCTTCCAGTGAAAAGCGCCGCAAGACCCAGGCTGAGTCGGACAGCGTCCAGCTCTCGCTGTTCAACGAAGCCGAAGTCGAGGCGGACGCCACAGCTTCTGAGGAGACCGAGGAAAGCGATACGGACGCGACGTCAGAAGGCGTGGAGACGGAGACCATCACGTATGAGCGCCGGAAGCCTCGTGCGGCGCGGGAGCGTGACGCCTGGCTGTATCAGGGCGAAGCAGACGAGGTCGTCGAATACCGACTGTCAGATGACGAGCGAGTCTGCCCGAAATGTGCGGGTGAGCTGCATGAGATGAGCCGTGAGATCACGCGGCGCGTGAAAATCATCCCGGCGCAGATGAAAAAAGTCGAGTACGTGCGGTACGTGTACGCCTGCCGGCATTGTGAAGCGCAGGACGTGGAGACCCCCGTAGTGCGCGCGCCGATGCCGAAGCCGGTGCAGGCGAAGAGTCTCGCGACGCCGGGAGCGGTCGCCTATGTGATGACGAAGAAATTTGTCGACGGGATGCCGTTGTATCGGCAAGAGCAACAGTTTGCGCGGCACGGGTATCCGCTGTCCCGCCAGACGCTGGCGAATTGGGTGGTGCACGCGGCGGAGACGTGGTTAGAGCCGCTCTATGCGAAACTCCGCCAAGTGCTCTTGGCTCAGCGCTATCTACATGCGGACGAAACGACCCTGCAAGTGTTACATGAAGCCGGGCGCGCAGCGCAGACCCAGTCGTACATGTGGGTATATCGCAGCAGTATGAATGGACCGCCCATTGTCCTGTACGATTACCAGGAAACGCGAAGTGCGGACCATCCGCGGCGGTTCTTGGCAGGGTTTCAAGGGTATCTGCACGTGGATGGATACGCGGGATATGAGGGCTTACCGGATGTCACCCTTGTCGGATGTTGGGCACATGCGCGGCGGAAATTTGACGAAGCCCTCAAGGCAGTGCCTCCCAAGGAGCGAAAGGGCAAGACGGCGGCGGAAGAAGGACTGTCCTTCTGCAACGCGCTGTATGCGGTGGAGAAGAAGCTGAAGAACGCAAGCGCCGAAGAGCGGCAACGTGTGCGGATGGCCAAAAGTAAGCCCATCCTGGACGCGTTTTTGGCATGGCTTGAAAAGCAGGAACAGCAGGTGTTGCCGAAAAGCGCGTTAGGACGAGCGGTGAGCTATGTCCTGAAGCAGTGGCCCAAGCTGATTCGGTACGTCGAAGATGGGCATTTGGAGATCGACAACAACCGCTGCGAGCGGTCATTGAAGCCGTTTGTGATCGGACGGAAGAACTGGCTTTTTGCCAATACGCCGCGTGGAGCGCGAGCCAGTGCTGTGACATACAGCATCGTGGAGACGTCGAAGGAAAACGGACTGAATCCGACCGCGTATCTCACGTATCTCTTTGAACGGATGCCGAATATGGACATCAAGGATGAAGCGGCGTTCGAGGCATTGTTGCCCTGGTCAGAAGGGCTCCCGGAAGGGATTCGAGTGAAGAGGTGAAATTTCAAATTTATCAGCGAAGGCCCTGCCGGCGACGGCGGGCCTTTCGTATGGAAGGACGAGTCCTTGAGCACCCATGCGGAGCCGGGCGGATGCTCAGCCCCACGCCTGACACATGAGTCAAGGTGTAGTTCGGTTGACGTTTAC
>NZ_JAFMTY010000056.1 GCF_017329605.1 Alicyclobacillus fructus
AACGTAAAAGTTGACCACGTGGGGGTACATTGACAACCAAAAAGTTGACCACCCCGGCACCTCTTTCCTGTACCCTGGAGTTTGGCACGAACTCTGGGGGGACAGGAGGAAAGGAATGTGCTCGAGATGGTCGACAAGGAGTATATCAGAAAGCGGTACTATGTGGACGGGTGGTCGATACGTAAAATCAGCCGGCAATGCCAAGTGTCGCGACAAACAGTGCGCAAGATGCTGGCCGACGCTGATATCCCCAAGTATCGGTTGACCAAACCCCGCTCCCGCCCGGCTATGGAACGATGGATCCCCGTCATCGAGTCCTGGCTTAAGGAGGAGGAGAAGGCGGGAGCCCCCAAGAAACAGCGGTATGTGTCCTCAAGAATCTACGAGCGGCTGCAGGAGGAGTACGGCGAGGAGTTCACCGCGGCTGAATCCACCGTCCGGTACTGGGTAAGCAGGCTGAGAAAACGCAGGCAGGAGGCGTATATCCCACTTACTTCGGACGCCGGTGAGCTGGCGCAGGCCGACTTCGGGCGAGTCGTTGTGCAGATAAACGGCAAGAAGACGGAGGTCAGCCTGTTCGTCATGCGGCTGCGGTACAGCGGCGTCATCTTTGCCTGTGCCTTCTCTACGGAGAAGATTGAAGCGTTCCTCGAGGGTCACCGCCGCGCATTCGAATGGTTCGGTGGCGTGCCACACAGTGTTCGCTACGATAACCCCAAGACCGCGGTCACCAAGATCCTGGCCGGCCCCGCCCGCGAGGAACACGTACTGCTGTCCAACCTGCGTGCCCACTACCTGTTCGACAGCGAATTCTGCCGTCCCGGTGAACCACACGAGAAAGGCAGTGTCGAAAACGGCGTGGGTTACGTCCGCCGCCATACGTGTGTTCCCGTTCCTGACGTGGCCGACCTGGATGCCCTGAACGACCTGATTCTTCAGTGGTGCGAGAAAGAGCGTGGCAAACGGTGGTCCGCTTGGGAGCAAGAGCGGGCAGGGCTGCGTGCGCTGCCGGAGCGCCCTCACTGTTGCGCTACCACACGGCCCGTCACGGTGAACAAGCTGTGTCTCGTCAGCTTTGACCACAACCGCTACTCCGTCCCCAGCATATACGTGGGCAAGACGCTGCTGCTGAGGGTGTATGCCGAGCGGATTGAGGTGCTCGACAGGGAACGGGTGGTGGCCAGTCACCCCAGGAGCCACGAGCGTCAACAGACCATCATGGACCTCGGACACTATCTGCCGGTTTTGGCTTACAAACCACATGCCGCCACGCACGCGGCGGTCGTCCGGCAGTTACCGGAGGTGTACCAACGCATCCGGGTCCGGATGGCGAACAGCAGACCGGATGGATACAAGGACTTCGTAGCCATCCTCATGCTGCACCAGGTCTGGCGAGCGGAGGACATTCTGCGAGCGATTGAGGAAATTGGGCCGGATGTCGTCACAGCCGACCAGATCAAGCGGCATCTATTACGCACCTCACCGGAATCCGCGGGCATCGTGCCAGACAGTCTGCAAATGTATCGCCTCGCGCAGCCCAATCCGTCCAGATACGACGCACTGACGAAAGGGGTGGTCCACTGATGTCTGACGACGTACACGTGGCCATGGTGGAGATCTACTGCAAGGAGTTGAAGATGCCGGGCTTACGCAAGGCGTACGCGGCGCTGGCAAGGGAGGCGGGAGTGCACAACCACTCCCCCGTCCAGTACCTTGCCGCCTGCCTCGCCGAGGAGATTGAGTCGAGGAAGGCCAGTCGGCTGCAGGCCTACACCCAGCAGGCGCGGTTTCCTGCCCACAAGACCCTGCAGGAGTTCGATTTCACCGCGATTCCGACGCTGCAGAAGCAGCGGATTGTGCACCTAGCGGGAGGAGACTTCATTCGGGCCAAGGAAAACGTGATCTGCATGGGCGCTAGCGGAACTGGCAAGACGCACATTGCGACAGCCATCGGGCTGGCCGCCATCTCAGCGGGCTACAGAGTGCGGTTCATCACCGTCATGCAGCTGGTCCAGGAGCTCTTACAGGCAGAGTCAGAGTACCGACTGCCCAGATACCTTCGGACGTGGGACAAGTACGACCTGGTCTGCTTGGACGAGTTGGGGTATGTGTCCTTAACTCAAGGCGGGCCACTACTGTTCCAATTCTGTGCGGAGCGGTACGAGAAGGGCAGCATCCTCATCACGACGAACCTGGAGTTCGCGAAATGGACGGACGTGTTCCACGACGCGACGCTGACGACAGCACTCCTCGACCGACTCACCCACCACTCCCACATCCTGCTATTTGAAGGCGAATCCTACCGGTTCCGAGAGAGCCAAAGACGAGCCGCAGCCCAGCTGTGAGGGGCCTGTCGGGCCTCCGCCAGGCACCAGACTCACTACGCCAGGGGTGGTCAACTTTTCGATTAGCAAAGTGGTCAACTTTTCGCTTGACAAACACA
>NZ_JAFMTY010000057.1 GCF_017329605.1 Alicyclobacillus fructus
AATGCGAGTGGAACAAGATGAGCAATCGCAGAAAAATTTGCGTGAACGGACGCGAAGGAAGACCGTTTTGCCGAACAAAGGAATGTCCTGAACCGTTCGATACCGCTGACTGTGAACGCGTTCTGACCAAGTACCGCATGTTGGACAGTGATTGCCCCGTTGGACGGAAGCGAGTCGCAAGACGATCATCGTCTCACTGAAAAACGCTCCCATAACGACGAAATCTGGATAGAACGGCGAAGAACATTCGACCATATGTCTCACCTCCTTTCAAGCGTAGCATTGAAGCGACAAACATGTTGTCGAATGAGAGCGTATAAAGTTTGAGTAGGGGTTGCCCCGGGGAGGAATTCAGAGGGCAACAAAGAAAGAGACCTCACTGGGCTGGAACCAAATCACACCGCGTTGCAGCGCGGTCAAAGGAGTGAGGTCTCTTATGCTGGACATTCGACGCGTCCTCGATGCTTTCCTGCACATAGTGTTTGCTTTACAAGAATTGGCTTCTCACCCTTGCGACTTCTCTACCCTCGAAGAAGGCGTGGGAGGAGCGCTCTCAACTGCCACCAAAGAACTCGTCCAACACATGCTCGAGGTGTGGGATGCGCATTTGGCGGAGCAGCGTGACAAGCGTCAGTGGGAGCTGATTCATCGCAAGTTTCGAACCGTCGCGACGACGGTAGGCGAAATCACGTATGAGCGACGGTACTACCGGAATAAAGAGACGGGCGAGCGCTGTTTCCTGCTAGATGACGTTTTGGGGCTGGAGCCGCGCCGGAGGTTGTCCCCCAGGCTGAGGGAGCAAGCCGTCGCGTTAGCACTGGATGTGTCGTATCACCGGGCCGCGAAGATTCTCCAGACGTGGGTGCCTGACATCAGTGCCATGGCCATCTGGCAAGAAGTGCAGCGGCTTGGAGGAGCGAAGCGGGCGCGGGCGGCGTTGGAACGGGATGAGGTGTTTGGGCGAGGAGCGTCGACGCCCGGAACACGTGAGGTGGAGACGCTGCACGTGGAAGCAGACGGCGTATATGTGCGTAGTCGCAGGCAGGAAGAGGGCCAGTCGCACCTGGAAGTGAAGCTGGCGGTGGCGTACGAAGGGAAGGACGAACGAAAGCCCGACCGGCGTGCGTTGGTGACACGATACGTGGTGGCGGGGACGGAGGAAGGCGAAAGATTCTGGGAGGGAGCCGTGACGGCGTTTGGACGCGTCTGGGACTGGGGCCGTGTGGAGAGGTGCTGGCTGGGGACAGATGGCGCGGCATGGGCGAAGCAAGGGGCCAGTATGTTGCCAGGCGCTCGACACCGGTTAGACCCGTTCCACCTCCGACAGGCGCTCGTGAGGGCTTTGGGTCGGGAGACGGAGGCGTACCAGAAGGTTTGGGATGCACTCAACGCGGAGGATTGGTCGCGCGTTGAGGCTGTGCTGACGAAGGCCGAGCGTCGGAGCCAAGGTGCGAAGAAGCAGCGAATTGCGCGGCTGAAGGGATATCTGAAGGAACACTGGGACGGCATCGTGGACAGCGGGGATGTGGTGAGTTTAGGCATGATTGAAGGCCAGGTGTTTCACCATGTGGCGCGCCGGATGAAGCGCCATGGGGCGCGCTGGAGCAAGCAAGGAGCAGACGCGCTGGTGCGCCTGATGACGGCTCGTGCGAATGGGGAAACCCTGCAGGTGATTGCACAGCCCGAGCGTGTGAAGCCCACAAAGAAGCCAGTCGTGCCGACGCGAGTCTCCGTGAATGAAGCAGAGATCGCGCGCAAGGTGGAGGATGCGGCGAGATGGCTTTCGACCCATATGCCAGCACTGGTGGGGGGGGGGGGGGGGGGGGCGGGGGGGGGGGGCGGGTGGGGGGGGGGGGGGGGGGGGGGGCGCGCCGCGGGGGGGGGCCGGGGGGCGGGGGGG
>NZ_JAFMTY010000058.1 GCF_017329605.1 Alicyclobacillus fructus
ACCATCCAACCCGAAGATGCAGCCCATCCGCATGGTGATTCGATATTGTGTAAAAACGATGCCATTCATGACAACCATGACGATCATTGAGGAAGGAGAATATCAATGTCTTCACATGCTGTTTCCGTCGTCAAAAAGGGTGTCAATATCGAATTGGTATCCGTTCTTTGGATGGTCATTGAAGCGGCGGTGGCGATTGGCTCGGGCATCATAGCACACTCGTTAGCACTTGTCGCCTTTGGTGCTGATAGCATCATCGAACTGATCGCCGGAGCAGTCCTTCTCTGGCGTCTGACGATTGAAGCACGCGGAGCTAGTTTGGCGCGAGTGAATCGTGCGGAAAAAATTTCGTCTTGGGTTGTCGGTATTGCCCTGCTGTTGCTTGCGGTCTATATCGTGGTTGCATCGATCGATAAGCTTTGGACGCATCAAGGAGCCGAGTCCACCTATGTAGGAATTGGCTTAGCCATCGCATCAGGCATCATTATGCCGATCTTGTCGCGTTTGAAGAAGAAAATTGGTGTAGAAATTGGCAGTAAGGCACTTCGCGCAGATGGGGCATGCAGCATCGTATGTGCGTACATGGCTTGGACGGTGCTTGCCGGTGTTGTTTTGACTGCTCTGTTTGGTTGGTGGTGGGTTGACTCCATCGCGGCGCTGGCGCTGGTGTATTTCGTCGTCAAAGAAGGTTGGGAAGCCGTTCAGGAAGCCCGCGGAAAAGAAGGTGCCTGTGGCTGTTGTCACGATGATTGTTGCTGACTGCTCTCGAAAACGGTAACTTCATCGAGGGGCTAATGGTCGTCGGTTTTATTGCACCCGCTATCGTGAAAGGCTGATAGCCGACCCACGCTCTTAGTCAGAGGCAGCCCCGTGACGGATGGTATGAAATGCGGTACTCAACCCGCAGATATCAGACTGCTGTAGATGGCCACGATAGAATCGACATGAGTGGCCACGAAATTCCGTCAGGGAGGGGATAAAAAAAGATCCGCACGCCCTTCGTCGAATGTTGTAAGTGCCAACAAACAACACGACGGATAGGAGTGCGGACCTTTGCCCCGACTTCGACACTTGGTAGTCATACAAAGTCCCACAAACCCATGGCCGATGCGGATTCGTGGGACCTGTGGATAACTCGCGTAGTGTCTACAGCCCTCTTGCCTGAGGTTCTACCTTCAGGATCCTCGGCGGTTCCTTGATCCTCAAGGCTCGCAGGATCTCTCGCTGCGCCTCGGTCGTCTCCGTGCGCTGCACGACCATCCCGTCCGGCGTGCTCTTCGTCACCTGATGCATCGCTTGCATGTGAGAGCGGATGTCAGACCATGTGCGCCCCGTTTGGACCTCCGCGATGCGCACCAACAACAAGGCCAGCCAGCAAAGCAGCACATGCGAACGAATCCGCTCGTCCTTCCGGTGATACATGGGACGGATGTCCAACGTCGTCTTCAGCGTCCGAAACGCGGACTCCACCATCAGGAGCTGCTTGTATCCCAGCGCGACATCTTCCGTCGACAGCGTGTCATCGGAGGTGCGGATCAGGTACTTCCCGTCCAGATGAGCCGCTTGCCGCACGGCCTCCGGGTCAATCCGCAGGTTTCCCCATCGGTCCTGTTTCAGATAGCGCTTGAACGTTGGATGGCTCGCAAGCCGACAGTGGGCCTTCGTGTGCGCTTCGCCCTGAAGCTCTTTGAGGCGTTCCAACTCCATCCGAAGCTCGCGCAACATCGCCTCTCGGCGCGCCTCATCGCGTTTGGCTTCCTCGGGATTGAACGCCAACACGTAACGGACCCGGGCCTCGCCGTCT
>NZ_JAFMTY010000059.1 GCF_017329605.1 Alicyclobacillus fructus
GCTGGGACCGTACCTTGAAATCATCGACACCTGGCTGCTCGAGGAACAAGCGCTTCCCCGCAAGCAACGTTACACGGCCAAGCGCATTTTTGAACGCTTACGAACGGAATATGGATACCCAGGAAGTCGTCGGGCAGTGGAGAGATACGTCTCAAAACGAAGAGAAGCCCTAAAGTCCGAAGCAGCAGAAGCCTACGAACGGCTCGAGCATCCCGGCGGAGAAGCGCAAGTCGATTTTGAGACGGCCTACATCGGCCAAGGCGGGAAACTCGTGGAACGGAAAGTGCTCGTGATGTCGTTTCCGTTCAGTAACGCAGCGTTCGCATTCCCCGTGCGAGCGGAAAACACGGAGTGCTTTCTGGAAGCCATGAAACGTCTGTTTGAGCGCATTGGCGGTGTACCAAGGCGGATCTGGTTTGACAATCTCCCTGCAGCGGTGGCCGAAGTCGAGACAGGCGGGCAACGCATCTATACAGAATTGTTCGCGCGATTCGTCGCCCATTACCGCTTCGAAGCCCTGTTTTGCAATCCCCGTCGAGGGCATGAGAAGGGGCATGTGGAGAACAAAGTAGGCTATACACGTCGCAATTGGCTCGTGCCGCCGCCGGTGTGCGAAACCGACGCAGAGCTGGAAGCGTATCTCGCCGAGAAGGAAACCCAAGATATGGAGCGGCCACACTACGCGAAGGGAGAACTCATCGCCGAGTTGTGGGCACAAGAGCGCAAGAAGCTGCTTGCGTTGCCGGATGTCCCATTCGAGGTCTTCCGTTTGACGACCTCCCGGCTGAACAAGTACCGCGAGCTGCGATTCGAAAACACGACCTATCCCCTGCCTCAGTGCGAAGCACTGGCGACGGTCTTGCTGAAGGTCAAATGGGATGAGGTCGAGGTCCTTTCGAGTGATGGGACGTATCAACGGCTTGCGGTCTTCCCGCGGCCGTACGTGGACAAACCGTTTAAGATCGATTGGAAAGCGGTGTTCGACGGCTATCGCCGGAAGCCGCGCGCTGTGATGTACTCCGACCTGGCGAAGTACTTGCCCGCGTCGGTGCGCACATTTGTGCAAGTGCCGGAGACTGACCTCCGAAAGGCGCGAGTGGGACTCATTCGCCGCTTGCTCGAACGGTACGATATGGCGGACATCGGCGAACTGCTGGAGACGCTTCAGACCCATTCGCATCCCGAAGTGGTGCTGGAACACGCTTTGTATGCTAGGCAGCATCCCGAGTTTCGACCTGCACCTTGGATCGAAGCCCATACGCCAACGGAAGTTTGCGGGTATCGGCCTGACCTTCGGCGATACGACGCCTTGCTGGAGATGAGGATGCGATGAAAGAAGTGCTCGCTCAAGCTTGTAAAAGCCTGCACTTAGGGTATGTGATGGAGACCTATGAATCCATTCCGTTTCAAGATCGCACCACGTTTCTCCTGGGTGTCTTCGAAGCGGAACTGAAGGGCCGAGAAGCCGCGCGGATTCGGCGGCTGCTGAAGAAAGCCCAGTTCCCTCAGGTCAAGCAATTGGAGGGCTACGATTTCAGCAAAATCAAGTTTCCGCCGCACTGCAGCCGAGAACAGCTGACAGAGCTCGGGTTTCTCGAGCGCCGAGAGAACGTGCTCATGCTCGGGCCGGTCGGCACGGGAAAGACGCATTTGGCGATTGCCCTTGGGATGAAGGCATGCGCGAAGGGACATGAAGTACGATTTTTCCGCGTTCACGACCTCGTGGCGACGCTG
>NZ_JAFMTY010000005.1 GCF_017329605.1 Alicyclobacillus fructus
TATGGAAGGACGAGTCCTTGAGCACCCATGCGGAGCCGGGCGGATGCTCAGCCCCACGCCTGACACATGAGTCAAGGTGTAGTTCGGTTGACGTTTACGCCTCTTCCACTGCCACGTCCGACATGCGCCAGGGATGGCTGTATACGTTGAAGGCGCGGCCACGCACGAAACCGATGGCCGTGATGTTCAACTCCTCCGCGAGATCGATGGCGAGCAGCGTCGGCGCTCCGCGGGCGATCACGACGCCCACGCCGATCTTGGCGACCTTGAGCAATACCTCGGACGAGATCCGCCCGCTAAACGCCACGGCGGTGCCGGACAAGCTCTCGCCCGCCCGAAGGCAGTGGCCGTAGATTTTGTCGAGCGCGTTGTGGCGGCCGATATCGGCCCTTGCCAGGACGAGTTCTCCTTCACGCACCAGCGCCGCCACGTGCACGCCGCCCGTCTCCTCGAACAGCCCGGACGACGCATCGAGGAGATCCATCGCCCGAAACACGTCGTGCGCGGAGAGGGACACCGGATCCTCGACAGGCCGCGCGGTCAGCGCGTCGCTCTGAAAGTAGAAGCTCTGCCGCCCCTTTCCGCAGCACGAGCCGATGTAGCGCTTGTTGTAGAGCGCAGAAGGGAGCACGGCGCCGGACTTCGTCCGGACGCGAGCCGTACCCGTCCACAGGCTCACCTGCATCGACTCGATCTCGTCCACGGCGCGGATGACGCCTTCCGAAGCGAGAAACCCGTACACCAGATCCTCGACATAGGTCGGGGTGCATACGAGCGTCGCGAACTCCTCGCCGTTGACGTACAACGTGAGCGCGAATTCCGTCGCGATCACGTCTTCCTCCTGGCGATACGCTCCAGACCGATATCGGAGCACAGGTCGCCTGCGCGTTTCCGCCCCTCCAAAGCGCGACACGCCATTCACACCTCAGGCCCCCTGTCCTTATGCGCCGATTCGCCCGGCTCGGCGAGCCCGCTGCCCATGCCCTTCAGGAACGCAAACAGCATGGCGAGCGAACGGCCGACATCCGGATCGCGCAGCGCTCTAAGGAGATCATACACCCCCAGCCGCGAATTTGCCTCGCTTTGTTCGGTTGCGCGCTCCAGGCCGCTCGCCACCGCGTGAAACACGCGCTCCATATCCTCCGGCGGCACGACGCTCAAAAACTGCACAATGCCAATCAGGTTCTTGAGCCCGTCCGTCACCCCTTTGCGCGAGATGGCGTGGACGACCACGCGGAGGACGTCGTCCCCCTGCTCGACCAGCGCCCGCACGATGGGAATGAGCCCCTTCTCCTCGCACGCCTGGAGCAATCTGAGCCCGTCCACGATGCCGTCCGCGCTCTGAATCACCGCCTCCTCCACGCGCGCTTGCGCCTCCCGCCGTTCGTCGCGCGGCTGGTGGACGATCTGTTGAATGGGTTGCGCCATGATCTCACCCCCTCGCCTTTTCCTTCGCCGCCTCGGTCACCGGCACATAACCTCGCCGCGACCACTTCCGTTCGACGCGCACACCGGGCTGCGGATTCGGCCTGTGCATGCGGAAGTTGAACCTCGTCATGGGGCTCTCGCCGCGCGGCCGAATCACTTCCATCCGCACCTGCAGCTCCTTGTAGGCCGGCGTGTGCGTCGTCTCGTCCGACTCGCTCGACGTCAGGATGTTGATGGCCTCTTCGTCGTTCGAGGTGTTCATCGGCAAATACATTTGTTTGCCCTTCACGCGATCCGTCACCACCACCGGCAGCTTCAGCTCGCCGTAGGGCGAAATGAGGCGAACCAGCGCCCCCGTCTCGATGCCCCGCTCCTTGGCGAGCTCCGGCGACACCTCGAGATACGTCGTCGGAACCTTCTCCTTGAGGCCGTGCACCCGGTAGGTCAGGTTTCCCTCGTGGAAGTGTTCCAGCATGCGGCCGTTGTTCAGGTGGAGATCGTACTCCGGCGCAAACGCGGTGGGTTCAATCCACTTTGCAGGAACCAGTCGAGCCTTTCCGTTCGGGAACGGGAAGCCATTCGTGTACAAAAGCGGCGTGTCCGTCCCATCGGGATGCACTGGCCACTGCAGGCTGCGGTAGCCCTCGAGCCGGTCCCAGCGCACCCCCTGCATCAGCGCCGCCAAGCTCGCCATTTCCTCGAGGATCTCGGACGGATGCGCGTACGTCCAGTTGGCGCCCAGGCGGTTGGCGAGATCGCGCAGAATGATCCAGTCTGGACGGGAGTCCCCGAGCGGTTCGAACACCTGGTACAGGCGCTGGATTCGGCGCTCCGTGTTCGTGAATGTGCCCTCCTTCTCGAGGCTCGGGCTCGCGGCCAGCACCACGTCCGCGTACTCGGCCGTCTTGCTGAAGAACACGTCGATCACGACGAGCAGGTCGAGCTTTGCGAACGCCTCTCGGACGTAGTGCGAGTTCGAATCCACGAGAGCCATCTCCTCGCCCTGAATGATGAGGGCCCGCAGTTTGCCCTCGTGGATGGCATCGACCATCTCGTGGTTGTCGAGCCCCTTGGTCGTCGGAAGTTTCACGCCCCAGGCGGTCTCGTATTTCGCGCGCACGGCCGGATCGTCGACGCGCTCATAACCCGGCATGTACACCGGGCTGCAGCCCATGTCGCCCGCGCCTTGGACGTTGTTGTGGCCTCGGAGCGGATAGGCCCCCGTGCCCGGCCGCCCGACGTTTCCTGTCACAAGCAGGAGGTTGCAAATGGCAGTGCTGGTCTCGCTGCCTCCCTTGTGCTGCGTGACACCCATGGCCCAACAGATGCAGGTCGACTTGGCCTCATGGATCATCCGGGCGATCTGGATCACGGTATCGCGAGGCACGCCCGTCACGCGCTCGGCGTACTGAAGCGTGTACGGTTCGAGGGATTGGACGAAATCTTCAAAACCGTCGACGGATTGGCGCACGAAGTCGGCGTCGTGCCAGCCCTGATCGATGATGTACTTCGTGACCGCCGAGATGAGCACCAGGTCGGTTCCAGGATTCGGCCGGACAAACAGATCGGCGCGGTGCGCCAAATCGTGCTCGCGCAGGTCGATCACGATGTGCTTCTGTCCGTACTTCTTCTTGGCCCGCCGCATGCGGGTCGAGAAGACGGGATGCGACTCCGCCGGGTTCGCGCCGACGATGATGAGCAGATCGGCGATGGCGAGATCGTGGAGCGATCCGGTGTCGCCGCCGTAGCCCATCGTCCGGCGAAGCCCCTCGGTCGCTGGGGATTGACAGTAGCGCGAGCAGTTGTCGACGTTGTTCGTGTGGAGGACGGCGCGGGCGAGCTTTTGCACCAGGTAGTTTTCTTCGTTGGTGCACTTCGAGGACGAGATCAGCGCAATGGCGTCGTCTCCGTACTGCCGGCGGATGTCGGTCAGGCGCTTCGCCACGAAGTCGAGCGCTTCGTCCCAAGACACCTCGTGGAACGCGTCTCCCTTGCGGAGCAGAGGTTTGGTCAGGCGGTCCGGGCTGTTCACGAACTCCCAGCCGAATTTCCCCTTGACGCACGTGGAGATCTGGTTGGTCGGAGCTTCCATCTGGGGTTCGACCTTCAGGATGTCCCGATCCTTGGTCCAGATGTCGAACGAGCAGCCCACGCCGCAGTACGTGCACACGGTCTTGGTGCGCTTGATGCGGGACTTGCGCATGTGGCTCTCGACTTCCGAAATGGCGAAGATGGCGCGATACCCTGGCTCCACGGCCTTGGTCACGTCGATCATCCGCTGCAGGGGTTCCGGCTCGATACCTGTGAGGAATCCGGCCTTTCCGAGCATCGACTTCTCCATGAGCGCGTTGCAGGGGCAGACGGTCACGCAGTGGCCGCACGAGACGCACGACGACTCGTTGATGGGCACGTCGTCGTCCCAAATGACGCGCGGGATCTCGCGATCCCAATCGATGGACAGCACCTCGCTGACCTGCAGGTTCTGGCAGGCTTCGACGCATCGACCGCAGAGAATGCACTGGCTCGGGTCGTACCGGTAGAATGGGTGCGACATGTCGACCTCGTACGGCTTCTCGCGGAACGGATACGACTGGTGATCAATGTCCATCGCCATGGTGGTGTTGTGCACCACGCAGTTGCCGTTGTTGTTGTCGCAGACCGTGCAGTAGAGGTCGTGGTTTTTCAGGATGCGATCCATCGCCTCCTTGCGCGCGTACCGCGCGGCCACGGATTTGGTCCGCACCGACATGCCTTCCCTGACCGGGGTCGCGCACGCTCGGACGAGATCGCCATCCACCTCCACCATGCACGTGTCGCAGGTCTGGATGGGGCCAAGCGCAGGATGATAACAGATGTGAGGAAAGTCTAGGCCAGCCGCCAACATCGCCTGCAGGATGGTCTCCCCCTCAGTCGCCGTCAAGGGCGATCCGTCCAGCGTGAAGGTTCGCTTCAAATCAACGCTCATCTCGATCCCTCCTGCACTCGGATGGTCACACGTCTTCCATTAGGATGCCCAATGGGTTGGAAACTGTTCAGTTCCAGGCGGGCGGCTGCCGCAGGCGTTCCACCACCACCTTCCAGTCCGTTTCCGGGCGATCGCAGCGAAAGCCCCGACACACATAGTACTGGGGCGCCCCATGCTGCGCCATCGGGTAGGTGTCCTCGTCGCCGCGCGCGTCGCTCGTGAGCCAGACCGCTTCCGGCAGGTCCATGCGGGCAAGTTCGCGCGCCCTCTGTGCCGCTTCTTCCCGAGGCGCCGCGAGGACAATCTCCGTCGATCCCACCTCGCTCATCATGGCCGCGGTCACGAGCCACAGGCAGTCCATGGGCGTCGACGCGATGTCCCCGCCGAACGCGCGCAAGAGCCCTTCCAGCCGATCCGCGTATTCCGAGTCGCCCGTCAAGGCATGCAGCGCCCACAGGTTGTGCGCCGACTGGCTGTTGGCGGACGGCATCGCGCCGTCATACACGGGCTTCGGGACCGCGATGAGCGACTCCGCATCCCGGCCGTAAAACGTGTACCCGCCCTGGGCCTTGTCCCAAAAGAGGGCATCCTGCACCGCCTGCCAGTGCCGGGCGCGATCCAGATGCGCGCGATCGAGCGTGGCGCGATACAGCTCCAGATACGCAGCGACGAGATAGGCGTGATCGTCCGCGTACGCGAAAATACCGGCCTCGCCATCCCGATAGCGCGCGAGGAGCCTTCCGTCGTCGGGGCGCACCAAGATGCGCTCGATGGCCGCCACCACCTCCCTGGCCCTCTCGACCCACGCGGGCTCTCCGCACGCGAGGCCAGCACGTGCAAGCCCATACGCCATGAGCGCATTCCATGCCGTAAGGCACTTGTCGTCGATGGCCGGGCGTTCGCGCGCATCCCGAACCGCGCGCAGCTTCTCGTTGAGAACATCGAGCTTCCGCCACAGCTCCTCTTCGGTCACGCCGCGAGAAGCCGCGAACGCCGCCGGATCCTGATGGATGTAGTTGGGGACGTTCGCCCCCTCGAAGTTGCCGGCTTCCGTGATGTCGTAGAAGGCGTTGTATAGCTCGCCGTCTTCAGGGCCGAGCGCCGCGATCACGTCCTCCGGCCGCCAGAGATAAAAGCGACCCTCGCCGCCGGCCGAGTCCGCATCCACCGCGCTGTAATACAGTCCTTCGGGCGATCGCATCTCGCGTTCGAAAAAATCGACGATGTGCCGCATGAAGCGCAGAAAGGCCGGATCGTTGTCGCGGGCGTAAGCGTCCGCGTACGCAGCGAGCGCCAGCGCATTGTCGTACAGCATCTTTTCGAAATGCGGCACGCACCAGAACGGGTCCGTGCTGTAGCGGGCCAGACCTCCGCCGACGTGATCGACAATGCCGCCGCGCTGAATGGAGCGAAGCGTCGCCTGCGCCATGGCGGCCGCGCGCTCGCTCGGGCGCAAACGGGCGTAGCGCAACAAAAACTGCACCCGGTGAAACGTCGGAAACTTCGGCGCCGGACCGAATCCGCCGTACTCCGGATCGAACATCCGTTCCAGCGCCTCGTACGCTTGATCCGCCGCTTCCCGGCCGCGCGCCTCGCCCGCTTGGCCCTCGAACAGCGGCTGCATGCGCTCCGCCATCGACCGACTCGCCCGCTCCAGCCGCGCGCGATCCGCCTTCCACAGCCTGGCGATTTCCTGCAGGATTTGAATCAACCCCGGCCGCCCGTAGCGCGGCATCTTGGGAAAGTAGGTTCCGGCGAAAAACGGGTGCCCGTCGGGCGTCATGATGATGGTGAGCGGCCACCCGCCCTCTCCCTGCAGCGCTTGGCAATACGTCATGTAGATGTGATCGATGTCCGGCCGCTCCTCGCGGTCGACCTTGATGGCGACATAGTGCTCATTAAGAATGGCGGCCACGGTCTCGTCCTCAAACGACTCGTGCGCCATCACGTGACACCAATGACAGGTCGAAGGAAACTCCTTGGGCCCCCGAAGGGGCTACGAATAGCCGATGGACAAAAAGACGGGCTTGGATTCGCGCTTGGCTCGTTGAAAGGCTTCTGGACACCAGGGGTACCAATCGACGGGCTGATGGGCGTGTTGGAGCAGGTACGGGGACTTCTCGTGGATCAACCGATTTGTGTGCCTCGCGGATCCTGAGTGAGCCACGCCGCGCACATCCTTTCTGGATTCGTTTTCCTTCATTGTACCGCAATCCAGAGCTGCAGGATACCCGAAGAGCGGGGAGTGGTGGAATGGAGTGAGGGAACAGGGTGATGCAAGGGGGAAATGAAAAGCCCTCCGCAGACCATGATCCAACGGAGCGCGCATCAGGGTGACCTGACAAAACCTGCGCATTCCCCTGCCGCCCGCGTGTGCGGGCGGCACGTTTTGGCCAACGACGGGCACGCCGAAACCGGTCCGCCGTACAAACGCTACGTTCTCATTCTGGCAAGCAAGGTGACCGTGCCAAGCACGCAGACGATTCCCAGCATGCCAGCCCACCCCAGCGGCTGATGCAACACCGACACCGCAAGCACCGTTGCCGCCAGCGGCTCGCCGCTCGCGACCATGCTCGCGTCCGCCGGCGTGATGTCGCGGAGGCTCGCCAAGTACAGGTAGAAGGGCACCAGCGTCCCGAACACCACCACGAAGGCCACCAGGTACCATGCCCCGAAGGTCAAGTGGGGCATCTCATGCCGGGGAAAGGTGAAGAGGTCCATCGCTGTCCCGCCCACGAGCATGCCCCAAGCCGTCACGGACATCGGGCCGAAACGGGCGATGAGGGGAATGGGAAAGATGCTGTACACAGCTACCGCCACAGCCGACAAGAGTCCCCAGACCACGCACCATCCGGATACGGCCAGCCGTCCCATATGGCCGTCCGTCACGAGCAGCCCACAGCCAGCCATGGCGAGGAAGAGGCACGACATCTGAGCCAAAGACGGAAATCTGCGGGCGCGCGCAGACGCGTACGCGACGATGACGATGGGAGCCATGTACTGAAGCACCGTGGCCGTCGCGGCATTTCCCGCATGAATGGCGGCAAAGTACGTGTACTGCACGCCAAGGAGACCGGCAAGGCCAAACACCATCATCCGCACCGCGGAATATCGCTCGCGCCAAGGTGCAAATGCCTTTGCAGCGCCTTCTTTCGCGCACGTCGCTCCAAGCAGCATGAGCCCCGCCAGGGTCATGCGGACCGCCACGAGCCAGGCGGGATCGACGTGATCCGCAAACAAAACTTGCGCTGCCGTGCCCGAGACGCCCCACAGAATGGAGCCGAGCAATGCGAGACCGATGCCGCGGAAGCGCCGAAATCGAGCTCCCTGCGCCATCGAACGAACCCAACGCACAATCGCGGCGGACTCCGTCACAACCGTCCACCTTTCCTTCCGCCCGAAATTGGGAGATTCGATAGGGCGCTATGGCCGCCCGGAAGGGACCGTTCGCCAGAACCTCGCTCGAAAACCCAGGGCGCAGACTCAACTGTGCCACCGAAACCGGGGTTCCTCTAAGGATACCACAGGAACGCCTCCGGTTGATCCATCCACACGACAGGGATGGAACACGCGGCAGCCAGGGCATCCGCGATGCGGCGCATGCCTGGCGACTCGCTCGCCTGATGGCCGATCCACGCCACGGCGCGGGAGAGCCCCATCGCCGAGGCATCCCGCGCGTACTCCATCGCCTCCCACTCTGGCCCCTCGCCGGCGAGGATCAGATCGACACCGGTCTCGCGAAACACGTGGGCGACGAGATCGCCCGTGCCTCGATAGCCAGGCAACAGCGCGACTCGGCGAATCACGTCAGCGCGGCCGGAGACGCGCACGCGCGCCAAGCCGAGCCGGGCGCACACGTGCTGCAGGAGGTCATCCAGGCGCCGGCCCTGCGGCCATGCGACGACGGGCACGTCGCACGGCGTCGCGAGCCGCAGACGCACGTCCGCCGCCCACCCGAGCGCCTCCGCGATCCCCTCGGCGATCCAGTCGGGCGCCGTGCGATGCGGGCGATCGTGCAGGCGATATACGGCGACGCCGAGATCGAGCAGCCGCCGCTTCTTCTGCCAAGCGACGGCATCCTTGGCCGGCGCGTCGCCTTGGTGGCAAAAGAAGGCGCCCTCGTGGCTGAGCAGAAGATCAATCCCTTTCGCCCGCGCCGCCTCCACGACGGACACGGATGCGACAAACGTCACGCCGATGGCGCGCACCGGCGCCTCCGCATCCCCGCACACGAGGCCGTCGACGGAGATGGCCCGGTCGTCGCAGGGCATCATCGATGCAAGCGCCGCGATCACGTCTCGCACGCGCATGGAAACGCCCCCAGCGCAGGCCGCCATGGCCAGCGGTTCTCTCAGATGCTATGATAGAATGCAAACGAGCTTGGATGCCACTAGGGGAGCGAAAGCTGAGACGGGGGACACCCCGAACCCTTTGAACCTGACCTGGGTAATGCCAGCGTAGGAAAGTGGCGCATGGGACCCTCCCGTGTTCCCCTTATGGCCTCCGGCAGAGGAGGCGCTTCTGATGTCCTTTTCCGCATCGCTGATTGCCATGTCCAACCCCATCCTCGACGCCATTCTGCGCCATCCCTTCGTGCGAGGAATTGCCGAAGGGAACCTCCCGAAAGCGGCGGCCATTCGCTACGTCAGCCAGGACCAGCCGTATCTGGAGACCTACCTGCGCGTCTTCGCGCACGCCGCGGCGCTTGCGCCAAGGCACGAAGACGTGGCCGACTTCCACGGGCGCATGTCGCTTCTCCTCGGCGGCGAAACCGAGGCGCACGACAACCTGCTGCGCTACGCGGGGGTGACGGCCAAGGACGTGGAGGACCAGCCGAAGCTGCCCACCTTGCACCACTACGAGAGCCACCTCCTGGCCTCGGCAGCGCGCGGCGACTTCGCGGAACTCGTGGCCGCCATCCTGCCGTGCCATCACGTGTACGTCGAGATCGGCCAGCGGCTCGAACCCATCCTCGAAGAGAAGCCGGATCACCCCTTCGCGGCCTGGATCCGCTTCTACGCCGATCCCGGCATGCAAGACGCCACACATCGCCTGTTCGCGATGATCGATCGCGAGGCCGCCCACTTCTCGCCCGAGCGGGCCCGCCGGGTCGAGGCGGCGTTTGTCGCGAGCTGCCACCTCGAGTACCGGTTCTTCGACATGGCGTACCGCGGCGAGTCGTGGCTTCCGAAGGAGGCGGTGAGCGATGTTTCGACGCCCTGACGGCCATGTGGCGCGCATGCTCACCATCGCCGGATCCGACTCGGGCGGCGGCGCCGGCATCCAGGCGGACCTGAAGACAGCCCACCAGTTCGGCGTGTACGGCATGAGCGTGCTCACCGCCGTCACGGCGCAGAACACCGTCGGCGTGCAGGCCGTGTATCCGCTGCCCGTGGACATCGTGCGGGCGCAGTTTGAGTCCGTGCGCGACGATTTGGGCTTTGACGCCATCAAGACGGGCATGCTCGGCGATCGCGCCGCCATCCACGCCGTCGCAGACGCTCTCACGGGCGTCGACTGCCCCATCGTCGTGGACCCGGTGATGATCGCGAAGGGCGGCGAGGCGCTGCTCCATCCGGACGATGTCGCGGCCGTGATCGAGCGCATGCTGCCCCTCGCCTACGTGGCGACGCCGAATGCGCCGGAGGCGGAGCGGCTGACCGGCATCCCCGTCCGCTCCCTGGCGGACGCAGCGCGGGCCGCCGAGGCGCTGGCGCGGCTTGGCGCGCGGTATGCCGTGGTCAAAGGCGGTCATCTGGACGGCGCGGGCGATCTCGCCATGGACGTGGTGTTTCACGGTGGCACGTGGACGGTGTTCGCCGCCCCCCGCGTCCCAAGCCGCAAGACCCACGGCACCGGCTGCACCTTTTCGTCCGCCATCGCCGCGGCCCTCGCGCGCGGAGCGCATCCGCTCGAGGCCATCGCCGCGGCGAAGTCGTTCATCTCGCGCGCCATCGCATCGGCCGCCGACTGGGACGTCGGGAGCGGGCACGGGCCGACGGATCACAGCCAATGCCCGGTCTTTCCGGATCACATCGAGGCCGGGCGGATGTACGTGTTTGATGGTCGTCAGTTTGCCGAGGCCGCCCTTCCACTGTGAGCCTCGGGTGTGAGCCTCGGGCGAAGGGAGAACCACTCATGCAAATCGGACACTGGCTTGAGCGCGTGCGCGCGGAGCGCCCGCTCGTCCACAACATCACGAATCTCGTCGTGACGAACATCGCGGCAAACACCCTGCTCGCCCTCGGCGCCTCGCCCGTGATGGCACACGCGCACGAGGAGGTCGCGGACATGGCTTCCATCGCGCGCGCCATCGCGCTCAACCTGGGCACGCTCGACCCGTACGTCGTGACGAGCATGGATCTGGCGAGCGAGGCCGCCAACCGCCGCGGCGTGCCGATTGTGCTCGATCCCGTCGGCGCCGGCGCCACACCGTACCGGACGGGCGCCGCCATGCGCCTGCTCGACACGCGGAGGGTCCAAGTCCTGCGCGGCAATCAGGGCGAGATCGGCGTCCTCACGGGCGCGGGCGGCGAGGTGGCGGGCGTCGACGCGAAGGGCGCGGGTGCGGGCCTGGTCGACGCGATGAGGCGGTTCGCGCGCGCTCGCGGCCTCATCGTCGCGGCGACGGGAGAACAGGATCTCGTGACCGACGGCGAAGTGGTGTACGAACTCGCAAACGGCCACCCGTGGGAGGCGAGCATCACAGGCTCCGGCTGCTCGCTCACGGCCGTGATCGGCGCGTTTGTCGGCGTCTCGGATGGGACAAAGGGCGGCCTCCTCGAGGCGACCGTGGCCGCCATCACGTGTTTCAACGTGGCAGCCGAGATGGCGGCGGAAGGCGCAGGGGGACCGGGGAGCTTTCAGGTGCGGCTGCTCGATGCGTTGCACGCTTTGACCGCGCGCGACGTCGACGCACGCGCGCGCATTCGGAGGGGATAGTGGGCAGATGACAGGACAGGATTTCGCGGACAAGCTTCGCGTGTATCTCGTGACGGACGACCGGCCGGACCACGACGAGGTGGTCGCCATCGTGGAACAGGCGCTCGCAGGCGGCGTGACGTGCGTGCAACTGCGGCGCAAACGGGAAGACGGCGGGCCGATGCTCAAGCTCGCCGTCCGCCTGCGGGAACTCGCGTCCGCTCACGGCGCGCTCTTCATCGTGAACGACCGCGTCGACATCGCGCTCTTGTCGGGCGCGGACGGAGTGCACGTGGGGCAGACGGACCTCCCGGCGCGCCTGGTCAAGGCTCGCTTCCCCGAGCTTCTGGTCGGCGTCTCGGCGCGATCCGTCGAGGAAGCGGTGCGAGCCGAACAAGACGGCGCGGATTACCTCGGGGTGGGCTCCGTGTATCCGACGGCGACGAAGGACGACGCCGTCCTGACGGGCCTCGAGACGCTCGCCGCCTGCAGGCGCGCTGTCCACGTCCCCATCGTCGGCATTGGCGGGATCACCGTCGAGCGAGCGGCAGACGTGCTGGCCGCGGGCGCGGACGGCGTAGCGGTGGTCTCCGCCATCATGTCAGCGCAAGATCCGAAGGCTGCGGCCGCAGCGTTGGCGCAGAGGGCGATCTCGTGAACCAGGAAGGGCAGAGCCTCGGTGTGTAAATGGTTGCGTCGTCAGCCCCCCTTCCTGGCTCTACGTTTCAGATGGAACCGGACGCGCTGCAATGTCAATCCCAACAACGGCACACCCACCACCGTAAACAAGAGGTAAGATGGTCCGACGTGTTCGATGAAATACGCCATCTGGGCGACATTGCGATAAAAATACAATCCGCCCACAAACATCGCCGTTCCGGTAGGTAACACCGCCCAGCGGTAGTCGCGCGTCTTACAAAGGTCTTGAATTCCCGTGCACATCGCCAAATGGATGACGGCCAACTTCGAGATGATAGTCATCAAAACGGCAATTCCATAGATTGTATCTAATCGTTCGATGAAACGCCCGATGCGTACAACGCGAATCAACTCCAACACTGGGTATTGCAGATAACGCACCGTATATCCGAACACGCCAACGGTCAGGAGGACCACGATGAGAATCAGCACTGTGGATATCGAGGCTGCGATCACGATGTCGTTGGGAAGCTTCTCGGGTGATCGCAAATTAGGAACCAATTGGATGGCAAGCGAAAATTCCAACCCATAGACGAACATCGAGACAATCGAAGCCTTCCATACCGGCAGCCAACCACTCGAAAAAACAGGATAAAACTGATGGACGTCGCACAGAGTTAAGGGTAAGAGAATCAGGAGCGGGAGTACCACAGCGGCGAGCGGAACGATAAATTCGTTCGCGCGTGCAAAGGACTCAATGCCTACATAGGCAATGTAGGCGACGCTGGCGCAGCCGATAACCGCCACAGCAGTTTCCGATGTATAGGGCAACGAGACCATGGTCACAAAGAGTGTAAACTCCCGCGCCACCACTGTCCCGACCACAAAAACCACTGAAACGTACCATATAATTAATACATTACCTATTGCAGACCCCGCCGTCGCAAGGAGCGCACCGGTTACCCGCAAGTTGGGAAATTTTTTAACATGCACACGAGCAATGCCCGCCGAGAGCAGTCCTCCAACAAACAATGAAGGAACGGCCATCCACGCATCCGTCACGGTGAACTCCGTGATCACAGAGGGAATGACAAGAACCCCGGTCCCCATGGTCAACCATATGAGAAGCAGGATCAGTTGATATCGAGATATCTGTTCTTTTCTCATGGCTCACAACCCAAATAACCATTCGGTGGCCGTCCCAAATACGAGTTCCAACGGGTAGAGGGGTTGAAGGTCTGGCCACCACTGGAACATCAGCGCCAAATACGCAATCACTACAAAGCATACGCTCAACAACCAAACGAGGATTGGCCCCCAAGTGGGTCTCTTGACCACGTAATCCCCCCTCTTCACCCCGGCGATCGAGTCGACAGTCCAGAGTGGACGATGTGAGGATGAATGACATAAGACACGTCGCATTTCTTCCACCAGGATGGATCCTTGCGCTCCAATATGCGAAACAACTGGGGTGCTGTTCGATACAGCGACATTCGCCACAGATTGACGTCAGCGGAGCGCATACGCATGATGCACTGATGTATATCGCGCTGAATGTCGCGTCCCGCCTGATCTTCAAGGACCTTAAAAGTCGTTCGATCAGCGACATGCCCCGGACTCATCGCCTCGATATAACCGTTGCCCCACCAATTTACAGTGACGTACAGCTTGTTTTTATGATACCTAAACCCAAACGTTGTATGCGTATGCCCCCACCTGATACAAATTTGACCTTCTTTACCTCTATACGGGTCTTGAAACACGATTTTTTGGACCAAATTGCGCGTATCTCCTAGCAGCCAAAGTGCTCCATTGTCTCGAGGAGGGCAGATAGACCACCACGCTATGCCTCCCCGGGGATCCACAAATACGAGACCTGCAACCCAATTGGCCGCCTGTGGATCAAGCCACGGTAAATGGGCAACTCCGTATGGAGCATTCCAGTCGCGCAGCATGCGGAATTGTTCCGCCCGAAAAGCGTCCGTGCATGCTTCCCAATTTTGAATCGCCTGCCGGATCGTGATGGCAAGCGGTGTTTCGCTTCGATTGGAAATGGTCCAAATTTGGTCGGCATCTCCTCGAACTACGACCACCATCTGATTCAAGCGTAATTCGCGGTTTCGTTCTAGTTCGTCCAGCATGGATGCAAACCTATCGGAGATCACCCTGTCGCTCAACACAACTAACGTGTTGTGCGACAGATAGATGCGCTTGTCAAGCTTTTTTTGGATGTTTTCCAGAGCGGAGGCCATGCTCAATCCTTCTCCAGTGACCAACATGTCCTGATTTTGATTCGCAGACGTGTTGTCTGAACCGGATTCGCTGGACCTCATGATGTCACATGTCACACGCAAGTGGTGATTAGAGGTCTCGTCCATCGACATTCCAACGACCACAGCAAGGTCTTCCACTTCGCTGTAGTCGCCGCAGCTCGTTACCACGCATGTAACCGCCATCACCAACACCACCAGCCAATAGCGTTTCAACGGCCGAATCTACCTCCGTCCGCGTGCTCGCTTTCGGTCCATAGGTTCATATTCCTGGGGACGACGGCCCATATCCCACCATGGCGCACGCACCAGAGCGTCTTTCCAATCCGTCAAAAGGGTTGGACCAACAGGTGCCAGATATGGAACGCCAAAAGAACGAATGGATGCAAGGTGAACAATCAACACTATCCCCAGAATCGCGACACCATAAAGCCCAAATACGCCTGCACACAGGACAAACACAAATTGTAACAAGCGTGTCGCCTGCACCATCCCTAAGGCAGGCGCGGTAAAGGAGGCGATCCCAGTGGCGGCGACAATGATGATCATGCCTGCGGACACGATCCCGGCGCGCACTGCAGCCTCTCCGATGACCAAGGTGCCCACAATGCTCACGGACTGCCCCACGGCTCTAGGCAGTCTCGTTCCCGCCTCCCTCAAGGCTTCAAATGCGAACATCATGAAGAGCGCTTCAAAAACCGTCGGAAAAGGGATCCCGGCGCGCTGCGAACTGATCTTTTGAACGAGAGGCGTAGGAATCAAATCTTGGTTATACGTCAACAACGAGACATACACGGCCGGAAGTAGTACCGATGACCAAAACATGATGTGACGCAGGAGACGAAGTGGCAAAGCGAGCGTGTAATGCATATAGTAGTCTTCCGGCGACGTG
Source organism: Alicyclobacillus fructus (assembly GCF_017329605.1). Classification (GTDB taxonomy): domain Bacteria; phylum Bacillota; class Bacilli; order Alicyclobacillales; family Alicyclobacillaceae; genus Alicyclobacillus; species Alicyclobacillus fructus. The sequence continues at coordinate 15,116 of NZ_JAFMTY010000005.1, forward strand.
ATGAATTGCGCGAATGTCGCGGGGAGCACCATGCACATGGGGGTGCCGTCCACGATAATCGCGATTCTTCCCTGCAGCAGACCCGACACCACGCGTTCGGGCCGTTCCGTTTCCTCAATGGTTGGAAAAATCGTCCTTGGCGCATCTGCAATCCATTCCCTGACCACATTCATGTCAACCACACCATCAATACACACCTTGGATAATCGCGAGCAGACCTCTTGAACCAGTCGGGGCTTCGTAATACCTTCGACATATACGAGGGAAACCGTCGTTCTGGTGCGCTCGCCAATAGTGAAATCGAGTATCCTGAGGTCTGGTGAACGTAATCTCTTTCGTACTAAGGCGATATTGAGTACGCGGTTCTCCACGAACGCCTCTTGCGGCCCCTGTAACGTCGGTTCGTTTTCCGCACGCTCAACCTGGCGACCTGGCCAGGACTCGACATCCCAGATGAAAGCTGTTCCGAGTCCGTCTTGAAAGAGAACCGCCTTCCCTCCCAGCACGGCTGTGACCACGTCGTCTAGTTTCTCCGTTGCGGTCATTGACATCCATAGTGCCTGCTGCCCCAAGTGCTTCAAGGATGATATAGATTTTTTTGACATTTCTTCCATACGCAAAATCGAGAGTCCTATTTGAATACGCTCTGCAGCCACAAGACCGTCGATCCACACAACGAGAGCGAGGGATCCGTTCCATTCAAATGGCATTCGCTTGAGGTCAGGCGCGGAGGCTAAACAAGCCTGGAGCATCAACCAGTTGTCTTCGACTCGCTTCGACAGCAGCCCATTTGCTCTGCCTGTCATCTTGCATCACCAGCGTATCTGGAATGCGATTCTCCCGTAGCTTTCACCAAACTCGATTTCCCTATGCATCTAGACGAGCGGGCACCCTGTAATCCTCGCAACCTCGGCATCCCAAGCAACAAGATCGCTCTGATCCAAGGCGTGAATCGAAGGCTTACCGAGCGCTCGTAGTCCGACGCCTATCTCGTCGGCACACGCCAAAAGAAATTTTGCCAACGACTCTGCTCCCGCGCGGACGTCAAACCTCGTTGGAATCTCCGCATTGGCCCACGCGATCTGGGTCGGAGGTTCGAACGGAAGTGTGCGTGTGAGTTGAGTGTGCACGACGGAAAATAGTGCAGCTGTTCCCATGTAAACCGCTGAGGCGCCCAAACAGAGCGCTTTCATAATGTCCCCCGGCGTTCGAATTCCTCCCGAGATGATGAGGTCGACCCGATCCTGGTACCCTCGCGCCCGCAGAAATCGAGCAGCGCGACAAAGGGCGGAGAGTGTGGGAATTCCAAAATCGTCAACGAGCACTGCGGGAGACGCATGAGTTCCACCCTGTGCCCCATCGACCACAATCACATCTGCGCCAGCTTTCACTGCCCACTCGATGTCTTGCTCGATGTAGTGACTCGCCGGAATCTTAACCGCAATGGGGGCTCCTCCACTTATTTTTCTTAATCTTCTGATTAGATTGCGGAAGGCGAGCATTCGCTCGACTTCGGGATGGCCGGCCGGTATATAAGCTACGTCCGACTCATCGGTCAGCCCCAAGTCTCTGCGGGCGGCTCGATCCAGACCTTTCGCGGACACAAAAGTTCCGGAACCGACATTCGCTCCTTGTCCGAAGCGAATTTCAATCATGTGTGCTCGCTGGAATACCGATTCGTCCCCCCGCCATGGCGCGCGATGGTACTGAACCACCCATTTGTCTGCCGAGTGCGTCCATTCCGCTACGACGGGTCCTTGCCCCACATTGCATGCCGTTCCGGCTTTGGCTGTGCCAAGCGCAATCGCTTGGACAATGGGCTTCCGTAAAGCAACACCGTATCCCATGGCACTGACGAGAATAGGCATCGACAGGTGCAGCGGTCGTTTACAGTGTCGGCCAATGGTGACCTGAAGATCCACTGGATCCGTCAACTCAAGAGGACGACGACGAAGAGGACCCGGAGTGATGAGCAGTCCGTCAAAATGCGGGAAGGGGCGTCCTGTCCCAATCGGCTTTTCTAACGCTCGTCCGCTTTGCGCGCGCAACTCATTTTCCAACATCCATTGTAGACCAAATTTTTTAAGCGCCGTGTAACCCTCTAGCAGATTGTTCGTATAAGGGTCTCGAAATACAACTTCTGTGAATCTACGCACCGCCAGTCTGAAGAAAGTCCGAAATAGCCATGGAGATAACAATAGCAGAAAGAGGAAAGTGACGCCCAACTCGACCCCAATGACGATGTATACACTTTGGAGAAACTCCACCCTGCTTCCCATACGTGCCTCCTGAACCAGATGGAACGCACCATCACGTGTGGTCTCCTGCGATATGCCGCCTCTCCTCTTAGTCTCGGCATCTAAACCTCTTCCTACACGTCATACCGGCTCAACGAACACTTCCGTTCTTGAAGGAACTAGATCCCATTTCTCGTTGAATCGTCCACAACGCGCTGTAGATGCCTCCTCGATGAACAAGCTCACGATGCGTACCGCGCTCGACGACGCGCCCTTCGTGTAATACGAAGATCTGATCCATGAATTCCATGCCCGTGAGCCGGTGGGTGACCCAGACGACGGTCTTGTCTCGCAGCGCTGTAAAAAACGCTTCCATGAACGAGCGTTCGGTTTCAACGTCAAGCGAAGAAGTCGGCTCGTCACAGAGCACGACCTCGGCCCCAGAAAGCACGGCCCGTGCAAGGGAAAGCCGTTGACGCTCACCTCCCGAGAGCGAGTACCCGCGATCCTGCAGCACCGTGTCGAGCCCCTTCGGCAGCCGCGAAACGAGATCCTCGAGCTGCGCGATGGAGAGGGCCATCATGAGTTCTTCGTCGGTAGCATCAGACCTCGCGAGCAAGAGATTCTGGCGAAGTGTCGTATGGAAAATGTACGTATCCTGTGGCACCGCTGTGACGAGACGTCGAAGCTCAGACTCCGACCAACCGACGAGTGGATGGCCGAACCATCGTACCTCGCCCTTATCGTAGGCGACGAGACCTAGCGCCACCTGGAGCAACGTCGATTTCCCGGCCCCGCTATCCCCAACGATAGCAACCCGATGACCACGGGGGACCTCGATGTCGACGTCCCTCAGCGCCCACACGTCTCCTCGGCGGCAGCAAAGACCATGCGTCGAGAATGCCGTATGGGTTGACGCGAGAGCGAGTGACAAGGTGGCCGACGTCCCTTCGCTCTCCGCTCGTGGACCGACCTCCTCGCTCGACACCGGCGCGAGATCGACCATCTGCGCAACCGACCGTCTCACCTCAAAAGCATCCGCGAATGCTGGTCCCGCAGTGGTCCAAGGCTCCATGGCCGCCATGACCATGAGGGTCACGGCTGCTATCATCGTGCCAGGCAAGTTCGACGTAAGATGCAGTTCGATGGCCTCGGCGAGAACAGCAGCCACAGTAGCCGTAGCGCCCACATACAACGTTCCATCGAGGATCGCGCGCACGGCGTCGAGGTGAGCAGTCAGCCGCTCCTCCTCCTCATCCCAACTGTCCAGGCGCGCGAGCATCTCGTCCATCTCGCCATGCGCGAGTAGCTCGTCGATCCCACGGACGAGATCGTCCATCCCGGCTTCGCGCCTCTGGCGAATGGCGAACCTCGAGCTATGCCAGCGATTCGAGATCCACAAGGCCAGTAACGGTGCCGCGATTCCTGCCACGAGAACGCCGAGCGCGAAAGTCACCGCGAGGCTCAGATCCACCCGCGCGAGCCATGCACCCACCAGCGCGCTCGAAGCAAGGCCGCTCCCGAGCGGCAAAAGAAGCCTCAGAAGCCCGTTCTGCACTCGTTCCATGTCCGTCAGGATGAGATCCAGGGTCGTCACGGTGCGACGGCCAATCAAGGTATCCGGATGGCGCTCTAAATGCGAAAATATGAGCGCGCGCAGGCGTGCCGTCAGACGAAGGACGGTATCGTGCGAAATCAGGCGCTCGAGATAACGAAACGCCGCCCGACTGGTGCCGAAAAACCGCACGCCCACAATGGGCACCCATAGCATCAGAATCGTCGACGGTTTGAGCGCCGCGGCGGAAATGAGGTAGCCCGCCGTCGCCATCATCGCCGCGGCGGCCACGAACGTGGCGGCGGAAAGCCCAGTACTACCCGCCACACGGCCGACGACTGGACGCACAAATCCCCACATCCAGCGCACGCGTCTCATCAGGAAAGCACCTCTTCGCCACGGTAACGGCTCACCATAGCGTGAAAATAGCCATACGCAAGCAGAAGTTCCTCCGGCCGTCCCTCCTCGACAAGCCGACCTCCGTCGAGCACCAACACGCGGTCCGCCGCGAGCGCAAGGCTCAGCCGATGCACAACGGCGATCGACGTGCGCTCCCGAAGCCACGGGACGACCCGCTCCTCCAGCGCCCGCTCGGTGGCGAGATCGAGCGATCGTGTCGGCTCATCGAGCAGCGCGACGGCCGGTCTCCGGAGGACCAGGCGCGCCAGGGCCAGCCGCTGCCGCTCGCCGCCCGAAAGCTGCACGCGCTCCCCGTCCAGTTCTGTATCGAGGCCTGCAGGCAGCCGCTCGACGACGTGGTCGAGCCCCGACATGACAAGCGCCTCCCGAACCTCCTCGTCGGATCTCGGCTCGTTCCACGTGACGTTGTCGCGCAAGGTCGCGTGGAACCACGTCGGCTCCTGCGCGACGAGGCCCAGATGACGGCGAAACGCGCCAAGATCAATCTCGTCGAGCGGCACGCCGCCGATGAGCACCTCGCCTGACTCCGGCCGGATGAAGCCAAGCAGCACGGCGAGGAGCGTGCTCTTCCCCGCGCCGCTCGGCCCGACGACGGCGACCAACTCGCGCGGCCCGATGCGGAACGAAACGTCCTCAAGCGCGGGCTTCTCGGCACCGGGATAGCGGACGGTGACGTGGCGGAACTCGATGGCGACGCCCTGCGGGCTCACGAACGGCGTCCGGCCGCCGTCGCGCTGCCGCACGGCGGGAATCGGCGTCTCGAGCACCTCCCGGTGCCGCTCGAGCATCGCCACGCCGTCCCGCGCCGCGTGATACTGGGCGCCCGCGTTGCGAATCGGCAGGTAATATTCCGGCGCGAGCAGGAGCAGCACAAACGCCGCGGCGAAGTCCATGCGGCCGTTCAACAGGCGGATGCCAAGTGAGACGGCCACGAGGCCGATGCTCACCATCGTAAAGAGTTCCGTCACGAGCGAGGACAGAAAGGCAAGCCGGAGCACCTTCATGGTCGTCCGCCGGTAATCGTCGGCCACGCGCTCGATGATTCCCACCTGCGCCCGGCTGCGCCCGAACACCTTCAGCGTCCAGAGCCCACGGACCACGTCGAGGAAGTGGCCCCCGAGGCGTTCGAGGGCCTCAAACCGCCGGTCGGTGGCTTTCTGCGCCGCCCGCCCCACGAGAACCAGCAGCAGCACCATGAAGGGCACCGTCCCCGCGAGAATGACGGCCGTCAAGCGATCCTCGACCGCGGCGAACGCGAGAATGGCGATGGGCACCGCCGCGGACGCCGCCGCTTGCGGAAGATAGCTCGCGAGATACGCGTCCATTCCGTCGATGCCGTCCGTGAGCCACGTCCGCCACGCGCCGGCCGGGTGGCGGCGTACCTCCACCGGCCCAAGCGCAGCCATCTGCTCGACCATCTCCCGCCGAATGCGCCGTTTGACATGCGAGGCGAAGCGCTGGGACAGCCACTTGGCGACTGCCATCAGCACCGCTCTGGCCGCAATCACGGCGAAAAACGCGGTGAGCGCGGCGAACCACGCATGTGCCCCGTCCGCACGCGGGAATACAGAACGCACGGCCCGCGACAAATACCACGCCTGCGGCAGGACCAAGAGCCCGGCGAGCGCGGAGGCGGCGGATGCGAGCAGGAACGTACGCCGTTCCTGAGGCGTCGAGATGGGCAGCTGTCGCGATATCGAGCGCATGAGCCTCACCTTCGTTCCTCAGTATTCGAGCGGGTGATCGCTCGACAGCCGCTTCCGAAACACCCAGTAGCTCCACCCCTGGTACAGGAGCACGAACGGCACCACCGTCAGCGCGACGATGGTCATGACCTTGAGCGAATACGGATTCGATGCCGTGTTGTAAATCGTCAGGCTCCACGCCGGGTTAAGCGAACTCACCATCACCCGCGGGAAAAGGTCCATGAACACCGTGATGGTCGAGAGTACGATGGTCAACCCCGTCATGAAGAACGCCCAACCGTCCCGCTTCGCGCGAATGAAGAACTGAACGGAGAACAGCGCCAAACCGGCCAGGACTGGCACGACGCCCGGGTCAATGCCCCGGCGCGTGAACATATCCGTCTCGAGGTAGCTCAGCACCACAAACAGGAAGGTGAGCGCCGTCGCCCACGCGCCAATGGCCGTGGCGGCCGCGCGAGCTCGCTCCTGCAGCACGCCGGACGTTCTGAGCGAGATGAAGAGCGCCCCGTGCAGGACGAAGAGGAGCGTCATGCTCACGCCGCCCATGACGGAGTACAAGCTGATGAGATCCCAGAACGATCCGACGTAATTCTTGTTCTGATCAATCGGGACGCCGTGCATCATGTTGGCGAGGGCAATGCCCCAGAGGAGCGGTGGCAACAGACTGCCGCCGAAGATGACCCAGTCCCAGAACGTCCGCCAGGCCTTGTTCTCCACCTTGCTGCGAAACTCGAAGGCGACACCTCGCCCGATGAGCGCCACCAGCAGCAGAAAGAGCGCCATGTAAAATCCGCTGAACAGCGTGGCATACCAGCCCGGGAAGGCGGCGAACATCGCGCCGCCAGCCGTGATGAACCACACCTCGTTCGCATCCCAGAAGGGCCCAATGGTGTTGATGAGCAGCCTTCGCTCTTCGTCCGTCTTGCCGAGAAACGGAACCAGAATGCCGACGCCGTAGTCGAAGCCTTCAAGGAAGAAAAACCCAATGAACAACACGGCGATGATGGCAAACCACAGGGATTCCAGTGTCATCTCGCGCACCTCCTCAGGCTCGTCGCCCTCATCTCACAGCGCCACGGGCGAAAGCGACTCGGGTTCATCGTCGTGATCGTCTGCCACTGGCCCCTGGCGCACAACTCGCGCGATGAGGAACAGGTCGACCGCGGCGAGGAGGCCGTAGAGCACGGTGAAGGCGATGAGGGTCGTGAGCACTTCTCCTGCAGACACCGTCGGCGACACGCCATCTCGCGTGAGCTGCAGGCCATACACCACCCACGGCTGCCGCCCCATTTCGGTCATGATCCAGCCCATGGTGTTCGCGATGAAGGGCAGGGGCGTCGCCCAAAGCATCCACTTCAGGTAGCGCCGGCTGGGAACCAAACGATTGCGAACCATTCGCCACACGCCCCACGCGGAGGCCAAGAACATCAGCGCACCGGCGAAGACCATGATGCGGAAGCTCCAGAAGACCATCACGACGTCAGGGATGTAATTTCCCGGACCATATTTCGCCGCCATTTGTTGTTGAAGCTCGAGAATGCCCGGCACGCTGCCGTACAGCCGGTTGTAAGACAAAATGCTGAGCAAATACGGGATCTGAATCATCCACGTGTTCTTGTGCGCGGACGCGTGGATGATGGCAAAGAGTGTCCACGGCGCTGGGCTTCCGCTTGTCTTCCAAAGCGCCTCCGAAGCTGCGAGTTTCATGGGCTGAGACACCAGGAGATATTGCGCCTGCTCATGCCCGACGACCATCACGAGAAAGCTCGCGGCCACGGCCACGACGGATGCAATCCCGAAGCTCGGCTGGAACACTTCGATGTGGCGCTTGCGCAACAGCTGATACGCGCTCACGCCCATCACGACGAACGCACCGGTGACGAGCGATCCCAGGAACACGTGCGGGAACTCGTACCAGAGCTGCGGATTAGTGATGAGGGCCCCAAAGCTCGACATCTCGGCATGACCGTCCCTCATCGTGTAACCCACAGGGTGCTGCATGAACGCGTTCGCCGTCAGGATCCAAAAGGCCGAAAGCGTGGTCCCGATGGCGACGAGCCATATCGACGCCACGTGCATGCGCTTCGAGAGCTTATCCCATCCGAACATCCAGACGCCTAAAAACGTCGACTCGAGGAAAAAGGCGAGCAGCGACTCGATGGCAAGCGGTGCACCGAACACGTCGCCCACAAAGCGAGAGTAATTGGCCCAGTTCATGCCAAACTGGAACTCCTGCAGAATGCCCGTCACCACACCCACCGCGAAGTTGATGAGAAAAATCTTGCCCCAGAACTGTGCCATCTGCTTGTAGCGATCGTCCTTCTTGACGACGTACAGGGTCTCCATGATGGCAATCAGGTACACCAGACCGATGGTCACCGGGACAAAGAAGAAGTGATACACCGTCGTGATGCCAAACTGCCACCGCGCCAACGCGACTTCACTGGGCATGCGCTCTCCCCCCTGACAGGTCTCAGCTCTCGTGATCACGAGTGAACATTTGGAGCGCTCTTTACACTTGGATCGTATCACCATATCCTTCGAAAAAAATGCGCTCAATGCGTAGGTTTTTGAACAAACCGCGGCACGAGCTTGAACAGTTTGTAACGGGTCTACTTGCCTATAAAAAAGCCGCTCGACGGGCCCCAGTGGAGCCCGTCGAGCGGCACGTCCTGCGCGGCTTAGCCCGCGTGTTCCTCCGCCTCTTCCGCGCGGAAATACTCGTCGCCCTTCAGTTTCACTTCCGGCAAGAAGAATGTGCCGACGAAGGTGAGCACAGAAAAGACCAACCCAACCAAGAACAGTTGCTGAATCCCGTACGTCAACGACAGCTTGACTGCCTGCATGAGCTCGTGGTAGAGCGCGTGCCCGGCTGATCCCAACCGGTCAAACTGGGCGGCAATCGCCTTCTGGGCCTGCGCTGTGAGGAGCGCCTGCGGGTTGACGGATCCCAGGTTCGACTTCATCGCCGACAGCGACGGCGGCAACAATTCGCGAAGCTTGCGCGAGAAGGCGTGGTTCAACACCGTGCCGAACACCGGCGAAGCAATGACACCGCCGAGCGAACTCACGAACTGCTGGCTCGCGTTCACCGTGCCCATCACGCGATAGGGAAACGCGTTCTGCACCGCCATGTTCATGAGCGGCATCAAGGCGCCGATGCCCACGCCGAGGACAATCATGTCCACCATGATGGTCGGCCACGACGTGTGAACGTTGACCCGATTCAACAGAACCGAGCCCACCACAATGACGGCGCCCGATAGCCACGCCACGTGACGGTACCGGCCTGTTCTCGACATCACCTGTCCAGACACCATGCTGCCGACCATAAAGCCGCCCATCATGGGCGTCATGACCCACCCGCTGTTCTGCGCGTTGAGCCCGATGACCCCCTGCACGAAGATGGGCAGGTACATGAGACTTCCGAACATCGCCATGCCCACGAACAATTGCAGCAAGAGCGACGTGGTGAACACCCGGTTGCGGAACAACCACGGCGCAACGAGCGGATCCGCCGCACGCGTCTCCCACAAGACGAACGCGACCAAAATCAGCGCGCCACCAGCCAAGAGGCCGACGATGTCAAGCGAGCCCCACGCGTACTTGCTCCCCGCCCAGCTGAGGGCGAGCAGGATGGGCACGAGGCCAATGGTGAGGAGCGCCGCGCCCTGCCAATCGACCTTGACCTGGTCCTTCGTCCGCACCCTCGGCAGCGCGAACACAACGCCGGCAATGGCGAGGACCACAAACGGAAGGTTGACGTAAAACACCCATCGCCACGACCAGTTGTCCGTGATGAAACCGCCGATGGCCGGACCCACGATGCTCGATAGGCCGAAGACCGCCATCATCACGCCCATCCATCGCGCGCGCTCCTTTGGCGAGAAGATATCACCCACGGTGGCGCGCGGCATGCTCATCATGGCGCCGGCACCGATGCCCTGCACCGCCCGGGCCCACACGAGTTCCATCATGCTGTGCGCTTGTCCCGAGACGGCGGATCCAATGCCGAACATGACAAGCCCGAACAAATAAAACGGCTTACGCCCAAACACGTCCGACAGCTTTCCGTAGATGGGCACCGTGATGGACGACGTGATCATGTACGCAGTGAACACCCACGTGTACAGGTTCAGCCCGTGCAAATCACTGATGACCGTCGGCATAGCCGTGGACACGACGGTCTGATCCAGCGACGAGAAGAACATGGTCACGAGCACGGTGGCAAACGCCCACCACTTGCGCGACCCGGTGATCTGATTCGTCCTCTGCACCTCATACGAAGCGCTCAAGTTCATACCTCCTGACGAGGAGTCTCTTCCCCGTACGATTCCATGCGCAGTTGTTTCGCCGCAGCGACCATCGTCTCGAGCGCCGAGACGCACTGCTCAAACGCCCCAGGTTCGATCCGCGACACCATCTGCCGCATCATTTCGAACCACGCCCGCTCCACCTCGGCGAGCTTGGCGCGCCCGGCCTCCGTCAGTTCAATCACGACCACCCGCCTGTCCTCCTCGTCCCGGACCCGCGAGACGTAGCCATGATGCTCGAGGCGGTCGATCATCACGGTGATGGCGCTCGGCGTCACCTCCAAGCGTTCCGCGAGCTGCGACACCTTGAGCCGCCCTTCGCGCCGGATCATCTGCATGGTGAAAAACTGACCCGCGGTGAGGCCCGTGTGCAGACGGTTCAGCAAATGCGGGCCGAACTCCTGCGCCAGCACCCCGAGCGACTGTGCAAACCGCTGGGTCAGCGCATCCATGTCCCCTCTCATCCGCGATCCTCCTGATGTTCAATCGTTCAAATCGCCAAATCTTTATAACGAGCTAATCTTTCTACCGTTTAACATTTACATTGTATAAATGTCTCGCGATCGCGTCAAGTCGACGCGATCGGACACGCGACGCGCCCCGCTTGTGATACGATCGCCCAAACGGAATCGCGCGACGTGCCCTTGCGCGCGAGGATGGGAGGATTGGGCCGATGGACTACCGCATTCACGGCACGACCATGCAGACCCTGGAGGTTCGGCTCGAACCGGGAGAAAGCGTGTTTTCGGAGGCGGGGTGCCTGCTTGCGATGACGCCGGGCACCTACATGGAGACGCGAGCGCCGGGCGGCCTCGCCGGGATGTTTCGGCGAGCGCTGAGCGGCAACAGCGTGTTCCTCACGTACTACCGCGCAGCGCGAGGCGAATCGGTGGTGCAGTTCACCACGCGCATGCCCGGGCACATCCTCGCGCTGCCGCTGCGCCAATACGGCCGCGTGATCGCAGAGCGGCACAGCTTTCTCTGCGCGGAATCGACAGTGGACTACGGCGTGGAGGTCACGCTCAACATCGGCCGGTTTCTCGGCGGCAACGGCCTGGCGCTGACCCACCTGGCCGGGGACGGGATGGCGTTTCTTTCGATCGACGGCGAGATCGTCGAGCGCGATCTCGCCCGGGGCGAGAGCCTCCTCGTTCATCCCGGCCACATCGCGGCGTTCACGGACGGGATCGACTACCGCGTCCAGCTCATGCAGGGCGTCGCCAACATGCTGTTTTCGGGAGACGGGCTGTTCCTGGTGCAACTGACGGGGCCCGGGCGCGTGTGGCTGCACTCGGTCACCGTGCACAACCTGGTTCACATCATTCAGGAGTACTGGGGATCGCCGCGCTGACGCTGAGGCGCAGGGCGCCCGTGTGCGGATCGCGAAACGGACGCGCATCGACGCGAAAGACGGCGCGCAGAAGCGCAGGCGTAAACACCTCGTCGGGCGATCCGTCGGCGACCAACCGGCCGCGGTGCAGGCAGAGCGTGCGGTGACAGTGAGAGAGGGCGAGTTCCAGGTGGTGAAGGGCGATGATGACCAGGCGGCCTTCCGCCGCGAGGGCGCGAAGCCTGGCCAGGATGTCGAGCTGATAATGGATGTCGAGGCTCGCGATGGGCTCGTCCAGGAGCAAAATCGGCGCCTCCTGAGCCAGACAGCGCGCGATGGCCGCTCGCTGGCGCTCGCCGCCGGAAATTTGGGCGAGCGACGCATCTTCAAGCGGCTGTAATCCCATCGCCTCCAGGGCCTCGTCGACCGCCCTGACATCGGACGGGGTGAGCGCGCCTCGCGGCGCGTGGCTGTAGCGCCCCATTTCGACAAATTCCCGCACGGTGAATGGGATGTCGTCCGGGAGAAACTGGGGAAGATAGGCGACGTGGCGCGCTCGCCAGCCGGGTTTTCGCGCATGAATGGGCTCACCCATCACCCGGACCCAGCCGCCCGTCGGACGAAGGAGGCCAGCCACGGCTCGCAACAGGGTGGTCTTTCCTGCGCCATTCGGGCCCACCAGGCCCACCAGTTCTCCTGGACCAAAATCCGCGCAGATGTCCCGCAAAATGGGGTAATAATCGAGGTGTTCCATCCGAATCATCGCCACGCACCCCTTCCCCGCCCCCGACGGAACAACAGGTAGAGAAAGAAGGGCACGCCGAGGCAGGACGTCACAATGCCGACGTTGAGTTCCGCCGGTTGAACCGCGGTTCGGCCGACGAAATCGGACAACGTGAGCAGAACGCCCCCGCCCATGGCGGACGCGGCCAGAAGCGGACGGTGATTTGCGCCCATCACGCGCCGCAGGATGTGCGGCACAATCAGCCCGACGAACGAAATCACGCCCGTGGTGCTCACCGCCACGCCGACGATGAGCGCCGCAAGACCGAGAGACACGCGCTTGACGCGTTCCACGTCCACGCCCACCGCCTCCGCGTGTTCCTCTCCGGTCGTGAGAATGTCGTACGCAAAACCGAACCGCAGGAACACGGGCAACACGACAGCGTTCACCGCCGCGAGGAGAAAAGCCTCACGCCAGTCGGAACCATCCAAGCTCCCAAACAGCCAGAACATCATCTGTTGCATTTCCTGGAGCGGCGACAGGTCGAGGATGGCCGTGATCACGGCGCTGCAGAGCGATCCCAGCGCGACACCAGCGAGGAGCAGGCGGTAGACGTCGGTCCGCCGGCCATGGGTGGCAAGGCGATAGACAATCACCGCCACGGCCAGGCCACAGCCGAAGGCGAGCGCCGGCGTGGCCGCCGACAGGCGGCTCGAAAGCCCGGTGGCAACGGCGATCACGGCTCCCAGCGCGCCGCCGCTCGACACGCCGATGACACCCGGATCCGCCATTGGATTGCGCAGGACGGCTTGCAGGACGCAGCCAGACAGCGCAAGCGACGATCCGGCCAACAGGGCGACGGCAAGCCGAGGCCAGCGAATCGCCCCCACGACCACATCGTCGAGGCCGCGATCGCCGACTAAATACCGAACCGTGTCCGTCGGGATCTGCCAAAAGGGCACGGAGACGGGGCCGATCCCGACTTCGAGCGCGGCCGAGATCAGGATGGCCAGCCCGAGCGCCGCAAACACCCAGGCGCGGCGCCCTCTCATGCCATCACCTTGGGCTCTTTCAGGTGGGCGGATGGGTGCAGGACCTTCGCGACGTCGTACACGGCGCGCACGACGTATTGGGATACGGAGGAGAGATCGGCGCTGTCAATGGCGTACAGGTGATGCTCGCGCACGGCGGCGACGGATTGAAGCGCCGGATCGGACGCGAGTTTCTTCAGGAACGCCGCATCGTCGGAGGAGTCGATGATCACGTCGGGGTTCCACTTCACGATCTGTTCATCCGTGATCTTTTGCCACCCATTCAAGGTGTGCGCCACGTTGACGCCGCCCGCATCGCGGATGATGTCGTCCACGGTGGTGCTGCGGCCCGCGGCAAACCCGTACGAGCCGTAATCCAACACGGTCGGCTTGCGCTGGCCCTGGACAGCGCTCTCGATCTGCGCAATGCCCTGCCTCATGCTGGCCACGAGCGCGTCCGCCTTGCCCGGCTCGCCCACAAGCCGGCCGACCGTCAGGATGTTCCGCTCGATGTCGAAGATGGAATTGAAGTCGTTCAGGCTGAACGTGTACATGGGAACGCCGGCCTGATGGAGCTGATCGACGACTTTCGGGCTCACGTAGCCCGCTTCCAGGACGAGATCGGGATGGACGGCGAGCGCCTGCTCGGGATCGTCGCCGCTCCACGCGGGAATCCCTTTGACCTGACGGACGACATTCGAGTACTCCGGATTGGAAGCCAGCGTCGTGACGAGCGCGATGCGGCTTTTGGGCACGAGCGAGACCAGAATCTCATCCGTGCCCTCGGATCCGGACACGATGCGCATCGGCTGGTGCTTCAGCGTGACCGTGTCGCCCATGTCGTCCTTGATGGTCATGGGATACGTAACCGGCGAAGCCGCCCCCGAGGCGGAGGTCACGCTGTTCTGCGCGGCGTGCGGCGCGCCACAGCCCGTGATGGGCGCAACCAGCGCAAAGGCCGCTGCCAGCGCCATTCCCTTGAACGTCTGATTCCTGATCATCTCGGACCCTCCAAATCGGCATATGGAGCGGTCCCCATCGAGAAATGGCGGGACGAGAAGCCCGCATGGCGTGCACGCGCCTTTCCTCGAAGGGCGCCCGCGTGTCGCTGGGCAGGTCTCCTGGCTCACAGGACATAAGCCGCACGCCTTCCCACCGGAGCGGCAGTGGCTGGGCGGCTCGGCTCGCGAGAGCCCGTGTTCCTGTTCACAGTGGCGGGACCGCGCCGGATTTCCACCGGCTTCCCTATTCTCCTCGGCGCGTTGCCGCGCGAGGCACCCAGCGACCTGGATCGACTCTGGATCGACTTTCATCGTAGATGGGGGCGGAAGGCTTGTCAAACGGCAAACCTGTAACACGACGCCCGCCACGTACGTCTTTACAACAAAGGAGGTCATGCGCATGTGGATGCGGATGGTATCCCTGGCGGTCTGTCTCGGCGCGACGTTCGCCGTGGCCGCAACAGACTCGGGCTCCTTGCGTGCGACCGTGAGCCCCTCCTCCGTCAAGCCGCCTGTTCCTGCGGCGGAGGACATGCGGGGCGTGTCCGTGACTGCAGGTCTTGCGGGAGTCGGGTATGAGCCCATCCATCCGGCTCAGATGGAGCGCCAAGTGGCCGAATGGTTGCGGCAAGCGAAACCCGTCAAGGTGAAGATCCCGGTGATTCCGGGCCCGCCCATCATCACGGCCGCGAATCCCGATCCGCCCGAGGTCTTCCTGCAACTCCGAAACGGCGCAACCGCCACACTCATGCCAACCACCTACTTTTCAGGCCGAGGCGAGCCGCTGTCCAAGTTCATTCAACACGTGCCGGACGTGTTGACGTTCACCGAAGGTCCGCACACATGGTACCTGAGGTCAGCACCGCTCTACGATTGGCTGATGGATGGAGGCTGGCAGCGCCAGTTTCAACGGGCACACTGACCATGCGTCAAGGGGCGCGCTGCGCCTCGCACTTGCCGCGAAGCGCGCAGCGCCCGTTACGCCTCATGGCCGTCGCGAAAGACGACGGGGCTATGTTCATAGGCGATCTCGTCCACACCAGCGCGCGCATTCGCCGCGCGAGCCATGACAAAGAGCAAATCCGACAGGCGATTCAAGAACCGAAGCGCCGCCGCGGGCACGGGTTCTTCAGCCGCCAGGCGCCACGCCTCGCGTTCCGCGCGCCGAACCACGGTACAAGCCAGATGAAGCGCCGCCGCGGCGGGACTGCCCTGCCGGAGCACAAACTGCGTCAGTGGAGGCCCCTCCTCCTGGTACCGATCGATCAGAGGTTCAAGCTCGTCCACGCACGCATCCTCAACTTTGGGGCTGTACTCGGTGGCCGAGGGCGGAGCCGCCAAATCCGCCCCGACGTCCCACAAACGCTGCTGAAGCCGAAAGGCGAGATCGCGCAAGTCCCTGAGGCGCTCGTCCTGCATGAGACTCGCGGCGAGCCCGAGCGCCGCACAAGCCTCATCCACCGATCCGTACGCCTCAACGCGCTGATTGCCCTTGTGCCTGCGTTCGCCGCCAATGAGGGCGGTGGTGCCGCGATCGCCCCCGCGCGTGTACAACCTCATTCGACATCCCTCCCCGAGCGCGCTCGTTCCGAAAATGTCGCCGTGCCCTCGAGCACCGCGAGCCCCGCCCGCAGAACGGGCCAAGCCATCAAAGCTCCGGATCCTTCGCCGACGCGGAGGCCGAGATCGAGCAGCGGTCGCTTGCGGAGCTCGCCGAGCAACAGCGCATGGGCAGGTTCGGGCGATAAATGGCCTGCAATCAGGTAGTCGCGGACGCCAGGCCGGACTCGCTCAGCCCAAAGGGCGCATGCGCCGACGAGCACGCCGTCCAGGAGAACCGGCAGCCCGAGCGCGGCGGACTCGAGGATGGCGCCGCAGATGGACGCCAGTTCCAGACCGCCCAAGTGCGCCAGCCCGGCCAACCAGCGCGCGTCTCCCGGCGGAAACGAAGGTTCTCTCTCCGACCACACCTGGATGGCGGTCCGCACCACCAGGCGCTTCTCGGCGAGCGCCTGCTCGTGAATGCCTGTGCCCGTGCCGACGACGAGATCGACTTCGACGCCGAGAATCCAAGCCGACAGCGCGCTCGCGGCCGTCGTGTTGCCAATGCCCATCTCGCCGAGCACCACGAGGTCCGCCCCTTCCTCGCGAGCATCCTGAACGGCTCGCATGCCAATCTGCACGGCTTGCGCGCATTCTTCCGCGGTCATGGCTGGCCCTCGCGTG
Source organism: Alicyclobacillus fructus (assembly GCF_017329605.1). Taxonomy (GTDB): domain Bacteria; phylum Bacillota; class Bacilli; order Alicyclobacillales; family Alicyclobacillaceae; genus Alicyclobacillus; species Alicyclobacillus fructus. The sequence goes on from NZ_JAFMTY010000005.1 coordinate 31,659, forward strand.
AAGTCCCGCGTGCCCGGTGCGACCTTGCTCTGCCGGACGTCCGGATGACGGGGCGATGTGACCATGCCGACGTCATAGACGCGCCAAGGGACTCCGAACGATCTCGCCAACACGGTCGAAACACTGCGGCCGGAGGCGATGTGGTTCACCATCTCCTCGGTCACATGCTGGCCGTAGCGCGAGATGGGGCGGTCTCTGGCGACGCCGTGATCGGCCGCAAAGAGCAGGAAGAAGGGCCGGAGGATACGCGGGTGCTCCGTGGCCTGAATGGCCGCGATGTCACAGAGGACCGGCTCGAGAGAGCCGAGGCTGCCGACGGGTTTGGCAAGCGCGTCGAGGCGCGCTTGAAGCCGCGCCCGCCAGGACGGATCGACGGGACGCGGCCAAGGAAGATGCAGGGCCGTTTGCGCCAACCTTCCCACTCCTCACCTAGGTGTCTTCCTTCGGTGTACCAGATCGAGCCGAGGCGCGCAACGAGGCGCGCCGAACCGACAAGTTGGCATGTGAGTTTCGTTGGAGTTGTGGTAGAATACCTTAGGGAGATGATCGTCATGGGCAACCATGAACAGATTTGCCCCCGATTCGAATGGGCGTTTGCGTTGCTCGGCAAGCGCTGGACCGGGCTCATCATTCGCGTCTTGCTCGAGGGGCCCAAGCGCTTTAAAGATATCTCCGATATGATTCCCAACATGAGCGACCGCATGTTGGCCGAACGATTCAAGGAGCTGGAACGCGCTGGCCTTGTCGTTCGGCGCGTGTACGCAGAGACGCCCGTGCGGATTGTGTATGAGTTGACGCCAAAGGGCGAGGCGCTTCGCCCGGTCATGGAAGCCGTGCAGAAGTGGGGCGACGAGTGGGTCACCGACTCGGATTGCGACGAATACCAGCGCCGTTACAAGTGTTCGTCGCGAGATCGCGCACTGTAGAGGGATACAAGACGACGTTTTCGCGCAGGCTGTCGCCAGGGCAAGCGCCCGTGGGACAGCCTCTGTCGTGTGGGCGCGAAATCGGCCGTTGGAAAAAAGGCAGGAGTTCTGCGGGGAGTGAGACGCGTGAGCGCGTATGGAGTCCCGAGCCGCCTGCAGGTGCTCGGCGCCGACATTGAGAAATCGCAACTCAAGTACCACGACCGCCGGGTCGCCGTGACGAAGGAGTTCACCTTCGACGCGGCCCATCACCTTCACGCGTACGACGGAAAGTGCGCCAACCTTCACGGCCACACCTACAGGCTGGTCATCACCGTGAGCGGGCGCGTGAACGAGATCGGCATCGTGGTCGACTTCGGCGATCTGAAGCGGCTCTTCGAAGAGGTGATCAAGCGTCGGCTGGATCACCAGTACCTGAACGAGGTCCTGCCGCCGATGAACACGACGGCGGAGAACATGATCGTCTGGATGTGGGAGGAGCTCGAGCGGGCGCTTGAGACCTATGGACGAGATCGGGACGTGAGGCTCGAGCGGCTCGAGCTCTACGAGACGCCGACCAGCCGGGCGTCGCTGGAACGGGCGTGGATGTCGTGAGGACGGGCGCGGATTCGGCGCGCGCGCCCTGGCAGGACGCGTACGAGGAAGCGAAGGCGGGCGATCCCGGCCAGATCACGCTGCCCATGGTCGAGATCTTCGAGACGGTGGAGGGCGAGGGAACGCGCGCGGGCTACCCCACCACCTTCGTGCGCGTGTTTCACTGCAACCTGCGCTGCACGTGGTGCGATACGCCGTACAGCTATGCTCCCGAGCGCCCGGCGTTTCACGCGAGCCTTCGCGAGATTGCGCAACAGGTCGAGTCCTTCGGGTGGCCCAACGTGTGCCTCACGGGCGGCGAACCCCTCATCCATCGGCACAAGTCACAACTGCTGATTGAGGCCATCGCCGGGATCGAAGGGGTGAAGGATGTGCATATTGAGACGAACGGCGCCATCGACGTGCGGCCGTTCGTCAGCCTGCGCGACGCGTCGGACCACCTGCGCGAAGTGGTGCGGTTCATCGTCGACTACAAGCTGCCCGCGAGCGGAGAAGAACGCCGGATGATTCCCGATCACCTTGCTGCGTTGTCCGAACGCGACGAAGTGAAGTTCGTGATCGCCGACGAACGCGACTTCGAGCGAGCCGTCGAAGTGATGCGGACGTACCCCACCCGCGCCGCCATCCTGATGAGCCCCGTCTGGGAGACCATGCCGCCTCGCCATCTCGTATCGCTCATCCTAAAACACCGCCTGCGCAACGTGAAGGTGAGCCTGCAGTTGCACAAGATCATCTGGGAGCCGGACGCGCGCGGCGTGTAACGAAGGAGGCCGGATCGTGCTCATCCTATTTGACGCGTATGGAACGCTGTTGGACTGGCATCGCGGGATGACGGAGGCCCTGGAGGAAGAAGGCCTGGCCCGCGGCGACGCCGCGCGCCTCGCGAGCGAAATCCGCGATGTGCAGATCCGCCTGGCCTGGCATGCGGCCCTGACCGAAACGTATCGCGACTTCGATCGGCTTACCCGCGAGGCGGTGGCCCATGTCCTCGCGGGGCAACTCGGCGAAGAGGCCGTGGAGCGAGTTGCCCGCGCGCAGGACAGACTTCCCCTGTTCCCCGACGTGACGGAAAGCCTCGACGGGTTGCGAGGCGCCCGCCTCGCCCTCTTGTCCAACGGCACCCTGCGCTCGCTCCAGGCGGCGCTCTCGCGTCACGGCCTTCTGTTTACTTTCGATCACGTCGTGAGCGTCGACCCGGCGCGCACGTACAAGCCCGCGCGGCGCGCCTACCAGCACGCGCTCCAAGTCCTCAAGGTGGAAAAGCGCGATGTTCTGTATGTATCGGGCAATGATTGGGATGCCGCGGCGGCGGAACACTTCGGTTTTCGCGCCTGTCATCTCCGCCGGTCCGAAGGGCACCCCTTTCCCTACGTCCGCGCGCCTCGCCTGGCGGTGCGCTCCGCAGCCGACCTTCCGGCGCTCGTATCTTCCCTCCAGACGTCATGAAGCGAACTGCCAACGGCCTTGCCGTTGGCAGTTCGTCCGCATGCCGCTTCCGTTACGCGCGGCCCGCCAGGCTTTGCTCCGCATACGCCACAAGGCGCTTCGTGATCTCCCCGCCCACCGAACCGTTCTGTCGAGACGTGGTATCCGGGCCGAGATTGACCCCGAACTCCGTCGCGATCTCATACTTCATTTGATCCAGCGCCTTCGAAGCCTGAGGAACCAACGTGCGATTGCTACCCGAGTTGTTTGCCATCTTCCATTCCCTCCTTGTGTGGTGGTGATGACACCCGTAGTGTGGCCGGCCCCTGTCCCCGTATGCTCCGCGCAGCGCGCCAAATGTTGACTCGGCTGGCGTTGCGATCGGCTCGAAGAGGCTGTACATTGAATTGAAATGAAGTCAAATCGCCAAGCTGTGGATGTGAGTGGAATCGATGTCGAACCGCGTGGCCATCGTCGATCTCGGATCGAACTCGTGTCGGATGTCCATCTTCGAGATCGACGGGGAGTCGTATCGCCCCGTGTATGAAGTCAAACAGAACGTACGGCTCGCCGAAGGCATGATGGGGAATCGCCGCTTGACCGAGGCGAGCGTGGAGCGCGCCGTCGCTTGCCTGCGCCAATTTGTCCGCCAGGGAAGGTTGCACGCCGTCGACGATTGGCTGCCCGTGGCCACGGCGGCGCTTCGCCAGGCCGACAACGGCGATGAGGTCAGGCGAAACATCGAACAGGAGACGGGTCTTCGCTTCCGCATCCTCACCGGCGAAGAGGAAGCCCGATACGGATTCCTCGGCGTGGTGAACACCATGCCGATTCAGAACGCCGTGATCTTCGATATCGGCGGGGCCTCGAGCGAGATCGCCCTGATGCGGGATCGCGCGCTGATTCGAGCTGCGAGCCTGCCGTACGGCGCGCTCAATCTCCGCGAGATGTTCGGCCGGTTTGGCGAGCAGGCGTGCGTGCGCATGGCCGGGGACCGCGCGGCCGAAGCGCTGGCACGTCACGATTGGCTGCGAGAAGGGGAACTCCTGCCGCTCGTAGGACTCGGTGGAACGGCCCGCGCCCTTGCCAAGCTGTTTCTCGCGGAGACGCACCGCAAGACGCCGCGCCTTCACGGCTTTGAGCTGCCCGCCTCGTATGTGGAGACGAAGCTGAAGCAACTTCAGCAGATGAGCGTGAGCAAGCGGCGCAAGATGAAAGGCATCGCCAAACATAGAGCCGAGATCATCACGACGGGTCTGGCCGTGCTGGCCACGCTGGTTCGGGTCTTGAAGCCGCCTTCGCTCTTCATCAGCCGCTGCGGCATTCGAGAAGGACTGCTGTTCGAACGCCTGCTCGGAACTCGAGATCCGGTCGTGCCGTCGGTCCTCGAGTTCAGCGTGCGCAACTTCCAGCGGCACTTTCGCATCGACCGCGGCGCCGCCAGCGCCGTCGCCGACATGGCCATGCGGCTTGGAGCGGAGTTGTCTCAGCGCCTGAACCTCGACGCAAGCGACCGGCTCGTCCTGTGGACCGCCGCTCAGCTCGAGGGTGCTGGGGTCTTTGTTCACCCAGAGCGATGGCGCGATCACGCCGCGTACCTCGTGCTTCACTCCGATCTCTACGGGCTCAAACCCGCCGAATGGCAGTTGGTGGCCCAGGTGGTGCGCTTCGATCACCGCGATCCGCGCGCGAAGAAGCTATCGCTTTTGCTCCGCCTCGCGCGATGGCTCGCGCTGGAGCTCGGCGTTGAACCGCACGAGGTGGTGCGGGTAAAAGGCGGCGAGATTCTGATTGAGACGGGCCGGCGGATTCGGGAAATCGCGGAGGACACCGCGGACGCGAAGGTGGTTGACGAGATTCGCAAGGCTCTTCAGCTCACCTGCACGTTTCGCGAATCGAATTCCGCGGCTCTCTCGTCGCGCTAGGCGAAATCGTGAAAAAACGGAGCACCCGTCGTCCGGTGCTCCGCTTTTTCATTCGTTCCCCGTTCCTTTGTCTTGAACCCCGAGCGGCGTCTTTCGCTCCTCCCTGAGAAACACCCAAATGGCGAGCGCAAGTCCGATGGCAACCGATACGAGCGCCGTCCACTGTGCGGCATCCCAGCCGAACACGCCGCGGGGCGAGTCCCCGCGCAGCATCTCGAGAAAGAAGCGACACACATTGTAAGTCACAAGGTAATACGCGAACGGGAAGCCGAGCGGCCAGCCTTTCTTGCGCTGCAGGACCACAAACAACAGCGCGAACAAAGCGACGTCCACCATGCCCTCCCACGTCACGGCGGGCCACAACGGCTGGTTGCCATACGTCTCGTACGCGAGCGTACCCGGCGGATACACCTCGCCGAATCCCTTGTGCGTCGGGGCGCCGAACGCGCTGCCGTTCATAAAGTCGGCGTCCCGCCCGATGCTCTGACCGAGCAGAATGCCCGGAGTGGCGATGTCCGCGAAATGCAAAAAGCTCAGGCGATGCCGCCGGAGATACCAGATGGCAGCCGCCAGAGCGCCGGCGATCCCGCCCTGAATCGACAGGCCTCCGTTCCACACCTGGACGATCTGCCCCGGGTGCGCCGAATAGTAGCCCCAGTCGAAAAAGAAAACTTGCCAAAAGCGAGCGCCCACAATGCCGCCAATCAGCAGCCAGGGCGCGAGCCCCCACCAATGATCCGCATCCCCCGGATTGCCTCGGATCTTTGCAAGATACAGCGTGATCCCCAGACCGAGAAGGAAAGCCAGCGCGAAAATCGTGCTGTACGACCGAATCGGAAACGAGCCGATAAAAAACCAGTACGAGTGCACAGCCGCTCAACATCCTTTGCCACGAACATCTGTTGAATGTGACTCTTTACACAGCCTACCGGTTCATGGCCAGCGCGTCAACCGTGCACGTCATACCCAACCCGTCGTGTCGAGCGTCCGACCGATGACATGAAAGCGCCGCCGATGCAGGCGAAGGCGCACTGACTGCTCCCTATGACCTTCCCCTGCCGCGGGAGGCAAATCTCGCCCCGGTTGTTGCGATGCCATCTCACGCGTCGCGGAAGAGCGCATCAGCGCGACGAGATGGAGGTCCAGCTGCTGGCTGAGACGAATGACTTCGCTGTCCTGCAGACTGCAGGCCTCGGCGGCACGTTCCACCATCTTCTTGCGCAGATGTTCGACCAGATCCGTCGTCTGCCCTTGGTCTAACATACAATCCCCCTACCCCAAACGACAGCTCCAAACACCAACGCTCACCATTATACGACGTTTGTCCGCCGCCATCGCGGCTCAACGTGGACAAAATCGTGGCGGTTTTGTCGAATCGGGCAAGGTTGTGTCGAATCCGCTACGGCTAAACCTGGCGTTTGCGCACTCGACCGCTCAGGTCGTATGGCGTCACCTGATACACGCAGTAGTTCAACCAGTTCGCGAACAACAGGTTCGCGTGGGCCCTCCACCGGTTGAGGGGCTCCTGTGTGGGGTCGTCGTTCGGAAAGTAGTGCCTCGGCAACTGAATGTCGAGTCCACGCTGGACGTCCCGCTCGTACTCCTCGGCCAGCGTCGTGGCGTCGTACTCTGGGTGACCGGTGACGAAAATTTGGCTCGCGTCCGGGGTGGCGGCAAGATACAGACCGGCCTCCGGCGAGGTCGACAAAATCTGGAGTTCAGGAACGCGCGCCACATCCTCGATGGCCACGTCCGTGTGGCGCGAATGGGGAGCCAGGAACCGATCGTCAAACCCGCGGGTGAGATCGCACCGCAGATCGACCGTGTGCTCGAACACCCCGAAGCATTTTTCGGGGAGGGGGCGCTTCGGAATTCCGTAGTGCCTGTACAACCCCGCCTGTGCCGCCCAACAGATGTGAAGCGTGGAGGTGACGGCCGATCTCGTCCAGTCCAAGATCTCGCACAACTCATCCCAATACGTCACGTCTTCAAAGGGAAGATGCTCCACGGGAGCACCTGTGATGATCATGCCGTCAAACGCCTGCTCGGACACCTCATCGAACGTCTGATAGAACATCTCGAGGTGCTCGGCCGGCGTGTTCTTCGCCACGTGTGAACGCATGCGCAACAGCGTAACCTCCACCTGCAAGGGGGAATTGCCGAGCAGGCGAAGAAGTTGCGTCTCCGTGACTTCCTTCTTCGGCATCAGGTTGAGGATCAAGATTTTGAGGGGGCGAATGTCCTGCGTGAACGCCCGCTGATAGCCCATGACAAAGATCTGCTCGGCGGCAAGAATCTCCTTCGCCGGCAGGTCGTCCGGCACTTTGATGGGCATGCTGACCCCCACCTTTCTGCGTCTTCGCGCTGTCCTTGGCGTGCTGTGCGTGACATACCGTGAAAACGAGAACGCCCTCAGTGTAGCACAGCGCATGACGCGAGCAAAGTCGAAGGGTCTTCGCGTCCATCCCTCGTCATATCCATGATCCGGAGGGGGATGGCCGATGTTATTTGCGGTGGTGATGTGTGTCTTATTGATGGAGAGCTGGGCCGTGTTTCAGAGCGCGAGGCAGTTTCGGCGAGGCGCCATCGCCGGATGGGTCTTTTCCCCTGCTCACCTGATGCGCCTGACCTTCGCCGTGGAGCTGGCCGTGGAACTTGCGTGCCACAGCAAGGCGATTGGCGGCGTGGCGGCGGTTGTGGTCGGTTGCTTGGCTGGCGTGATCGCGCTTGAGCCCCGATCGCTCTTGGAAATGTCCGAGCTCATGATGGAAGTCTTCATGGGCATTTCCATGGGCATTTTCCTCATTGGCAACATGCCGGCCCACATCGCCTGGCTGCTTCTCCTGCCCATCGCCGCGTCGAGCGCCATGGCCTTCGCCGGCGGCTTACGCGCAGCACCCGTCCGTTAGATGACGTCCTGGCGATCCGCCGCACGGGTTTTGCGAACACACGCGGGTGCCCACGTCGCCTTCTCCGCGCGGACCGATCTGAGCGCTTGGGGCCGCATGCTCCAGTATAAAAGGGCCACCACGACAGACCCGACCGAGACGATGAGTGGGACGTACGACCCCATCACCACCGCTTCGATCACGAGGTAACTCGCCAACATGGCGACAAGCGGCGAGACCAGCCAGGTCTTCAGGATGGTTCGCACCACCTGTTGGCGCCAGACATCAAGCCCGATGTGCGATTGGCCGACGCCGAAGATGGCGAGCGTGGTCGCCTGGACCTGCGGCACGGGAATACCGCCGAGCGCGGCGGCCAAGACCAAGCTGGCGCTGGTGATGGACACCACGATCCCTTGGAGCACGGACAGGCTCGTAATGCGCTTTGCGTTCGTTTCCAGCACGCGGCCGCCAAGGGCAAACGCTCCCACAGCCACAAACAGTGCGCCCCAATAGAGTCCCGCATGCACGGTCAGCACGTGAGATGCGACGAGCGGGCCGACCGCATTCGCGACGTTATGCATGCCCGCGGAGAACGCCTCATAGCAGCCGGACGCGAGAAGGATTCCATGCAACACGGCGGCAGCGACGCGCCCCCGCTTGCCAATCCACGGTTCAAGTCTGCGGGCAACGAGCCCCAACAGGTACGCGAAGACCATGGACAAGAACGGAACGACCAGCCACATCGACACAATGAACGCGAGACGCCCCGTGTGCACGTGGCCTACGGCCAAACCAGCGCCCACCACGGCTCCCACCGTCACCTCGCTCGTCGACAAGGGCACACCCACGACATTGGAGACGAACAACGTCGCGCACGCGGCGGCCAGCACAATCAGGGTGATTTCGACGGTGACCAGCCGAGAGGGCACAATGCCGTTGGAAATCGTGGAAACGACTCTCCCGCCTCCTGTCGTCGCCCCGAGGAACGCGAAGATGGCCACGAGGAACAACGCGATCCACTTGCGCCGAACCGCACCCGCTCCGTAGGCCGCGCCCATGGAAGCCGCTGTGCCGCTCGCGCCAATGTTGGCTGCAAAAAACATGGCGACGAGCCATGCCGCTAAGACCATTCCGCATCCCTCTTTCCACAACCGCCGCGCGGCGCTTAAAAACATAGTAATCATTATTATTAAGTCGGAATTAGTGTATCAGAACGACTTTCCTTATGCAAGATGCGCGAGGGTCGATAGGACGATCTCGGCAAATCACGGGCCGAGATCGTCCTGCCAGTCCTCAGCAGGTCTGGTGGTCACCACGGATGTAATCTGATTCTCGTCGTCGACAAAGACCACGGAAGCTGTGAAACCTTCCCATTCCGCCTCGTCCACCCAGCCGAGCGAGAGGACTATGACGCGATCGCCCGGCTGGAAGTGCCGCGCCGGTGGTCCGTTGAGGCAGACGATGCCCGACCCTGGATCGCCGGGAATGGCGTAGGTCGACCACAGAACGCCATTTTCGACGTTGGTGATTTGCACCATCTCAAAAGGGCGAATGCGCGCGGCCCGCATCAGTACGGGATCGAGCGTGATGCTGCCCACATAGTTCAGATCCGCTTGCGTCACGCGAACGCGGTGGAGCTTGCCCTTGCACATTTGCCGGAACACGGAATCCCCTCCTTGCACGCCATCGCTTCAGCATACGCGCAGAGGGCAAATCCGCATGTCGGCACAGCCGCCGGGCCATTCGCCCACACGGACTTCAGGTTGCATTCCCGGTTGCATTCCCGGTTGCATTCCCGGTTGCATTCCCGGTCGCATTCCCGGTCGCATTCCCGGTCGCATTCCCGGTCGCATTTCCGGTCGCATTTCCGGTCGCATTTCCGGTCGCATTTCCGGTCGCATTTCCGGAATTCAGCGATCCCGTCGACTGCCAGGAGATGGGGCTCATACCGAACGTGGCTATCAGCTCATCGAACAAAAGTTTTCCGGCAAGGATATGCCCCGCCTCATTCGGGTGCCAAGCATCTCCGTAGTACATGTTCCACGTTTGGTGATGGGCCTGCATGTAGAGCGTCATGTCTCGATTCAAGTCGAGATAGTAGACGTTCGGATTGTCGAACGAGGCAACGACGGAGCTTTCCACCTGCATATACGCTTCGTCTTCCGCGTGGTTGTATGTCGCCGTGGCTTTGGTGACCGGCGAGGTGACCACAAGCACGACCGCGTGTTGCGCGAGCGCCTCCTCGATCTCGTCGGCAATGGCTTGCCGAAAGGCCGCGATCGGCGTCTTGTTGAAGATGTCGTTCAGGAGTCCCCACGACAGCACCACCACTTGGGGGCGGTCTTCTTCCAACCACTGCTGATACTTGCCATCTCGATCGAGCGTGACCGGAGAACCCCCGATCACCGTGCGGTCGTCATACACGTAATTGGTGTCCGTCGAGGCCGTCAAAGCGGCGAAGGCGCGGCGAAGGTAACTGTCGTCCTGCGGGTCCTTCCAGCCGTGGGCCATCGACCCCCCGACGACCATCACCTTCTCCTCCGTCAGCCGGGCGGACAAGGCCCCATGGCTGTCAGCCGCGAGGACGCTGGTATCGCGGTTCTGCAGCCATCCAACACACCATCCGCCCACTGCCAACAGTGCGCCGGAAGTGAGCCAACCCAGCCTCTTCGCCCATGGTCGATCGCGCCTGTTGGACAGCCGGATGGCCTGCCTTCGCCTCATGACCGCCTCATCCTCTCATCCTTGCATCCCCATTCCCTTTCGTGATACCACACGTTTTTTGAAATGCGTTTGAAAACGTCACATCACCGGCCCATGACCGTCACAATGCGCCCGACCGATGATCCGGCAGATGTGGTCGCGATCGACGACATCGTCGTCAAACGTCACCACCGCGATCTGATCCGCCAGGTCGACGTCGAAATGGCGAACCCCCTCCACCGCATGGAGCGCGACCGAGACCTTGTTCGCACACAGCGAACACGTGGCGTCGCGAAGCGTGAGCGTCGAAAGCGCCATGTCACCGCCTCCTTCCCCTTGTCGCCTTTAGCATGAATCGGCCGATCGCGCGTTATGCCTGCATGGAAAGGGTTGATTTGGAAAAGAATAGAACGCGAAGCCAGGGGAGGGAAGTCCATGCACTGGTTCAAGTCGTTCACCGAGCGGTTTGGATTTACGAACCCTGTGCGCGGGCGCTATCGGCCGCGGATTCCGAACCAGCGGGATATGCCGACCTACACTGGCAAGCTGCAAGAGGCGCTGAAGTACTTCCGCAGCACTGTGGGACAGAGTGACGATTTTGTGGTGCGCATCTTCGAGATCGGCAAAGTGTCCGGTGCGCTCCTGTTTTACACGAGCATCTGCGACAAACGAGCTGTTGAAGACACGCTTCGGGCGATTCACCGCCACCGGTTTCCGCACCGCGTCCCCCGCCCGCTCCCACAATACCTCGTGGAGCGGGTGCTGACGGGATCCGAAACCATGTTCATGGAAAACACTTTCGAGCTGAAGCAAGCCATCTCGGCAGGGAAGCTCATCCTGCTGCTCGACGGTCACACCCCCGCCGTTGTGATCAGCGCCAAGGCGGTCGAACACCGCGCCCCCGATCAGCCCAATCTGGAAACGTCGACGCGCGGATCGCAGGTCGCGTTCGTGGAGAACATCGATATCAACCTCGGGATGATCCGGCAGTACATGTCCACGGACACGCTCGTCATCAAGCGCTGGTCCATTGGCGTCCGATCGCACCGCGTCGTGGCGATGGTCTACGTGCGCGATATCGCGAATCCCATCCTCGTCGAAACGGTGTCCAGGAGACTCGAGGCCATCCACACCGACATCATCAGCGGATCCGCGACGGTGGAACAGCGCATCGTGGATCATCCGTGGTCGCTGTTCAGCCTGGTGCGCACGACATCCAGGGTGGACGGCACGTGCATGGAACTCAATCAGGGCAAGGTGGCCATCGTCGTGGACGGCGATCCGACGGTGCTCTTGGCGCCCGCCACGTTTCAGGATTTCTTCCAAACCGTCGAGGACTACATGCACAGCTGGTGGGAAGCGACGTTCATGCGCTTCCTCCGCGTGATCGCGTTCATTCTCGCCGTTTGGCTGCCAGCGCTGTACATCGCCTTCGTCGACTACAGCCCGGATTTGCTCCCGAAGACGATGGCGCTGCAAATTGCACAGTCGCGCCAGGGCGTGCCGTTTCCCGCCGTGATGGAAGTGATCATCATGCAAATCGTCGTGGAGATTCTGCGCGAGGCGACGCTGCGCATGCCGAGACAAATGGGCCAGGCCATCAGCATCGTCGGCGGCCTCGTCGTCGGAGAAGCGACGGTCCAGGCCGGCATCGTGTCCAATGTCTTGCTCATCGTGGTGGCCTTGTCCGCGGTCTCCGTGTTTGTCACGCCAAGCTACGAGTTCACGGTCATGACGCGCCTTGGGGGATGGATGATGATCATCGCGGCCACGCTGCTCGGGTTCTACGGCGTGGTGCTCGCGACCATCTGGACCCTGTTTGAAATCTGCAATCTGTATTCCTTCGGCATCCCGTACGTGGACCCGCTGGGGGGCGATCACGTCAAGGACACGTTCCTCGACGGTCTGGTGCGCCTGCCCATTACGGTACTTGACCGCAGGCCCGAGCATCTTCACCCCGTGGACACCACAGGCGACACCGACCTGATGGTGCCCATGCCCAACCCGCAGCTTGAAAAGTGGAAACCGGGCGGCAAAAGGCCACAAACCGACGCGCGCCGCCAGAAAGCGAATTGGCGGAAAAGGAAGCGATTGGACCTATGAGGATGCGGCGCGCGCGCTGGCTGGTCGCCGCGCAGACGGCGGCGCTTCTCTTCCTCGCGACCGGATGCGGCGACTATCAGAAGATCAACGACCGTTCCCAGATCATCGGGATCGGCGTCGATCCCGTGCCGGACAAGCCGGACATGCTGGCCTCTACGCTTCAGGTCCCAAACCTGGAAATCGCGACGCAACAGAGCCCGGGCCTTGGCACCGGCGGGCGCCAAGGCGGCGAAGCCGTGCCGTACAAGAACTTTTACGTCGAGGCGACGTCGGTGCAGTCCGCCATCTCCCGGGCCCAGACCATGTACGACAAATCGTTCTTCCTCGGCAACCTGGAGACCGTCGTGTTCCAGACGGGACTCAGCGAGCGGGACCTGACGCGCGTCACCGAACAACTGATGCGGGATGAGACCATCGACAAACTGGCATACGTCGTGGCGACCCGGGATTCCGCGCGATCCGTCCTGGAAGCGCGGACCAATGCGCCGCCGGCCACGACCATCGAGGCGATGTGGTACAACGATATGCCTCAGCGCGGCTATTCCGCGCCCGAAAAGCTCTGGCAGTTCTGGCGAGATGCCGAGCTCATCGGGCGGGAACCACACGTCCCTCTTGTGGAAGCCGCGGATGACAGCATCCGCGTCGGAGGCACCGAATTGTACTTCGGTTACCAACCTGTCGGCTGGCTCACGCAGGACGACACCGTGTTCTACAACCTCCTGATGGGCCAGGTGCGAGCCATTTCCATCTCCATCCCCGACGGCCAGCGCTCATTTGACATCCGCGTGGTCCGGTCGCGGGTGCACCTGCGCGAAATCCCAGGTCCTCACGGCATGGTGCTCGCTGACGAGATTCACGTGCGGGCGAATCTCAATTCGACCGAGACCATGGCCCAGCGGCCGCTGACCAATCGGGAGGTCGAGCGGTACGAGGACGTGGTAGAACGGTATCTGCAGGCCAACTGTCTGCGGGTTTTTCACGCGCTGCAGTCGGTTCAGGCGGATGCCATCGGCTTCGGCTACCGATACCTGATCCGGCACCCGGAGCGCATTGATGAAATCCGCGACCGCTGGGGAGATGAGTTCGGCCGCGCACACGTGCGTGTGACCGTCAAGTGCCGCATTTCGCGCGAAGGCAATCTCATCTGACGGAGCAGGAGGCGAATCCGTGTGAACCAGCAGAACGAGCGCCTGTACAACCTCTCGGCCTATCAGGCCATCGCGCTCTTCTCGTCAAGCTTTCTGCCCGTGATGTTCTGGATCTACCCGACGGTTGCCGTACACTACGCTCGGCTGGACGCCCAGTGGTCACTGCTGTTGACCGTGCTCATCGGCGTGTTGATCAGCTGGGTTCACGGCCGATTGAATGACAGGTTCCCGAATATGACCGGCCCCGATTTCGCGTGTCTGGTCTGGGGAAGGTGGATGGGGAAACTCCTCACGTCGTTGTACGTGCCGGTGTATTTGCTGTTTCTCGGCGTGAGCCTCTACTTCACCGTTTCCCTGATGAAGTATTTTTTCCCCTTCACGATGCGCATGTGGCTCGCCCTCGCGATGATCACCGTCGCGTGGCGAGGGGCCTGGTGCGGCGTGGAGGCCATGGGCCGCGCCTCCGCCGTCGTCCACCCGCTCACATTCGCAGGCATCCTGGCTTCCTTTGGCGCCATCCTGGCCAACGCCGATCAACCGCTCATCCCGTTTGCCTTCACCAGCGTCTCTCAGACCGTTTCCGGCACCTTCCATCTGCTCCCGCTCTACCTCGGCATGGACCTGATTCTCATCGTGAACCCCTATTACCGCCATCGCCGAGGCAAGAGCGAATGGTATCCCGTCATTGCCGCGGCCATCGGCGGCGTCGTCGTCATGTTGGTGTTCCTCGCAATTGTGGTCAATCTCGGCTTCACGCCGACCGAGCGAGTCGCCTACCCCGTCCAAGTCGTGATTCAGCTCATTCGCCTGCGGGGATTTCTGGTGGAGCGGCTCGGCATCGTGATCATCATCCTGTCGGTCGCCTACACCACGCTGTTTCTCGGCAATCACATCTGGGCGCTGTCCGCCACCATCGCGCGAATTGTCGGCGCGTCGGATCACAAGTTTCGGCCCTTTACCTTCTTCGTGGCACCCGCCATTTTTGCCATCAGTCAGATCATCGCCACGACCATGCAGGCCCGGGACATCGTCACGGTGATCCTCGCACCTGCCAGTTGGGTCGCGGTCGTCCTCATCCCCATGAGTACCCATCTCCTTGCGACCATTCGAGGGATCCGAACGGACACGCGCGAAGAGATTCAGCCCCAGGGCAGACAGCGGAGGCAAGCTGGCCGGCGCGCCCGGCGGGCACCATGACAAAGCCCTTGCGCTTTCCGTTCGCGTCTGTTGAAATAGACAAAAAGCGCACATCGCGGCTTGACTGGGGGGCGTCCGCTTGATTCGGCTGCGCGGCCATCACTTGCTCTGCCTGCTGGGCTACCGGGGCATGGGTTACTCCGACGCCTACGTTCGCAACATGACCGAAATTTACGAGCAGCTCCGCACCGATCCGCAGACACGCGTGTGCATCACCACGGGGCCCGACGATCTCTGCACGCACTTTCCAGACGACAAGCCCTATCATTGCCAAAGCGGGTCCGTCCATCGCCGGGACGCCCACGTGTTGGCCCGGCTCGGCCTCCGCGCAGGGCAGTGCGTGCCCTGGCGCGAGATTGAGCGCCGCGTGCGCGATCGCGTCCGCCCGGAGGACATCCGATCGCTGTGCCACACCTGCTCGTGGCGCTCGCTCGGTGTCTGCGAGGAAGGCGTGGATCTGGTGCGCAGGAAGTTGCCGCTTCCAGCCGCGCCTCCGCCTCCCTAGACCGTCGCATCGGCGGCTTGAACCGCGGGCAGGACGACGGTAACGGTCGTGCCGCGGCCGACCTCGCTCTCAATCCGGAGGTCGCCGCCGTGATCGGCCACCATGCGCTGAGAGACCATCACGCCAAGTCCCGTCCCCTGCTCCTTCGTGGTGAAAAACGGTTCACCCAACCGCGCCAGCGCTTCTGGCGGCATGCCGCTTCCCTGATCCACAATCTGAACGCGCGCTTGCCCGCCTTCCTCGAAGACCCGAACCCGCAGGACGCCGCCGCGTTCCATCGCCTCGATGCCGTTTCGCATGAGATTGATGAACACCTGCTTGAGCTGATTGGCGTCGCCCTGCACCATCACGCATGCAACGAGGGGCTCGTACTGGATTTCCACACTGTGAAGAAGCGCCTGAGCGCCCATGAAAGCTACGACTTCTTGCACGAGATCGACGAGATCGACCAGCTGAAACCGCGGGCGCTCCGGGCGAGCCAGCCGCAGCAACTCCGACACAATCGCTTCCATTCTCGACACTTCGCCGCGCATGATCTCGAGATACCGGCGATTGTGAGATCGCGCCCGTTGATACATCAGATCGATGAAGCCGCGCAACGCAGTCAGCGGGTTGCGAATTTCGTGCGCAATGCCTGCCGCGAGTTGACCCACCGCCGCGAGCTTGTCCGACTGCGCCAAGAGCTCGCGAGACGCCGCGAGCGCGAGTTCAGACTCCTTCTGCGCAGTGACGTCCTGCACGGAGCCAAACAGCACGCCGCGCCCGCCCCGGAGCTCGAGATAGCGCCCGACGGAGCGGACAAACCGAATCTGTCCTCGCGCTGTTCGAATCCGGTATTCCATCTCGTAGCTGTGCGTGCGCATGGCGCGAGAGACGGCCTGTTCCACGAGCGGACGGTCTTCCGGCAACACGGTCTCGAGAAACGCATCGTAGGTGGCTCCGAAGCGCTCCGGGTCGGTCTCCCAGATGTCGTAGACCTCCTGGGACCAAGTGAGTCGGCGCGTGGCCACGTCCAATTCCCAGTATCCTGACCTCGCCAAGCCGTACGCCAGCTGCAACTTGTGAATCGACACCTCGAGCGCCGCCTCGCGCTCCTTTTCCTCCGTCACGTCCCGGTGCCAGGCCATGACGCCGACGAGTTCGGCGCGGAAGTCGTCCGGCATCAGAACCGTTTCCATCCAAGGCCGCCCATCCGCACAGGCCGGCCGCCAGACGACTCGTTCCGCCGCTCGGCCCGTGATCACCGCGAGCCACGCGCGCATCCAGCTGTTCCGATCCTCCTCACACATGGGCCAGCTCGAGAACGGGCGCCCCACAAGATCCGTGTCGCCGACCCACCGGCGTGCGGAAGGCGTCACGTAAAGGCATTCGGCGTTCAAAGCGTGGTACGAGACCCAATCTGGGCCCTCGCGAAAAGCGCTGTCGAGCGCTTCACCTATCGCCCGCACGCGCGCGTCTATAGAGGGAAACCGGTTGTCTTCCATCGAATCCACCTTAGCTTCACTGCCTGAGTGCGAAAAAAGCCGAACGGGCTTTCCCCGTCGGCCACACCCAATCGCCGTTCAGACGCATTCCGCCCGCGGCGATATCTCACACGTTCGCTGGGTCATCAGGTTGTCGATCCATCGCGCTATCGAGCTGCCCGCATGGGCGCATCCGCGAAGATCATATCCGCAAATATCATAACGGATTCCATCCCTCACGACAATCCTCAACAATTCCCACACGCGTCGAGGCACGTCCGTACGGCGTGCCTCGACCGGTGGAAGCGCGTCTTCGCCATCGTTCAGAACGCGCGCTGATATTGGACTGGAACTTGCGGCTTCTCCCCCAGTTCCCGCGCGGCGTGAATGGGCCAATAGGGGTCGCGCAACAAGCCTCGCGCAATGGCGACCAAGTCCGCGTCGCCGTTCGCGATGACCGACTCGGCCAGTGGGGCGTGATCGAGCATTCCCACGGCAATCACCGGGATCTGCAGCGCCTCTTTGATGCGGCGCGCGTACGGCACCTGGAAACCCGGGTAGTTCCCGGGGCGGCGCTTGCCGGGAGGTCCTTCCCCGCCGCTCGAGACGTGGATGACATCCGCCCCGGCGTCTCGATACCGCCGGCAGATCTCGATGGCGTGATCGAGGTCATAACCTCCATCCGCGTATTCGACGGCGGAGACCCGGATGAAAAGCGGCATGCCCGATGGCATCTCCGCCTTCACGGCCTGAATGACCTCGACCCCAAACCGCGCCAAATCTTCACCATACGCGTCCCGGCGCCGGTTGGTCAGCGGCGAGTGGAATTGGTGAATCAGATAGCCGTGTGCGCCGTGCAGCTCGATCACGTCAAAACCGGCCTTCACCGCTCTCCGCGCGGCCGCAGCGAACTTCTCGACCATTTGCTTCACTTCGTCGGTCGAAAGTTCGCGCGGCGTTTTGTACTGGGGACCGTCAAAGCGGATCGGCGACGGCGCGACAGGAACGGGCGCGTCCTCCGCCTTGCGGCCCGCGTGCGCGATCTGAATGCCAATCTTCGCCCCGTGTGCATGGCAGGCATCGACGATGCGCTGAAACGGCGGGATGTGCTCGTCCGACCAGAGGCCGAGATCGTAATCGGTGATGCGGCCGTCCGGCTCGACGTCGGTCATCTCCACAATGATGAGCCCGACCCCGCCGACCGCGCGGCTGGTGTAGTGCGTGAAATGCCAATCGTTCGGTTTGCCGTCCTTGGCCGTGACGGAGTACTGGCACATGGGCGCCATGACGACGCGGTTTTTCAACTCGAGATTGCGAATGGTGTACGGCGTGAACAGGTGAGCCATGTGGCCTGAGCTCCCTTCGGCGACGCGGAAGGCGCAAACGCCTCCGCTTTCGGTTGGTTAAGAACTATTCTTTTTATAGCACATTCGAAACAGGGCGGCAAAACGCCAGCGGTTGCGCACCCGAGCCCGCGTCCGAGGCAGGCGCACCTCGACCTCTGTGCCCGCGCCGTGCGAGCCTGGGCTTGAGATGCGGATCTCGCCTCCATGCACTTCGGCGATCCACTTCGCAATGGACAGGCCGAGCCCCGCGCCGCGCGTGGCGCGGGACGGATCGGCCTGATAAAAGCGGTCGAACACGTGCGGCAGATGCTCCGGCGGAATGCCTCGCCCGGTGTCCCTCACGGTCAGCGCCGCATCCTCTCCGTCCGTATGGACGCCGATCTCCACCCAGCCGCCTCTCGGCGTGAACGCGATGGCGTTGTCCACCAGAATGCTGACGAGCTCGAGCATCCGATCCGGATCCGCCTCGAGGGCCGCCTCCGAAGCCCGCACGCGAAGTTCGACGCCCGCCTCATGCGCCATGGGTTCGAAGCGAAGGGCGGCCTCGCGCGCGATGCCAGCGAGATCGACCGGTCGAGGCCGGACTATCCCGTCTCCCTCGTCGGCCTTGGCGAGCGCAAGCAAGTCGTTCACAAGCTTTTGCAGGCGGTTCGTCTCGCGGTCAAGCGAAGCGACCACCTCGCTCATCTCGAGAATGGTATTCCCAGGATGGCGAAACATGCGGTCGACCTGCAACCGCATGACGGCGATCGGCGTCCGAAGCTCGTGCGACGCATTGGCGACAAAGCGGCGCTGTTCTTCAAAGCTCTTTCGAATGGGGTGAAGGGCCCGGCCAGCAAGCACAAGTCCGATGCCCGCGGACGCCGCGGCGAAGAGACCGGCCGCCGCGCTGAGAATGGTCAACAGCCCGCGCAGAAAGGCGACATCCGAAGCGCGATTGTACAGGATGACCGCCGCATCGGCCGGCGTATCTCCGATTCGCACGGGCCGAGGCAATTCCACCTTCATCGCGAGATAGGGAACGCCCGCGACACTCAGGGCGCGAGGGCTGGCGCCGAGATCCTCCCCGGCCACAACCGCGGCTTCGGACGCCGTCAAGCTGCCGGCGGGCGTCTGCGACACCACCCGCGTTCCAGAAAGCAAAAGGTACACGAGGTGCTGCTCGCGGGTCTCGTCCACTTCAGCCAGAAACCGATCCCCATCCGGCCCAGGATCCGACCGAGGGCCCCGATGAGGCACGGGTTGTTGGCCGTCGTCGCGATCGCCCGGCAGGATCTGCTCGTCGCGACAGGCGCGGAGGTTTGCCGCGGCCGTTTCCATCGTCGCGATCTCGTCCGAGCGGACGCGGTGTTCGGTGAAAGCGTAGACGACCGCGCTGAAGAGCAGCAGGATGCCGGCGAAGACGGCGGTGTAAAGAAGCACGAGGCGCAACGCGGTCTTGCGAAACATTCACGGGTCACTCCACATGTATCCGACGTTGCGGACGGTGCGAATGGCTGCGTCGAAGCCGAAGGGATGCAGCTTTTTCCGCAGGTAATGGATGTACAGATCCACGGTCGTGTCCATCACCTCGGAGTCAATCCCCCACACCCGGTTGAAAATTCGTTCGCGCGTGAGAATTTGTCCGCGGTGGCTGAGCAGGTATTCAAGCAGATCGAATTCCTTGTCACTCAGCTTCACGGGTTCATCCCCAAACGCCGCCCGGCGAGCGAGCGGATCCAGCGTCAGTGGACCGGCTCGGAGCGTCATATCCGTCCCGAGTTCCCGGTTGCGGCGCAACAGAGCCCGCAGGCGGGCCAGGAACTCTTCGGTGGCGAACGGTTTGGGCAGGTAATCGTCCCCGCCGGCGTTGAGCCCCTGCACGCGGTGATCCACATCTCCCAGGGCCGTGAGGAACAGAACGGGCACATGCAGCCGCTTGTCGCGCAAGGCGCGGACGAGATCGTACCCCGAAAGCCCGGGCAGCATGACATCGACCACGAGCGCGTCATACACCGCGGTTTCCGCGAGGTAGAGCCCTTCGTCGCCGTCGTGGGCCACGTCGACCTGGAACGACTCCTCTCGCAGGATTTGAGCCAGCGCGTCACATAAACCGTGATCGTCTTCAACGAGAAGAATCCGCATAGCTCCCTCCGACCGATCTGCTTGCTCGATTCAAACGTCCATTGAGGATATCAGCTGCAGCTTGAAATCCGCTTGGAAAACGGAGAGGTTCCAATCCGGTTTTGAAGTGGGTCGAGCATGATGGTGACTTGGACATGAAACGGAGGGGCTCTCATGTTGTCTGCGCTTGAACATCTCCTCCCGAGCACCATCCATCCGATGGTGGTGCATTTCACCATCGCCGTCGCCTACCTCGCCGGCATCACAGGACTGGTGGGCGCCGTGCGGCAGAACTCGTTTTGGTCCCGCGCCTTCCTGTATCTTCTCCTTCTCAGCGGTCTGGCCACCGCTGCGGCGGCCGTCGCGGGTGTCGTCAGCGAGTCGTATGTGTCGCACATCCCGCAACAAGTCGCACCGCTTCTGCATGCGCACAAGGAGGACGGGTTGTGGACGGGCATCTGTGAGATCATCGCCACCGGCCTTCAGCTGGCGCTTGGCATCCGGCGCGGCCGCGTGTCCTGGCTCGCGGCCGCTTCTGCCATCCTCGCCTGCGTCTTCGTCACCATGGCGGGCCACCTGGGCGGGACGATGGTGTACCAGTACGGGCTCGGGGTGAAGGCTTAAGACAGCCTTCTCCGAGCCCTCCGGACGCCCTTTGGCCTCATCAGTCGGATGGGTATGCAAACCCCGCAGCGGAAGCCCCGCTGCGGCGGGCCATGCGACGCGCCTCCCAGGAACGGGTGAGTGCCGAGACGACGAGCGTCACGGCAAAGTTCACAGCAAGCGCGATGAATCCGCTGTTCAGGCCTGCGACAATGGAATGATCCGTGAGCGCGAAATACGCGACGAAAAGCACACCCACCAGAATTCCGCAAATGGCGCCGGGCAACGTGACCCACGTTCGCCGCCAAAGGCACAGGAAGACGCTTGGGAAAAACTGTGTCACAAAGTTGTACCCCATGAGGAGTAGGGCCACGATGGCCGCGTTCGAGTGGATGGAAAAAAGGAAGGTGATGGCGGCCACGAGCCAAACCACCACGCGCGCCACCGCCTGAATCTCCCCGGAAGTCGCGCTTCGACGCAACGGCCGATAGAGATTTTCGGCGACGAGCGTGCCTGCGGTCATGAGCATGAGCGAGCCGGGGACCATGGCCGTCAAGACACCTGCGCCCCCAATGACGCCCACCGCCCAAGCCGGAAACACGCGCTGGACCGCGGCGAGAAGGGCGAGGTTGCTATTTTTAAGACCCGGCACAATGAGAATGGCAGCAAACCCGGCGAAGAACACGAACAAGAGGATCAACTGATACAGCGGAAGAAACGTGGCATTGCGCCGGAAGACGCGTTCACTCTTGGCCGTGTATACCGCGCCGAATGCGTGGGGCCACATGTAGAAGCCGAGACCCGTGAGTGCCACGGTGGAAATGAACCACGGCACGCCCATGCCCTTGGCGCCCAGTTGCAGAAATCCAGGCCTCTGATGCGCGATGGACGCAAACATGGCATGCAGGCCGCCCACGCGTGCAGGAAGAAGGATACCGACAACCACGACGACCGCAAGAATGGTCAGGTCCTTCAACACGGCGGTCCAGGCGGTGCCGTGCACACCACTCAGCGTGACGTAGAGCGCCAGGACAACCATGGCGATGGCGATAGCCCACGTCTCGGAAATTCGGCCATAGGAAGCCATCTGAACAATCAGTCCAAGCCCTGTCATCTGCGATTGTAGGTATGGCACCAGGGCGATCACGCCGACCCCCGCGACAAGCCCGCCGAGAAGTCGACTGTCAAATTGAGCTGTGAAAAAATCAGGCTGAGAGATGAGATTGCGCTGTTTGGCGTACCGCCAAATCGGAGGTAGAAGGAAGTAGGACAGGACGTAAGCCACAGCGCCGTAGGCTAAGATGTAAGCCGCCGGTCCGCCTGTGCCGTACGCCCATCCACTGCCCCCCAGAAAGGTGAAAGTTGTATAGATTTCACCCGCCAAGAGGAGGAAGACGAACAGAGCGCCAAACCCTCGCCCGGCGACCGCCCATTGCTCCAGATCCATGCGCTTGTTGGCACGAGACCACAAAGCAAGGATGAACGCGATTACAATGGTCAACGCAATGATCACGAGTGGTGCATTCATCACACTCATTCCTCCCTTCGATTGGCGGGATCGAGAGCATACACAACCGCCATCACCACGGATGTGAGCACGATGCAGACCACCATGTAGAAGAACAGGAACGGCATGCCGAGCACAATGGGGTACGCGCGGTTTGCGAAGGCCACGCCGACAAAGATGAACAGAATGGGAATCAGAGCAAGCGCGCGGACGGACACCCTTCTCACCTCCCATGAGCGCACGATTTGTCGAAATCGAGCGAGAATATCAACTATGGAAATCATCCTATTCGGCAGAGGTTTGTGAATTCCTTCGTCACCAGAATGGAAAAACGGCCCGCGCTCATCCGAGCGCAGGCCGCAGAAGGGCGTACAGGTGCTGTCGATGGCCAGGCAACCTGGCTGCACCGCGCAACATGATGACGGACGACGATCGATCTTCAAAACCCAGTTTGCGGAGCCGATGCACGAAAGAGGCCCGCTCTGCTGGGACGTCAATGGCGACAGGCCCCTCCGCTTCTTCCGCCAACAGGTGCATCAGATTGAGCGCCATGATATCGTTCTGCGCCACGATGGGCCCCACCCGCATTCCTCGCCCCGAAGGGAGCACTAGGCCGATGCCCTGGGCGGCCCCCGTCTCGTCGAGCACCGCGATGACCTTATCGGCTACGCGCATGACGCGCCGCAGGAGCGATGTGCGGTCGGCTCCGAACGCATGTCCATCGAGGCGACAGGCTACCTCCGCCACATCACCCGATTCGCCTGGCGTCAAAGGCTCTTGGGGCAGATAGGGAACCAACACGCGATCCGCTTCAAGCCGGACCAGCTCTCCCACCGAGCGAAAGCCAAAGCGAGCGTATAGCGGAGCGAGTTCCCTTCGGGCGACCAGCGCAACCCGCGCTTCCCCATCCTCTCCGTCCAGGGTGCGAAGGACGTGATCGATCAACTTCGTTCCAATGCCCTTCCTCTGCATCTCCGGAGCAACCGCCACGTTTCCCATCCACGCGAGCTGCTCTCCATATCGATATACTGCGGCCACAGCAGCGAGTTCTCCATCCAGCCAGGCGCCCCATACGTCGCCGGCCGCAAAGAAGAGGTCGATCTCGGCTGGATCAAAGCGCCAGCCCACAGATTCCACCATCTCGGTCCACTTGCCGCGCTCCGCTTCGCCAAGGCGAGAAACCACCCATTGCGTTGCCATGCATGCCTCCTGTGCGCCATTGAAGCGCCATCCGATGGTCATATGAAAACATCACCCGACCGGGTGATGTCCTCTTCCCGACGATATGTACGCGAAGAAGCAAGCCTGTAAGCCGAGTTCTGTCCTCCTGTGCTCCGAGCGGCTTGACGCCTCGCACGTATGGAGTGGCAATCATCTATCTAGGCCGACTGTTGCCAGCCGGCTCCAGCGACCAACCCGGGCGCGCGGCGGGCCACCGCATCTGCGCCCCTACTTGGTCTTGCTCCGGGTGGGGTTTACCTAGCCAGCCCGTCTCCGGGCTGCTGGTGCGCTCTTACCGCACCGTTGCACCCTTGCCTGTGCTCAGACGAGCCATCGGCGGTCTGCATTTCTGTGGCACTTTCCCTGAGATCGCTCTCGCCGGACGTTATCCGGCACCCTGCCCTGTGGAGCTCGGACTTTCCTCCCGTGCAGCCTCGCGGCTCGCACCGGCGATTGCCCGGCTTACTTCTTCGCATCAGCATGGAGAGTATACTCGGAATTGGCCTGCGGTGCAATGGAGGATTTCGGTGCGGCGCGTGTCAAGGTATCGTAGGAGACCTCATTGCGCCATGTGGCCGCGCAATGTCGTGCGAACCCGAAGGACACACTTACCGCAGTGTCGACGCATGGATAAATGGAGACCCCACCGATGTGCTTGCACCTATGAGACCCTAACCAATCTCACGAATGCTCGTTATCTCGTTATTCTGATTCTGAAGGTGAAGTTCTCCACTTCGAACACAGCGTCCCTACCGCTGAGCCGACCATGGCGCCGACGATGATCCCCAAACTCTTGAGTTCCAGATATTGAAAAAGAATAGCCAAAACAGCACCGCATGCGGCAGCAAGCAGAGATGACCATTTTCTATAATTCAGAAACAAGAGAGCGATGAAGAGCGCAGGAAGCGAAAACTGCAGGATACCAGAAACCGAATTAGGAATTGCACGGCCAGCCAAGCAACCAACTGTGGTTCCCGAAATCCACGCGATATAACAGGATAAGATAAGAGCAAATTGATAGGATGGGTTCGGACGGCGATCGAGCGCACGACTACAACTAACAGCAAATACTTCATCCGTTAACCCGAAGGCTGCCAACCATTTCAACCTTTCCGGCCACGACGAAAAGGCCGGCCCCAGCGTCGTCCCATATAGAAAATGGCGCAAATTGACCAGAAGCAGGGTTATGGCCATCGACAGAGGAGAAGCTCCTGCACTGACAAGGCTAATCAACATGAACTGAGACGCGCCGGCGTAAATGCACGCGGAAATGAGAATACACAAAGGCCATGGAATTCCGCCGCTGGCCGCCAACACGCCGAAGGTCATAGAGATCGGCAGATAGGCAACCACGATTGGGATGGCATCCCTAAGACCTTGTATCATGAACGAACGATTGGCTTCATGCGCACACAAATGCTCTGTCCTCCTTGTTACGAAAGCAAATATGAAAGCGCTGCAAAGCACAGGACTCCGACCATGACAGTAAGGAGCAAGTTGCGTGAATACCAGGCGACAATACCGGTAGGAATGGAAGCTAGAAATGTTTCATTGTGCCATAGAAAGATCCCATGTTGATTTGGAAGAAAGATTTCCGGGCCCAACAAAGCCCCCAAAACCGCAGGTGTGACGAATACGAACCATTGTCTGAGCCATGTGGGCCACGTCATTCTTCCGCCCAAACTCAATGATCCAGCGCGTATCAAGTACGTCCCTACACCGACAATCAGGGTAACACAGAGAACACCGAGCATTGCACCACCGCCATACTCACGGTTTCGTGAAAACAAAGACATGCGTCCCGGCATCCATGTCGCGATCACCTATCGTAGGGTATACGCGCTCGTGTTCGGATAGCTCAAAACCAGCAAGGCGAGCCAATTGAGTGAATCGTTCAGGAAACGTCTTTTGTTCCACCTCGTAGTCCAAACCCGCGACTAAGGCTTGCAACTCCAAGACCTGAAACCGATAAAACGCAACCATCCTGTTGGATATCAAAGTGCCGAGTTTCAACCCTTCTGTGAACTTGAGTAGGTCTCGACATCGTTGAATCGCTGAGTTGAGTCGGTTCTCGTATGCGTCCGCTACGATGAGGGGAACGTTGCGCTGGAATTCATCAACCAGGCGCTTTTCTTGTGGCCATAAGCGGTCTCGAATCGCTCCTGGAATGGGCACCATGGTCGCAAGCATGTACGCCGTATGGTGTAAGATCAAATTCCGCTGACGCTCCTCTATCGTGCAAAATGGTGCGATCATTTCATCAGCAATACATAGTTTCCCCTTCACATCGAGGCAATCCCATGCCTTTTTCAAAAAGCGGTACGTGTCGAGATGATGAGATGCACCCACCGATGTGATCAAAGGAACCCGTCTTTCGATTTCAAAATCCAAGAAGTCGGCGTGTACACACTTGATATTTTTCCTTTGTCCCAAATTCTTCTTTAGATAGTAAAAGGCCGCTGAACTCGGTTCCACGGCAAGAATCTCTAGGTTAGGAATCATCTCGAGAAGCATGATGAGCGGCGCACCTGTCCCCGAGCCCACATCCATACACGCAAGGACATGCCCGTCATCGCACGGAATGTGTTTGCGGATCATTCTGGCGAGCGATACACATTGACGGGCATAGGCGGGGTGAACCAGTTCGAACCAATTGTACGAGTCGACATCGATACGGTCTTCTTTAGTGAGTTCACAAGCGTCATGATCTTCCTCCACCCGTTGAATATCCTTTGGCACAGTTGGATATCCGTGCTGAGTGAATATCTCGGATACCAGTGTGCGAATAACTAAGGAAGAATCTGTACACAAATGGTGTAAGGCTTCGAATTCGTCAGGCTCTAGAGTTTTTCTTCCAAAATCAATAAGATATTCTGCCTTCTCTAGGACAGTCTTTCCTTCCAAATCATGAATCGATCCCCGGATTCCATCGTGGGTCGACGACGGTTGCGTGAAAGGATTCTTACGAAAAGACAACACACTTACGGTGCGTTCGCCTTCTGGAACGACAAAGCTTTGAATATTCCACCGATACATCTCAGAATCCTGAAGAGAGTTCACGATTTCTTCCAGCTCACGAACGACCGATTCGATATCGCTTGTCTCCGCTGAAAACCGGAGCCGCGTCATCGCTAAACCGTTCATGATTTCAGTCCACGAGCGCTCAATAAGCGTTCTTGCATAGCGTCCGAATTTTACTTTTGTTGTATTCGTCGAATCTGGATGAAATAAGGATCGAGGATATTGCATCCATACAACAGCCCGCGCTTCATGTTCGATCGCCGAGTACACATGTGGAAGGTCGCCACGAAACGAAATGTAGTCTCCCGTCTCCAACAGGACGGGTTCCTTATCGGGTCCAGCCTTTAACCGTCCTTGAACCACAAGCAGATGTTCCATGACACCTTCTGGATGTGGGTCTGCTATTCGTTGCTCGCCTGGAACAAGAACCATTTCGTAAATTTCAAGAGACCCCTCACAAGACAACCTATCAATAAGCCGCGTGTATCCGGCGGTTCCGGAAATTTTAGCACCTTCTTCTGAACGAACCACACTGCTCGCTTCAGATGATGACGCGGATATCAGCGCTCCAAACGAAACGTTGAGCGCCTTTGCCAGTGCCCACAGCGTCTCGATGGTAGGGTTTCCCTTCCCGGATTCCAAACTTGAAATTGTAGCTTTTCCGACGCCTGACCTCCTCTCCAATTCAGAGATGGAACTTTGTTGCTGCTCGCGAAGTTGCTTTAGATTTGCCGCTAAAACTCTGATGATATCCATGGTTTCATGATAGATCGATATACCGAACGAGGTCAATATACCGAACACTGGGTCCATGGGGCTGAAAGAGACCCCAACACTTTCGCTTCTTTCGCTCCCATTAACCTCAAAAAATATATTCAAAATCGATCTTTTTGCACTTGCTGCACCACGTAACGACCGTGAATCTCGCCGGAAACCGTGAGGAGACAGTGAGCAGATGAAAGACAATCTGCGTGCTGGGGGGCACCCACGCGTTCTCCGAGGCAATGGCAGAAGCGAGCTTAGGTGTAGGAAGCCATGAATCGAACCATAGGATCGGCCGATCATCTGCCCAAAACACGGACTTCTTCGATATTTTCCCCGGTATGCGCCGTCCATCCGCTTCCGAATTCGACGCCACCTGTGTCTTTCGACCCCAGGCGCGCGTCGGCTGTCGATCCGGACCGCACGCATACGTCCATGGACCGCCCTACTTTTATGCACGACGGCCCCATCTTTGCTATGGTAAAGAGGAGTCCAAGCTCTGCGCTCCGGATGAGACACCGTTTCAAGGTCAACGCGCTTGAAAGGAGTGGATCATCTTGTTGCGGCAAAGTTCTGGAGTCACCGTCCTTCACCTGGACGAAAGCTTGTCCGTTCAGTCTCTCCCACTTCCTCCCGAGCACGAGATCGTTCAGTTGGACGATATCCCCGGGACGCACGGCATGTGCGATCCGTTTGCCGCGCGTGCCATCGAGCGGCGCCTGCGCCAGCGGATGTATCGCGGCGTCACCCTGGTTGGCAGCGGCACGTATCACTACGTCACGTACTTCCTCCTGCGCGAGTGCCAAGAGCCGTTCTCTCTCGTCCTGTTTGACCATCACACCGACTGCGCGGCCGAACCGCCGCTTCTATCCTGTGGCAACTGGGTCAGGCGGGCGCTCTTTCGCGTGCCTCTGCTGCGCCGGGTCGTCATCGTCGGCGCCCGCGACGCAGGCGAGTTGGGCGATCTCGGCCGACGGGATCGCGACGTCACACTCATCGATGAGAACCAAGTCGCAGGGTTTTCCACGCCGCGCAGGCTCACCGCACGCATCCTGGAAGCGACAGGACCCTATCCGGTCTACATCAGCATCGACAAGGACGTGCTCCATCCGGCCGACGCGGCCACCGACTGGGATGGAGGCAGCATGCGCCTCGGGACGATGCTGTACGCACTCGTGGCGCTCCGGCGCCACCGGCGCATTCTGGGCGTCGACCTGTGCGGCGAATGGCCCGTCTCACCCATCGGCGCCATGAGCGCCCGATCCCTTCGCGAAATCCAAAAAAACGAGGCCGCCAATCGCGCTATTCTGCATGCCCTGCGATCCGGATGACGTTTTCAGACCCAGCGCCAGGGATCAACGCCGTCGATGTCGACGCGGACCTCCACTGCCGAACCGAGCGCGCCGCGCAATCGCCGCGCCACGTGTTCGCAGACCGGCGCTTCGAGCGCGGCATGCGGCACGTCGACGATGGCAAGCCCGTCGTGCACCGCATCCGCCGCCTGATGATGCGACACGTCCCCGGTCACGAGGACGTCGGCGCCGCGCGCGAGGGCATGCGGAATCCATCCACTTCCGGAGCCGCCGAGCACGGCCACCGTCTGGACGCGGGTTCGAGGATGACCCGCGTAGCGAAGATGCGGCAGATGAAATACGCGCCTGACGTGATCGACAAAGGCCTCGAGCTCCATGGCTTCGGGCAGCGTCCCGACGCGACCGATGCCGAAGGCACGGCCCGGCAGCGCGAGCGGATACACATCGTAGGCGACTTCCTCATACGGATGCACCTCGAGCATTCGCGCGACAATGCGGTCGAGATCGCGCTCGTAGGCGATGGTCTCGAGGCGCACCTCGTCCACCAGCTCGAGCTTGCCGTGCTCGCCGATGTAGGGCTCTGTGTCCGGCCCTGGTTTGAACGATCCCGTCCCGGGTGCGCCGAACGTGCAATGGGAATAGCCTCCGATGTGGCCCGCTCCGGCATCGCCGAGCGCCTCGCGCACCCCATCGACGTGCGACGCGGGCACGAACACGACGAGCTTGACCAGCTTGTCGCGCCCCGTGACTTCCAGCAAATCCACATTCGCGAGGCCGAGCTTCTCGGCGATCACGTCGTTCACGCCACCCGGGGCGCAGTCGAGATTGGTGTGCGCGGCGAAGAAGGCGATTTGGTGCGCGACGAGCTTCGCGATCATCGCTTGGCGCGGCTTGTCCCATCGAATCTCCGCTAACGGGCGAAAGAGGAGGGCGTGGTGCGCCACGACCATGTCTGCCCCCCACGCCACAGCGCGCTCGGCGACGGACGGCGTCACCTCGAGGGTCACCACCAGTTTCCCGACGGGACGGGCGGGATCGCCTATTTGAAGCCCAATGCGATCGCCCTCCATGGCCATCCGCGCGGGCGCGATCTCTTCCATGGCCCGCACGACATCCGCAACCGTGACGGTCATACGCGATCCTCCTCCCACATCTCCATCAATACACGCCAAAGCCTTCGGCGCCTGACCAAGGCCTCGAGCTGGGCCGCGTGCGCCTCTTTGTTTCCGGCCCGTTCAACGCGCGCGATGGCGCGATCGGCCCGCATCGCGGCGTCCTGAATCCGGCACACAAGACACGGGTTGCGCGTTTGGCACAGGATGGGTCCCACCAGCCAAAGCGCTTCCCATGCCTCGTCCGGTTCGAGGCCGCGACGGCGAAGTTCGGCGAGCGCCGGTTCGTACGCAGGATCCGGCCCGGATCTCGGTTCCGCAGCCATGATTTCGTACGGCTTGTCCCCCTCGCACACGGCCAATTCGCCGACGAGGTGAAAACCGAGCCGATACAGCGTCTGACGGAGCACGTGACCCGCGCCCATCGGCTGGAACACCAGCCTTCTGGCCGAGCGGGCCACGTCCTCGCTCCGCGCGACCATCTCCGACTGCGCATGCCCTCCCAAGCCTGCCGAGACGATCACGTCCGCCTCGCCGACCTGCAGCGGCTTCAGGCCGTCGCCGAGGCGCAGCGATACGCGCGACAGAAGACCTCGAGCCGCGACATGAGCGCGAGCCCGTGACAGCGGACCTTCGCGGACGTCCGTGGCGATGGCGCGATCGACCATGCCTGCCTCGAGCGCATAAAGCGGCAGATAGGCGTGGTCCGTGCCGATATCCGCAAGCGTCTCACATGGAAGCGCCAACTGTGCCACGGCTGTGAGGCGCGGCCCCAATTCCATTGCAAATCGTTCCTCTCCACAAGTGAACTCACAGCTTCCAAGACGGGGCCTGTCTCCCCTGCAACATATACTGAATGTGCGCGAACACCTCGCGCAAGGCCGCGCGAAACTCTCCCTTGGTGGACGCGGCCCCGCAGCCCGTCGCCTGGATGCCCATCATCCGCGCGACCGCGAGCGCTCGCGGCAAGTGGTAATCCGAGGTAATGATGATGGCGGTGCGATAGCCTCGCGCGCGCATGATGGCGCTGCTGTGGTGCAGATTTTCCCACGTATTCGTCGACATCCTCTCCTCGTGCACCGCGTCCGCCGGGATGCCGTTCATCACGAGGAACCGCTTCATGCTGCGCGCCTCGGACACCGACTCGTTCTCTCCCTGCCCGCCGCTGACAATGATGGCCTGGATGTAGCCCTGCCGATACAGCGCGATGGCCGTCCGCAGCCGGGCTGCGAGGGGCTGACTCGGTTCGAACCCGTCCGTGTACGCGCCGAGCACCACGCCCACATCGCTCTTCTCCGGCCGCTGCGACCGTCCCACGTACATCAATCGATGCGCAAACCGAAACAGAAAGCCGAGCGAGCCCAGAAGCGCCACCACGCACGCCAACAGGCACATCCATAGCCAGGCCAAGGCCGCCCCTCCCGCCTCTCCGCATTTCCTCTTCCACCATACGCGGAGGCAGACAGCGGTAGACCGGCGGCCCGCACGTCTCTCTCGGGCTGGACAACGAAATGAGGCCGCCACGCCCCATCATGAGGCGAGCAGCCTGAACGTCGGGCAGAGTGGATGAGCCTTACTCGAGAAAATCCTTCAGCCGCTTGCTGCGGCTCGGATGGCGCAACTTGCGCAGCGCCTTCGCCTCGATCTGGCGGATGCGCTCGCGCGTCACGCCAAACACCTTCCCGACCTCTTCGAGCGTGCGCGTGCGGCCATCGTCGAGTCCGAAGCGAAGCCGCAGCACGTTCTCTTCCCGCTCCGTCAGCGTGTCGAGCACGTCCTCCAATTGTTCCTTCAACAGTTCGTACGCCGCAGCGTCGGCCGGAGCAGGCGCCTCGTCGTCCGGAATGAAGTCGCCGAGGTGAGAATCGTCCTCCTCACCGATGGGCGTCTCGAGCGACACGGGCTCCTGCGCGATCTTCTGGATCTCGCGCACCTTCTCCGGCGTCAGGTCCATCTCCGCGGCGATTTCCTCCGGCGTCGGCTCGCGGCCCAGTTCCTGCAACAGCTGGCGGGAGACGCGGATCAGCTTGTTGATGGTCTCCACCATGTGCACGGGAATGCGGATGGTCCGCGCCTGATCCGCGATGGCGCGCGTGATGGCCTGCCGGATCCACCACGTGGCGTAGGTGCTGAATTTGTACCCCTTGCGGTAGTCGAACTTCTCCACGGCTTTGAGCAGGCCGAGATTGCCCTCCTGAATCAGGTCGAGAAACAGCATGCCGCGGCCGACGTACCGCTTCGCGATGCTGACCACAAGGCGCAGGTTCGCCTCCGCCAAGCGCTGCTTCGCCTCTTCATCGCCCTGCTCGATCCGCTTGGCGAGCTCAATCTCCTCCTGAGCGGACAAAAGCGGCACGCGCCCGATCTCCTTCAGGTACATGCGCACCGGATCGGAAATCTTGACGCCCGGCGGAACGGAGAGATCGTCGAGATCGTAATCTTCGTCTTCGCGTCCGCCTTCCTCGTCGCGTTCGTTCA
Source organism: Alicyclobacillus fructus (assembly GCF_017329605.1). GTDB lineage: Bacteria > Bacillota > Bacilli > Alicyclobacillales > Alicyclobacillaceae > Alicyclobacillus > Alicyclobacillus fructus. Next base: position 64,002 of record NZ_JAFMTY010000005.1, read on the forward strand.
CGACGTCGATCCCGAGCTCCGCCAATTGTTCGAAGAAGTCATCCATCGCATCGGCGTCCATGTCGAACGAGCTGAGCCGATCCGAGATCTCCTCATATGTCAACGAGCCTTGCTTTTTGCCCAGTTCAATCAGTTGCTGTTTCGCTTCCTGAAGGGTGATACCCTGATCCTCATCGCGGATCTCGTCATTCGTCTTCGCCATGTTCCCCGCCTCCTTTACCCCATATGGCGCAACCCGTCATTCGGCGTGGAGCGCGCGGGGCTGCTTCATGGTTGCAATTTGGCTCTGAATCCACTCCACTTGCAGCTTGATCTCTCTACTTTTCTCTGCGTCGCCAGCCGCCTCGGCCTCCGTCCACGCGCGCACCTTGTCCTTCAGCTCCTGTTCCAGCCTGTTCAGCTCGAGCGCCCTCAGGTAGTCGTCGACCAGGCCAGAGGTGATTTCCGGCGGCTCGTCAAACAGGAGCGAGGACGCCAGGCGAACCAACTCCTCATCCTCGAGGCGATCCAAGAATGCTGACGGCGGCTGCCCTGGCTGCTCGAGCCTCCACGAGTACACGTGCGACAAGAGCGCCGTGTGCAGCGGATGCGCCAGCTCCGTCACGCCCTTTTCCATCAGGTACTCGGCGGCCTCTTGGCTGAACAGCGCGGCTTGCAGAATGCGAAGGCTCACCTGGTCCTTGCCCTTGGCCGCGCGCGGCGAATTCACCGACGGCGCGAATTCTTCTTTTGAAGGAGAACGACGCCTTATTGGTTTCGCGAAAGCGCGCATCTCCTCCTTCAACGTTTCGACAGAGAGGTTAAATTCCTGTGACAAATTTCGCAACTGATATTCCTGCTCCACGGGGCTTGCTCGCTCTGCAAGCAACCGCAGCGCCTGGCGCACAAATTCCGTGCGGCCGGCCGGGCTCACCCATTCCGCTCGGGCGCGCAGATCCTCGATCAAAAACTGCACCGCCGTCCAGGTGGAGTCCGACAGCATGCGCTCGAACGCCCTTGGCTCGTGGGCTCGGATGTATTCGTCCGGGTCCATGCCGTCCGGCAGGCGCAAGACCACCGGCGTGATCCCCGCCTGTTCCAAGACATCGATGGCGCGGACCGTCGCTTTGCGCCCCGCTTCGTCGCCGTCGTACGCGATCACGACCTTGTCGCAATCCGCCTTCAACAAATGGGCCTGATCTTCCGTCAGACTGGTGCCGAGCGTCGCAACCGCGCACTCGATGCCCGCCTGCGCAACGGCCAGGACATCCATGTAGCCCTCGAGCAAGATGGCCTTCCGCTCCCGGCGAATGGCCTTCCGGGCACGATGGTAATTGAACAGCATCCTGCCCTTGTGAAACAGTTCGTATTCCGGTGAATTCAAGTACTTGGGCTTGGCGTCGGCGTCCAGCGCGCGGGCGCCAAAGGCCACGACCTGTCCCCGCCGATCCGCGATGGGAATGATCACTCGGCCGCGGAACCGATCCACCAGCTCACCGCCGAGATCCACCGCAAGCCCGCACGCGATGAGCTCATCGGCGGAAAAACCCTTCTGCTGGAGAAACGACATCATGGCCCTGCCAGACGGCGGGGCGTAGCCCAACAAATAGTTGGCCATGGTCGTGCGTGAAATTCCGCGCGAAAGAAGATATTGAAGGGCTTGCACTCCAGCATCTGTATTCATTAGAATGTGGTTGAACGCTTTTGCTGCCAGCTCGTGCGCCTGCCGGAATCTGTCCAGCTTCGGCGAGCGGTGAGACGGCGCATGGAGCGAGTCCGGCAGGGGAATGCCGCATCGCTCGGCGAGCAAGGACACCGTTTCGGCAAACGTGATGCCTTCGATGTCCATGAGGAAGCGGAACACGGTCCCTCCGGCCCCACATCCGAAACAATGGTACACCTGGCGTTCGGGTGACACGGAGAACGAGGGTGTGCGCTCATTGTGGAAGGGGCACAGTCCTACGTACGAGCGGCCAGATCGGCGCAGAGGCACGTATTCACTGATGACTTCAACGATGTCGACCTTCTGGCGCAGCGTGTCTATGAACGTCTCTGGAACGTTCATCACTGCACCCCCTATCCGGCGCCGCCGATGAAGCCTGTGCACGGATGTTCGCCGGCGTCTATTCACCTATTCTACAAAGTAGGACACTTTCCTCCTATCCGCAAAAAGTTGTCTCTTTCTCGACACGGTTCGACCGGCAGGCTTCTCTCGAAGCTTGCGGCGTCCCCGGAAGCGAGCTTTGAGACATGCCTAGTATCGACGCTCCAAGTCAAATTTATCCTCTTCCCCATCCCCGAATCAGTTTATGGCTCCCGCGCTTGACTTATGTGTCGGGATCGCCGCGATCTTCCTCGGGAAGCTCGAGAAACGACGCCACGATATCGTCGAGCACTTGGCGCGATCGCCCTCCCACACCTGCAAATTCCCGCAGTTGATGTGCGAGAATACGCGACAGCGCCTCGCGCATGGCGCCAGACAGGTCGACCCGATGCAGTTTTGCGATGTCGGCGTGGGCCAAGAGGTGCAGCACGGCCGGAGCTTTGCGCGGCACGAGCCATCCGCCACCCGCTGCCGACGCCTGGCTCGCACACCTGGGACAGATGAGGCCGCCCTCGCGAGGATCGTATCTCGGAGATCCCTCCGTTTCGGCCAGCGGCCGTCCGCACCTGATGCACACGCGCCAATCGGGCCCCACCCCAAGCCACGAGCACACCTTCAGTTCGAATGCGCGCGCGAGCACGTCTGCAGGCACGCGTTCCGCTTCCAGCCCGTCCAACACCGCCACGAACTGGCGGTACGCCGCCGGGGGTGCGTCGGGCCGCTCCGGAACGGTGCGGGTGACGAGATCGCACAAATAGGCGGCGTAGGCCGCCTTGAGCACATCTTCGTGCAAAGCCCGGCGCTGGCGGGCCATCTCGGCCTGCCGCACATCGCCCATGCCTCTGCCTTGGTACAGCACGTACGTCCCCTGCGCACACAGGCGCGCGGCCGCCGACAGACGTCCGGCTGACCTCGCGCCGCCCCGCGCCATGGCTGTCACAAGCCCGGTTTCGGTCAAGAGCGTCAGGATGGCGTCCCGCTCGCCGTAGCGCACGACGCGCACCACGACGGCCTCCGTGGTCCAAATCACCGTCACGCTCAACCTTTCAACGAAGCCTGGAAATGCGAATCCTGTTGGAACTCGTCTTCCTTCGCCGGCTGTTCGTCGTCCGCGAGTTGTTCCGCCTGCTGGCAGGCGCGATACAGGAGGTACGCGTACACGTCCCCGGTGAGCTCGAATACCTTCCACGTGATATCACGCATCGGCATCGTCTCCCTTCCGCTCCGCGGACTGCACTTCCATGCTCCTAGTCTGCCGAGGCGGATGGCCTCTATACCCGGAATCCCTTGGATGCCTCAGCGGTCGCGATCGAAGCCGAATTGGTGCAGAAGCGCCGGCTTGTTGCGCCAGTCCCGTTTCACCTTGACCCACAGCTCGAGATAGATGCGGTTTCCGAACAGCGCCTCCAGCTCATGCCGCGCCATCTCCCCGACCCGCTTCAACATCTGCCCCTGCTTGCCGATCAGGATGGCCTTTTGGCTCTCTCGCTCCGTGTAAATCACCGCGCTCACGTACAGCGTGTCGGACGCGCGGCGCTCCATGTGCTCCACGGTCACCATGACGGAATGCGGCACTTCGTCGCGCGTCAGTAAGAGCACCTTTTCCCGTACGATCTCGCTGATGATGAACGATTCCGGCTGATCCGTGATCATCTCGTCCGGATAGTATTTGGGCCCTTCCGGCAGGCGCTGTTCAATCAACTCGGTCAGAAGTTCCACCTGTTCGCCTTTCAGGGCCGAGATGGGCACATATTCGTCAAACGGCCGCAGCGCCTGATACTCCTCGATTCGCTTGAGTACAAGGGCGCGATCGTCCAGGGCGTCCACCTTGTTCAGCGCGAGGATCACGGGCGTGCGCACGCGCTCAAGCTGTTTGGCAATCTCCTCTTCCGTAGGATGCACGGGCGAGGACGAGTCCACCACGAAGACGATCACGTCCACCTCGTTCAGGGTCTTCAGAGCAGTATCGACCATGTATTCGCCGAGGCGGTGCTTCGGCTTGTGAATGCCCGGCGTGTCGATGAAGATCATCTGCGACGTCTCCGTGGTTCGCACGCCGCGGATGCGATTGCGAGTGGTCTGCGGCCGGTTCGACATGATGGCCACCTTCTGGCCGACGAGCGCGTTCAGAAGCGTGGACTTGCCGACGTTCGGCCGCCCGATGAGCGCCACAAAACCAGATTTGTAGGTCATTTTGCCTCCCCCTCCCTTCGAGGCCGTTTAATTTCGATTTCCTCCCGGTAGGGCCAGAGCCTCACCGTCCACACGGCGGCCAGCCACGCCGTGACGAGCGCGGAGGCTCCCAAGTTGCGACGGCTCCAAAGCCAGAGATGCCAAGGCCAGTTCGACGCGAGAAGCCACGCGGCGACGGCGAGCGCCCCGAGCGCGACAAAGGTCACGGCGCCGCTCGCCACATCTTTGGCCATGCCGGCCACGGGGTGATCGCGCCACTCGGACGCCACATCGACCGCCAGCTCAATCGCCGTGTTGAACAACTCCGCGGCGAAGACGCACATGGAGACAAACACGGTGATGGCCGCCTGCGTCAGGCTGGGTCGCAGACACCATTCGACGGCAGCGAGGCAGGTGAACAGCCACACGTCCCGCTTGAGATTTTTCTCCGTGTGAAAGGCGTACACCACGCCGTTCAGGCCATAGGTCACCGCCCGAACAAACGGTTGGGACCTCGGATCGTTCCGCGCCGGCCCGCGCCGCCCCGCCTCTTTCATCCCTTCACCGCCTCGCCGTTACGAACGCGTGAGCCCTATCCCCTGCAAGATCTCCTCCTGCAGCCCGAACATCTCGCGCTCTCCAGCCTCGTCCTCGTGGTCGTAACCATTGAGGTGCAGGAATCCATGCACTAACAGGAACGCCAATTCCCGTTCCAGGGAATGGCCGTACGACTCCGCCTGTTCGCGCGCGCGATCGACACTTACCACGATGTCTCCCAGCATCGGTTCGGCTTCGTCGGGATCGGCCAATTCCTCGCCCTCGTTCATTGGAAAGGAGAGGACGTCCGTAGGCCTGTCCACTTGGCGGTAGGTTCGATTCAGCTCGTGAATGGCCTCGTCGTCCACGAACAACACGGACACTTCGCCGCGAACCTCAATCCGCTCGGCCGCCGCCTCGAGGACGCGCTGCACGAACGCGTGCGCATCCCCGTGCGGCGGAGCGAGCGGCCAATCCACCTCGCAGGTCACATCGATGGACAAACGACTCACTTCGCCACTTCCTTCTTCAGCTTGTCAATATCCGGATATTCAATGCGCGCATGGTAAATGCCCTTGAGCGTCTTCATGAACGCGCCGACCATCGCGTCGAGATCCTGCAGCGTCAGATCGCATTCGTCCAACTGGCCGTCCTGCAGGCGATCGCGGATGATCTTGCGGATCACGCCCTCGACGCGATTCGGCGTGGGCCGCGACATGCTGCGGACCGCGGCTTCCACGGCGTCGCAGATCATGATGATGGCGCACTCGCGCGTCTTCGGCTTCGGACCGGGATAGCGAAAGTCATCCACGCGCACAGTTCCGTTTTTATCCTGCTCCTTGGCCTTGTGATAAAAATACCACAGAATGGTCGTCCCGTGGTGCGTCGCGCAGATGTCCTGGATCGGCTTCGGAATCCCGGCCTTGCGCAGCATCTCAAGCCCGTCCGACACGTGCGACGTGATGATGAGGTGGCTCAGGCTCGGCGCGACCTTGTCGTGCGGGTTCTCTTTCGTCATCTGGTTCTCCACGAAGAACATGGGCCGCTTCGTCTTGCCCACGTCGTGGTAGTACGCACCCACGCGGCAGAGAAGGGGATCCGCCCCCACCAGCTCGGCCGCGGCCTCGGCGAGATTGCCGACAATCAGGCTGTGATGGTACGTCCCCGGCGCTTCGAGCAACACCTTGCGCAACAGCGGATGATTCGGGTTTGAGAGCTCGAGCAGGCGAATGGGCGTGAGCAGCCCAAACGCCGATTCGAAAAACGGAAGAATGCCCATCGTCAGAATGGCGGCGAAGATGCCGTTGAGCGCCGCCAGGCCGACGTGCAGCGACAGGGCGTGCAGATCCGCCCCGCGATTCGCCTCGAGCAGGTAGAGCGCGATGACCGTCCCCATGTTCACGGCCGACACGATGAAACCTGCGCGCATGAACGTGGCGCGGCTCGTGACGCGGGCCACACTGTAGGCGCCGACGAGCGAACCCACGAAGCCGTAGAACACGAAGTCGTAGTTCATGCCGAACGCCGCACCGAGCAGAAACGAGAAGAAAAAGGCCGCCACCACCGCAAGCGACGAGTCCATCATCACCGTGATGAGCATCGCGCCCAGCGAGATGGGCAAAAGATACGGAGTCGACGCGGGGCCCCCCGCCACCACAATCCACTTGGTCACCGCAATGAGGATGGCCATGAGCACAAACACGAGCCCCAGGATGCCGAGCATCAGGTTGTCAAGCCGCCGCCTCGGCGCCCTCCGCTCGACGTAAGCCGCGAGCATGGCGACAGAAATGGCGATGAACACGGCGAAGCCCACGCCAACTCTCACGCTCGGATACGCCGAATACAGCCCGACATCCTTCAATTTGCTGATCACGTCGCTCGTGACGACTTGGTTCTTCGCGACGATCACGTCGCCCTGGTGAATCAGGACCGGCTGCACACTTTCCGCCGCCTGCTCACGAGCTTCCTGCGTCGCCTGCGCCTGATACACCATGTTGGGCCTGAGCACGCTGACCGCCGTGTTCTGCACGATGAGGGCTTCATCGCGATCAAGCCCAAGATTCAGATTCACGATCTGCCGATCCACCAGGAGCATCGACTGCTGCATGGAGTCGGCGTAGAACGGTTGGCTCAAGATGGCCTGTACCACTTTCGCGCTGTCCTTCTCCAGCGCTGCAAGCCGAGCAGGGGGCTCGCGAAGAAGAAGCGAAAGCGTCGACGTCGAAAGCCCGTTGGGCGCCGCACGCTCCACCTCAGCCAGTCGCTCAGACGGCGTCAGATCCGGATTCTGCACGGCCGATCTCGCCGCGCCAAACAACGCCGCCAGCTCCTGCAGGGCCTGAGTCAACACCTGCGGAGACTGCGCGTACTGTTTCGGGACCTTGGCCTCGGCCGCCTTCCGCTTCGCCGCCGTGGCCGCCGTGTCCACAGCCGTCACCGGGGCCACGACGGTCGTCGGACTCACCTCACCGACCGTGAAGTGGTATCGCGGCGGCATCATGCTCGAGGCGAGAATGGCGAACAAGAGCACGCCAAGCCCCAAGTACAGGGACACGCGGATGCGCCGGCTGTGACGAAAGGCGTCGTCATCCAGCCAGCGGCGAATGGCGTTTCCCCATCCTGTCCACTTCATAGGAAAAATGCCCCTTGCGCTTGAGGCAGGGCCTTAGCCCTGCCTCGCCTGGTCTTGTGCGTATGCGTCAATGATCTTTTGAACCAGATGATGCCTGACGACGTCCGACGGACTGAACGTGTGAAACGCAATGCCCGGTATTCCGCGCAACACGCGCTGCGCATGCACCAGACCGGACAATTTGCCCGTCGGAAGGTCGATCTGCGTCACATCGCCCGTGATCACCATCTTCGAATGGAACCCAAGGCGAGTCAGGAACATTTTCATCTGTTCAATCGTCGTATTCTGCGCTTCGTCGAGGATGACGTAACTGTCTTCGAGCGTCCGCCCGCGCATGTAGGCGAGCGGCGCAATTTCGATGTTCCCGCGCTCGAGCGCGCGGATCACCTGCTCCTGCCCGTAAATGTCGTGCAGCGCGTCATAGAGCGGCCGCAAATACGGGTCCACCTTCTCCTGAAGATCGCCCGGAAGAAAGCCCAGCTTCTCACCCGCCTCGACGGCCGGACGAGTCAGCACGATGCGCTTGACCTCTCCGCGCTTCAACGCCATCACGGCCATGGCCACCGCGAGATACGTCTTCCCTGTTCCCGCGGGTCCGACGCCAAACACGATGTCGTTCCGCCGAATGGCGTCCACGTACCGCCTCTGCCCCAGCGTCTTCACGCGGATGGCCTTGCCCTTGTAGGTGGTGCCAATCTCCGTCGTGTACACATCGATCACGTCGTCGAGATCGCCCGCATGCGCCATTTCAATCATGTATCGGTAATCCGATTCGCCGAGCTGCATGCCGCGGCGAACCAAGGTGGTGACCACGCTCAACAGGTGCTGCAGGCGCGAGACCTCGTCCTCGTCGCCCACGAATTGAATCTCCGTTCCGCGGACAATCACCTTCGCGGAAAACGCCTGACTGAGCAGGTGCAAAAGCAAATCGTTCGGCCCGAGTGCCTGCACCGCTTCCTCGTTCGTCGGAAACACCCACTTCTTTGTCGCCGTCTGCTCAGCCAACGATGCACCATCCCCGTCCTTACGATTGCGCCGCGCCAGCGGACTTTGGCATGGCTTCCGTCTCCGGGATGGGGGCGGGAGCGCCGATGTCCTGTTGGACGCGCGTAAGTATGGTCGCGTATAGAGTACCACGCTCAAGACGTTCCTGTAAAACGGATTGCCCCAAAATGACCATGTCTCCGCCGGCGAGAGATCGAACGTCCGAAGCGGCCATGACGAGCGCCTCCGCCCGCGCCGCCGCGGCATCGACCTGCAATACGGCCGGTTTGACCTCATACAGCGTCGCGTGCACCCACTGCACCGGAAGGCGCCAAGACCCCACGCGCCAATCGGTGTCGCGATCGCGCTCGTAGGTCGCTGGCGGCGCCTCCTGAAACCCCCACACGCGCAGACGAGCCGTGCCAATTTGCAGGTAGTCGCGAGAGACAAACGCGCCGGTCAACCCTTGCTGCGAGATGCGAAGGGGGATGGACACGTCGGAGGTGTACCAGACCTCCGCGTAGACGTGGCCGCTTGCAGGCACGTTGGGTCCTCCATCCGTCAGGCGGCCGGAAATGAGCACCTGCCCTGGCTGCACCAGTTGGTTGGGCTTGACCAGCACGCGGCCGCGAGACGCCTGCACGTCGAGAATGACCCCCGGCCGCGTGGCGACGATATTGCACGGCTGGCGATTCGCCTCAGGCACGCCAGGGATCTTGGGAATCCCACGCACCACGGCCACGGATCCCTTCAACTCCACGCCCACCCAGACGTAGTTCTGGGCCCGAGCCACGATGCGCTCCGCGAGCTCGGCAGGCGGCGCGAGCCGGGATTTCCATTGCCCGACTTCCAGCCCTGCTTCAACCGCGGCCTGGCGCAATTCCGCCTCCTGGTCCTCTCCCTCCGCGCCCTGAATGTCGATCCGCCACACGATCGACGAGAGCGCATAGAGAATGGCGACAAACGCAAAAGCGCCGACCGCGAACGCCTTCCGCCTCCACAGCCGCCTCCCGAGAAAAGGAGCCCCGTGCCGCTCCACGATGCGGAACTTCACATTCAGCGCGCGGCGCGAGCTGATCAAGCTCCGAAGTCCCGCGACGCTCACGCGGAGCATCACGCCATCCGCCACAAAGCGCACATCTCGTACGACGATGCCCTGCCGCTGCAGCCGGGCGACGCACTGCCGGGCGCCCGGCCCAGAGACCACCAACGTCGCAGACCCCCGCCAAAACCACTCGAATCGCGAGTCGCTCACCGGGGCCCACCTCCGAACGACAGGTGGCGAACGCGCCCCACCGCGTGAATCTCGCGTTCCGTCACGAGTTTGATGACAAAGGATTCCCCCTCGATCTCGACGACGCGATCGCCCAAGTCGCAGGAAATCCGGTCGGGGGCCACCTCCATCAGCGCCTTGGCGCCTTCGATGATCAACTCGTCGCCCACGACGGTCACTCGAGCCACTGGTTCGACGGCATCCGGCGGAAGATGCAACAGTTCCCCCGCGCGCCGCTTGAATGAAGACGTCCATCCCGGCATGGCCCATTCCTCCCCCTGGATGACTATGCGAGACAGGCTCGCCATAACACCAGGCGGGAACGGGCCGGAGAAGAAACGTGAGGAGCCGCCCGAAGGAACGGCTCCTCACCCGTGTTCCATATTCATCCGCGATTCACGCGAGCAGGCTCTCGACAATCTGCTGGACACGGCGGCCATCTGCGCGCCCGCGCACCGCCGGCATCAGTTCGCGCATGACCTTGCCCATGTCGGCCTTCCCCGAAGCGCCGACCCGAGTCATCACGTCTTTGGCCAACTCCGCGATCTCGTCGTCACCGAGTTGCGCCGGCAGATACGACTCGAGCACGGCAATCTCCCGCTCGGCCTGCTCGATGAGATCCGTCCGATTTGCATCGCGAAACGCCTGGAGGGAATCTCGGCGCTGCTTGATCTCCTTCTGAATGACGGCCACGACGTCATCGTCCGTCAGCGCCCGGCCCAATTCGATTTCTCGATTCTTGGCCGCCGATTTCACCATCCGGATGACGGAGAGCCGGATCTTGTCCTTGTCTCTCATCGCCTGTTTGAGGTCGTCATTCAGTTGATCAAGGAATGCCATGATGGTTCCTCCCGATAGACCTCAGTAGCTGCGGCGGCGCTTGCGCTGAGCTGCCTGGGCCTTCTTCTTGCGCGCGACGCTCGGCTTCTCGTAGTGCTCGCGCTTGCGAACCTCCGCCAACACGCCGTCGCGGGCCATCTGCTTCTTGAACCGCCTCAGCGCGCTGTCGATGGACTCATTCTTGCGCAGACGGACTTCCGACATGAGATCCCCTCCCCCCGGACACATCAGTTGTGGCCATTATAGTACAGCAGGAAATGCTCGTCAAACACGCATGCTTCCGCGGTTGGTCGCATAGGTTGTCCTAGAACGGGAGGGAGGCGCATGATCACCCACATCGTCGCGACGTGCCTGTCCCTCGTCGCCTTCCTCGGCGGCCTTCGCCTGATGCGATCCGGCTTCGAGCGAATGGCGGAAGGGCGCCTCGCGCGCCTGATCCGGACGGCTGCGTCGACGCCCACGCGCGGTATCGTCACGGGGGCTTTGAGCACGGCGCTCTTGCAATCGTCCGGAGCGGTCACCGCCATCACCGTCGGACTGGTCGCCGCGGGCAGCCTGGACTTCGCGAGCGGCCTCGGGCTTGTGCTCGGCGCCAACGTGGGCACCACCGTCACGCCGCAACTGCTCCACCTGAACCTGTGGGGCATCGCGCTTCCCGCCCTTGGCATCGGCATGATTCTCTCGCTGTCGCCGAGGCGCGGCCAAAGGCCGCTCGGCGAAGGCCTGGTTGGCTTCGCCTGCCTCTTCATTGCGCTTCAGGCGCTCGCCGCCGCCCTTCGCCCGCTGGCGTCGGCGCCCTTCTTTCGCCACATCCTCGCCGCGTCCGGGCACCAGATCCTTTGGGCGGCGCTCGCCGGCTGTGTCCTGAGCGCCCTCGTGCAGTCGTCCACCGCCACCACGCTGATCGCGATGGCCCTCGCAGACGGGCACATGATTCCGCTGGCGGGCGGGATCGCCATCGCGCTCGGCGCCAACGTCGGAACCTGCCTGACGTCGATCCTTGCGGCCATCGGCACGCCGCGCCCCGCCCAGCGCATTGCGCTCGCCCACGTGCTGCTGAACGCGCTCGGCGTCGCACTGGCCCTTCCCATTTTGCATCCGTTGACCACTGCGATCGCGGCCGTATCCCCGTCACCCGGCCAAGCCGTCGCCAACGCCAACACCGCGTTCAACGCTCTCTGCACGCTGGCCGCCTGGCCGTTCACGCGGTCGTTCGCGCAGCTGCTCACGCGGATGCTGCCCGACGCGCCGGCCGCGTGAGCCGGTCACGCTTCGTCCAACAGCTTGAGCGCGGATGACGTGCCAAGCCGGTCGGCGCCAAACCGCAGGAGATGCCGCGCCGCCCCAGGCGTGCGAATGCCTCCGCTGGCCTTCACGCCCGCCATCCCTCCGACCGCAAGCGCCATCAGCGCCACGTCCGCCGGGCGGGCACCCGCCGCGTGATAGCCTGTCGACGTCTTGACGAAGTCCGCGCCCGCCGCCGCGGACACCAGGGCGCCCTTGACCACGGCATCCGGTGTCAGCGCGCTCGTCTCCAGGATGACCTTCACGGGAACGGCCGGCGATTTCAGCGACGCAGCCTCGACCACCGCGCGCACCGCCTGCGCATACGTCCACACGTCTCCCTCAGCCAGCGCGCCGATGGGCCCCACCATGTCGATCTCGTCCGCACCTGCCGCCACCGCCTCGATCGCCTCCTGGCGCATGGCGTTGACCGTCTGCGTCCCATGCGGAAAGCCGATCACCGTGCACACCCGCACGCCGCTTTGCGCGAGAACGCGCTTCGCGAGCGGCACATGGCGCGGTGAGACGCACACCATCGGCAGCCCGTGATTCACGGCCTCCAGGCACAGGTTGGCCACGTCGATCTCGCTCGCCTCCGGCTTCAGAAGCGTCGATTCGATGGCCTTCCTGACCGCGTCGTCTTCGACCTCACGCGGCAAGGACACATGCCCGGGATCCGGCAGACGTAGCTCTGGGAACGTCACGGCCAACTCGTCCCGGCACGCCTGCAACAGCCGTCGGGCCACAGGCTCGGCGACTTGCCAAGCCGCGACGAGATCGTCCCAAGGCGCATCCGGGCCGAGCGCCCGCCAAGCCTCCTCCAGGCGGCCATCCCGCCAAGCGAGAAGCGATTCCGCCTTGTCCAAGGCAAAGCGCCAGTTGGCGTAGCCCTGCCCGTCGTGGCGCCGCTTCGCCTCGTCCCAAGGCAGGAAATAGGCTCCGTTCACTTCCTCCGCCTGATGCACCGGCTCCGAACCGTCTTCCGCGATCATCAGGAACAGCCGCACCTGCTTGCGCACGGGCTCGCCGCCTCGCTCGATGCGGTACTCCACCCGCCCGACATCGCCTGCGATGCGCGCGATCACGCCCGTCTCCTCCTGCACCTCGCGCAGCGCCGCCTGCTCCCACGATTCCCCCGGCTCGAGATGCCCCTTGGGAAACGACACTTTGCCGTACTGATCGTCGATGAGCAGGACCTCGCGCGCCCCGTTGCGCTGGCGCACCACGACACCGCCCGCCGCCCGTTCGATTCGAACCGTCACGACGTCATCCGCCCCCATTCCACATCTTCTTCAGGGAACGTCACCTGCTCGAGAAAGGCCGCCCGGTGCACGCCCGGCCCCAGATCCGTCATCCGCACGCGAATGACCTCGCCGACCATCGACTCGAGCGGCGTGCCCGCAGGCGCTTCGAAGGCGACCCGGAGATAGTGGCCGTCGTAGCCCACGAGCATGCGCGATGCTTCGGGCAGATGGCCATACGCGCGGCGCACCTCCTCGTCCGCCGAGGTGAGCGGCGACTCGGCGATGACCTCGAGCTCCCTGCCGACGAACGAGGACGCGTACGCGCGGCGCAACTCTTCCCCGAGCGCGATCATCCGCGCCACGCGCTCGCGCTTCACATCCTCCGGCACCTGATCCTTAAATTTGTACGCGGCCGTGCCCCGGCGCGGCGAATACGGGAACACGTGCAGCTGCGCGTAGCCCTGCTCCCGCACGAACGCGTACGTCTCCTCGAACTGTTCGTCCGTCTCGCCGGGAAAGCCGACGATCACGTCCGTCGTCACGGCGAGATCCGGCAGGCGGCGCCGAAGCTCCTTCAACTTGTCCGCGTATTCCGCCGTGGTGTAGTGCCGGTGCATGCGCTGAAGCACGGGATCTGAGCCCGCCTGCAGAGGAATGTGCAGGTGCGGCACCACCTTGTTCGACGACGCGAGCACGTCCATCAGGCGATCGTCGATCTCGCTGGCCTCAATTGAGCTGATGCGAATGCGAAACGGCAGGTCGATGCGCTCGAGATCCAACAGGAGATCGGCGAGGCGGTAATTCTCGAAGTCCTCGCCGTATCCGCCCGTGTGAATCCCCGTGAGCACAATCTCTCGATAGCCCGCACGCGCAAGCTTGGTCGCCTGCAGCACCACGTTCTCCGGCTTGCGGCTGCGGATGAGGCCCCGCGCGCGCGGGATGATGCAGAACGTGCAGAAGTTGTTGCACCCGTCCTGGATCTTCAGGTTCGCGCGTGAGCGCTCTTCAAAGTAGGGCACGTCGAGTTCGTCAAACTCGGCGGCCTTCATGATATTGCCCACCGCCAGGTACGGCCTCCGCTCCGCCAGGACCGACTCGACGTGATCGACAATCTTCGACTTCTGGTCGTTCCCCACGACCAGATCCACGCCCTGAATGCGCGCGATCTCGTCCGGCGCGATCTGAGCGTAGCAGCCCGTGACCACCACGACCGCGTCGGGATTGGTTCGGACCGCGCGGCGGATCATCTGCCGGCTCTTGCGATCGCCCGTGTGGGTGACCGTACAGGTGTTCACCACGTACACGTCCGCCTTGCTGTCAAACGGCACCTGCGTGTACCCGCGCCGCTTGAACGTCTGCCATATCCCCTCGGTGTCATAGAAGTTCACCTTGCAACCCAAGGTGTGAAACGCCACCGTCGGCACCTTCTCAACCTCCCATGTCCCCCGATTCAGCCAGTGCAATGGCGAGCGCGGCCGCGCCCGCGGTCTCCGTGCGCAAAATGCGCGGGCCGAGCGTGACGCAGAGACAGCGCGCGTCGCGCTCCGCCACCCGCCTTTCCCCCTCTCCGAGACCGCCCTCGGGCCCTACCACGACAGCCGCCGGGCTGGCCGCATCCCGCGCCCGCAGAGCCGACACGATGCCTTTCGCCCGCTCTTCCTCGTCGAGCACGAGCACGCGCTCGACGCCGCGCTCTCTAAGAGCGCCAAGCGCCGCGCCGAAATCCCGCGCCCATACCACAAACGGCACAACATCGCGTTGCGACTGCATCGCCGCTTCGCGCACGACCTTGCGCCAGCGCGCCAGCTTCTGCTCCACCTTTCCTTCGCCGGAGAGACGCACGATGGATCGCTCCGCTTCAAACACCACGAAGCCCGCGGCTCCTATCTCCGTGCACTTTTGCAGAATGATGTCCATCTTCTCTCCTTTGGCCAGACCTTGAGCCAGAACGAAGTTTTGCTTCGGCTCGCTGGAAGGCGCGCGCTCGCGCAAGTGCACGCAAACCTGCCCAGGTCGCACATCGGCGATCTCGGCCCAGAACGGCCCGTTGGCGGCGGCAGCCACCAGCGTCTCGCCCGGCTTCGCCCGCAAAACGCGCGAAAAATGATGGCCGTCCTCGCCGCCGATCCACACCCGCGCCCCTTCCTCGCCATCCACGTCCAGGAACACGCGCGGAAGCATCAGCGCCTCACCGCCAAAAGACTGACCCAGTCGTCCTTCTGCGCCCGGCGAACGATCGAAAATTCGTGCGCTCGCAGCGCCTGCTCGACCTGCTCGCGCTGGGATTCAATATACCCCGACGTCAAAAACCATCCTCCCGGCGCCAGTCGAGCGCGGACCTGCGGCACGAGCGCGATCACGACGTCGCGCAGGATGTTGGCGACCGCCAGATCGAACGTCTCGTCCGGGCGGAGCGCGGCCAACAGGTCGCCCTGGCGGACGTCCACGCGGGCTTCGAGCCCATTCTGGCGCACGTTCTCGGTTGCGGCGGACACGGCGACGGGATCGAGATCGATGGCCACAACGCGCTCGGCGCCGACGAGCGCCGCCGCGATCGCCAATACGCCCGTGCCCGTCCCGACATCCACCACACGCATGCCGGGTCGAACGACCTCCGTCAAGAGCTCGGCGCACATCTGGGTCGTCTGGTGATGGCCCGTGCCGAAGGCCATGCCGGGCTCAATGGCGATGACGCGCCGATCCCTGTACCGTTCAAGTTCCTCCGGCTCCGCCCAGATGGGCACAATCACCAATGAATCTCCCACCGGGATGGGGTGATACTGTTCCTTCCAGGCGTCCTTCCAGGACGATTCATCCACCAGTTCCACGCGAACATCCGACGCCTGCGGCCCGGGATCCAGTCCGGCAAGCCGCACGCGGCTTACGGCGTTCCGCATCCGCTGCTCGATCTCGCCGCGATCATGCGTCTCCGGAAAGTAAACCGAGACCTCGACGTCCGGCGTGGGCGTCAACTGCTCGTCGAACCATTCGCCGAACCGCGGCGGCCTCACCTCCGCCGGAGAGATGCCTTCCATCTGCACGCCCTGCACGTCCGGATAACCTTCCAGGACGGCGGACAGCGCATCTGCCGCTTCGTGCGCCACGCGCACGCGCACGTGCCACCAACGCAAAGCCAAGCCTCCTCGTCAACCCCACCATGATCTTGTTCAGCCATCAGCCGAGAAACGCATCCTTGACGCGTTCCATGAACGTCCTCTGCTGTTCGTGCGTTTCTTCGCCAAGCTCTTTCGCAAGCTGGCGGAACAACTCCTTTTGGCGTTCCGTCAGATTCGTCGGTGTGACGACGTGGACGCGAATGTGCTCGTCCCCGCGCACGAGCGGCGATCCCAATTTGGGGATGCCTTTGCCGCGCAGCCGGAACGTCGTGCCTGTCTGCGTCCCCTCCGGAATGCGAAGCTTCACCTTGCCCTCGAGCGTCGGCACTTCGATCTCATCGCCCAGGGCGGCCTGCACAAACGAGATCGGCACGTCGACGTAGATATTCGTGCCTTCGCGCTCGAACACTTCGTGCGGCTTCACGTGGATGACGACAAACAGGTCGCCGGGCGGACCGCCGTTGGGGCTCGGCTCGCCATAGCCCGCCATTCGCAGCCGCGTCCCCGTGTCCACGCCCGGCGGAACCTTGACGTCCACGCTGCGCCGTACGCGCCGCTTGCCCTGACCGCGGCAATCCGGGCATGGGTGTTCGATCACCTGCCCCCGCCCGTGACACACGGGACACGGCCTGCGGTTGATCATGCGGCCAAATGGCGTGCTGGTGACGGTCTGCTGCTCGCCGGTCCCGTTGCAAGCCTGGCAGACCCGCGGCTTGGTCCCCGGCTTTGCGCCGGAACCGCCGCACGTCGAACACGTCTCGGTCCGCGGCACTTGAATTTCGCGGTTGGTGCCGAACGCAGCCTCTTCAAACGAGATTTCCATTTCGTATTCCAGATCGTGGCCGCGGACCGGACCGCGCCGCGTGCCCCCGCCGAAGAACATGTCAAAGATGTCGCCAAAGCCGCCCAGGTCGAAATCGCCAAATCCAGCGCCCGGGCCCCCAGCCTGGCCTTGAAAGCCGCCAAACCCCTGCGCGGGGTCTTCGTGGCCAAACTGATCATAGCGCGCTCGCTTCTCCGGATCCGACAGGACGGCATACGCCTCCGCAATCTCGGCGAATTTCTGCTGAGCATTCGGGTCGTTCTTGTTGACATCCGGGTGATACTGACGCGCGAGCTTCCGATACGCTTTTTTGATTTCGTCCTGGGTGGCGGACCGGCTGACACCGAGAACCTCGTAATAATCTCGCTTGCTCACCGGTATCCCTCCAAACGACCACCGTCACTCCACACCATCTTACAACGAGGGCAGGGCGACGTCACGCGCATCACCCTGCCTGATCCATAGCTATCGCATCGTATGCGGCTTGATCACTTCTTGTCCGGGTCCACCTCGCGGAAATCCGCGTCCACCACCGTATCGGAAGCCTGGCCCGTCGTGCCTGTGGCGCCCGCCGCCCCGGCCTGCTGGGCGGTCGCCGATTGCGCCGCCTGCTCGTACAGCTTCGTCGACAGCTTGTGCAAGGTCTCCTGCAGCGCCTGCGACTTCGCCTTGATGGCCTCGATGTCCGATCCGGCCATCGCATCGCGCAGGTCCTTCTGCTTGGATTCCGCCTCGCTCTTGAGAGAAGCGTCGACTTTGTCGCCGAGATCGCGAAGCAACTTGTCGGTCTGATACAGGAGTTGGTCCGCCTGGTTGCGCGCCTCCACCTGCTCGCGCCGCTTCTTGTCCTCCTCGGCGTACATCTGCGCTTCCTTCATCATCCGCTCGACCTCTTCCTTGGAAAGGCCGCTCGACGCGGTGATGGTGATGCGCTGAGACTTGCCCGTCGCGAGGTCCTTGGCGGACACGTGCACGATGCCGTTCGCATCGATGTCGAAGGTGACCTCGATCTGCGGCACCCCCCGCGGGGCGGGCGGAATGTCGTTCAGGGTAAACCGGCCGAGGGTCTTGTTGTCCGCGGCCATTTCACGCTCGCCCTGCAACACGTGAATTTCGACGGACGTCTGGTTGTCGGCCGCCGTGGTGAAGATCTGGCTCTTCGAGGTCGGAATGGTCGTGTTACGAGGGATGATCCGCGTGAACACGCCACCCATCGTCTCGATACCGAGGGACAGCGGTGTGACGTCGAGCAACACGACGTCTTTGACTTCTCCCGTGAGCACGCCAGCCTGGATCGCCGCACCCACGGCGACCACTTCGTCCGGGTTGACGCCCTTCGAGGGCTCCTTGCCAATCAGCCGCTTCACGGCCTCTTGCACGGCGGGAATGCGCGTCGAACCCCCCACCAGTATGACCTTGTCGATGTCGGCCGGCGTGAGTCCAGCGTCCTGAAGAGCCTGGCGCGTGGGGCCCATCGTCGCCTCGACGAGGTCGGCTGTCAATTCCTCGAATTTGGCGCGCGTCAGGTTCACCTCGAGATGCTTCGGACCCGTGGCGTCCGCCGAGATGAACGGCAGCGAGATGGTCGTCGTCAAGGTGGACGAGAGCTCCTTCTTCGCCTTTTCCGCCGCGTCCTTCAGCCGCTGCATGGCCATCCGGTCGTTGGAGAGGTCGATGCCCGTGTCCTTCTTGAAGATGTCGATCAGGTATTGAATGATGCGGTTGTCGAAGTCGTCGCCGCCGAGATGGTTGTTCCCGCTCGTCGCCTTGACCTCGAACACGCCGTCGCCCAATTCCAGAATGGATACGTCAAACGTGCCGCCGCCGAGGTCGAAGACCAGAATGGTCTGGTCTTCCTCCTTGTCCAGCCCGTACGCGAGCGCCGCGGCGGTCGGCTCGTTGATGATGCGCAACACCTCGAGCCCCGCGATCCGTCCGGCGTCGCGCGTCGCCTGGCGCTGGCTGTCGCTGAAGTACGCAGGGACGGTGATCACGGCCTGCGTCACAGGCTCACCGAGGAAAGCCTCCGCGTCGGCTTTCAGTTTCTGCAGAATCATCGCGGAGATCTCAGGCGGCGTGTACGACTTCCCGTCGATGGTCACCTTGTAATCGGTACCCATGTGCCGCTTGATAGAAATGATGGTGCGGTCCGGGTTGGTGATGGCCTGGCGTTTCGCGACGTCGCCGACGAGGCGTTCCCCGTCCTTGGTGAACGCCACCACGGACGGCGTCGTCCGGTTGCCTTCGGCGTTCGGGATGACGACGGGTTCGCCGCCCTCCAACACCGCGACACAAGAGTTGGTGGTACCGAGGTCAATGCCGATAACTTTCCCCACTTCGCGTCCCTCCCCACATGATGGACGGTATTCGCAACATGGTCATGCCATGAGGCTTGGCGGCTCAGACGCTGACTTTCACCATGGCTGGCCGCAGCACCTTGCCGTGCAACAGATATCCTTTTTGGAGCACCTCCAGCACGCGACCGGGCTCCTGACCCTCGACCTGCTCCTGCATGACCGCCTCGTGCAGCGCTGGATCGAACGGCGCACCCACGGCTTCCATCTCGGTGATCCCGTACTGGTAAAGGACTTGCACCAACTGGCGGTGCACCATCTCGATACCCTGCTTGATCTGCGGTTCATTCGCGCCCTCAAGCGCCTGGATCGCGCGATCAAAGTTGTCGAGGACGGGAAGCAAGTCGGCGAGCAGCTTTTTGGTCGCGAATTGAACGAGTTCCTCGCGCTCCTGTCGCGTGCGCCGGCGGAAGTTGTCAAAATCCGCCCGCGTGCGCAGCAGCTGTTGCGTCAACTCCTCGATCTGCGCATCACGCGGATCCGGCTCCTGCGCGGCGGCTGCATCCCCGTCCGCTTCCTCCTCCGGGGCGTCACCCGATTGGTAGGAGACGTCCTCCGCCGCGATCTCGGCCGGATCGACTTCCGATGGACGCTCGTCCGCTTCCTCGTTCGCCTCTGCCGACTTGGCCTCCGCCTCTTCCTCGTTCGGATCTTTCACGACATCCTCCGCCACGAGCAACATCCTTTCTCCGCCCGATCACCCGCTTGACGCGAACCGGGTCAAAAAGTCCGTCAACGCCTGCGAGGTGAACGAGAGAATTTGCATGACGCGATTGTAGTCCATGCGCGTTGGGCCCAGCACTCCAATATGGCCCACCGGCACGCCGCCCAAACGGTACGTGGTGGTAATCACCGTGCAGTCCTGCAACTCGACCACCGCGTTCTCCGCGCCGATGCGCACCTCGATGCCGTCCTCAGCTTTCGGAAACCAGTGCGAAATGGAGTCGTTCTGCTCCAACAGGCTGAGAATCGGCTGCGCTTTGCCGACATCGTGAAACTCCGGTTGCGCCAGCATATTGGAAGCGCCACCGATGTAGACGGCCTCTTCGCGCTCCGGCACGTGGCAGACCTCGTTCAGGACGGCAATCGCATCCTCAAACCGCTCCACGGTGCGCCGCAATTCCGCGGACAGCTCGGAGTACAGCGTGCGCCGGAGCTCCGAGATGGGCACGCCGACCACCTTGTCATTCAGCACGCGGACGAGCGTCTCCACATCGTCCGCCTCCATCTCCGAAGAAAACCGAACGTGCACCGTTTCGACGTGCCCAGAGTTGGTCACCAGAATGGCGATGGCTCGGCCGCCGCCGAGCGGAATGAGCTCGATCTTGCGCAATTTTTCGGTGTCCGTCTTCGGCCCGAGCACAATCGCCGTCTGCTTCGTGAGCATCGAGAGCACGTTGGCCACCTCGCGGGCGACCTGCTCGACCTCGTCCATGCGCTTGGTGAACACCGATTTCAAAAACTCGCCCGTCTCGCGGTCCATCTGCCCCAGGCGCAACAGGTTGTCGACATAGAACCGGTAGCCCTTCTGCGATGGAACGCGCCCGGCCGAGGCGTGTGGCTGCGTCAGATAGCCCATTTCCTCCAAATCCGCCATTTCATTTCGGATGGTGGCTGGGCTGAATTGAATCTCTTCGTGTTTGGCGAGCGCCCGCGAACCGATGGGTTCCGCCATCCGGACGTAGTCCTCGATGATCGCGGACAAAATCAGTTGTTGTCGGGGCGTCAACATGGTCTCGCCTCCTTGTTAGCACTCCAGGCGCTCGAGTGCTAAACCGCTCTCCTTGACAATATCAATCTGGTTGCGCCTTGTCAATGGATGTCGGCCGCCCCAATCCACTGCTCAAAGATGGCATTTGCCACCGGCCAGTACCGGTCCGGGATGCGATACACATGTCCGCGCTGTTCGAGCAAGCCCTCGGCCAATTGCCGCTCGATCACGCCCGGGAACACGTCCCGGAGCGGCCGGCCAAACCGCGCTTCGAAGCGGCGCGCGTCCACACCCTCCGCCAGACGCAGTCCGAGGATCACCTGATCCTCGGCGCGCTCCGGCACGGACACGCGCTCGCGAGACGCGACCGGCCTTCGCCCCTCCCGCACGGCTTGGAGATATGTGGAAAACCTGCGCTCCATGGCATATCGTTCGCCGCGGACATACCCATGCGCGCCGATTCCGCTCGCGAGATACGGCTCGTTGCGCCAGTACACCAGGTTATGCCGGGCCTCGCCGCCCGGCTTGGCAAAGTTCGAGATTTCGTAGTGGTCAAACCCCGCCGCGCGAAGGCGAGCGCGCACGAGATCGTACATCTCGGCTTCCACGTCTTCACCCGGCAATTGCAACAGACCCATCTCCCGCCATTTCGCAAACGGGGTACCCGGTTCAATCTTGAGCCAATACGCGGAGACGTGATCGACAGGGAGGCGCAGGACCGCGTCGATACTTTCGTCCACGTCGTCCAGCGTCTGATCCGGCAATCCGAACATGAGATCGACGTTCAGGTGGCGAAAGCCGAGATCACAGGCTGACCACACCGCCTCCTCAATGGCATCGCGCAGATGCGCCCGCCCGATGGCCTGCAGCAGGTGATCTTGAAACGCCTGGGCGCCAAACGAGACGCGGTTGACGCCGTGATCGCGAAGCACGCGCAACTTTTCCCGGGTGATGGAGTCCGGATTCGATTCGAACGTGATCTCGGCGTCCTCGCTGAGGTCGAAGCGCCTGCGCAAGGCGGACAGCACGCGATCCAAGAGCGGCGCGCTGAGCAAAGTCGGCGTCCCTCCGCCGAAGTAGACGGTCACAAGCGGCGCCTCCTGAGGCTCCATCAGATCCCATTCCGCGATGAGGGCGTCCACATACGCCTCCATGGCGGCAGGGGACTTCACGAACGTCGTGAAGTCGCAGTAGAAGCAGCGGCTCTTGCAAAACGGGATGTGCACGTACAGGGACTGCGGCGCGCGTCGCTCCTCCCGATCCTCCACAGGCATCACTCCATCTTCAGCACGGCCATGAACGCCTCCTGCGGCACCTCGACGCGCCCGACCTGCTTCATCCGCTTCTTGCCTTCCTTTTGTTTCTCCAACAGCTTCCGCTTGCGCGTGATGTCGCCACCGTAACACTTGGCGAGCACGTTCTTGCGCATCGCCCGAATCGTCTCCCGCGCGATGACCCGGCTGCCGATGGCCGCCTGAATGGGCACCTCAAACAACTGCCGCGGAATGATCTCCTTGAGTTTTTCGCAGACGATCCGGCCGCGCTCGTACGCCTTATCCTTGTGCACGATGAACGAGAGCGCGTCCACGACTTCGCCGTTCAACAGGATGTCGAGTTTCACCAAGTTGGACGGCCGGTAGCCGATGAATTCGTAATCGAGCGACGCGTATCCCTTCGTGGACGACTTCAGCCGATCGAAGAAGTCGTACACGATCTCGGCGAGCGGCAGATCGTACACGATGGTTGTGCGCGTGTCGTCGAGGTACTGCATGTCCCGAAACTGGCCGCGCTTTTCTTGGCACAGTTCCATGATGTTGCCCACGTATTCCTTGGGCGCGAAGATGGTGGCGCGCACGAATGGCTCCTCGATCCGCTCGATTTTGTCCGGCGTCGGCATCTTGCTCGGGTTGTCGATTTCCTCCATCGTCCCGTCCGTCCGATACACGTGATACACGACGCTCGGCGCCGTGGTGATGAGCGTCAACCCATATTCGCGCTCCAAGCGCTCCTGCACAATCTCCATGTGCAGCATGCCAAGAAATCCGCAGCGAAATCCGAAACCGAGCGCGCTCGACGTCTCCGGTTCATAGGTCAACGCCGCGTCGTTCAGCTCCAATTTTTCGAGCGCCTCGCGCAGATCCTCGTAGTCCGCGGAGTCGACGGGATACAACCCACAGAACACCATCGGATTGATCTTGCGATACCCCGGCAGCGGCTCGGCGGCCGGGCGCAACGCGTCCGTCACCGTGTCGCCGACGCGCGTGTCGCGCACGTTCTTGATGCTGGCCGCGAAATACCCCACTTCGCCAGCCTCCAGGCGATCCACCGGCGTCATTTTCGGCCGGAACACGCCCACCTCGTCGACCTCGAACTCCTTGTCGGTCGACATCATCTTGATCCGCATGCCCTTCTCGATGGCGCCGTCAAACACGCGGATGTACACGATCACGCCCCGGTACGAGTCGTAGTGGGAGTCAAAGATCAGCGCCTTCAGGGGCGCGTCGGGATCGCCCGATGGAGCCGGGACCCGCGTGACGACTCGCTCGAGCACTTCCTCGATTCCGATGCCCGCCTTCGCCGACACAAGCACAGCATCCGACGCGTCCAGGCCGATCACGTCCTCGATCTGTTGCTTCACCCGTTCCGGCTCGGCGCTCGGCAAATCGATCTTGTTGATGACCGGGATGATCTCGAGATTGTTGTCGATGGCCAGATACACGTTCGCGAGCGTCTGCGCCTCCACGCCCTGAGACGCGTCCACCACGAGCAAGGCACCTTCACAAGCCGCGAGCGATCTCGACACCTCATACGTGAAGTCGACGTGGCCCGGTGTGTCGATGAGGTTGAGCACGTACTCCTGGCCGTCCTTCGCCCGGTAGTTCAGCCTCACCGCCTGCAGCTTGATGGTGATGCCTCGCTCCCGCTCGAGATCCAGCTGATCCAACAGCTGATCCTGCATCTCGCGCTGGCTGACTGCGCCTGTGAACTCCAGAATGCGGTCTGCGAGCGTGGATTTGCCGTGATCGATATGTGCGATGATCGAAAAGTTTCTGATGTGCTCCTGACGTTCGCCCCTTGCCACGTTCATCCTCCTCGGTGCACCGCGCGCGCCCGTCCTACACGAAGCAGGCCGCCAGCACAAAAGAAACCGCGCCCGGTGCGCGGCCTGCCGATTTCATATGAAAGAGTATAGCACGGGCGGCGGTTCCTCGCCACGGACCCGCGGCATCACGGATGCAGACGGCGATGCGACAAAAATCAGTGAAGGTGGGAATGGGTGTGCTCGCCTCCCGACGCAAACGCGCTGAACGACTCCCACCCCTCTTTCACGACGAAGTACAGGATGCCGCAGGCGGCCAGCGGATCGACCCACCACCAGTGAAAGAGATCGTTCATGGCGACGCCTGCGAGCAGCGTCCATGACATATAGCCGCAAGTGAAGGAACACATGGCGTCTCCGCAGAGCGCAGGACTGTCGAGGAGCTGTCCGTAGCGCAACTTCTCCACGGCGAGCCAGGGCGTGATCGCGCTCGAGGCCAGCGCCACGGCAAGCCCTAGCCACGTGACCGACGGGCCTTCCTGAACGCGAATGGCCTGACCGGATTTGACCGCCACATACGCGGCCAGTGCAAACAGGCACACGGCGACGAATCCGCTTGTCCACCGCTCGACGGGATGGCGTCGATCCATGCTCGCGCCCGTGTGAATCTCCACGTACAGCCGAACCACGAGGAGCATAGCGCTCACCAGTTCGATGGCGCTGTCCACGCTGAACGCCGACAGAGCGAGACTGCCCGCCCGGTAAGCCGCGACGGCCGAGAACACCGCTTCACACGTGATCCAGCCCACCGACAACAGTTCCAACTCCAGCGCGCCGCGCAGGCGCTTCTCGCGCAGGGATTGCATCGCGACCTCCGGTCAATTCGTATTGAGGAAGAGCGCATTCAGCACGCTCTTGAGCACGGATCCGAACACGTGACTGACCTTTTCGCCGACGTAGACGCCGCCGGTGTCCATGGCGGCTGCAAGGGCGCTGTTGGCGGCGTCCTCGGGATCAGGCGAAGGGCCGTTCCCCGACGCGGTCCAGGTCGGCGCGGGATTCGAGTATTCCACGGCAGGCGCCTGAGCGGCATTGCCGCTGGGCCAGATGACGACGCCTGGCTCCGAGCCGGAGACGCTCGTCGTCGAGCCGACGGCTGTCTCCGGCGGGGCGCTTGCGCCGAGATGGCTCATGAACGAGGACACGACGCTAAATACGGTGCCACTCGCGCCCAGAAGTAGGGCGAGGAAGATGGCGACGGCGAGCCCCTGCTTCAACCGCCGCCGCGCGTGCTGCCACGAGGTCTTCATGTGCGCTTCCTTCCTTCGCGTAGAATTGTAGAACTCGCGTTTGAATCGCTGTCCTCTACAGCCTACGCGCATTTGTCCAAACTTATGCCTGAGGTAGAGACGTGAGAGTTGCAGGAGCTCGAGCTGTGGATGACGAATGGTTGGAACGGCGGAATCCAAGATGGGGAGAGATCCGGAAGGGAGGCTTCCGATGTTCAACGGGGATTTGGTGGTCTGGCCCGTGTCCTCGACGGGCGTGTCGTATGCGTCCGCCCCGAGCCCTGAGTCAGGAAGCGCACCCGACGCCCGTCAATCGTTCGCGGACGCGCTCGCCCTCTACGCCGAGGCGCTCGCGGCAACGCCTTCCTCTGCGCTTTCTGCTCAACCTCAGGAATCGGTGGCCGCCGGCGGCGCGCCCGATGCGGCGCTCTGGCCCGCCTGGATCGCCTGGGACAGCGCCGACCCGTCGGAAGGAACGGAAGGCCAGACATTCCGTCTCGACGAGATCGTCCGCCAGGCGGCGGCCAAATACGGGGTGCCCGAAGGGCTGCTTGAGGCCGTGATCCAGCAAGAGTCGGGGGGCAACCCGAACGCCACGTCCCCGGCGGGCGCCATCGGCCTGATGCAGCTCATGCCCGCCACGGCGGCGGCGTACGGCGCCAGGCAGCCGTACGATCCGGCCGAGAACGTGGACGCGGGAGCTCACTATCTCGCCGACCTCCTGGCGCGGTATCAGGGCAACGTCGCGCTTGCACTCGCCGCGTACAACGCGGGACCGGAGGCGGTGGACGCCTACGGCGGCGTGCCTCCGTATCCCGAGACGCAAGCGTACGTGCGCGCCGTTTTGGACAAGGCCGGCCTGTGATGGTCAGTGCGTCACCAGGTCGGCGTCCTCGAAGGTCATGGCCGGATGGAGGGCCACATTCATGCTCTTGGCGATCACGTACGCGACGTTCTCCATGAACTCGTCCACTTCCTTGGGCGCCACGACGAGATTCTGCTCGACGGGCTCGAGAACCTCGCGCACCAACTGCCACTTCTCCGGGCCCGTGAGCTTGTCGAAGAGCCGATTGGCGGCGTTGCCCGGCGCTTGGCGCCCCAGTTCTCGAAACACGAGTTCGATGGCGTCGCTCGCGATGGTGGCTGCATCGACGACGGTCGGTACGCCGATGGCGATGACGGGTACGCCGAGCGTCTCGCGATCGATAGCTTTGCGGTGATTGCCCACCCCCGCGCCGGGCTGGATCCCGGCGTCCGACAGTTGAATGGTCCGGTGCAGGCGCTCGAGCGATCGCGCCGCCAAGGCGTCAACCGCGATCACGACATCGGGCTTGATTCGCTCTACGACGCCCATGACCACTTCGCTCGTCTCGATGCCCGTGAGGCCGAGCACCCCGGGAGCGAGCGCCGCGATCGAGCGGTAGCCTTCGCCGTCGCCCAACACCTCGGGCATGTAGGTGAACAGGTGGCGCGTCACGAACAGGCGATTCACCACCATGGGCCCGAGCGCGTCTGCCGTCACGTGTTCGTTCCCAAGGCCGACGACGAGCGCCGTGCCGGCTCTCGCGGGCAGAAGGCGCTTCAACTCCTCGGCGAGAATCCTCGTAAGCCTGTCCTCCAAATCAAAATCGCGGCGGCGCATCCCGGGCGCCTCGATGGTGACATACGTGCCTTTGCGCTTCCCAAGGCGCCGCGCGGCGAGTTCGGTGCGCACGCGAACTCGCGTGACCACAACACCTTCATGCTCCTCCCGATCCTCTTCCACGCCTCGAATCTGGCCTTCCTTCAGGGCGAGCTCTCTCGCCTCCACCGCGAGATCCGTGCGCGGGGACGACTTCGATATGGGCAAGTGGCGCGGTTTGAGGCGCACCTTGCGAGCAGAGTCCCACGAAATGAGCATCCATCCCCCTCCTCTTCGTCTGTTGCGGTACTCCCCGAGGATGTGTTACACTCTCTGTCGTCTGTAGATTGCCGCCCGGCCCGGTTTCCATGCCGATGCGTCGGCGAGTTGTGAGAAGCGAGGTGACATCATGGCCAACATCAAATCCGCGAAGAAGCGGGTGTTGATCACGAAGCGCAACACGCTGCGCAACCGTTCCATCAAGTCGGCTCTGCGCACGCATATCCGCAAGTTTGAAGCGGCGTTCGCGGCTCAGGACGTGGAGGAAGCGCAGGCTCGTCTCCGCACGGCGCTCCGCGCTTTGGACAAGGCAGTGACCAAGGGCGTGATCCACCGCAACACGGCCGCGCGCAAGAAATCCCGCCTCGCGAAGCGCTTCAACGCGCTGTTGAACGAAAAGCAGGCTCAGCAGGCTTGATGATGTGTCGATTTCCTCAAAGGCGACTCTCGGGAGTCGCTTTTTGTTTTTGAATCAGCTGTTCCACGTGGCCATGGGCGAGATCGCGCTTGGCCAACGCCACGAGCTTGGCGACCATGGGGCCGCCCAAGTGACCGCCGATTTCGCCGGCCTGCTTGGACGTGAGCTGGCCATTCTCCTCCCCCTCGGCGTAGCCCACGCCCAATCGATCCGCCACAAGTTTGGCGGCGGAGGGCTTTTCGGGCACTGTCCACGGCACCTGACGGATCTTGCCGTCCGGGCCGATGACGTTGACCTTCGGCACACCGCTTTCCTCCATGTACATCGCCTCCTTCCGCTACTGTGCCCGCTTGGCCGGCGACGTACTCACCGCGTTCGCAAGCTCCATGAGGACGAGATCGAGCGCCACATCCGGCGCGAGCCTCCCGCGCTTCACGTCCCACTCCGCATCCGCGAGCACGCGCACAAGCTTCGCCAGCTGTTTGTCGGAAACGCGAGCGGACTGTTTCGCGGCCGTCCGAAGCGCATACGGATGTACGCCGAGCTCCTTGGCCCGCTGATCCAGGTTGATGGCTCCCTTCGCCAAGGCCATCAAGCGAACCTGACGGGCCAAAAGGGCGATGAGCGAAAACGTGTCGTAGCCCTGGCGCAGAAGACCCTCCAAAGCATCGAAGACGCGCGCGACCTGACCCTGAACCGCCCAATCGATCCAGCTGAACACGCTGTCCTCCGCCACCGCGGGGACCAATTCGACGACGTGATCGCGCACAATCGGCGATCCGCCCGCGAAGGTGCGTAGCTTCACGAATTCGTTCATGGCGAGCGTCAACGACTGCGTGCGGCGCCAAAGTTCCTCCAGCGCCTCGCGGTCGATAGCCACGCCTTTCGATTGTGCCAGGCGCTCAAGTCGGGCGAGCGCGTCGCGCTCACGGCTGGGCGTCGAGCACGACACCACCGTGTGGCGCTTCGCGAGTTTCGTCACCCGGCGGCGATCGTCCAGCTTGTCGGCGGGAACGGAGAGCACCAGCGTGCGGTCGGTCACCGGATGCTCCAAATAGGCGGCCAGCCGATCCGCGTCGGAGCCCGACTTGCCGTCGGCCGTGAACGCCGTCGCGTTGCGCACGTGCACGAGCGGCCTGTCCCCGAACAGAGAGTACGAACACAGCTCGATCTCGGCCGGTTCAAACCCATCCTCCTGATAATCAAAGCGGAGAATCGAAGAAAAAGGATGATTCCGCATCAACTCGTCGCAAAACCACTCAAAGAGCCCCGATTCGCTCCCATACAGGAGGTAAACCGGAGCCGGATCCTTGTGGATCCCACGATCGATGGCCTCGAAGATATCCAAACGCAACACGCCTCCCGGATCGAGTATACCCGATCCGGGAGGCGTGACTGGATGCGGAAACTCAGATGCGCACGACTTCCTTCGCGTGATTGCCGGTCAGTCGCAGGCCGCCCAGCTCCCAGAGGTACTTCGCCTTGCTTCCTTCCTTCGCCAAAGCTCCCATCACGCCCTTGATGGGCACGCCAAGGAAGCTTCCGACGCCGACCTCCGAACCCAAAGAGCAGAGGGTGCCCCAATCGCGAGGCTTGAACGGAAGCATCTCGCGGCGCCGCTCCCGCAGCAAAATGTTCTTCGCCGCAAGCGGCCCCATCTGCTCGGCATTCTGTGCCGTCGGCGGATAAGGCCTTCCGTTTTCGTCCTCCGCCCACGCACTGTCGCCGGCGATGAAGATCTGTTCGTCGTCGACCGACTGCAGGTATGCGTTCACCTTGGCGCGCCCGCGCCGATCCACGGTGAAGCCGGCCTCGCTCAGGATGGGATTGGCGCGCACACCGCCGGTCCACACAATGGTGCCCGCCTCGACCTTCTCGCCGCCGTCGAGGTGAATGACACCCTCCGTCACCTCGTTGATCTTGGCGTTCGTGCGGAGTTTCCCGCCGCGCCGGGTGATGGTCTCGACGACATATGGGCGCAGGTGCTCCGCCACCATGGGCAGGATGGTCGGCATGGCCTCAATGCACTGGACGTCGACCTTCTCCCAAGGGATGTCCAGTTCCCTGCACAACTTGGGCAGATATTCGAGGAGTTCTCCCATCAGCTCGATGCCCGTGAGACCCGCTCCCCCGAGCGCGATGCGCAGGTGGCGCTCGTCGCCGTCCTGCTTGTACAGCCTGAACTGTTCATCGATATGACGGCGAATTTGCACCGCGGAGTCCAGATTCGTGATGCTCAGGCTGTACTCCTGCAGCCCCTTGATCCCGAAGTACTCCGACACCCAACCGAGCGCGTAGATGAGGTAATCATACGCAATCTCTCCTTCGGAGGTCTTCAGGACGCGCCGCTCCCGATCGATGCCGGTGACGGTCGCCACCACGAGCTCAGACGAATCGTTTCTCAGGACTTCCTTGATGGGGATTTTGTACTTGTCGCCGACATCCCGGCCGCCCGCCACCTCGTGCAACAAAATCGTGAGGTAATGGTAATCGTGGTTGTTGACGAGCGTGAACGGGATCCCCTGCCTGTCCAGATAGGCCGCCGCCATCATGCCTGCGTAGCCCGCGCCAGCAATCACAATTTTGCTCATGTGCGTCCTCTCCAGTTCCCAGTTTGCTTCGTCTTTCTTTGTCATGTCCGATCGCGCCATGCCGGACCGAACACTTCCATCGCACAATCATAGCACAACGGTGGTCGAAATCCACTCATCGGCGACGGGATGGAACGCGTGCGTGGGCGATCAACACGAGCCCTGACACCATCGCGCAAGCGCCTTCGAGAGACAAAGGAGCCAGCGACTGCAGGCTGCCCCGCCAAGAAGCGACACGGTGGACAAACCACAACACCGCGGACATGGCTCCGCACCCAACATCGCTCATCCCATGCGCACACCAGATGAGGAAAGCTACGGGCCATGCGCGCGCCATCGCCGCCGAAACGCTCCACAGGACCAAAACAGGCAGGAGCATCTCCACGGAGGGCTCGAGGATGGCCGTGGAAATGGCGGCGTACGGCGTCCATTGGCGGAACATCCACCACAGCACCGGCACCATGTAGGCATCCACCACCGCAGTGGTGACCAACCCGCGCACGAGCGGCATCCCGGCCCGGACCAGCCATGAACGAGAAGACGACTCCCTTCCTTCGTCCATGCGCTTCGGATGCATTCGCCGCCACAGCGCCTCCGCTTCACAGACCGCGAAGGCGGCGTAAAACGACAAGAGCATGCTCGGCGTCAGCAAATCCCCCGGGTCCAACACACCCGCCATGCCGGCCGACGCCCAGAGCACCGTGTAGCCGTGCACCCGTCGGCCGCACATGCTCGCCGCGATGGCATACGAGGCGCCACAAGCCGCGCGCAAAACGGCAAGTTGAAGTCCGCAGAGAAGCGCGAATCCCCAGACCACGCAAAGCGCATACACCCCGTAGGCCGCGCGCCGACCGCGTTTCCATGCGCGCCCCAACAGGGCCCCCCACGGGATGGCCGCCATGTCGAGCGCAAATCCGACGTTGGAACCGCTGGCCACCAACAGGTGCGTCACCCCAGCGGCCAAAAAGTCGGACGAGACGCTGGAGGGCAGGTCGCCCTGCGTGTCGCCGAACACCATCGACAGCGCAAGATGAATCAGCTCCCCGCCGCGAGCGTCAGACATGCGCTCCATGCTTGAATCCATCCAGGACGTGATGCGCTCGCCGACATCGGGGGGGACGTCGAGCGCGCGCACACGGCCTTCAAACCGTTGGAGCGGCGACAGCACGTCGAGCGCGGAAGGCGCGCGATCCGCCACCACGAACGTGCCGCTTGCCTCCAACCATTGTCCGGCTTCGACGTGGGAGCTCCCTTCCACAAACACCATCGCCTCGTAGTGGCACGGATGGCCGTCCCGGCCGTCGCGGCGCACGGCAAGCATGATCTCGGTTCTCCCGCGCACCGATTTCACACTCTGCACTTTGCCGGCGATCACGGCCCGCACGCCAGGCGGCGCGGACGGATGTGCCGGCTGAAACATCGCCCACAGGGTCCCGGTGGCGAGACCACAGCCGAGGCTGGCCGCCGTGACGGACAACAGCCGGCTGTCACGACGAAAGAGAAAAGACCCCGCTGCTGCCGCAAGTATGGCCATCGCCGCCGCCAGGCACGCCGCTCGCCACCCCCAGACGTATCGCGGCCACTCGGCGACGAGGAACGCCGCAATCGCGCACGCGTGAAGGCGCGGACGTGTCACGGCTCGCGATGTCCCGCATCGGAAGCCTGGCCGACTCCGCCGAAGGTGATGAGATCTCGCCACTTGGCCAAGGTCTTCGCGCCAATCCCCTTCACGTGCCGGAGGCTCTCCAGATCAGGGAAGGGACCGTGCGCTTGCCGATACGCGACGATGGCCGCCGCTCGTTTGGGACCGACACCGGGCAGCGTCTCGAGCGTCTCTACATCTGCCGTATTGATGTCGATTTTTTGCCCCGAACTGACGGCAGATTTGCGCGTGCGAACCTCCCGGCTCGCGCTCGAAGTCAAGGCAGCCTGGCTTTCCGCTTCCGCGTCCCTCGCCGGCGCCGCCAGCGGCTCCGTTCCCTGCGCATCTGCCTGCTGCGAAGCGGAAGATGGCGTCGTGGCCGCGGGAATATCAATTTCTTCGCCATCCCACACGAGAGCGGCCTGATTCACGTCCTCCGCATCGGCGGCATGCACGAATCCGCCCGCGGCACGCACCGCGTCCCGCACGCGCGCCCCTTCTTGCAACGTGACGAGCCCAGGCCGCCGGACATCCCCGTGGACATCCACCTGCAACGTGGCTGCCGCGCCCGAATCGGCGTTCGTCCCTGCGAGTTCGCCATGCAGCCCTGAAGACGCAGGCACCGAGGAGACCGATTCATTGGCGGATGCACCCGTCGTCACCTGACGCGATCCAAACCAGGCGGCCCCAACGGCGGCCCCGATCAGGAGCACCACGCGGGCATAACGCGACCAGGCGCGCAGTCTGGCGACAATGGGCAACCGCTTCTGCCCGCGCCAAGACTCGGCCGCCGATTGCGCGCCTGTCCATCCCGGAGAAGCAGCGCCGCACGCCTCCCATCCACTCTGAAACACTTCCTCCCAAGTGTCTCCGCGCCAGTCTCCCTCCGCATGAGCGGCGCGGTGCGGGCACCCGGTCTCACGAATCTCGTTCTCCATCTGGATCCCTCCCCATCGACGTCCATGTCCCACGGATTCGATGGCCACTTGACGAACACCTGTTTGCAACGCGATCAGTTCGTGACGACTTAGGAGAGGGATGTAGAATGGCCGCAGCGACGTGAATATGTTGCCTGAGAGGAGAGAGGCGTTGCCGAGCCTTTCCGGGGTCGTGTACAATCGAGGCAACGGTATGGGGAGGTCGAACGCGGTGTTGACGCCCAGCATGGAAGACTACCTGGAGAAGATCTACGAGCTCATCCACGAAAAGGGGTATGCGCGCGTCTCGGACATCGCCAACTCCCTGGCCGTACAGCCGAGCTCCGTGACCAAGATGCTGCAAAAGCTCGACGAAAACGAGTACGTGAGCTATGAGAAATACCGCGGCATTGTGCTCACGGCAAGAGGGCACAAAATGGGCCGCCTCATGAAAGAGCGCCACGCCATGTTGGCGGATTTTCTGCGCATGCTCGGCGTTCAGGAGGATACGCTGCAAAAAGACGTCGAGGGCATCGAACATCACGTCAGTCCGGCCACGCTGGAGGCGCTGCAGTCGCTCGTGATGTTCCTGCAATCGCACCCCGACGTGCTGTCTTCCTTTCTCGCCTTTCGCGAGCAAGCGAACGAACGGCCGACGCCTTGATCCCTCGGGACAGGTCGTCACCGCCGTTCGAGCATCCACACCAGGCGATCGGCCTGCTCCACGGGACACTCGCCGAAATCGCCGCTCACCTGCAAGACGTTCCAACCCGTTCGGTGGAACTCGCCGGTGAGAAAATCGGCATCCCAATAGCGTTGCACGTGCTCCTCTTCGAAGCGGCGATACAAGGGCTCGTCTCCTTCGCCCATCGCGACAAACCCACACACGTGATGACGAATGGTTTCGTTTTCAACCTCGGTCTCGTGCAGAAGGACGAGGTCATCGCGCACGTCATGCCAAGCGCCGTGGCGCAAGGTCTTAAGCCGTCGGGGTCCCAACGTGTCGAGCGCCCAGCGGCCACCCGGGCGCACACACGCTCGTACGTTGAGGAGCACCCGTTCCAAGGCATCGCGCGTCAAGATGTAATTCAGCACGTCGGTCGACGCGAGGGCGAAATCGGCGGCCTCAGGCAAGGCGAGATCGCACAGATCCGATTCGAGAAAGCGCACGTTGTCCAGATGCCCCCAAGCATCGAAGGCAACGGCGAGCATTTCCGGGGAGCGATCCACGGCATACACGCGCTCCGCGCGCTCCGCCAGCCAAGCCGCCATCCTCCCGGTGCCGCAGCCGAGATCGACGGCGACGCGGACGGAGGAAAGGCGAGGGGCGAGCGCCCGCTGCCAATCTTCGTACAGCGCATCGCCCATCAGTTCGTCGTAGAATTCGGCGAGACACTCGTACGCCATCGTCATCCTCAATTCGCCTCGATGGGAATCCACTCGGCGTCGCCCCAGAGGCGCTCGAGATGGTAAAACTCCCGCTCCTCAGGGCGAAACACATGCACCACCACATCGCCAAAGTCGAGCAACACCCAGCGCCCCTCGTCCAGCCCTTCCACGCCGCGGCAGTTGACCCCAAGCTCCGCGAGATCGTCGCGGACCGCCTTGGCCACGGCTTCGACCTGCGGTCGAGAGCTCGCGGAACAGATGACAAAGTAATCCGCCACGGGTGTAAGCTCCTGGACGTTCATGACCACGACGTCGGTGGCCTTCTTGTCCAAGCAGGCCGTCGCAGCTCGGCGAGCGATTTGCTCGACGTTTGGATTCATGCACATGCCTCCCTCGAGTTCAGCAAAGGTCACGATTCTCTGCGCGTGCGCATCAACAGCTCGTTGCGGGCATTCACGGTCGTGAGATCGATGACAAAGCCGCGGTCAAGCGCGTACCTGAGCGTCGATTCCAGGCTCGCAAGCGCAGCGGCGGTCAGATCCGTCTCGGCGAGCGCGCGTATCCGATCGACGCCGGGATAGTCGCGCGACGGTTCGACGGCGTCAGCGACAAACAGCACCATCTCGAGCTTCCCCATACGGGGCTTGCCCGTGGTATGGTAGTACACCGCATCCAGCACGGCGGCGTCTTCCACACCGTATTCTACGCGAGCGACGTCGGCCGCAACCGGACCGTGCAACAGGATGGGCGCCTCGAGCCATTCTGCCGGCACGTCGAGATGGCGATCGCGCGCGTAGGCAAGGAGCCTCTCGTCCGGCCACTCCCTGGCGAGATCGTGCAGCCATGCGGCCAGCTCGGCATCCAGCACCGGCGCGCCGAAGCGTTCGGCGAGTTGCACGGCCGTCTGGACGACTCCGAGCACGTGCCGATAGCGCGTGGGCGTCAACGACTGGGCGAGGCGCTGCCGAAGATCATGGATGATGTTCCCCCGGTCCATCCCCGTCCGATGCCCCCTTTCGGGCCTTGGCGCCAGATCGCAAGCACGGGATCGGGCACAAGGCCGCACACGTCGAGGTGGCGATCCAGCCGGTCTCTCACCCAAGTCGACGACACGTCGAGCATGGGCATCTCGATCACGTCCATGCGAATGCGAGGAAGCCTGGCGCGAGCCGTCGCGGCGGCCGTGTCGAAGTCGTAGCCGGGCCTACGAGCGACGACAAAGCGCACCATCTCGCAGAGTTCCTCCGCGCCGTGCCAGTCCGGCAAGTGTTGCAGGCTGTCCGCACCCAGCAGAAACAGAAATTCGAGCGCCGGATACCACGCGATGAGCGCGCGCAGGGTATCGACCGTATACGACGGCTTCGGCAAGCGATTTTCCACATCCGTGACGCGCATGTGTCTCCTGTCGCCGATGAGCGCCTCCACCATGCGAAACCGCCACGCAAACGTGTCCTCGTCGATCTCGGCCTTGTGCGGCGGCCTCGCCGCCGGCATCCACCACACCTCGTCGGCGCCCACCTGCTCGTACGCGATCTGAGCCATGGTCAGGTGGCCGACATGGGGCGGGTCGAACGTGCCCCCGAACAGCAGGATGCACTTGCGCGCCGCGCCGGATGTCCGTTCATCGTTTGCATCAGTATACCACACGGCCTCTTCATTCACGGCGATCCGCCTCTTCCCTCTCGAGCGCCCCGTACACCGCGCGCCGCATCACGTCGACCGGCGCCTCGCGGTCGAGCCACCACTCGTACGCCTTCACGCCCTGCCAGATGAGCATCGAGGCTCCGTCCACGACCTTCGCCCCTCGCGCCTCCGCCTGGCGGAGGAACGCGGTGCGAAGCGGTCGGTAGACAATGTCCTGCACGACCTGTTGGGCATGAAAGCAGTCAGGCGAATCGACGGGCGACTCCTCCCCGTTCGGCCACATGCCGATGGGCGTGCACTGCACGACGAGATCGGCCCGAGCGATGGTCTCGTGCCGATCCGGCCACGGCACGTGCCGAATGGACAGCCAGTCCGCATATCGCGCCGCGAGTTGCTCGGCCTGCTCATGCCGCCGGCAACACACGCAAACCTGGCTGCCCGGCCGCTCCTTGGCGAGCGCCGTCAGGATGGCCTGCACACTGCCGCCCGCGCCGAGGACGGCCACCCTGAGCGCCCCCTCGCCCAAAAACGGCGCAACGGACGCCCACCAGCCCCCGACATCCGTGTTGTGCCCCACGCCGCCCGTCGGCGTGAAGCGCACGACGTTCACCGCCCGGGCCATCTCGGCCTCCTCCGTGCGCGCCTCCACCCAATCGTAGACGCCGAGCTTGTGCGGAATGGTCACGTTGATGCCCACCGCGCCAATCGCGCGAAGTCCGCGCAGCGCGTCGACGAGATCGCCCGGTTCGACTTGAAACGGCAGATACACCGCTTCCACGCCCTGCGCGCGAAACGCGGCGTTCATCATCGCCGGCGACAGGGAGTGCATGACCGGTTTGCCGATCACGCCAAACAGCTTCACGGCGCATCCCCCCCGCCCTGAGGTTTTTGCACGCGATGCGCGAGCACGCCGACGAGCCTGGGCCTCATGGAAAGAGGGAGCCACACAGGCGCCTCAATGCGCGCGAGCGTCCTTCGGCCCGTCCACGCGATCCAACCGAGCCCCGGCAGGACGATGTCCGCGCCGCGTTTCCCCAGGGAGAAATCCGCGTCGCGCCGTGGCGGCGCCGCCACGAGCCACGAGCGCCGATCGGCGAACGCGTCCGCGCACGCCTCACACGGGACCTTCAGGATGTCGAATCGGTGATCCGCAAAGAACGAATCCGCCCGTTCCAGCTTGGTCCGGTGAATCGGGAGCTCGTTTGAGACGTAGAGGACAATGCCCTGGCGCTCGCCGCCCAAGGTCTCGAGGCGCACCAAGCCGCCGAGAAACAGCGCCTGCCCCGGGTTCAATTGGTAGACGCGCGGACGCAGGCGGGATCGCGGCACCACCCATTTCAAGCAGTCGCCGCACAGCCGCTCGATGACGCGGGACGTGTACATGAGTCCCGGCGTGTCAAACAGTTCCACACGCCCGTAGGGGCCTTCGATCTCGAGGCGCGACATGGCCAGTGTCGTGCCCGGTCTCCGCGACACCGTGAAGGGCTGCTTCCGCTCCGACAGCCGCTCGACCATCGCGTTGAGAAGCGTCGACTTGCCCACATTGGCCATGCCGATCACGTACACCGGCCGCGCCGTCTCCCGCGCGACGCGATCGACCAACCTGTCAACCCCGCGCCGCCTCTCCGCGCTGATGAACGCGACGTCCACCGGTTCCACGCCCGTGGCCTGCACCTCCCCGCGGATCCAGTCCGCGAGCGCCTCGTAGCCCACATCCTGCGGAAGAAGATCCACCTTGTTAACCACGACGATCACGTCGCTCGACCCGACGAAGCGCCTGGCGCTCGGGATGAGGCTTCCGGCGAGATCGAACACGTCGACCACGTACAACACGAGCCCCGGGCGGTCAAAGATGGCCGCCACCTGTCGCTGGTAGGTGTCTTCGTCGACGGCGATGGGCGCAAAATCGCCGTAGTGGCGGATGCGAAAACAGCGCCGGCAGAGCACATCTTCCCGCTCCAAATGGCTCTCCGGTACAAAGCCAGGCATCCGCTCGTCCGTCGATTGAAGCGGTGCCCCGCAGCCGATACACACTCGGGTCTCAGTCATTCAACTGCCTCCTGTCCGCGGCAGGTTTGGGCCGCTTAAGTCCCCGCGCCTCCAGTCGCCGCAACACCATCCGCTCAGCCATGCGCGAGATCTTGGTGCCCCACCACTCCACCGGATTTTGCGGGAGCACCAGGATGGCATACAGCCCAAGCCGCTTCGCGCCCTGGATATCCGTGAAAAGCTGATCGCCGACCATTGCCGCGGCCTCCGGCGGAACCTGAAATCGCCGGAGCGCCTCCAAAAACCCGCGCGACTTGGGCTTGCCCGCCGCCGAGACCGCCGGAACGCCACACAGCTTGGCGAACGACCTGACGCGATCCTCGCCATTGTTTGAGATGATGCACACGTGAAAGCCCCGCGCATGCACGCCGCGTAACCATGCGGTGAGTTCGGACGGCACATCGGGGTGGTTCCACGGCACCAGCGTGTTGTCGAGGTCCGTCAGGATGAGGCGAATCCCCCGCCGCCACAGGGCGTCGAGATCGATCTCGTAGATGGACGCCACGTACTCGTCCGGCATGAGCCGCGAGAGCCAGGCCAAGCTTCTCACCCAATTTCGTCGTTCGTTGTCCGCGCGCTTCGATAACAGTTGGATATGATACCATACGCGTAGATACCGACGCCAGGGATGCGCTCCCGCGCGGTGCGATGTTCTATGGCGGCGGCTTGTCCGCTTCACTCGCGGAGGTGGAGAAGATGTCCACGTGGACCGTGACCTATGCGTTTCCCGCCAACCTCAATTTCATCCTGTACGTATGGCGGCTCCGCGCAGATTCCCAGATTCCTGGATCTCAAGACGCGCGCGATGTCCATTCGGACGCGCTAGAGCGCTTTGCGCGCGTTTGGCAACAGGAGTTAGAGCAAATTGACCGGCTGGGCGTGGCCAAGGTGGATAGCCGCTGTCTCGCGGGATTGGAAGATCCGCTGCGCCTTCTGTTCACCGACTCGCCGATGGGACATGAAGCCTTTGCATCCGCGTGGACTCTGTTCGCAGAGTGGTGGCAACCGGCGCACATGGCGTACGAAGAAGCCATCCAGCCGTATCTCGGCCAACTGACCGAAGCATTCCGTGCGGATGACGAGCATCGCCGGGTGCTCCTCATCTACGCGCCGTCCCCGAGTGAATGGGCGTCGCAACACCGTTCGGTCTTCGTCCTCCCGTTTGAGCACATCCTCGCGGCACATAGGTGAAGCCCGCCGAAGTCTGGCGGGCCTAGCCTACGCGTCTGCACCAGAACCGGCCCGTTTTCGCTGGCGCATGTTTTCGTACAGTTTCACGATGGCCTTTTGCTCAATGCGCGAAACATAGCTGCGCGAAATGCCCAGTTCTTTCGCGATCTCCCGCTGGGTCCGCTCCTCGCCGTCGGGCAGTCCAAACCGCTTGCACAGCACCTCCCGCTCGCGCGGCGCGAGAAGCGGCAGGCACTCGAACATCTTCTGCTTCTCCCACGACATATCCACGGCGTCGATCACGTCGTCCGGATCGGAGCCCAGAAGATCCGCGAGCGTCATCTCGTTGCCGTCCTTGTCGGTGCCGACGGGATCGGACAGGAAAGCGTCACGGCGATGTTTCTTGTTGCTGCGCAGGTACATGAGGATTTCGTTTTCGATGCAGCGTGCGGCGTAGGTCGCGAGTTTCGTGCCCTTGTCGGGTCGATAGCTCTCGACCGCCTTGATGAGCCCGATGGTGCCGATGGAGATGAGATCGTCCATCTCTTCGCCGGACGACTCGTATTTCTTGGCCAAATGGGCCACCAGGCGCAGGTTGTGCTCGATGAGCCGATTGCGAGCGCCGGCATCGCCCGCGAGGTAGTCGCGAATCGCGCGCTCCTCCTCCTCAGGGCTCAGCGGGTGAGGAAAAGCGCCCTGCTTGACGTACGAGACAAAAAGAGAGACGTCCTTGAACACGAGCGCCAACAGCGTGAGCAAGCCGGGCACGTGGTCCACCTCCACCCTGGATGCATTGCATCTAAGCTTTATGCGGAGGGGACAGGAAAACTGTCACGTGCGGGAAAGGGGGACATTGCGCAGGGACCGAATGCGATACAGAACCGTTCTGGACGGATCGACCGTACGGCGGGCGAAGCTC
Organism: Alicyclobacillus fructus; assembly: GCF_017329605.1. Classification (GTDB taxonomy): domain Bacteria; phylum Bacillota; class Bacilli; order Alicyclobacillales; family Alicyclobacillaceae; genus Alicyclobacillus; species Alicyclobacillus fructus. Next base: position 104,023 of record NZ_JAFMTY010000005.1, read on the forward strand.
AAGAAATTCGAGAGATCGTAAACGGGAGCGACGCCTTTCACGATTTGGTCACTTCCATGTCCCCAAAAGGCTCACGCGCGGGTATCCGAACCACCGCGCGAAGCGCGGCATCCTCTTCTTCAAAGCTCAGGTTTCCATTCCACACCGTCAACCAATCGAATCTCTCGAGCATGCGTTCGCGCGCTGGACCCGCACGGTCATACACAAGGTGGAATTCAAATTCGCCGTCCAAGCCTCTGATCTCCACGCGATCCGGCATTCGGCCGGACATCGCCGCGGCCAGGCACACAAAGCGGAGCATGGCGATCATCCATGCCCGTTCCTCGGCGGAAAACGCGCGCTCTTCGCGCACATCGCACGGAACGCCTGGCATGAGCCGCTCGGTCTCTCGAGGCAGAGCATCCTCTTGTCCAGCACAGTCTCCGCCGTCAGCCCGCCCAAGCACCTGCTCGATCTCGTCTCGCAACTGGCGCCAACCGAGCGACGCGAACTGCTTCCACGCGTGTTCGCGCCGCCGCGCTTCGGCGAGCAATCGTCCTGCGCGGACGCCGAAATACAGCATCACAATGGCAAAACCCGCGATGGCGGCTTCCACGGGCGTGAGACGGGTGGTGAGCACCAACGACAGCCCGAGGATCACGTACAGCACGGTGTTGGCCACGTCGTGCGGACGCAGCACGGCGGCGACGTACCCCAAGATGGGCCATAAAAGGTCCATCGCGTGGTTTGGCGGCGTGTCGCCGACAAATAGGAGACCAAGGCACGCCAGCATCGCGGCGATACTCACATAGGGCGCGAGACGGTGGCCCGCGCGCCCGCTGAGAACGAGCACCACGGCAGCTTCCGCCAGTACCATGGCCTCATAATACAGGCGAATGACAAGAGGGCCGTGCGCGAGCGGCAGAAAGACGACCAAAATCGCCAGAGCCGCAACACTGCGCGGAACCCAGTGCGTCCAGTCCGTCCACGTCCTTCGAAGGTCCGCCCGCACTTGACGAGAGATGTCCAGAAGTTTCTTCCTCTTCATGCGACCATGATAACAGAGGCGAGTTCTCTACACCACACAGCGCGGCGCTCGATTGGCAAGCGACGGGCGATGTCTGCCCTATCACTTCGTTTGCCCAGCCCTCCGCTTCAGGTTCTCCTCTCGCAGCGCCTCGTTGTGCAACTGCTGGCTGTACGTCTCCGCGAAGTAATGTTCCCCGGTTCCGTTGCCTTTGGCCACATAGTAGAGATACTTCGTGTGCGCCGGATGAAGCACCGCCTCAATACTGGCGAGACTCGGGCTGCAGATGGGGCCCGGCGGCAACCCGCCGTACAAATACGTGTTGTACCGATTCCGCGCGTCGAGGATGTCGGCATCCGTGACGACCGTCAGGTGATGCCCTATCGCGTAATCCACCGTGGCATCGATCTGCAATGGCATGCCGAGCTTCAACCGGTTCTCGATCACGCTCGCGATCAACGGCCGTTCCGATGCCACCTCGGCCTCGTTTTCCACAAGAGAGGCTTCCGTGACGACCTCGTTCAGCGTGAGCTTGTCGGCCCGCATGGCCGCTTCATTCGCCGGTGTGAGCACGCGGGCGGCAAAGTCGTTCAACATCTCGTTGACCACGTCGACGGGATTTTCGTTGCGGTAAAACTGATACGTGTCCGGGAACAGGTATCCCTCGAGGCGATAGCGGACATCGCGCCGCCCCGCAAGCTGCTTTAAAAAGGCTTGATGATAGTCGTCCGCCTGCGCGGCCTTCAGAAACGCCGCTTGGCCGCAGACCCCATCCTGTGCGAGCCGCGCCGCGATGTCCACCATGTCATAGCCCGGCGGAATGGTCACGTTGACCACGTTGGGAACCGTCTCGCCCGAGGTCATCTGTCGATAGATCTCGGGCGTCGACTCACTTGCCGACAGCTCATACGTGCCGGCCAAAATCGCCTTGTCCCCGCGCAAGCGCGCATACCACATGAACGCCGCGCTGCTCCGAATCAGCCCCATCGCCTTCAGCCGCTCGGCCACGGCAGCCACCGAGTCGCCGGCCTTGACCTCGAACCGCTTCTCCGACGCCCCGAGCCCCACGGGGCGCAGCGCCTCACGAAACCACACGCCGACACTCGCCACGACCACGACCACAAGCGCGACGGCGGCAAGGCCGATCCATGCGGCGCGACGCCTCGCGCTTGATGGCTGGTTCGACATACGGTCACCTTCCAACGTTCAGCCTTCAGACTCGTCGTCCTGACGGCGATCCGCCCTTCGGCGGGATCGCAGGTAATCCTCGAGCAACACCTGTGCGGCGGCGGCGTCCACGGCCGCGCGGCGCTGCTTGCGCCTCATGTTCTGCTCCATGAGGATACGCTCCGCACTCACCGTGGTCAGCCGCTCGTCGTACAGATCGACCGGCAGCCCCGTGCGCGCCGCCAGCATGCGCGCAAACTTCTCCGCGCGCAAGGTCATCTCGGACGGCTGCCCCGACATGTGGAGCGGCCGCCCGACGACGATTCTCCCCACCTCTTCCCGCAAAGCGATGGCCGCGACGTCGTCTGCCGCCTGCCGGTCCGATTGGCGCTCCACGAAACCGTAGGGCTGCGCGATGAGCCCCGTCGGATCCGACAAGGCGACGCCAATGCGCCGCTCGCCGAAGTCAACGGCCATCGTCCGCATCGCCGTACAGTGCGGCGTACGCCCGCACAAGCTCCTCGATGAGGTCGTCCCGCTCGATGCGCCGGATGGTGTTGCGCGCGTCCATGTGGCTCGTGATGTAGGCCGGATCGCCCGAAATCAAGTAGCCCGCAATCTGGTACACGGGATTGTAGCCCTTTTCCTTCAGGGCGCGGTACGCAATCTGAAACGCGCGCCGAACCTCGGGATTGCCTGACTTCGACGCAAATCGCATCGTGCTGTCAAACTCTTGTCCCAATGCCCGCACCTCGCTCGGGCGTCTGCCGACGCCAAAAGTCGATCGACCTTACTTTCGAGTCAGTGCGCCCGATTTCCTGCGGCCTGCTCGAGAATTTCCTCCACCTTCTTGATGGCCTCCGCCAGCTTGCTCGCGTCGCGGCCACCGGCCTGCGCCATATCCGGGCGCCCGCCGCCGCCGCCACCCGTGACCGCGGCCACCTGTTTGACGATCTCGCCCGCGTGGAATCCGCGCGCCTGCCAGTCCTTCGACACATAGGCGACAAATTGCACCTTGCCGCGGTGAGCGGACCCCAGCACCACGACGGCGGAATCGACCCGCGCCTTGATCTCATCCACCAGCTGGCGCAGTCCGTCCATGTCGAGATCGGACAGCGCGGCGCGAATGACGGGCACACCCGCCACCGACTCGACGTTTGCGACGAGCTCGTCCACGCGCGCGTGGGCGAGGCGCGCCTTGGCCGACTCGAGTTCGCGCTCGAGTTCCCGCATCTCCTGCACCATGCGCTGTGCGCGCTCCACCACGGTGCCGACGTTCGTCTTCAGCGCATCCGCCACCTGGCGCAGGCGCTCTTCTCGCTCGCGCGCCAGCCGATACGCGTGGCGGCCGGTGACCGCCTCAATGCGCCGCGTGCCGCTCGCGATGCCCGTCTCGGAGGTGATGAGAAATTGCCCAATGACGCCCGTCCGCGGCACGTGACAGCCGCCACAGAGCTCGATGCTCTCTCCCGCCTGCACAACGCGCACCCGCTGGCCGTACTTCTCGCCAAACAGCGCCATGGCGCCCATCGCCTTGGCCTCGTCCAGATCCATCTCGCGGATGTGGACGGCGTGATCGCGCCAGATCTCGTCGTTCACGCGCCGCTCCACCTCCGCCAATTCCTCGTCCGTGAGCGGGCCGAAGTGAGAGAAGTCAAACCGCAGGCGCTCCGGCTCGACGAGCGATCCGGCCTGCGCCACGTGCGTCCCGAGGACGTCGCGCAGCGCCTTGTGCAACAGGTGCGTCGCGGTGTGGTTCTTGACGATGTCGCGCCGGAAGTCCTCGTTCACGTGCGCGCGAACGCTGTCGCCCTGGAAGAGCGACCCGTCGACCACGCGCACCCGCATGACGTGCTGGCCGTGCGGCGCCTTCTGGACGTCGAGCACCTCCGCCTTCCCGTTGGCACCGACGATTTCGCCGCGATCGCCCACCTGCCCGCCGCTCTCCGCGTAGAAAGGCGTCACATCCAGGATGACCTGGCCCTCGTCGCCAATGGCGAGCCCGTCGACGCGATCGCCGTCCTGGAACAGCCCGATGATGGTCGCGTCCACCGTGAGTTCGTCGTAACCGACAAATCGAGACGGCTCCGTGAAATGCTCCAGGGCGCCGCGCTGGCTCTGCATGCCTTCCGCCACCTGGCGGGCTTCGCGCGCACGCGCCCGCTGCTCCTCAAGCTCTCGCTCGAATCCCTCCCGGTCCACCGAGATGCCTGACTCGCGCGCGATCTCGACGGTGAGATCGATGGGGAAGCCGTAGGTGTCGTAGAGCCGGAACGCCGCCTCGCCCGACAACACGGTCTCGCCGCGCGCCTTCATCTCCTCGATGGTGCGGTTCAGAAGCTCCTCGCCGGCGGCCAGCGTCTGCAGGAACCGCTCCTCCTCGGTTTTGACCACGCGCTCGATGAGCGCCCGCTTCTCGCGCACCTCGGGATAATCGTCGCCCATAATCTGATCGACCACGGCGACAAGCTCGTGCAGGAACGGGCGCTCCACGCCCAGTTTTCGACCGCTCCGGACCGCGCGGCGCAGGAGCCGGCGGATGACGTACCCGCGTCCTTCGTTGGACGGCAGCACCCCATCGCCAATGGCGAACGTCACCGTGCGGACGTGATCGGCGATGATCTTGAGGTGGACGTCGTCCTCAGCCGATTGACCGTACGGGCGCCCGGCGATTTGCGCGGCGCGGTCGATGATCGGCTTGAACAAATCCGTCTCGAAGTTGTTCGGCACGTCCTGGAGAATGCTCGCGAGCCGCTCGAGCCCCGAGCCGGTGTCGATGTTCTTCTTCGGCAGCGGTGAGTACGATCCGTCCGCGTTCTTGTTGAACTGTGTGAACACGAGGTTCCAAATCTCCAGGAACCGATCGCAGTCACAGCCCGGCTTGCAATCCGGCGAGCCACAGCCGAACGCCTCGCCGCGATCGTAGAAGATCTCGGAACATGGGCCGCACGGGCCTTCGCCGATCTCCCAGAAATTGTCCTCCTTGCCGCGGTAGATGCGCGAAGCGGGCAATCCCACCCTGTGGTGCCACACCTCGAACGCCTCGTCGTCTTCCTCGTGGATGGTGACCGAGATGCGGTCCGGATCGAGTTCGAGAACCTGGGTGAGGAACTCCCATGCCCAGGTGATGGCCTCGAGCTTAAAGTAGTCGCCGAACGAGAAGTTGCCGAGCATTTCAAAGAACGTCTGGTGGCGCGCCGTGTGGCCGACTTCCTCGATGTCGTTCGTGCGAATGCACTTCTGGGCGTCCACGATGCGCGGCACCTCGGGGATCTCCCGTCCGTCGAAATACGGCTTCAGGGGCGCCATGCCCGCGTTGATCCAAAGCAGGGTCGGATCATCCTTCGGCACGAGCGGGAAGCTCGGCAGCACCATGTGGCCGCGCTCGGCGAAAAACTGCTTGAAGGCGCGGCGAATTTCTTGTCCCGTGAGCGATTTCATGCGCAACATCCTCCTCCGACGCATCGCACTTCGGCTGTGTCCTCCTGCACGAAAAACCCCCGCCCCACAATCAGGGACGGGAGTTTCCCGCGGTACCACCCTGCTTACAGGCTCGTCCGAGCCTGTCGCCTCTGGCGCTGTAACGGGCACACCCGGCGTGCTTTGCCACACGCGCTTGGAAGTGGCTTCGAACCGGTTGCCTTGAGGCAGCTCGCAGCCGAAGGCCGCCCTCTCTGAGCAAGGCGCCCCGATTCTACTTGGCTTCCGCATCGCTTTGTCGTCGATTCTTGATTGTATCGGGCGCGACAGGCCCTGTCAATGCGCGGCATGGGAGCGCGCTTCGCGCCACTGGGTCCACACCACCTTGCAGACCGCAAGTGCCGGCACCGCCAACACCAGCCCCACGATGCCGCCCGCTTCCCCTCCCACAATGAGGGCCGCCACAATCGCCATCGGGTGGAGGTGCAGCGTCCGGCCCATGATCTGCGGGGACAAGATATTTCCCTCAATCTGCTGCACCGCGATGTTGACGATCACGACCTTGATGAGCATCGGCCATCCGGCAGTCGTGAGCGCGATGATCACCGCCGGCGCAATTCCAATGATGGGCCCGAGATAGGGAATGATGTCCGCAAACCCGAGAAACGCTCCCAGGAGCAGTGCGTAAGGAAGCCGGATGATGAGATAACCGATGAACGACAGGAGCCCGACCGCGAGCATGATGAGGAACTGGCCGCGCACGTAACCGCCGAGCGTGTCGTCGATGGCCCTCAGGACCAAACGGACCCGGCGCTTGTGCTTGGCGGGCGCCATGTGCACGATGCCCCGTCCGATGGCCTTTGCGTCTTTCAACATATAAAAGACGAGAAAGGGCACCACGAAGGCCATGAAGATGGCGTTGATGGTGCTCGTCACGACGGAGAACAGTCCCGTCGGTGCGACCTCGACGCGATGCTCCAGTTGGTTGAGCGCGTTCTCGATGCCGGTCCGGACCGCGTTCGGGAGATAGGTCTTCCTGCTGTTGATCATGTCGATCCAGCGGCTGATCTCCGCGGTGATGGCCGGCAGGCTGCTCGACAGTTGCGCGATTTGCCGGGAAATGACGGGAATCAGGTTCAGCACAACCACGGCCAGAATCGCGGCGATGACCGCGTAGATGATGAGGATGGCCGCGGATCGCGGGACGCGGCGCCGGTGCAGGACATCCACCGCTGGCTGCAGGATGTACGTGATGATGAGCGACGCGAGAAAGGTGTAGAACAGGCTCGACAACACGCCCCAGATATCGAGAAACAGGCTGCGCAAGAGCCCGACCAGATAGATGCATGTGAGCGTGAGCGCGATGGACATCATGGTGCGGGCGTAACGTCCCGTTGGCAAAGCGGTCTCCTCCCTCTGCGGCAACGCCGGACAAGGGTCTACCGCAGAGTATATGCAAAATCGCGTTCCATTATTTTCATGCCGAAGACCCGAACGGCGCTGAGGACTGGCTTGGCCATGGATGCCTAATAAAAAAGAAGCGGCTCTTTGCCGCTCCTTGCCCAATCATCAACCGTCCTCGTCGATGTCGATCTCTCGTCTTATGGATGTCTCTGAAAACCGTTCTATCGAAGGTGCCGTTGACCCGCCGAAGCCTCAGGCCCCTGTGCCAAACTCGACGTCCGCATGATTCGTCTGATCCACGACGATGAGCGATCCGTCCTCAGCCACTTCGTAAATGCGCACCTCATCGCCGGACACGTTGAACTCGGCGAAGCAATTCCAGCAGTAGTATTGGTTGGCACCAATTTTACCGACGTCTCGGCTTGTGCAACTCGGACACCGCATGACGTAGGTCCTCCCTTCTCGCCCTTGGAAGGCGCACTGCGGCACGCCCCATCTCTCTGGATGAAATTTCGAAACCTGCCAACAGTCTAACCACGGACAATAAAGCCAAAACCAAATTTCAGGTTTCGAAATATCCATCCACCGAGATTCCGTGACTCATGCTACGCCTATCCACAGCGCATTGCAATGCAAAAACAGGAAAAGAACCTCCGCACGGACGGTCAAATGTCACGAATTTGTGAAACGTGATCGCAATGAGCCGACGACCTTCGACAAAACACCCGCCGCCTCATCAATTTCTTCCATGGTGTTTTGCCAGGCGAAACTCAGGCGGATGGATTCGCGCGCTTCCCGCTCGCGGCCCATGGCGCGAAGCACATGGCTCGGTTCCAGGCTCCCCGCGCTGCACGCCGCACCTGCGCTCGCCGCCACCCCCTCCAAATCCAGCCGCATGAGGAGAATGTCGTTGCGAATCCCGCGGAAGCCGACGTTGAGAATCGAGGGCACAGCATCGGCCGGGCTGTTGCGGTACGACCCGTTCAGCGATGCGACGGCGCTCCACAGCGCATCGCGAAGCGCCGCGAGGTGCGCCCTGTGCGCGTCCCATTGGCTTGCGATCTCGGCCATCGCCGCGTGAAAGCCCGCGATGCCCGCGACCGATTCGGTCCCCGCCCGAAGCCTGTGCTCCTGGTTCCCGCCGGCAGCCAGTGCCACAAAGGGCGTGCCGGATCGCACATAAAGGAGGCCGACGCCCTTCGGACCATGCACCTTGTGCGCGGAGAAGGAGGCGAGATCGACTCCGATGTCCTCGAGCCCCACGCGCAGGACGGGCAGCGCCTGCACCATGTCGCTGTGCACGACAACGGCCGGATCCGCCGCCTTCACAAGCCGGGCGATCTCGGCGACCGGCTCCACGGTGCCGACCTCGTTGTTGACGAACATCACGCTCACGATCGCCGTGTCCGGGCGGAGCGCGCGGAGAACGTCATCCGGATGGACGCGGCCTTCCGAATCCACCGGGACGAGCGTCACGTCGGCACCGAAAAGCCGCAGCCGATCCACGGCCTCAAGGACGGCGTGGTGTTCGACGGCGGTGGTCACCACGTGCCTCCGGCGAGGCTGTTGCGCGAGATACGCGCCATAGAGGGCGAGATTGTTGGATTCGGTGCCGCCGCTTGTGAAGGCGAGATCGCGCGGAGAGACGCCGAGCCAATCGGCAAAGAAACGACGCGCCGCCTCGACGGCTTGCCGGGCGTCGCGCCCCAACCGGTGCAAGCTCGACGGATTGCCGTACGCGTCGCCGAGGTAGCGCTCCATGGCCGCGCGGGCCGCGGGCAGAAGGGGAGTCGTTGCGGCGTTGTCCAGGTAAATCATCCGGTCCACCCCGCGGCTCAGATGTAGTACATGTAGCCCTGCGAAGACCCCTGCCGCAGTTCGACCAAATCCTGAAGCGTCATGGAGGAAAGCACGTCGTGGATGGCTTCCCTCAGCCTGTCCCACAACACCTGCAACCCGTCGTCGATCTCCTCGTCGACAATGGTGATGGGCCCTTCGAGCGCGAGCAGCACGTCTTCGATGACGATCTCGCGCGGATGCCTCGCGAGCACGTAGCCGCCGTAGGCGCCGCGGATGCTGCGGACGAAGCCGCCGTTGCGCAGGGGCGCGATCAACTGTTCGAGGTAGTGCTCGGACAGGTTGTTGCGCTCGGCGATCGACTTGAGGGAGATGGGTTGGTCACTCTGCTGTTCGGCGAGATCGACCAGAAGCATCAGGCCGTAGCGGCCCTTTGTCGAGATCTTCACGGTCATCGTCTCCTTCCCGGTAGTACACGCGCGGCTCGACGCCGATGGGCCAATAGTTCTGCTCGACATGATGGCCCGGATAGTCGTGCGGATACAGGTATCCTTCCCCATGTCCAAGGGCCTTCGCGCCCTTGTACGCGGTGCTCCGCAGATGGAGAGGCACCTCGAGCGGCAGGCCGGACCGAACATCTTCGAGGGCCCGGTTGATGGCCACGTACGCGTGATTCGATTTCGGCGCTTTGGCGAGATACGCGGTCACCTCCGCGAGCACAATGCGCGCCTCCGGCATGCCGATGGCCATCGCAGCCTGCCAGCCGCTCACCGCGACGGTGAGCGCGCTTGGGTCCGCCATGCCCACATCTTCCGCGGCGAGGATCATCAGCCTGCGCGCAATAAACGCGGGATCTTCGCCGCCCTCGAGCATCTTGGCGAGCCAGAGCATCGCCGCGTTCACGTCCGACCCGCGCACCGATTTGATGAACGCCGAAATGGTGTCGTAGTGGTCGTCGCCTGCGCGATCGTAGCGAGGGCCGCCTGAGGCCTCAAGCGCCGCCTCGACTTCCGCGACTCCGATCTCCGTTTCTCCATCGGGCCCCACTCTTGCCGCAAACGCCGCGAGCTCGAGCAGATTCAGGGCGCGGCGGGCATCTCCTCGCGCCTGCAGGGTGAGCACCCGCCGGGCATCTGGATGGAGCCGCACGCGCATCCGGCCGAGCCCGCGCTCCTCGTCCGCGATGGCCATGTCCACGAGCCGCCCGATGTCCTCCGCCGAAAGCGGCTCAAGGCGAAACACGTGCGATCGCGACAACAGCGCCGCGTTCACGTCGAAATACGGGTTTTCCGTCGTGGCGCCGACGAGCGAAATGAGCCCCGCCTCGACGTGCGGCAACAGCGCGTCCTGCTGGCTCTTGTTGAACCGATGAATCTCGTCCAAAAAAACCACGGTGCGTCGGCTGTACAAATCCCGCTCTTCGCGCGCCGTCTCGACGGCCTTTCGCACGTCGGCAATCCCCGACGTCACCGCATTCAGCGGAATGAATCGCGCCTTGGTCTGGCGCGCGATGACTTCCGCAATGGTGGTCTTGCCGGTGCCGGGCGGTCCGTACAAAATGATGGACATCAGGCGATCTCGCTCGATCATCTTGCGCAAAATCCCGTCGCGGCCGACGAGTTTCTCGTGGCCCACCATCTCGTCGAGCGATCTCGGCCTCATCCGATAAGCGAGCGGCGCTTCCCGCTCGGCTTCATGCTCCGAGGCAAGGGTAAACAGATCCATGCGGTGTCGCCTCACAAAGGCTGCACAATTCCTAGTCGTCCACTCAACTTTTAACGATTATACATGGTTTGTGCGCGGAGGGGAAGGAGGAAGAGGTCGATCCCGCGTTCATCTGCGCTTCGCAGCCTCCTCCTCTGCAAGCGCCCTGCGCAAGATCTTGCCGGTCCCCGTAGCCGGCAAGGTCTCGCGAAACTCGATCTGACGTGGGCACTTGTAATGCGCTATCTTTTCGCGACTCCACGCGATGATGTCCGCCTCCGTCACTCTGCCGACATACGACGGTTCCAGAACCACAAATGCCTTGACCACCTCGCCCTTCTGCGGGTCTGGCACCCCGATGACCGCCACCTGGCGGATGGCCTCATGCCGGGACAGCCAATGCTCGACCTCCTCGGGAAACACGCTGTAGCCCGAACATTTGATCATCTCCTTCTTGCGCCCCCGGAACACGAGATATCCGTCTTCGTCCACGAGGCCGATGTCTCCCGTGCGAAGCCACCCGCCCTGAAGCGCTTCCCGCGTGGCCTCCTCTCGGCGGAGATATCCCTTCATGACGCCCGGACTCCGAATCCAGATTTCGCCCTCTTCGCCCGGCCCCACTTCGCCCATGGGGTCGTCGAGTGGCGCGATGCGAATCTGCGTCCCCGGAATCGGTTTGCCATGCGTCCCGTAACGGATGTCCTCGAGCGGCATCTGCGTGTCCGCGGTGTGGGTCTCCGTGAGCCCGTAGGCGGCCTCGTACAGCGGCGCTCCCGTAAGCGCTTTCCAATCGGCCGCCACGCGCTCGGTCACAGGCACGCCAAAGCTCGTGCATGGATTTAACCTCAGGCTCGAAAAATCGATGTCTCCCGCGCGGGAATGCTGCATGATCGCGAGATTCATGGGGGTCACCGTGTACATCACCGTGACACGCGTTCGCTGAATGGCCTCCATCGCAAGTTCGGGTTCAAACTTTGGCAGAAGAGCGAGCGCGGCCCCGGCCCGGACGGTCGCGCAGGCGCCCATCAGGAGACCCGCAATGTGGCAGAGCGGCATCACGCCGAGCACGACGTCTTCTTCGGTCAACCCGGACGCCGCGACCACGGCATCGGCCTTATAGGCGGCGTTGGCGTAGGTCAACATGGCGCCCTTGGGCATGCCCGTCGATCCCGACGTGTACATGATGAGGCACGTGTCGTCCGGACTCGTCGGCGCCTGGGCAGAGCGCCCCAGGCGGGCCCGAAGGTGAGGCATGAGCGCATCGCCAGGGGCAATGGGCTTCCGCTCAGCCTCTGCCCCCAACGGTTCGCCAGAAAAGTCCGACATCGACGCGAACAAGATGTGCGAAATGCCTAGCCGCTCGCAGACTGCGCTCGCCATTTCCAACCGATCTTCGTCGCAAATCACGAGCTTCGCCCCCAGGTCCTGAAGCTGGTACTCCACTTCCCACTCCTTCGCGAGCGGGCTGATGGGAGACACCGCGACACCGAGTCGCTCCGCTCCGAATTTGGCGATGATGAACTGAGGCATGTTCGGCATATCCAGGGCGATCGCGTCACCGCGCCCAAGTCCAAGATCCGCGAGAAGCGCCGCCATGGCGGATGCGTACGCATCCAGTTCGCCGTACGTGATGGTGGCACCGAGGAAGTGCACCGCGGGATGCGACGGGCGCGACAGCGCGTGCAGATGCAGCCATTCGTGCAGGGATGGCATCGGACCTCACCCTCATTTCATGGTCTCAAGAATGGAGTCCTTGGGACGGGATCCCCTCTATCCTCGATGTATTCAACCCCTCAGCCGATCATCCCTGCCGGGCGCACCGGAAGAGGGCGCAGCCCAGAGAGCCGCGCCCTCGCTTCAATCCTTTGTCTTTCGCACGCGCAGGTGCAGGACTTCGAGCTGCTGTTCCGAGACTTCGCTCGGCGCGCCCACCATGAGATCCGTGCCGCTCGCCGTTTTCGGGAACGCGATCACGTCTCTGAGCGACTTCGCCCCGGTGAGGAGCATGATGATGCGATCGAGCCCGAAGGCGATGCCCCCGTGCGGCGGCGTGCCGTATTCGAACGCGTTCAGCAGGAAGCCGAACTTCTCCTGCGCTTCTTCCGGCGAAAAGCCGAGCGCCGCAAACATCTTCTCCTGCACATCGCGGCGATAGATGCGCATCGACCCGCCGCCGATCTCGTAGCCGTTGAGCACCATGTCGTACGCTTGCGCGCGCACGCGGCCAGGATCCGTGTCCAGCAGCGGGATATCCTCCTCGCGCGGCATCGTGAACGGGTGATGTTCCGCCACCCACCGCTTCTCCTCGTCATCCCACGACAAAAGCGGAAAGTCCGTCACCCACAGAAACCGGAACTGCGACTCGTCGATGAGGCCCAGTTCCTGGCCCAGGTGCAGCCGGAGCGCGCCCATCGCGGGAAGCACCGTCTCTTTGGGCCCGGCGCCGATGAGCACAAGATCGCCCGGCTTCGCGCCCGCGCGCTCGGCGATCCGCCGGAAATCGTCGTCCGTGAAAAACTTCGCAATGGACGACTTGAATCCGTCCTCTTGCACGGCGACGTAGGCCAGCCCGCCCAGCCCGTACGGTTTCACAAAGGCGACGAGATCGTCCGTCTGTTTGCGGCTGTACGACGCGCACCCCGGCGCCACCAGCGCCTTGATGACGCCGCCCTTGTCCAGAACGTCGGCGAAGACGCGAAAGCTGGTCCCCGCGAAGAGGTCGGCGAGATCGGCCATTTCCATGCCAAACCGCAGATCAGGCTTGTCCGATCCGTACTTGTCCATCGCCTCATGGTACGGGAGGCGCAAAAATGGCCGCGGCACCTCGATGCCCGCCACTTCCTTGAACACGGCGGCCATCATGTCTTCCATCATCGCCATGAGCTCGTCCTTCGGGAGGAACGACGTCTCGATGTCGAGCTGCGTGAACTCGGGCTGCCGATCCGCGCGCAGGTCCTCGTCCCGGAAGCAACGCGCCACCTGATAATACCGCTCAAACCCCGAGACCATGAGCAACTGTTTGAAGATCTGCGGCGACTGCGGCAGCGCGTAGAACTCGCCTGGCTGCAGGCGGCTCGGCACCAGGTAATCGCGCGCCCCTTCCGGCGTCGACTTCGTCAGCATGGGCGTCTCGATCTCGAGAAAGCCGCGCTCGTCGAGATACCGGCGAAACGCCCGGATGGCCTGGTGGCGAAGCGCGAAGATGCGCTGCATCTCCGGGCGGCGGAGGTCGAGATATCGGTAGCGCAACCGCACAGGTTCCTCCACCTGAATGCCATCCTCGATGTAAAACGGCGGCGTCTTGGCCGCGCTCTCGATGCGCGCGCTCCTCACGACCACCTCGATGGCGCCCGTCTCGATCTTCGGATTGACTGTGTCGGGATCGCGCTTCTCCACGGTGCCATCGACGACGATCACGTATTCGCTGCGCAGCCGATCCGCCACCTCCATCGCCTCATCGGACGTGCCGCGGCCGCGATCGAACACGAGCTGGACGATGCCGGTGCGATCGCGCAGGTCGACGAACACCACGCTGCCGAGATCGCGCCGGCGCTGCACCCACCCGGCAAGCCGCACCTCGGACTGGGGTTCGACGCGAATCGTGTCTCCCACCCAATGACTCCGCCAACGCGATGCAGCGGCGACTTGCTTCTCTTCCACCACTTAGGACCATCCTCCTTCGCGAATTCGATCCGCCAGCTGTCCGAACGGCACATCGCGCTGCTCGCCTGTCGCCAGGTGTTTGACCGTGGCCGCCCCCTTGGCGAGCTCGCTCTCGCCGATCACGACGGCGAATTTCGCACCGAGGCGATCGGCCTGCTTGAACTGCGACTTGAGGCTGCGGCCTTGGTAGTCGCGATCGCAACGGATGCCGAGCCGTCGGAGCGAGGTGAGCACGGCCATGGCCGTGTGTTCCGCCGTGTCGTCCGCGACGCAGACAAACGCGTCGAGCTCCGGCGGTTCCCCGAGTGATGCTCCCTGCGACTCGAGCACCGCAAGGATCCGTTCCATCCCGGCCGCGAAGCCGATGCCGGGGACCTCAGGGCCGCCGAGATCGGCGACCAGGCGGTTGTAGCGACCGCCGCCGAGCACGGTGGAGAAATGAGGCACGGTGATCTCCCAAGCCGTGCGCGTGTAGTAATCCAGGCCGCGAACGAGGGACTTCTCGAGCCGGTAGGGCACGTCCATCGCGCGAAGATACCCCTCGACCGCATCCAGGTGATGGCGGCATTCGTCGCACAGCTCATCGACGATGTACGGCACCTTCGCCTCGCGCAACACCTGCTGGCACGACTCGTTCTTGCAGTCGAACAGGCGCAGAGGGTTCTTTTCGAGGCGCACCTGGCAGTCGCCGCAAAGTTCGTCTTTGTGCGGAAGCAGACGTTCGATCATCTTCTCGCGGTGACGAGGTCGGCAGACGCCGCATCCGACCGAGTTCAGTTCCACGGTCATGTCTCGCATGCCGACCCGCTTGAGGAGGGAATACCCGAGTTCGATGACCTCGGCGTCCATGGCGGGCAGTTCAGATCCGAGCACCTCGACGCCCACCTGGTGCAGTTGGCGCAGTCGCCCGCGCTGAGGCTTTTCGTACCGGAACATGGGTCCCAGGTAATAGACTTTGGTCAAGGTACCCTGCCCGTACAGCTTGTTTTCCACATAGGCGCGGACGACCCCCGCCGTGCCTTCCGGCCGCAGCGTGATGCTCCTTCCGCCGCGATCCAGGAAGGTGTACATTTCCTTGGACACAATGTCCGTCGTCTCGCCGACGCCGCGCTCAAACAACTCCGTGTGCTCAAAAATGGGTGTCCGGATCTCCGCGTAATTGGCCCGCTCGAACACGTCGCGTACGACTGCCTCAAGCGCTTGCCACGCCTGCACGGCATCCGGCAAAATGTCCTGTGTGCCTCTCGGCCGCCTGATCTCCACGCGCACTCCCTCCTTCTCCAATCCGCCGCCAGAGGGGAACCGCATGGCGCGGCTCCGCTTGTCTGCGCGAAAAAGCGCCCTTTCGTCGATGCCGATCCACATCGGCAGGGACGAAAGAGCGCTTCCGCGGTGCCACCCTGCTTGAACCTGTCACCAGGCTCCCCTCTTCGGCTTAACGCGCCGTCCACGCGCGCTCGCCGCCCGAGAGCGGCTCACGCGGTATCCGAAGCCGTCTTTCCAAACGCAGGCCGGAGTCGCTTGCAGCCACGGCGCACTCTCTCTGGAACAGCCCAAACCGCTTGTACTCTGCTTCTTCATCTACATTGCCCTATAAATTGTGGCGCATGGTGCTATGGCGAATTATAAGAAAGGCGCAGAGGCCCTGTCAAATGAGAAAGGGCGCATGAGGAACTTTCAAGTGCACATGCTTTCACGTTTCCGTCACCGATGACAGGGCTTGTCGAGCGACAACCTTTCCACGGGTCCCCCGCGCTCCCAGGCGAGAATGCGCACCTCAGATCTTCCACCGATGGCGACCTGCGCCTGCTGCATCGACCTAAGCGTCAACTCCAAGGGGGACATCCGCATGTTCCAACGCCTCCGAAGGTGTTTTCCCTACCGTGCCCCACTTGCGCCGAGATCATGCCCGGCGTTCAGCGCTTGACTCCATCGGGCCCAGTTGAAACAATGGTGCGCGAAGGAGGAGCTTGCCATGCATCGACCGCAATCCGAAGTCTGGTTTCAGCGAGCACAGCAGGTGATCCTGGGAGGCGTGAACAGCCCGTCGCGATCGTACAAATCGGTCGGCGGCGGCACGCCCGTGGTGATGGTCCGCGGCGAAGGCCCGTATCTCTACGACGCAGACGGCCATCGGTACATCGACTACCTGGCCGGATATGGTCCCTCCATCCTCGGCCACGCGCACCCGGCCATCACGCGCGCCATCCAGGAGGCTGCGGAAGACGGCGTGCTCTACGGCACGCCGACGCCCTACGAGGTGGAGTTCGCCGAAATGCTCCGCGAAGCCATTCCGGATCTGGAGCGCATTCGCTTTGTCAATTCGGGCACCGAGGCCGTCATGACGACCGTCCGCGTGGCGCGCGCCTACACGGGACGGACCAAGGTGCTCAAGTTTGCCGGGTGTTATCACGGCCACTCCGACGCGATGCTCGTCGCCGCCGGCAGCGGGCCGTCGTCCATCGGCGTTCCCGACAGCGCGGGCGTCACGCGCAACGTTGCGAGCGAGATCGTCACCGTGCCGTTCAACGACCGCGAGGCCCTGAAGGAAGCGCTCCGCGTTCACGGGTCCGATCTCGCCGCCATCCTCGTGGAACCGATTGTGGGCAACTTCGGCATCGTGCCGCCCATCGACGACCGGTATCTGGCGGACGTGATCGATCTCGGCCACGAGGTGGGCGCGCTCGTCATCTTTGACGAGGTCATCACGGCCTTCCGTTTTCACTATGGCAGCGCCGCGCAACTGTACGGCGTGCACCCGGACCTGTACGCCCTGGGCAAGATCATCGGCGGAGGTCTGCCCATTGGCGCGTACGGAGGTCGGCGCGACGTGATGGAGCAGGTGGCGCCGCTCGGGCCTGCGTATCAGGCGGGGACCATGGCGGGCAACCCGCTCTCCATGCGCACGGGCATGGCCTGCTTGCGCGCGCTGTCGGAGCGCGGCCTGTACGACGACATGGCGCGCAGGGCGGCGCGGCTCGTGGACGCGGCCGAGTCGGCGGCGCGGGCGAACGGCATTGACATCGTCGTCAACCGCGTGGGCGGCGCGTTCACCATCTACTTTGGCCGTGAACCCGTGCGCGATTACGACGCGGCAACGCGCACGGACAGCCAGCAATTTGCCCGCTTCTTTCATCTGCTGTCCGATCGCGGCATTCTCATCGCGCCATCCAAATATGAGGCGTGGTTCGTGTCGGCGGTCCACAGCGATGCGGATATTGAGGAAACCATGGCGGCGCTCGAAGAGGTCTTTCGCGATCTCGCCCGAACAAGGTAACGGCTACGGGCGGGATCGACAGGGGCCGCGGCGCCAAAGCATCGCCGCGCCCACGGCGGAGATGGTCAACATCGCGGCGGCTAGGCCAAGCCGCAAAGACCCGGGCAGCGCATGAGGCTCAAGCGCCACAAAAGGGAGCGCGAAATACGCGAGGGAGGCAAAGCAGAGCGCCCATGGCTCGATGCGGGACGTCGCGCAAACGGACGCGAGCAGAAACGCCGCGGCCGAAAGCGTCAGACCGGCGGTCCACCACGCCGGACGCGTCAGTGTCCAGTCCGTGAACAGCATGCCGATGGCTGGGACGAGCGTGCCCTGAAACACCATCGCGCCTGTGATGTTTCCGACGGCGAGGACGTCTTTCCGGTCGCGCATCCACACCACGCTGTTGAGCGTTTCCGGCAACTCTGTGGCAATGGGGATGATAAGCGCTGAAAGCAAAAACGCGGGCATCTCCATCGAAGCCGCCAGCGTCTCGACGCCCGCTGTGAGCAGATGGGCGCCGCCGACCACAAGGCCGAGCGCGCAGGCGAGCTGAACGACGATGGAAGCCGTGGCCGGATGATCGCTGCGAAGGCTGAGGTAGAGAGGACGAAGCTCAGGCTGCGGCCCTCCCGCGGGCCGATCTCGCAAGTGCGCGCGCACGAATGCCCCATACCACAGAGCGAGGAGACAGGCCGTCGGCAGCTTGAGCGCGGGGATCGGCCACGCGGCGGGCACGAGCGAAAGGGAAAAGCCAACGAGGAAAAAGGCGAGATCGCGCGCAAAGACGCCGCCATGGACCGCGATGCCCTGCGACGGCCGACCCGCGCGAAACAGAAAAGCGGCAAGCGCGAGCACGAGCCCGCCCAAGGTCACCAAAAGAAAGGGCGCCCCGAGGATACCTCCAATCCCGACCTGCTCAGCGTCGCGCCCGTCCCCCAGCACAATGGCCGTCATGGGAACCGCCGTCTCGGGAAGCGCCGTGCCGAGCGCTGCCAGCACACTGCCCACGGCCCCCTCGCCCAAGCCGAGCTTCACACCCAGCCACTCGACGGCATTCGTCAAGAGCTCTGCCCCGAACAGCACCATGCAGAGCCCGAAAGCCAATTGGACGGCGATCACGCGATCCACCTCCGCGCACAGATCCATATACCTGTACGCGCCAGGCCCGCGCTGTATGACAAGCCCCACCGTTCATTGATACTGCTTCTCGGTGCCGCTCACGAAAGGCAGCCATGAAAACCACTGCGGCCGCAGGCGCCAGAGGCTCGGCACCAATAGGACCGCGATCACGACCGCATAAAACTCGACAAAGGGTATCCAAACGTGCGCCTTGGCGGATACCACGCCCAAAAACGCCGCCTCGACGTACAGGGGATCGAGCGCGTAGAAAAAGTGAGACCAGACAAGCGCCGTGTAGTCGATGGGGTTTTGCTCGTAGAGGGACTTCAAACCGTAGCCCAGCGCCCCGAAGATGACCGTCATGAGTCCAACGCTGCCGTAGGCGAACACGGTGCTCCACGTGGATCGCAGCGCGATGGTGGAAAACAGGACACATACGGTCGAAATTACGACGATGGTCACGAGCTGAAATCCGAGCACCGACGCGACCTGCGCAGGAACGGCGCCGCCGTACAGGAACACAAGGCTGTAGACCGGCAGCGTCAACACCACGAGCAGGACCAGCAGGGCGCTCGAGGAGACCACCTTTCCGAACAGAATGCCAAAGGGACCCACGGGCGTTGTCAGAAGGACGGCGAGCGTCTTCCGTTCGCGCTCACCGCTCACGGAGCCCGACGCGAAGGCCGGGGCCAAAAAGGCGACAATGACCATCTGCAGGAGGCTGACCAAGGCGAACACCTGCTGACTCTTCGTGGGTTGGACGAGGTACAACTGCCCCTGGACGTTTTCATAGAGGAGAAACACCGTGAGTGCACACATGCCAAACAGGTACGCCGTGATGACGAGCGGCGCCCGGATGGTCCGCATGCGCTGGCGGAATTCCTTCAAGAGAAGAGGGTTGAGGTGGATGTTCACAGCGTCACCCCTTCCTGAATCGCGGCGAGGCGAAGAAAAAGCTGCTCAATGTCCGTCGGTTGTTCGCGGAATTGGGTGATGGCAAACCCATCCGCCACGAGCCGACTCAAAAGCTCCGCCTGCTGAGCGAGCGTGCCCGCGTACAGGACTTCCCACCCGCGCTCCAACGGGCGCACCTCGGCCACGTGCGGATCCGCGAACAGCGCCTTCACGAACGCGCTGCCGAGATCGCGCCCATCGATGACGAGCGTCCGGTACGCGCTCGAGTGCTGCACCATCACCTGGACCGCTGCCACGGCCACGAGTTCGCCCCGCAGGAGAATGCCGACTTCGTCGGCGACCTCGGCGAGTTCGTTTAAAATATGCGTGCTGATGATCACCGTCTTGCCGAGCTCGCGCAGTCCCGCGAGCACAGCTCTCATCTCCAGCCGCGACTTGGGATCCAGACCGCTCGACGGCTCGTCCAGGATGAGCACGTCCGGATCGTGCATCAGGCAGCGCGCGACCTCGAGGCGCTGCTGCATGCCGCGCGACAGGTTGTTGACGTAGACGTCCCGCTTGTCCACAAGCCGGACGCGCTCCAAAAGCTCCTCCGCCCGGCGCGAGATGGTCCGCCGGTCCACGCCGTAACACTGGGCGAAGAAACGCAGATACTCCATGACCGTGAGATCGTCGTACACCCCGAACGAATCCGGCATGTAGCCAATGACCCGACGAACGGCTTTGGGCTCTTTCGTCACCTCGTGGCCGCAGACGTACGCGCGCCCCGACGTCGGCAACGTGAGCGTCGCAAGCATCGACAACGCCGTCGTCTTGCCCGCCCCATTTTCGCCCACGAGCCCGAAAATCGTCCCGCGCTCGATGTTGAGATTCAGGTTGTTCAGGGCGAGCGTCTTGCCGTACCGCTTGCTCAGGTTCTGTGTGAGAATCACGATCCCGCCTCCACCACCGGCATCACCGGCGCGTACTCGCGCACCAGCACCAGCCGCTTCTCGCTCGCGACCACGTGATCGTTCGCCGGCGCCGCCAGCTCGGGCAGACCGCCGTCCGCCGTCGCAAGGACGAGCGCGGCTTCGGATCCCCCGTGCCATCCTGCAGCCAGGCTCGACAAATACGCCCCGAGCGTTCGCCCAATGCCGTGCGTGAGTTGGCGATTGTACACGCCGTAGTCGGAAATCCAGGACGACGTCGGCACCTCCTGACTCGCGTTCACCGATCTCGTCTGCCCCGGCGCGAGCGCGCCCAGTTTGACGAGCATGCCGTCGTAGACCACCGCCACGTTCGTCAAGGTCATCCGCGTCTCGTTGGTCACGGTCCCAAACAAAAGGCCGTACGCTTCCTTGAAATTGCACTGGATCCGCCCGGCGTCGTCGTGGAATCCCGACGCAAACACGTAGCGCACATGCCAGCGCGGAACATCCGTCAGCGACACCCACGTCGCATCGGCGCTGTGCTCGATTCCGGCGTTCGCCACAGGCTGATTGTCGCTCTGCAGCGTGAGAATGTCGTCGCCTGCAGGCAATCGCAGGATCTCGTCGCCGCTGTCGGGCGACATGATGGCCAAAGCCCCATACTCGTACGCCTGGCCGTCGCCGAGCAACTCCATCACGCCGACGCCGTTCATCAGCAGTCCTGCGGGCCGCGCCGATCCGCCGAGCGCAAAGACCCCGGCCGTGGTGAGCCCGCTGAGCGCGGGCAGGACCACCCACGCGAGCGCCGCTCGCCGCAACCGCCGAAGCACGTAAAACGTCACGGGCCCCGCGGCCAGCAGATAGGCCAGGAGCACCAAGCCAAAGGTGGAGAGTCCCGGCATGCGAAGCGGCTCCAGCGCGTCGCCCACGCTCGTCAGGCTGAGACCTCCCGTTGGGCGCAACAGATTGGACACGGCCGGATCGTCCACCTGGGCCATTCCGGCATCGTGGAACAGGGCCGTCCACATCTGCGCGTTGCCTGGCCACGCCAAGAGGTCCGGATCCAGCGGGGAAAAGGCGGTCTGCCAGATCTGCCCACGGCCAAACGCCTCGCTTGCCACAAGAGGCTCTGCGTTCGAGCCCGCCCACAGTCGAGCGTCCGCGGCGATCTCGCCCGCCGTCGACTCGATTTGGCCTGGACCGTCGCTGGTGCCAGCGAAGCTGGCCAGCGCATCGCCGTTCACGACAGCAAACGCGCCAGGCGAGATGGGAAGCGCGCCGAGTTCGGCCGGGGCAAGCCCGGTTCCGGTTACGACCAGCATGCCCCCCTGGTCGAGCCAAGCCGCAAGCGCACGCACCTGCGCCTTCGACAACGCGCGCAGCTCGTCCACGCTCGCCACGAGCGCGCTGAGATCGGCGAGCGCTTGAGGGGACGTGGGCAGGTCGTACGCCCGGAGAGCGACCGGCAGGACGGGCGTGCCGTCCGCGCTCGTGCCCGCGAGAAACTGCGTGGCCTGGGAGCTATCGCTGACCACGCCGACGAGATCGACGTGGGAGACGCTGTTGCCGCCGAGCCATGAGGTCGAAACGACGCGGTTTCCGATGACGAGTTCGAGCGAAGCGCCCTGCGCCAGCGCGCTCCCCGGCACGTCGACGAAGGTCGACGCGGACGCGCCCTTGGGCAGCCAGAGCGGCCACGCGAGTTCGGCCGCAACACGCCGATCGCCGATGGAGGGCCCCCCCACGCGCAGCACCAGTTTCGCCATCTCTGCCCGGCCGCCATTTCGCACCCAAACGTGCACCGGTACCCATTCATCCGCGACGTAGTATCCGCCATATCCGACCGCGACCGCCATGGACACCGGAGAAGCGTCCGCGAACACCTCCGGCGCGCGAGACGCCTCCCACGTGGCGCAGATCGCGGCCGCCGCAGCAAGCGCCGCAACCACATGTCGAACGAGCGCCCGACGGGCGCGCGAGACCATCCTCATGCCCCAATCCCTTTCAAAAGGCGTTTCATAAGCCGCCTGGTGAGATGGCCATGCGGTACCATTGTACCGCCATCCGCCGCGTCCTGCGAATGTCGCGGCGCTGGTCATCGAATGTGAAACGTCGTATCCTGATGGGTGACCTATGTGTGCGGAAGAGGGTTGGTCACATGCTGCCATCGAAACCGCCTGCGGAACACGCGCATATCGCCCGAGGAACGCCTGTCTATCGCCGCGTGAGCATCGCGTTCCTCGCCGCGGGGCTCGTGACATTCGCCAACTTGTACGCGGTGCAGCCGCTCATTCCGGCGTTCAGCGCAGCGTTTGCGAGATCGCCGGCGACCGCGAGCCTCGCGCTTTCCGCCTCCACATTCATGCTCGCCCTGTCCCTGCCGGTGTTCGCATCGTTGTCCGATCGATTCGGCAGAAAACCCATCATGCTCTTTTCCCTGTTCGCTTCTTCCCTTCTCCAACTCGCGCTGGGCCTTATGCCGAGTTTTTGGGGGATCGTCGTTGCGCGCGCCGCCGAAGGGGTGACGCTCGCCGGGTTGCCGGCCGTGGCCATGACGTATTTGAGCGAAGAGATGGAGCCAACCAGCCTCGGCTTTGCCATGGGCCTCTACATCAGCGGCAATACGCTCGGCGGGCTGCTCGGAAGGGTCGCCATGAGCCTGGTGGCCGATCGCACCTCCTGGCGATGGGGCATGATCGGGCTGGGAGCGGTGAGCCTGGCGCTCGCCGGTTACGTCGCATGGTCGCTGCCTGCATCGCGACACTTTGTACCGAGGCGAGATCGCGCGCAGGAGATCCTGTCTCGCTTTGCGCAGGCCGTGAAGCGAAGGGAACTCGTCGCCCTGTATCTCGTGGGCGGCCTCTTGATGGGCGGATTTGTGTCGCTTTACACGTACATGGGTTTCCGCCTGTCTCGCGCGCCTTACCACCTTTCGACCTCTGTCATCGGCCTATTGTTCTTCGCCTATCTGGCGGGCACGTTCAGCTCGTCGTTCATGGGCGGCCTCGCGGATCGAATCGGCCGGCACCGCGTGCTCCCGCTCAATGTGGGGATCATGGCTGCCGGCGCCCTGCTCACCTGCGCCCGGGACCTGGTGCTGATTGTGGCGGGCATGGTCGTCTTCACGTTTGGGTTTTTCGGAGCCCACTCCACGGCATCGTCGAGCGTCGGCAGCCTCGGGGGCTCGGTTCGGGCGCAGGCGTCCGCCCTGTATCTCTTCTGTTACTATGCCGGCTCGAGCGTCATCGGCTCCTTGGGCGGCGTCTTCTGGTCGACGATGGGATGGGCGGGCGTGATCGGCATGATCCTCATCGCCCAGTCGGCGGCCAGTCTCGCCTTTCTTTTCGCCAGACGAAAATTGAGTGCTTCATGACAGGAAGGTGCGCATATCCAGGCGGCCGGCGCGAAGGCCGCCCGGCAGGCTGTCAGTCCCGCGCAGTCAAGGAAGCGTTGGCGAGGAGATCGGAGAGGGTGTAATCCACACGTTCCTCGGGCAGGAAGCGCGGAATGCCCGATGCCACCACGCGCTCGGGATGAAACGAATGAATCGGAAGATAGACGCGCGGTCGAATGGCCTCCACCACCTGTTCGATCTCGCCCAGGGCCGCGTGACCGCTCGTGCCCAGCGAACGAAAGGCGACGCCGAAATGCGCGAGCCACCGCTGCAGGTTGTCCCAGGCGGGATCGAACGGACCGAGCGGAGCGCCGTTGGAGTGAATGTACAAACCCGATGCGGCCCGGTCGAGATCGATCAGGCGCCACAGCCGGTCGTACGCAAGCTCGACCGCAAACGCACTCGGCCTTTCCGCCACTTCGGAAGGCCCAATGACAGGCAGGCCAACCCCTTGGAGCCACCTCGCGACGGGATCGGGCAAATCGCTATCGGCCCAAATCCTCACGCCCTCCGGCAGACGGCCCGTGAAATGCGCGGCCACGTACAGCGTGCGAGCCTCGAGGACGGCCGTGCGGTTCACTTCGTGAGCTGCACGCACGAACGACAGGACTCGTTCTGGATGGCGAGGGTAAGCGTTGAAGTAGACGATCCCGTCTTCCCCCGCCATCGCGTCCACCACGAGGCGGATGAGTTCCTGCTCGGTGACCTGCGGACGAGGCTCGTCGCCCGCCCGCGTACCTTCAATGAGGAGCACGTCCGGCTCGAACCTTCGCGCTTTCTCCACAAACGCTCGAGAAACCTCGGGACGCCATCCGTGAAACCGCAGATCCCCCGTGTAAACCAGCCGCATGTCGGGTGCGCTTATCAAGATGGCCGCCGCCCCGGGCGTGTCGTGATCGACCGGGACAAATTGAAAGCTCAGGTCGCCCACGGACTGCCAAGTGCCTGTCTCGACGCCGATGAGTCGGAGCGGCGGCTGCTCTTCGAGGGCGGCCTCCGAAATGACCTTCAGCATCTGGCAAGTCTCTTTTGTCGAAAAAATCGAGATTCCGTTTGCCATATAAGGCAAAAGCGCGGTATGATCCAAGTGGTTATGACTTATACAAACCGCAACGTCTTGATGATGT
The DNA here is from genome assembly GCF_017329605.1 of Alicyclobacillus fructus. Taxonomy (GTDB): domain Bacteria; phylum Bacillota; class Bacilli; order Alicyclobacillales; family Alicyclobacillaceae; genus Alicyclobacillus; species Alicyclobacillus fructus. The sequence continues at coordinate 128,909 of NZ_JAFMTY010000005.1, forward strand.
TGATCCATATAAAGCTCAGGAATATCCGGAAGGATGCCCACCGCCCGCAAGTCGGCGACCGAGCGCGGTCGCAGTGACCCCGAGAAAATCGGGGAAGAAGGGCGAACCACATGTCCCATGTCAAAGACGAGTTGGGCAGTCGCAGTCTTCACCCGGCAAATCGTGCCGCCGATCGTACGCGTGCCCCCGAAGAACGTGATGCGCGTCGACTTGTCCACAACCATCTCTCCCTTGCACGAGCTCGGATCGCCGCCGAGCATTTCAGAATACCACACGAGGGAGGTTGAGAACATACTTCGTTTTTGAATTTATGTGAAGTTCTATTTACTCAATTTTTACTTGTCGACTCTGTCTCTTCCCACTACAATGTCGGTGGAGTGGAAACCGAGGTATGTCATGCTTCATTTGAGAGGGATTTCGAGATGACGTTGAAGGCTCGAAGGACGATCACGGCGTACCTGATGCTGTTTCCCACGCTCATCCTCTTGGCCGTGTTCACGCTCTATCCCATTGTCGAATCGTTCGTCATCAGCTTCTTTCGCTGGGATATGATCAGCCCTCACAAGCAATTCGTGGGCTTGCGGAACTACGTGCAAATCTTTCAGGATCCGTTGTTTCACCGCGCCGTGGCGAACACGATCCTGTTTGTCGCGCTGTACGTGCCCATCGTGATGGCACTTGGGCTGGGCGTGGCTCTGTTGCTGAACGCGAAAATTCGCTTACGAGGATTCTTTCGCACCGCGATCTTTCTCCCCTACGTGACGTCGATCGCGGCCACAGGCATTATATGGCAATGGATTTTTAACGATCAGTTTGGGTTGCTCAATGACCTGCTGCGACAGATTGGCATTCAGGGACCGGATTGGCTCAACACCCCGCAGGATACCATGATCTGTCTCGTAACGCTGAGCGTATGGCAGAGTCTAGGGTATGTCTCCGTCTTATTTCTTGCAGGCCTTCAGAACATCAGTCGCGAGTACTACGAAGCCGCTCGCGTCGATGGAGCGCATGGCTGGAACCTGTTTCGGCATGTCACCTGGCCGCTTCTTTCTCCGACGACGTTCTTTGTGCTCCTAATAAGCACCATCGAGGCCTTCAAAGTCTTCCTCCCCGTGTATGTCCTGTACGGCGCGACGGATGGGCCTAACGACAGCGGCTTGACCATGCTGTACTACATGTTCACCGAAGGATTCAGCGACTACCGTATGGGGTACGCCAGCGCTTCCGCCTACATTCTCTTTGTCATCATTCTCGCGTGCACGCTCCTGCAGATGACGCTGCAACGGCGCGTTCACTACGAGTCCTGATGGAGGGACCGCCATGCGCAAGGTGCTCATTTATACCGCGCTCCTCGTCGTAACCCTGTTCTCTGTGGGACCCTTCATCTGGATGCTTTCCACTTCGCTCAAACCGGCCAGTCAGGTGCTCACCTCAACGCCGTCGCTGTGGCCTCACCCCATCGAATGGAGCAACTATGCCGCCGCGTGGACGTCCGCACCGTTCGGCCGATACTTCTTGAACAGCCTCTTCATCTCAGGCGTGGAAACCCTATTCGACTTGACACTGGGCGCCATGGCTGCCTATGCGTTTGCCCGCCTCGAATTCGCAGGCAAGCGAACACTGTTTCTCGCCCTTTTGGCGACGCTCATGGTTCCAGGCGAACTCCTGTTGATCCCCAACTACATCACGGTCGCCAAACTGCATTGGATGAGCACGTATCAAGGGATCATCGTCCCGTGGCTCGTGAGTGTGTTCACCATCTTTCTCATGCGCCAATTCTTCCTATCGATGCCGGGAGAACTCTTTGAGGCGGCTCAAATGGATGGGCTCAATCCCGTGCGCACGCTGTTTCAAATCGTGATGCCTCTCACAAAACCGGTTTGGATCACGGCGGGCCTGATTAAATTCATCGGCAGCTGGAATTCATTCCTCTGGGTCGTCGTGGTGTCCAACTCTCAAAACCTGGACACGGTACCCGTAGGTCTGATGAACTTCACGTCGGACGTGGGGACCGAATACAACCAGCTAATGGCCGCTGCGACATTCTGCATGGTACCGCTTGCCATCGTATTCCTTATCGGACAGCGGTACTTTATCGAAGGCATCGCGCGCAGCGGCATTAGATAAAATGCTTGACCATCGAAAGGAGAGGTCAATGTGAAGAGCAAGCGAAAGGCACTTGCGACAACCGCCGCGGCGGTGGTGATGTGCGCGTGGATGGCCACGGGATGTGGCGACGAGGAAACGGGAGGCGGGGGCGGCATTCCCATGACCAAGTCCGCCAACTCGTCCGGGCAAGCCGCGAGCACCTCACAGCCTGTGACCATTACCTTCGAGGAATCGATGCCCGGAAAGCTCGGCAAGGAGCTGCAGAAGCTGACGGACGAATTTGAGAAGCAAAACCCGAACATCCATGTCCAACTCATCTTCAATGGCTCGTACAGCACCCTGGAACAGAAGCTGACAGCGGCCATCTCGTCCGGCACGGAACCGACCGTCGCACAGGTTGAGGAAACATGGGAAACGAATTATGTGCAGAACGGCTTGATCGAGCCGCTCGATGCGGTAATCCCGAAATCCACCCAAAACGACCTGATTCCCATCTGGCGGGCGGACTCGACCTATCACGGCAAGCTCATGTCGGTGCCGTTCAACAAGTCTGCCTACGTGTTGTACTACAACGTGGATGATCTGAAGAAGGCCGGAATCTCTTCGCCGCCAAAGACCTGGAGCGAACTTGAGCAGGACGCCCTCCAGATTGAGAAGAAAGAAGGTATTCCGGGCCTCGGCCTGCAAGGAAACTACTATACGTTTGAGATGTTGCTGAAGCAGGCCGGCGGACAGATCTTGAACGCCAGCAACACCAAAGCGGCATTCAACAGCTCCGCAGGGCTGGCCGCGCTCAACTTTATGAAGCGCCTTGTGGACGAACATGCAGCCAAGCTCGTCGGTGCCAACGAGTATCTTTCGGACGGCTTTAACACCAATGAATATGCGATGGACCTCGACACGGTGGCGGCGATGTCATTCATCACCAACCCCAATACGCACTACAAGGTGGCGCCGCTTCCGAAAGGCGTGACCTACGCCGTGCCAACCGCAGGTCTCAATCTGGTCATCTTCAACTCTGCCTCTGCCGCTCAGAAGGCTGCGGCAGCCAAATATCTGAATTTCCTCATCTCCGTTCCTTCCACCATCGAATGGGCGGAACAGACGGGCTACCTCCCCGTGCGTCAGAGCGCGCTGACCAACCCGTCGTGGACGAGCTATATCAAGGCGCATCCGAATCAGGGCGTGGCGCCAAATGAATTGCAATACGCCTACTTCTCGCCGCGCATCGCTTCTCTGTATTCTGCGGAACAGGAGATGAGCACGCAGATCGGCAACATGCTGGCAGGTCGTCAGACCCCGCAGGTCACGCTGCAGAATATGGTCAACCTCACGAACCAAGCGCTCGCCCAGAACAACTCGTGACGGACATGCATCTCGCTCGTGCGGGGCGGCTGTTCTCAGGCTGCCCCGCGCGTTTTGCCATCGCACCCCAACCGCCGAAACGCGGCGACGACCTCGCCAGAAGGCATAAAGTGTAGATCTGCCTGTTGCATAATTAACTAACCAGTATACATGATTAAAACAGACACCCACAAAGGCCAGGAGGCGTGAATGATGGGAGAGCGAAAAGCTCCGCTGCCAAGTGAAGACCATGTGTTTCCGGCGACCTGGTACGCCGTGTGTTTCTCCAGCCAACTTGGGCGTCAAAAGCCGCTTGCTGCGCGCGTCGCCGGGCGCGATCTGGTCCTTTTCCGCGACTCATCCGGGAACGTGCGCGCGCTGTCTCGATACTGCACCCACCGCGGCGCCGATCTCGCCCTGGGACGCGTCAACGAGGGACGGCTCGCGTGTGCCTATCACGGGTGGCAGTTTGACGGTGACGGTCGCTGCGCTTGCATCCCCGCTCACCCGGATCGCCCCATCCCCGACTTCGCCCACAACCGAGCGTACCCCGCTTGTGACCATGGCGGATTGGTCTGGGTCTACCTCGGCCCCGAAGCCATGCCTCAGGTGCCACAGCTGTTTCCCGAGTTGACGACGGGCGCTTACCGCCTCGTCCCGTATCAAGACGTCTGGCAAGCACACCTGACGCGCGTCGTCGAGAGCGTCCTCGACGTGGCCCATCTGGCCTTCGTGCACCGCAAGACCATCGGCCGCCGCACGCCTGCCGCCATCCCGCGCGTGTCGTTCGACGTCGACCATGGGGACAGGATTCGAATACAGAACGGCGGCGGCGTGCTCGAGTATTGGTTTCCCCAGATGTGGATCTTGCGACCCGCCGAACGGCAGGGCGGTTTCATCAACTTCGTCACGTTCACGCCGGTCGACGCGGAGACCACGCTCATCCTCGGGTATGCGGGGCGATCCTTCGCCCGATCCATCCCCGGGATGGACGCCGTGTTCCGGCGCTACAGCCTGCGCGTGCTGCGCGAAGACCAGCAGGTGGTCGAAAGCCAGCAACCGAGGCCGATCCCGGAAGCGCTGCGGATGGAAGCGCACGTGCCCGCCGACGCGCCGCAGGTCCGCTTCCGCCAGCGGTGGTACCGTTTTCTCACGGGCGATGAGCCCCGCGTCACGGTGAATCCTTCCGTATGAAGCACCCATGCGGCGCCCACGTGCGGGGCGCCGCGCCTAAGCGGCAAGCCCGGCGCCCTCCCGCCGCCTATTCTCCGCGGAAACGCGGCTTGCGCTTCTCCGCAAAGGCGGCAAGCGCCTCCAGACGATCTGCCGTCGGCAGCACGCCTTCATACGCGGCGTCTTCGAGGGCAAGCCCGGTCGCGAGATCGACGTCCAGGCCGCGATCGATGGCCCACTTCGCCTGCCGCACGGCCACGGGGCCGTTCTCCGCAATGGCGCTCGCGAGCTCCCGCGCGGCCTCCAATGCGGCCTCGCGCGTATCCGCCACCTCGAGCAGGATGCCGAGTTCCTTCGCCCGATCCGCGTCGATGCGCGCCGCCGTGAAGATCATCCACTTCGCCCACGTCGGTCCTATCAGCCTCGCCAGCCGCTGCGTGCCGCCCGCGCCGGGCACAATGGCGAGCGAGGTCTCGGTCAGCCCGAGCCGGAGATCGCGCGAGCCGATGCGGAAATCGCAGGCCAGGGCGAGCTCGAGCCCCCCGCCGAACGCGAAGCCGTGCATCACCGCGATGGTCGGCTGCGGCAGGCGCGCGACGCGATCGAACGCCTCCCGCGTCAGGCGCACATTGCGCCGCACCTCGTCCGGCCCGAGCCCGCGCCGCTCCTTCAAATCAGCCCCGGCGCAGAAGCCCCTGCCCTCTCCCCGCACGATCACGGCGCGCACCTCCCGGTCCGAGGCGATCTGGCGCACCACGTCGTCCAACGCACAAAGCAGCGCGTAACTGAGCGCATTCATCGCTTCCGGCCGGTTCAGGACGAGCTCGGCGATCCCGTCCTCTCCCTTATGCCACAGAATGGGCTGTTCCACGCCCGACTCCCCTCTCACACCGGATACACCGGATGCTTCCGGTGCCCAAACGCCACCGACTTCCCCTCATACATCGCGAAGCGCCGGACGAGTTCGTCCCGCAGTTCATCCGCGTCGACGATGCTGTCCACCACGAGCTCCGAGGCCAGCCGGTAGATGTCGATGTCGCGCCGGTATTCCTCGCGCTTCTCTTTGACAAAGGCGGAGCGCTCGGGCTCCTCCAGCTCCGCAATTTTATTGGCGTACACCGCATTCACCGCCGCCTCCGGACCCATCACGGCGATCTCGGCCGTCGGCAGCGCGATGCAGGCGTCGGGTTCAAACGCCGGGCCCGCCATCGCGTACAGCCCGGCCCCGTAGGCCTTTCTGACGATCACCGAGATCTTCGGCACCGTGGCCTCCGACATGGCCGCGATGAGCTTCGCCCCGTGGCGGATGATGCCCTGGCGCTCCACCTTGGTGCCAATCATGAAGCCGGGCACGTCGGCGAGAAAGAGCAGCGGAATGTGAAACGCATCGCACAGCGTGATGAACCGCGCGGCCTTGTCGGCCGAGTCCACGAACAACACGCCGCCCTTGACCCGCGGCTGATTGGCCACGATGCCGACCGGCCGCCCGCCGATCCGCGCCAAGCCCGTGATGATCTCCTGCGCGAAAAGCGCCTTGACCTCAAACCACGATCCCTCGTCGATCAGCCTGTCGATGAAATCGTACATGTTGAACGGCGCGTTCGGGTTCTTGGGGACAATTTCGGACGGCCTTTTCGACGACGGGGCCGGATCGCGCGGCTCCTCGACGGGCGGCCGCTCCAGGTACGAATTGGGCATGTAGCGGAGGTAGCGCCGGCACGCCTCGATGGCGCTCGGCTCGTCGGGGACGAGCACGTCTCCGCAGCCGCTGACGGTGCAGTGCATGCGCGCGCCGCCCATCTCCTCGAGCGTCACCTTTTCGCCGATGACCATCTCCGCCATGCGCGGCGAACCGAGGTACATGCTTGCGTTGCCCTCGACCATGATGACGAGATCGCAGAAGGCCGGGATGTAGGCGCCGCCAGCCGCGGACGGCCCGAAGAGCAGGCAGATCTGAGGAATGTGACCGCTCAGGCGCACTTCATTGTAGAAGATGCGGCCAGCGCCGCGTCGCCCTGGAAACATCTCGACCTGATCTGTGATGCGCGCCCCAGCCGAATCCACGAGGTAGATGAGGGGGATTTGCAGTTTTTCCGCCGTCTCCTGAATCCGCAGGATCTTCTCGACCGTGCGGGCTCCCCAGCTTCCCGCCTTGACCGTGCTGTCGTTCGCCATGACCGCGACCTTTCGGCCGTGGATCCGCCCAATGCCCGTCACCACGCCGTCAGCCGGAAGATCGTCCGCCTGGCAGTTCGCGTACAGCCCATCCTCCACCTCGAGGCCGTCATCCAGAAGCAGTTTCAGGCGATCGCGCACAAACAGCTTGCCCTGTTCGCGATTCTTCTCGTGGTATTTCTGCGCGCCGCCCGCCATCGCGCGCGCTCGCATCGCTTCCAATCGCTCGTCCGCCATGGCCCTTCCTCCTTCACGTCGCCTGGCACGATCCCCGCGCCACCTGTCGGGCGTGGCTCGAGAGCGGCTTCCCGAGTTTCGCCTCGAACCAGGCGACGACGTCCAGATACGCTTCGGCGTCGATCTCCGTCTCGACACCCATGCCGTGGAACAGATAGAGCACGTCTTCCAGCGCCACGTTCCCGGACGCGCCGGGCGCGTACGGACAGCCGCCGAGTCCGCCGATGGATCCGTCGAACCGCCGCACGCCTGCGAGAAAGCCCGCGTAGATGTTGGCAATGGCCATGCCGCGCGTGTCGTGAAAATGGAGCGATACGCGATCCAAGGGCACCACACGCTCGACTTCGCGCACCATCGCGCCGACCTGCGCGGGCACCGCCACCCCGATGGTGTCGCCGAGCGCCACCTCGTCGACGCCGAGCTCTAACAGCCGCTCGACCACCGACAGAACCTGCGCAACCGGGACCTTGCCCTCGTACGGGCAGCCGAAGACGGTGGACACGTACCCCCGAACCACGAGCCCTTCCGCCTTGGCGCCCTCGATCACCGGGCGCAGCACCGGATAGGTGTCTTGAATGGTCTTGTTGATGTTCTTCAAGTTGTGCGACTCGCTCGCGGACATAAACACGTGCACGGCATCGACCTTCGCCTGCAGCGCGCGCGCCAGCCCGCGCTCGTTCGGCACGAGCGCGGAGAGCTCCACCCCCGGCCTGCGCCGAATGCGGGCGAACACCTCGTCCGCGTCCGCCAGTTGCGGGATCCACTTCGGGTGCACGAAAGACGACACTTCAATGAATCGTACGCCCGCGTCCATCAGCCGCTCGACCAGCTCGACTTTGACCGCCGTGTCGATCACGCCGGGTTCATTCTGCAGCCCGTCGCGCGGCCCGACTTCTCGCAGCCACACGCGCTCCGCCATGTCATCGCCCTCTTTTGCATCAGTCTTCCAAGCGGACGAGATCGTCCCCTTCGTTCACGAAATCGCCCTCGTTCGCGAGCACCTCCGCCACGACGCCACCTTGCTCGGCCTGAATGGGAATCTCCATTTTCATCGACTCAAGCATGACGACGTCCTGGCCGGCCTCGACGCGATCGCCCGGTTGCACGAGCACCCGAAGCACGATGCCTGCCATGTTGGCTTGCACGGTTGCCATGATGACCCCTCCTCAGCGCTTCCCCCAGGTTTCTAGAAAATCCGTCGTCGTGTCGCCCGCAGCAAACCGATCCGAGGCGAGGATCGCGCGCAACAGCGGCAGGTTCGAGCGAATCCCCTCGATGACGTACGCATCGAGCGCCTGCTGCATGCGCGCAATTGCCTCCGCGCGATCGCGTCCGTGCACGATGAGCTTGCCGATCATCGGATCGTAGAACGGGGTGATCTCGGAACCGGATTCCACGCCCACGTCGTTCCGGATCCCCTCGCCCTCCGGCAAGACGAGGCGCGTGAGGGTCCCTGGCGACGGGAGCATCTTCTCCGGATCTTCAGCGTAGACCCGGCACTCGATGGCGTGCCCTTCGCGCGCGATCTCGTCCTGCCGAAATCCGAGCGGTTCGCCGGCCGCAATGCGCAGCTGCCACTCGACGAGATCGAGCCCCGTGATCATCTCGGTGACCGGGTGTTCCACCTGCAGCCTCGTGTTCATCTCGAGAAAGTAAAAATTCTTCTCCTCATCGACCAAAAACTCGAGCGTACCCGCGTTTTCATAGCGGATGGCTCGGCAGATGGCGAGCGCCGCCTCGCCCATGTTCCGCCGGAGCGCCTCATCCACAAACGGGGACGGCGCCTCCTCGATCACCTTCTGGTGGCGCCGCTGGATGGAGCATTCGCGCTCCCAGAGATACACGCCGTGTCCGTGCCCGTCGCAGAGCACCTGGATCTCGACGTGCCGCGGCCGCTCCACGCGCTTCTCGAGGAACATCTCGCCGTTGCCGAAGTACGCCTTGGCCCGCGCGGAGTTGGATGCAAACGCCTTGCGCAATTCCTCCTCCGAACGAACCACTTGCATGCCGATCCCGCCGCCCCCGTACGACGCCTTCAGCATGACGGGATAGCCAATCTCGGCCGCAATCCTGCACGCCTCCTCGACGTCGGCCACCGCGCCTTCGCTTCCCGGCACGACCGGCGCTCCGGCGCGCTTGACCGTCTCGCGCGCCGCCACCTTGCTGCCCATGGCAGCGATGGCTTCCGGTGAAGGGCCGATGAAGCGGATGCCCCGCTCCGCCGCGGCGCGCGCAAAATCGGCGTTTTCGCTCAGCAATCCGTAGCCCGGATGAATGGCCTCCGCGCCCGTCTGCTCCGCCGCGCGCAGAATCGCGTCGATGTTCAGGTAGCTCTTCGCCACCTGGGCCTCGCCAATGCGCACCGCCTCGTCGGCCTCGCGCACGTGAAGCGCTTTCTCGTCCGCGTCGGAATAGACGGCCACCGTCGCGATGCCCATGCGCCTGCACGTGCGGATGATGCGCCTGGCGATCTCGCCTCGATTCGCGATCAACACCTTCGAAAACACGCGCCGTCCCCCCTTAGCAGCCGAGCTGCCGCGCGATCACGAGCCGCTGGATCTCGGACGTCCCCTCGCCGATCTCGATCAACTTCGCATCGCGATAGTGGCGTTCCACCGGATATTCGCGCATGTACCCGTACCCGCCGAGCACCTGAATCGCCTGCTCGCAAGTCCGCGTGCACATCTCCGACGCAAACAGCTTCGCGTACGAAGCCTCAAGCGTGTATGGGCGGCCCTGATCCTTCAGCCACGCGGCCTTCATCACCGCGTTGCGGGCGAGATCGATATGCATCGCCATATCCGCCAGTTTGTGCTGAATCGCCTGGAACTTGCTGATGGTCTGTCCAAACTGGACGCGGGTCTTCGCGTACGCGAGCGCCGTCTCGAACGCGGCGCGAGCGATGCCGACCGCCAACGCCGCGATGGCGACGCGGCCGCCGTCCAGGGTCGAGAGAAACTGTTTAAACCCGGCGTTCAGTGGACCAAGCAGGTTTTCCTTCGGCACGCGGACGTGATCGAGAATCAGTTCCACGGTGTTCGACGCCCGCATGCCCAGTTTCTCATACGGCTTGCTCACCGAGAAGCCCTCGACATCCGTCGGCACAATGAACGCGCTGATGCCGCGCGACGCAGGATCCGTCACCGCGGTGAGGACGACGTACTTCGCGTAGCCCCCGTTGGTGTTGAAGATCTTGTTGCCGGTGATGACCCATTCGTCACCCTCCAGCACGGCGGTCGTCCGCGTCCCGCCAGCGTCCGATCCGGCCCCGGGCTCCGTCAGGCCAAACGCGCCGAGTGCCTCGCCGCGGGCCATGGGCACAAGGTACTTGCGCTTTTGCTCCTCCGTCCCATACAGGAGGATGGGCGTGCAGGCCAGCGACACGTGCGCCTCATAGCTGAGCCCCGTCCCGCCGCAGGCGCGCCCGATTTCCTCCACCGCCAGGCAGTACGAAATCATATCGGCGCCCGCACCGCCGTATTGCTCAGGAATCGGCAGGCCGAGAAAGCCGAGTTCGCCCATCTTGCGAAAGACCTCGATGGGGAAATGTTCGGTCCTATCCCACTCCGCTGCATGCGGCGCGATCTCGGCCTCCGCAAACTCGCGCACCGTATCCCGAATCATCCGTTGTTCCGGGGTGAGATCAAAATCCACGCGGTCCCTCTCCCTTCCCTCTCACCATTCACTGTAGCCGAATAAGCAAGCGCTTGCAATCAATTTTGGAAGACCGCACAATGGCCAAGAAATGGGCGGCTGAGGAATGGTATCATCCCGTCATTCGCTCCCCGGCGCCCGCTCGCGCAGATCTTGAAGGAGCCGCTCGACGACCTCCCAGTCCTCGAGCCCGGTGACATCGCCTTTCACCTCGCCGGTCTGGAGAATTTCGCGCAACATGCGGCGCAGGATCTTGCCGGACCGGGTCTTCGGCATCGCCTCCACGAAGTACACGCGGGCAGGCCGCGCGAACGAGCCGATGTCCGCCACCACGCGCGCCTTCAGTTCCTCTTCCAGGTCCGTGCCCGGCTCCCATCCGCGCTCGAGCGTCACGAACGCGACCGGCACTTGCCCCTTCACCTCGTCGGGTTCCCCCACCACGGCCGCCTCGACCACCGCCGGATGCTGAATCAGCGAACTCTCCATCTCCATCGTGCTGATGCGGTGTCCGGATACGTTGATCACGTCGTCCACGCGTCCGAGCACCCAGAAGTGGCCGTCCGCGTCTCGAACCGCGCTGTCGCCCGTGAAGTAGAGCCCCGGCATGCGGGAGAAGTAGGCGTTCAAATAGAGGTTGCGGTCGCCGTACACATCGCGCGCGAGCGAGGGGAACGGCCGGCGAATGACGAGGTACCCCGGAACGCCGTCGGGCACCTCTCGGCCCTCTTCGTCCACCACGGCGAGATCGTGGCCGAAGAACGGAACGCCGCAGGACCCGGGCTTCATGGGCACCGCACCCGGCAGGAGCGCGAGCGGCGTTCCGCCGGTCTCCGTCTGGCCCCAGGTGTTGTTGATCACCGCCACGTCGCCGCCGACCACCCGGCGAACCCAGTGCCACGCCTCCGGATTGAAAGGTTCGCCGACGGAGACCAAGAGCTCGAGCGACGAAAGATCGTACTGGCGAGCCACGTCCTCGCCGTGTTTCATCATCATCCGATACGCCGTCGGCGCGGAGAACAGCTTGTTGACGCGATAGCGCTCGATCATCTCGTACAGCCGGCCGGCCTTCGGCCAGTCGAGCGCACCCTCGTACAAAAGGGTCGTGGTCCCGAGGGCGAGCCCTCCCACCAACACGAAGATATGCGACGTCAGCCAGCCGATGTCCGCCGTGTTCCAGTAGACGTCCTCCGGGCGCAGGTCAAGCTGAAACTTCGTGTAGGCGTAGGTTCCAAGCAGAAAGCCGCCGCCGGCGTGCACGATGCCCTTCGGCCTGCCTGTGGTTCCACTCGTAAAGATGAGAAAGCCGGGTTCGTTCGCCTCCAACACTTCCGGCGGACAATCGGGCGAAGCGCTCGCGAGCAACGACTGGAAGTCGAGATCGCGCCCAGGCGTCATGGGCGTGTCGAGATCCGGCAGGCGCCGGTAGACGATCACGTGTTCCACCGTGTCCACGCCTTGCAGTGCCTGATCGACGGTGTCCTTCAAGCGCAAGACGCGCCCGCGCCTGAGGCTGCCGTTGGAGCAGATGACGGCCCTGGCTCCGCACCGCACGATCCGCTCGCGCAGCGCCTCGGCGGAGAACCCCGCAAACACCGTGTTGTACAGCACGCCGATTCGCAGGCAGGCCAAGAGCACCACATAGGTCTCGATGAGATTCTGCATGTACACGCAGACCACGTCGCCCCGCCGCAGCCCGAGGCTTTTCAGCGCGTTCGCAAAACGGGACACCGCGTCGTGCAACTGGAGATACGTCACGCTGCGCCGCTCGCCATCCTCGCCCTCAAAAAACAGCGCCACCTTGTTGCGATACATCGGATGTTTGGCATGGCGATCGACGCAGTTTTCGCACACATTGATACAGGCGCTATGCAGTTGCTGTATGAAGTTGGATTGTGAACATTTTATGAAATGTTAATGAAACCATCGAAAAACACTTGACTTTTGAAAAACACCCTAA